>NZ_POWM01000020.1:0-1210 GCF_002928365.1 Pantoea sp. ICBG 985
AATGGCGCCCCTTATATCCCGATCATTCTCCTCCGGGTATGATGATCCCCGACTGATCATCGGGAAGTTGCTGGTGAGATGGGGGCGCCCCCTGGGCATAAAGCCTGCTTCGTAGATTCATCCCCGGCAACTTAACTCCCGCCTTCAAGACCGGACGGTATCCTGTGCCCCGAGCACGCATCCATAAGGATGGTCATGGCGGTTTCCCTGTGCTGTTAAGGAGAATCTATGCAAACCCGTATGCCTGTCGGCATTGATGTTGCCTCCGGAAAGTTTGATGTGGCCGTCTGGAAAGGCGACACGTCTTACAAAACCAAAGTCTTTCCCAACACCCCTAAGGGCTTTATCGCCCTGAAAAAATGGCTGGAGCCGTTCGGCTGCTGCCATATCTGCATGGAGGCTACCGGCGCGTACAGTGAGCCGCTGGCCACCTTCCTGCACGACGAAGGCTATGATGTCAGCGTGGAAAATCCCGCGCGCATCAGGCGCTTCGGACAGGCGGAGCTGAGCCGTAACAAGACGGATAAAGACGATGCGCGCATGATAGCGCGCTACTGTAAACTGCACGGCCCGTCGCTGTGGCAGCCGGCGCCGCTGAATGAACGCAGGCTGAAGGCGCTGGTGAAGCGCCTGACGAATCTTCAGGAAATGCGGCAGATGGAAGAGAACCGGCTGGAGGTCTCGGATGCGGTGGTGCAGCCCTCAATCCGCGTGGTCATTGCGGCGCTGGATGCGCAGATAGACGAAACGAAGCGGGCAATAAACGACCATATCGACAATGATCCGGGCCTTAAAAAGAACAGGGAACTGCTGGAGTCCATCCCGGGCATCGCGGGCGTGCTGAGCAGCACGATGCTGGCGTATCTGGGGGACATGTCGAGGTTCAGCAGCAGCAAGGCGCTTGTGGCGTGGGTGGGTCTGAATCCGATGCGGCAGGAGTCCGGTGAGTGGAAGGGCAAAAGCAGGATATCGAAGATGGGCAACAGCGCGATGCGCAAGGCCCTGTACATGCCTGCGATAGTGGCGATGAAGTGGAATCCGGCGGTGAGTGCGCTGAAGAAACGGCTGGATGCGGGTAAGAAAACGGGAAAAGTCGTGGTGTGCGCGGCGATGAAGAAGCTGCTGCAGCTGGCTTATGGCGTGCTGAAATCGGGTCGTCCGTTCGATGCCGAAATATGTCTTGCCAGGTAACCGGCAAGACGGTATCTAC
>NZ_POWM01000022.1:0-738 GCF_002928365.1 Pantoea sp. ICBG 985
GGTTCATATCACCTTACCGTCGCTTTTCGCAGATTAGCACGTCCTTCATCGCCTCTGACTGCCAGGGCATCCACCGTGTACGCTTAGTCGCTTAACCTCACAACCCACAGGCGTTTTGCAACGCTGCGGACTGCAAGCATTTGAGAGACCCGAACGCATCGTAAATTTCATTCTTATTACGGAGAATGAATACGACGCGTCGTTTCAAATTTTCAGCTTGTTCCGGATTGTTAAAGAGCAAATACTTCGCAGCACACCGTCGCCGGTATACTCTGAAGTAAGTTTCAGTACTGTAATGGTGGAGCTAAGCGGGATCGAACCGCTGACCTCCTGCGTGCAAGGCAGGCGCTCTCCCAGCTGAGCTATAGCCCCATACAGTCACTGCAGAGACCATCTACATCCACTCACCAGGAGTCACGTTTCTCACACGGGAAATGTGATTTCGTCTCAGGCAAGGCATGTTTTCGCGAAGCATAGTGAACTATGCGAGCCGGAAACATAACGCGGCATGAGAAGAAATCTGGTAGGCCTGAGTGGACTTGAACCACCGACCTCACCCTTATCAGGGGTGCGCTCTAACCACCTGAGCTACAAGCCTGTAGAGGTTTTTTCTGCTCGTTACTTTTCTATCAGACAATCTGTGTGAGCACTTCGCGGGAAGGTATCTTCAGGTAAGGAGGTGATCCAACCGCAGGTTCCCCTACGGTTACCTTGTTACGACTTCACCCCAGTCATGAA
>NZ_POWM01000023.1:0-616 GCF_002928365.1 Pantoea sp. ICBG 985
GTACGCTTAGTCGCTTAACCTCACAACCCACAGGCGTTTATCTGTCTGCCGTAACGGCTGCGCGTAAAGAATGCGTCGTTGCGCGGTGCTCGCCATGCTCACGTACTTCAGTACGCTCCGCTGGCTGTGCGCCGTCGCGCCTTGCCTTCTTTACTGCTCGCTCGCTACTGCATCACAGTTGCTTGTAAGCTGTAAGCTTTTGAGAGACTCGAACACATCGTAAAATTCATTCTTATTACGGAGAATGAACACGACGTGTCGTTTCAATTTTCAGCTTGTTCCGGATTGTTAAAGAGCAAATACTTCGCAGCATGCTTAATCAGCACACTCTGAAGTATTATCGGTAACGCCTTTCACTCATTACCAGCAAGTGGCGTCCCCTAGGGGATTCGAACCCCTGTTACCGCCGTGAAAGGGCGGTGTCCTAGGCCTCTAGACGAAGGGGACACTGAAGTCTCTTTCGTAAGACGCTTTGCTCATTACTTTTTCATCAGACAATCTGTGTGAGCACTTCGCGGGAAGGTATCTTCAGGTAAGGAGGTGATCCAACCGCAGGTTCCCCTACGGTTACCTTGTTACGACTTCACCCCAGTCATGAATCACAAAGTGGTAAGCG
>NZ_POWM01000024.1:0-568 GCF_002928365.1 Pantoea sp. ICBG 985
ACGGCTGTAGCGGTTCATATCACCTTACCGTCGCTTTTCGCAGATTAGCACGTCCTTCATCGCCTCTGACTGCCAGGGCATCCACCGTGTACGCTTAGTCGCTTAACCTCACAACCCACAGGCGTTTTGCAACGCTGCAGACTGCAAGCATTTGAGAGACTCGAACGCATCGTGATTCATTTCTTATTACGGAGAAATGAAGCGACGCGTCGTTTCAAATTTTCAGCTTGTTCCGGATTGTTAAAGAGCAATATCTCAAACACGACGTTACCGTCAGTTTTGAGATATTCTGTGGAGACACCTTTCACCTGTCACCAAGCAGTGGCGTCCCCTAGGGGATTCGAACCCCTGTTGCCGCCGTGAAAGGGCGGAGTCCTAACCGCTAGACGAAGGGGACACAAAGTGTCACGACTTCGCAGCCGTCCTGCTCGTTACTTTTCTATCAGACAATCTGTGTGAGCACTTCGCGGGAAGGTATCTTCAGGTAAGGAGGTGATCCAACCGCAGGTTCCCCTACGGTTACCTTGTTACGACTTCACCCCAGTCATGAATCACAAAGTGGTAAGCG
>NZ_POWM01000025.1:0-411 GCF_002928365.1 Pantoea sp. ICBG 985
TGGCAGTTCCCTACTCTCGCATGGGGAGGCCCCACACTACCATCGGCGCTACGGCGTTTCACTTCTGAGTTCGGCATGGGGTCAGGTGGGACCACCGCGCTGTTGCCGCCAGGCAAATTCTTTGTGCACGAAACGAATCTTTTTCACTGATGCCGCGTTGGCCGCCCTCGTAAAGTCAGTCACATACTCGTGTATGCTCCTTCCTTCCCTTCGGCCTGCCGCCTCGCCTCAGCGCAAAATCTTTCGTTTCCGCTAATTTCTATCCGTCACAAGCTGAAAATTCTTTCGGTCTCTCAGACCAAAACGCCTCTGGCGTTGTAAGGTTAAGCCTCACGGGTCATTAGTACCGGTTAGCTCAACGCATCGCTGCGCTTACACACCCGGCCTATCAACGTCGTCGTCTTCAACGTC
>NZ_POWM01000026.1:0-378 GCF_002928365.1 Pantoea sp. ICBG 985
GTACGCTTAGTCGCTTAACCTCACAACCCACAGGCGTTTATCTGTCTGCCGTAACGGCTGCGCGTAAAGAATGCGTCGTTGCGCGGTGCTCGCCATGCTCACGTACTTCAGTACGCTCCGCTGGCTGCGCGCCGGCGCGCCTTGCCTTCTTTACTGCTCGCTCGCTACTGCATCACAGTTGCTTGTAAGCTGTAAGCTTTTGAGAGACTCGAACACATCGTAAATTTCATTCTTATTACGGAGAATGAACACGACGCGTCGTTTCAAATTTTCAGCTTGTTCCGGATTGTTAAAGAGCAATATCTCAAACACGACGTTACCGTCAGTTTTGAGATATTCTGTGGAGACACCTTTCACCTGTCACCAAGCAGTGGCGTC
>NZ_POWM01000027.1:0-306 GCF_002928365.1 Pantoea sp. ICBG 985
ATGCCTGGCAGTTCCCTACTCTCGCATGGGGAGGCCCCACACTACCATCGGCGCTACGGCGTTTCACTTCTGAGTTCGGCATGGGGTCAGGTGGGACCACCGCGCTGTTGCCGCCAGGCAAATTCTGGTGCACGAAACGAATCTTTTTCACTGATGCCGCGTTGGCCGCCCTCGCAAAGTCAGTCACATACTTCTGTATGCTCCCTCGTACCGTCTCGTCCGGCGCCTTGCCTCAGCGCAAAATCTTTCGTTTCCGCTAATTTTTCCGTCACAAGCTGAAAATTCTTTCTGTCTCTCGGCCCAAAA
>NZ_POWM01000028.1:0-303 GCF_002928365.1 Pantoea sp. ICBG 985
TTTTGGGCCGAGAGACAGAAAGAATTTTCAGCTTGTGACGGAAAAATTAGCGGAAACGAAAGATTTTGCGCTGAGGCAAGGCGCCGGACGAGACGGTACGAGGGAGCATACAGAAGTATGTGACTGAGTAGCGCGAGGACGGGCAACGCGGCATCAGCGAAAAAGATTCGTTTCGCGCACAAAGAATTTGCCTGGCGGCAACAGCGCGGTGGTCCCACCTGACCCCATGCCGAACTCAGAAGTGAAACGCCGTAGCGCCGATGGTAGTGTGGGGCCTCCCCATGCGAGAGTAGGGAACTGCCA
>NZ_POWM01000029.1:0-277 GCF_002928365.1 Pantoea sp. ICBG 985
TGCGGATAACCCCATCAATTAACCTTCCGGCACCGGGCAGGCGTCACACCGTATACGTCCACTTTCGTGTTTGCACAGTGCTGTGTTTTTAATAAACAGTTGCAGCCAGCTGGTATCTTCGACTGGCCTCGGCTCCGGGAGCAAGTCCCTTCACCTACGCGCCAGCGTGCCTTCTCCCGAAGTTACGGCACCATTTTGCCTAGTTCCTTCACCCGAGTTCTCTCAAGCGCCTTGGTATTCTCTACCTGACCACCTGTGTCGGTTTGGGGTACGATTT
>NZ_POWM01000002.1:0-719304 GCF_002928365.1 Pantoea sp. ICBG 985
CGGGTGATGCTGGCGCATCAGCCTGAATCGCTCCCGGCGATTCAGTCGAACCTGCAGCAGGTTCTCATCCTGCACGTTCAGCATCGGCGCACAGAAACGAAAAAAGCGCCCTGAGGGCGCTCTTTTCGGGATTTGGTGGGTCGTGCAGGATATGCCTCGGCCCATCCGGGGCCTCGCCCTGCGGGTGATGCTGGCGCATCAGCCTGAATCGCTCCCGGCGATTCAGTCGAACCTGCAGCAGGTTCTCATCCTGCACGTTCAGCATCGGCGCACAGAAACGAAAAAAGCGCCCTGAGGGCGCTCTTTTCTGAATTTGGTGGGTCGTGCAGGATTCGAACCTGCGACCAATTGATTAAAAGTCAACTGCTCTACCAACTGAGCTAACGACCCGAAGTGGTGGGTGATGACGGGCTCGAACCGCCGACCCCCTCCTTGTAAGGGAGATGCTCTACCAACTGAGCTAATCACCCACTTCGGTACTGCTTAACAAGAGTGTCATCTGACTAAGATATGGTGGGTGATGACGGGCTCGAACCGCCGACCCCCTCCTTGTAAGGGAGATGCTCTACCAACTGAGCTAATCACCCATATCTTATCTCTTGTTCACTGCGGGCCATCTCATTAAGAGTGGTGGGTGATGACGGGCTCGAACCGCCGACCCCCTCCTTGTAAGGGAGATGCTCTACCAACTGAGCTAATCACCCCCGCTGTGTGGAGTCGCATTATAGGGATCCTTCGAAGTGAGTCAACGCTTTTTAAAACATAAATGTGCGTTCGCTTTAAATTTAGACATCATGCAGCGCTTTTAGCCAATGTGCTGGTTTTATTAGCAGAAAAACGCACTTCTGCCCGCGCCGCCAGCGTGACAGTGATTGAGGAATCAGCCTCACCTGCTAGAATATGCGCACTGTTTTTCCGCGTTAACCCGTTTTTTTGTCATCCAGACAACGAAACCTGCGCATTTAAGGCAATGCTGAATGAAAATCAAAACTCGCTTCGCACCCAGCCCGACGGGCTACCTGCACGTCGGTGGTGCGCGTACTGCGCTTTACTCATGGCTTTATGCTCGCCATAACCAGGGCGAATTCGTCCTGCGTATCGAAGATACCGACCTGGAGCGCTCCACGCCGGAAGCGATCGAAGCCATTATGGATGGGATGAACTGGCTCAATCTCGACTGGGATGAGGGCCCGTACTACCAGACCAAACGTTTCGACCGTTATAACGACGTTATCGACGAAATGCTGGAAGCCGGTACTGCTTATAAATGCTATTGCTCGAAAGAGCGTCTGGACGCGCTGCGTGAAGAGCAGATGGAAAAAGGCGAGAAGCCCCGTTATGACGGCCGCTGCCGCGACAGCCATGAACATCATGCTGCCGATGAGCCGTGCGTGGTGCGCTTCCGCAACCCGCAGGACGGTTCGGTGATTTTTGACGATCAGATTCGTGGTCCGATCGAATTCAGCAACCAGGAACTGGATGATCTGATCATCCGCCGTACCGACGGTTCACCGACCTACAACTTCTGTGTGGTGGTCGACGACTGGGATATGGGCATCACGCACGTTATTCGTGGTGAAGACCATATCAACAACACGCCGCGTCAGATCAACATCCTGAAAGCGATTGGTGCGGAAGTGCCAACTTATGCGCACGTATCCATGATCCTTGGCGATGACGGTAAAAAGCTGTCCAAGCGTCACGGCGCAGTGGGCGTCATGCAGTATCGCGACGACGGCTACCTGCCGGAAGCGCTGCTTAATTATCTGGTGCGCCTCGGCTGGTCACATGGCGATCAGGAGATTTTCAGCGTGGCGGAAATGACCGAACTGTTCACCCTCGATGCGGTGAGCAAATCGGCCAGCGCCTTCAACACCGAGAAACTGCAGTGGCTCAATCACCACTACATTAATACGCTGCCGCCGGAATATGTCGCGACCCAGCTGCAGTGGCACATCGAGCAGCAGAATATCGATACCCGCACCGGACCGGAGCTGGCGAAGCTGGTGACGCTGCTGGGTGAGCGCTGCAAAACGCTGGTCGAAATCGCCGCGTCCTGCCGCTACTTCTATGAAGAGTTTGACGCGTTTGATGCGGATGCAGCGAAAAAGCATCTGCGTCCGGTGGCGCGTCAGCCGCTGGAAGTGGTGCGCGACAAGCTGGCGGCCATCAGCGACAGCGACTGGAATGCGGAAAACGTGCATCACGCCATTCAGGCTGCTGCGGATGAACTTGAGCTCGGCATGGGCAAAGTCGGTATGCCGCTGCGCGTTGCCGTAACCGGTGCCGGTCAGTCGCCTGGACTCGACGTGACGGTGGAAGCCATCGGCCGCAGCCGCAGCGTGGCGCGTATCGAAAAAGCGCTGGCGTTCATCGCGGAGCGTGAAGCACAGGCCTGATTGAGCTGAACAGCGGCCTGTCAGGCTGCTGTGATGAGGCAGGCAACAAAAAAGCCGGAAGCATCTCACTGCTTCCGGCTTTTCTATTCTTCCTGGATTCCTAACCGCTGTAATACGCCCCTGATCCCTTCCCGCAATAACAGCGCCGCCAGTTGTTCCTGTTCGGTGGCCGTCATTTGCTGGACAGAATTTATTAATAACGCAGGTAACGTATTTTGCTGAGCGCCGTAATTCGCCGCCGGTTCGTTTGCATGGCGGGTGGACTGAATGAAGCTTTTGACACGCTCATCAATGTGGATTAATCGCGCCTTACCGCCCTGTACACCGGGCTTGGGCGTGGTCGTCCAGTTTTCACGCTTGATCCATTTATTCACCGTCTGCCGACTGTAGCCCGTTTCCAGCGCGAGCTCTTCGGGAGTGAGCCATTCCTTTTTCACGATGCTGTCCCTGTTAAATACATTAGCTCTACATATTACAACAAAACGTTACGGGGAAAAGTAATCAAGGCAGAAAATGCCTTTTGCTGTGCGACAAAAGGCAAAATCGGTTTACTGCGCTTCGCTGACCGCCGCCTGTGCCGGACGGAAGGCGAGGAAATAGGTGAGGCCGACAAAGATCGCACCGCCCACACCATTGCCTAAAAATACCGCAACCACGTTAGGTGCAAATTCTGCCCAGCTCATCTGACCGGCAAAAATTGCGGCAGGCACGATAAACATGTTGGCCACCACGTGCTGGAAACCGATTGCCACGAAGGCCATCACCGGGAACCACATGCCGAAGATTTTGCCGACCATATCTTTACTGGCGAAGGCCAGCCACACCGCCAGACACACCAGCCAGTTGCAGCCGATGCCGGAGATGAACGCGTGCATGAAATCGGCGTTCACTTTGGCATGGGCGATCGCCACGGTTTTCTTCAGATAGTCGCCTTCGGTCATGCCGAGCAGATGGCCGAAGAACCATGCTACCGCAACGCTGCCAATAAAATTGGCGATGGTGACCCAAAACCAGTTACGCAGCACGCTGAAACCGCTAATGCGGCGCGCGAACCAGGCAATGGGCAGCGTCATCATGTTGCCGGTCAGCAGTTCGCCACCCGCCAGCACGGTCAGAATCAGTCCGACCGGGAATACCGCCGCACCGAGGAAGCCGGCAAACGAGCCCCATTCAGCAGGCAGCTGGTTAATAACGTGCAGATCGAGCAGGAAGCCGGTGGCGATAAACGCGCCAGCCATAAAGCCAAGAATTAATAAGGTGGAAACCGGCAGACGGCTTTTAGCCACGCCGGCCTGAATCGCCAGTTGCGCGATCTCTTTAGGTGTATGCAGCGACATAGTTCACTTTTCTTTTATTAAACAAGGAGGACGTGCTGGCCGGTTAGCGAGTGAATACCCTGGACGGCTAACCGGTTAATTAGCGCGCTAAGTTTTACACGCACCATTAACGAAAACAAGCCTGACGCTAACATCTTTAACCTAAAGTTAACCTCGGCGTGGTGCACCGTTGAGGCGGCGTTGAGATAACGGCTGAGGGCAGGGATGACGAGTACGCGCTGCGCTGAAAAAAAAGCCACGGCGACACAGGGTTGCCGCCTTTTTCAGCGATCGCACGCAGAACGAGAATTTGCCGTTGACACTCAAACAGCGGTCTCATATTATGCCGTCCGTCGAGGTAACTCGGCGGTTTTTTCGGTACGGGGCTATAGCTCAGCTGGGAGAGCGCTTGCATGGCATGCAAGAGGTCAGCGGTTCGATCCCGCTTAGCTCCACCAAACCGCTCCCAACGGTTTGCACTGAAAAAACGAATTCCAGATGTGGGGGTATAGCTCAGCTGGGAGAGCGCTTGCATGGCATGCAAGAGGTCAGCGGTTCGATCCCGCTTATCTCCACCAATTCTCTGTTCGTTCAGAACAAACGTATTCACAACCCGATAATAATACTGCCCGTTTGCGCAGTGTGACGTTGCATTCGCCGACTGGCTGCGCGCAATGGCGCTGACCTGCAGCGCCTTTCCGTGTTAAACCGTTACGGCCTGTGGCTGCAGCTGCAGCACGCGAAAACCGTGGGTACCGTCGCGATCCAGTTGCGCCACCAGACCATATTCCCAGTCGAGATAGGCCTGCATCACGTCCGGTTCAATATCGGTGCCTTCGTATGGGCGGCGATAACGATCGATGGGCGGCGAGAGCAGGCGCTGCTCGCCCTGTTCGGTGGGCAGACCGGCGGCACGCCAGGCTGCATTGCCTCCCGCCAGCACCCGCACCGGTTTGCCGCTCAGCGTGGCAATTTGCTCCACGGCATAGCTGGCCAGCAGGCTGCTACCGCAGGTCAGCACATAGCGGCCAGCATCGGGCAGTAGTGCCTTGCCCTGCTGCTGCAGGGTGGAACGCAGCAGCCAGGCCGCACCGGGAATATGGCTGTTGCGGTAATTGGCGAGCGTGGTGAAATCCAGCACCTGCGTGTCGCCAGCCGCCAGCCACTCGGCCAGCTGCGCAGGGGAGATCGATTCCGGCGCAGCAACCGGCGCGACCTGCGGCTGCCAGCTACCGACAGCGCTGAAATCGCTGGCCTGCAATGCGTCAGGCACCGCCACCTGCCAGCCAAGCTGCGCCAGCCAGGAACCGGTCATATTGGCGCGGACACCGTCATCATCCACCAGCACGATACGCGCACCGCGCACGCTGGCGTAATGATCGGTCTCCTGTACCAGCTGGCCGCCCGCCACGTGGCGGCTGCCCGGCAGGTGACCGGCGGCGTACTCTTCGGCATCACGCACGTCAAACAGGTAGGTGGTGCGTGCTTCCTGCTGCCAGCGCGTCAGCGTCGCCAGAGGAATGCGTGTCACGCCAGCGCGATCGGCAATGGCGCGGGCCTGGCTCGCGGCCTGGCGTTGCGCGGTTTCGCTGGTGTTGCCATAGCGGCGGCTCTGCCCATGCTCCAGCGCATGACCGGCCAGCGTCCAGCCAATGGTGCCGTTGCGTAGCGCGAATACCGGATTACGAATACCGGCATTGACCAGCGACTGCGTGCCAATAATGCTGCGCGTGCGTCCGGCGCAATTCACAATCACTGTGGTGCGCGGTGAGGGGGCTAAATCGCGCACGCGCAGCACCAGTTCGCCGCCGGGTACGCTGGTGGCGCCCGGAATGCTCATGGTGTGATATTCATCAAAGCGCCGCGCATCCAGCACCACCACGTCGGCATCATTGCTAATCAGCGTCTGTACCTCATCGGCGGAGAGCGAAGGCGTGCGGGCATGATGTTCCACCAGTTCGCCAAACGCTTTGCTGGGTGAATTAACATCGATAAACAGCTCGCCGCCAGCCGCCTGCCAGCCGGCTAAATCATCGGCCAGTAGCGTGACCTGCTGATAACCCAGTGCGGCGAGACGTTCAGCGGCGGTCTGCGCCAGGCCTTCGCCGTTGTCATACAGCGTAATGGCGGTGTGACGTTGGGGAATGCGGTCCAGCAGCTCCAGCTCCAGCTTTGATAGCGGAATGTTGACGGCAAACAGCGGGTGCCCGGTGGCAAACAGCGCCTCATCACGCACGTCAATGATCGCCACTTCCTGTTGCTGACGCAGCGCTGTCAGCAGTTCCGCCGCCTGGCGAAACGGGAAAACCGGTTTAGTCATGTGAGAGGTCCCAAATGTTAGGTAGATAACGGTTGCTGTAACCGGAAATGAAGCGCTTTTCGTGGCCGTCGGCGGTGTAGACCGCGCGCTCAACCGCGCCGATATTTGCGCCATACACGTGGATACTGACAGAGACGCGATCGTCATAGGCGTTGCTGACGCGATGGATATCACCGACCGTCGGCGACACCGCCTCCACGCTGCCGGGCTCAAGCCGCACCGGCGCACCTTCTGCCTGTAAACCGTGCGGGCCCGGCTGCCACGATTGTGAAATCTCGGCGCCGCGCAGCATGCCAATCAGGCCCCAGACGCGGTGATCGTGAATCGGCGTCTGCTGACCCGGCCCCCAGACAAAACTCACCACGGAAAAGCGCTGCTGCGCATCGGCATATAGCAGATATTGCTGATAGTGCTGTGGATGGGGCTGGGTAAACGCCTCATCCAGCCAGTCATCGTGGCGAATCAGTTCGGCCAGCCAGCCGCTGCCCTGCCGCAAAATGGTCGCTTCGTCCGGCTGGCTGTCGAGCAGGGTGGCCAGCCGGGCGACGAAGGTGCGCAGGCGATGGTGCTGATAATCACTCATGATTTGTCTCCCGGCGCGTGCTGGGCGATGCGGTTAGCGGCGGCGGACAGACTGAAGTCAAACGCCTGGCTGACATCGACCTGTTTTGGCAACACCTGATAACGATGGAAAAAGTCGGCGGATTTCTGCAGCGTGGCAATCAGGTGCGTGTCAAACACCAGCGGGCGGATACGCGCATCGTCAATCCAGCTACGGGTAATGGCGGGGGGCATATTCAGGGTTTGGCTCAGCACGCCGGCGAATTCCTGCGGATGGTGTTGCGCCCAGATTTGCGCCTTCGCCAGTCGCGCCAGCAGGTCGGCAATCGCTTCCCGCTTGCCGGCGTCCTGCAACGCTTCATTGCGGGCCAGCGCGTAGGAGTAACCGGACATAATGCCTTTACCCCCGCCGTCCGGTACGCGCACCGTGCCGTCGATGGCGGTCGAAGTGGCGATATAGGGCTCCCACGGCGCCCAGGCCGCGACCGCACCGGACGTCAGCGCCGCGCGGCCATCCACCGGTCCGAGAAAGCGCAGCGTGACATCCTGCGTCGTCAGGCCCGCGCGCTCCAGCAGGCCAAGCAGCAGATAGTGTCCCCAGCCGCCGCGGTTGACCGCGATCTGCTTACCTTTTAAATCCTGCAGCCGGTGAATGCCGGCGTCGGGGCGGGTCAGCAGAGCAATGCTGTCCGGGTTATTTTGCCAGGCACCCACGGCTTTCACCGGCGCACCTGCCGCATAGACAAACAGAAACGGCAAATCGCCGGTAAAGCCAACGTCGAGCGCCCCGGCATTGAGCGCTTCCTGCACCGGCGCGCCGGAGTCAAAGGCGGTGAGCTTAAGATCGTAAGGCAGATTGTTCAGTTCGCCCGAGGCTTTCAGGGCGGCAAAACGATCGCCTTTCACATCGCCGAGGCGCAGCGTGACTTTATCGGCCGCCAGTAGCGGCTGGAGTGACGCGAAGGCCAGCGCAACACCGGCAAACAGAGCGGCGAGACGCATCAGGCGCTCCTTTTTTCAGTTGCGCTGAGCGCAGCCACTTTCTCACGCGTCAGCGGCAGCAGCTCACGGCCGTATTCCACCGCGTCATTCAGAGGGTCAAATCCGCGGATCAGCACGCTATGAATGCCGAGGCGATAGTAATCCAGCAGCGCCTCAGAAACCTGATCCGGCGTGCCGACCAGCGCGGTGGAGTTGTAGCCGCCCTGCACCAGTTTTGCCACGCCGGTCCACAGCACTTTGTCGTGGCGTTCGCTCTCATGCGCCGCCGCCAGCAGACGCTGCGCACCGACACTCTGCGGCTTCGGCAAACCAAAGGTATAGCCGGTCTCCGCCAGCTGCTTCTCTGCGGTGGCGCGGATATGTTCGGCACGCTCCCAGGCTTCTTTTTCGGTGTTACCCAGAATTGGCCGGAAGGAGATGTTAAACGCAATCTGGCGCCCCTGCGCGGCCGCCGCCGCACGCACATTACGTACCGTCTCGGCCGCGCCTTTTAACGGTTCGCCCCACAGCGCGAAGACATCGGCATGTCGCGCCGCCACGTCAATCGCCTCCGGTGACGATCCGCCGAAATAGATCGGCAGCTTATGTTGCAGCGGTTTAATGGCAGAGAAAGCCTGCTCAGCCTGGTAAAACCGGCCCTGATGATCGTAAGGCTGTGGCGACTCAAGGCTCTGTTTCAGCACGCTGAGAAATTCGTCGGTGCGCGCATAGCGTTCAGCCTTGCTGAGAAAATCACCGTCGCGGCGCTGTTCGCTGTCGCTGCCGCCGCTGATAATGTGCACGGCCAGGCGGCCGTCGGTGAGATGGTCGAGCGAAGCCAGCTTGCGGGCCGCCAGCGTGGGCGCGACAAACCCCGGACGGTGCGCCAGCAGGAATTTAATCTTCTGGGTATGCGCCGCTGCGTGAGCGGTGACCAGAAAGCCATCGGGTTGATCGGACCAGTAGCCGACAAGAATGCGATCGAAGCCGGCCGCTTCATGGGCGCGGGCAAAGCGGGCAATGTAATCTTTATCGAACAACGTGCCGGATGCGGGAATGATTTCTGAGGCAAGCCGGTGGCCAATCATGCCAAGGAACTGAATGCTCATGCGATTCTCCTGAGGTGAGGTCAGAAGGAAAAGCTACGGGCGCAGACGGCAACAACGGAAATTCGATATTGTGCAAAGGGTTTGCGGGAAACGGTGAAGCAGGGCGTGACGCGGCGGCAGGCTGACTGGCGCGGGATATAACGCTTAGGTATATAAAAGAAGAGAAGGGCGAGCCGCAGCCCGCCCTGTAGATCAGAAGCCCAGCACCAGACCGGCGATGGCGGCGGAAAGCACGCTCACCAGCGTCGAGCCGTACAGCAGTTTCAGGCCGAAACGTGATACCACGTTACCCTGCTCTTCATGCAGACCTTTGATCGCGCCTGCGACAATGCCGATGGAGGAGAAGTTGGCGAAGGAGACCAGGAACACCGACAGAATGCCTTCCGCATGCGGCGACAGCTGACCGGCGATTTTCTGCAGGTCCATCATTGCAACGAATTCGTTAGAAACCAGCTTGGTCGCCATGATGCTGCCCACCTGCAGCGCTTCGCTGGATGGTACGCCCATTACCCAGGCAAACGGATAGAACACATAGCCCAGCACGCCCTGGAAGCTGATGCCGAAGATGGTATCAAACAGCGCGTTGAGGCCGGAGATCAGCGCGATAAAGCCAATCAGCATCGCCGCAACGATAATCGCCACCTTGAAACCGGCCAGGATGTATTCACCCAGCATCTCAAAGAAGCTCTGACCTTTATGCAGATCCTGCAGCTGCAGGTCTTCTTCGCTGTCCACGCGGTACGGGTTAATCAGCGACAGCACGATAAAGGTACTGAACATGTTGAGCACCAGCGCGGCCACCACGTACTTTGGCTGCAGCATCGTCATGTATGCACCCACAATCGACATCGACACCGTCGACATCGCGGTGGCTGCCATGGTGTACATGCGGCGCTGTGACATTTTGCCAAGGATATCCTTATAGGCGATAAAGTTTTCTGACTGTCCCAGAATCAGAGAGCTGACGGCGTTAAAGGATTCCAGTTTGCCCATGCCGTTGATCTTCGACAGCACGGTACCGATAGCGCGAATCACCCACGGCAGGATGCGGAAATGCTGCAAAATACCGATCAGGGCTGAGATGAAGACGATAGGGCACAAAACATTGAGGAAGAAGAAGGCCAGACCTTTCTCGTTCATGTTACCGAACACGAAATTGGTGCCTTCTGCTGCATATTTGAGCAGATGATCAAACAGCCCGGCGAAACCTTTAACAAAACCGAGGCCTGCTTCGGAGTTAAGGAAGAACCACGCCAGCAGCACTTCAATCACCAGCAGCTGAACGATATAGCGAATCCGGATACTCTTACGATCGTGACTGACGAGTAACGCCAGCACGGCTACCACCACCAATGCTAAAAGGAAGTGCAAAATATGGGACATATCGGCTCCAAATTTGAGGAGGGTTGTATTTTGCTGCGTATTCTATGTAACGCGTTACTTAAAAACGAGATCAAAACCACAATATAAGTATTCGGTATCGCTTTATTTCTCGGATTAGTCTCACCGCTCACAACCTGTTTACAAATCGATCACAAGAAATATCCACAAAGAGATTGTCTATAATTTGACCCGGGAGTAGAGTGAAACCTGTTGCATAATTTTTAGCAAGCGCTAACTTTACCTTGTGGTATAGCAATGGCTATACTTTATAGCACCATCTATCAATGCGATAACTATAACCAAATTTCACTTGCCTTGAATGCCCCGTAAGCTGGATGGGTCAGACAAGCGTTAGGACAGGGTCAAAACTATGTCAGAAAGTCGCACCGCCGAGCGCGCCGCTCGCGGAGCCAGAAAGATCAAGCTCGCGCTGCTGGGACCGGCCTTCATCGCGGCCATTGGTTATATCGATCCCGGCAACTTTGCCACCAACATCCAGGCGGGGGCCGCGTACGGCTACAAACTGCTGTGGGTGGTGGTATGGGCCAACATTATGGCGATGTTGATCCAGCTGATGTCTGCCAAGCTGGGTATTGCCACCGGTAAAAACCTCGCCGAGCATATTCGCGATCGCTTCCCGCGCCCGGCGGTGTGGTTCTACTGGGTACAGGCGGAGATTATCGCCATGGCCACCGATCTGGCGGAATTCATCGGGGCTGCGCTCGGCTTTAAGCTGCTGCTCGGCATCTCGCTACTGCAGGGCGCGGTGTTAACCGGTATCGCCACGTTCCTGATCCTGATGCTGCAAAACCGTGGACAGAAGCCGCTGGAGCTGGTGATTGGCGGGCTGCTGCTGTTTGTCGCCGCCGCTTATATCGTTGAGCTGTTCTTCTCGCAGCCGCGCGTCAGCGATCTGGTGGTGGGCATGGCGCTGCCGAGCCTGCCTACTTCGGACGCGGTATTCCTCGCGGCTGGCGTACTGGGCGCGACCATTATGCCGCACGTCATTTATCTGCACTCGGCGCTGACGCAGTACGGTAATAAAGGCAGCAAGGCGGAGCGCTACTCCTCCACCAAGCTCGACGTGGCGATCGCCATGACCATTGCCGGTTTCGTTAACCTGGCGATGATGGCCACCGCAGCGGCCGCGTTTCACTTTAGCGGTCACACCAGCATTGTCGATCTCGACCAGGCCTATCTGACGCTGCAGCCGCTGCTGGGTCACGCGGCGGCGATTGTGTTCGGGCTGAGTCTGGTAGCGGCCGGCCTCTCTTCTACCGTGGTGGGCACGCTGGCCGGCCAGGTGGTGATGCAGGGCTTTATCCGCTTCCACATTCCGCTGTGGTTCCGTCGTACCATTACTATGCTGCCGTCCTTTATTGTTATCTGGGCGGGCTGGGATCCGACGCGCATTCTGGTGATGAGCCAGGTGCTGCTGAGCTTCGGTATTGCGCTGGCGCTGATTCCGCTGCTGTCGTTCACCGGGAACCGTGACATCATGGGCGATGAACTGGTGAACTCACGCCTGATGCAAAATGCCGGTCGGCTGATTGTGGTGCTGGTGGTGGCGCTGAATATCTATTTGCTGGTGGGCGAAGCGCTCGGCTGGTAAACAAATGACTGAATAAAAAAATCCCGGCTGCGTCTGCGCCGGGATTTTTTTTAATGGTGATGATGGTCGTGGCGGTCGTGCCGGTGATCGTGACGCCAGTGTTCGCGACGTTCGCGCTCGTGCCAGCGGCGCTCACGTTCACGCTCCCAGGCACGGTGGCGTTTCCACTCTTCGTGACGCCACCAGCGATGATCGTTGTACTGATAGCGATCGTGCCACCAGCGCGGTTCACGCCAGCGACCACCGTCCCAGTAGTAGCCGCGACGATCGCGATCGCCGAGATGCAGCGTGACGCCAGGGGCCAGATTGATGGTAGCGCTACTGGCTTCAGCTGTGTGCAGCGCCAGAGGGGATAACGTTGCCAGCAAAGCGGCAAACAAAATTGCACGTTTCATACTTTCTCCTCATCGATAGCATCGAGGCTACCGTGGCGCTAGTGTGCCATATCGGACCAGACACGCCTTGAGATTTAGTCTGAAAAAGTGTCAGCGAAAGGTTGTGCAGCGTTTTCTGCTAAAGACAGCGCCCGGAAAATTCCGGGCGGGTAAACGGTTACACCAGAATTTGCTCAATGGCAGCGATCTCGTCCGCGGTTAATTCAGGCTGGCTCAGCATGTCGACGGCATCGTCAATCTGCGCGGTTTTACTGGCGCCAATCAGCACCGACGTGACGCGCGTGTCGCGCAGCACCCAGCGCAGCGCCATTTGCGCCAGCTTTTGACCGCGCTGATGCGCCAGCGCCTGCAGCTGCTGCACTTTCGCCATCTTCTCTGGCGTCAGCTGGTTTTCGTTGAGGAATTTGCTGCCGCTGGCGATGCGCGAATCCTGCGGAATGCCCTGCAGATAGCGGTCGGTCAGCACGCCACCGGCCAGTGGTGAAAAAGCAATACAGCCGACGCCATTGTCACCCAGCACGTCCAGCAGACCCTGTTCCGGCGTGCGTTCGAACATCGAATAGCGCGGCTGGTGGATCAGGCAGGGGGTGCCGAGATCGCGCAGCATGGCGATAGCGGCGGCGGCTTTATCCGCCGGGTAGTTCGAAATCGCCGCGTACAGCGCTTTACCCTGACGCACCACCTGATCGAGCGCGCGCATGGTCTCTTCCAGCGGCGTTTCCGGATCCGGACGATGGTGATAAAAGATATCTACGTACTCCAGACCCATGCGCTTCAGGCTTTGATCGAGGCTGGAAATCAGGTACTTGCGTGAGCCCCAGTCGCCGTACGGACCGTCCCACATGGTGTAACCCGCTTTGGTGGAGATCACCAGCTCGTCGCGCAGGCCGTGAAAATCTTCGCGCAGAATGCGGCCAAAGTTGCTCTCCGCGGAACCGGGCGGCGGCCCGTAGTTATTGGCCAGATCAAAATGGGTAATACCGCGATCGAACGCGTAACGCAGCAGCGCGCGGCTGTTGTCGACGCGCGTGCTGTCGCCAAAGTTGTGCCATAGACCCAGCGAAATCGCCGGCAGCTTCAGGCCGCTGCGGCCGCTGCGGCGATACTGCATCTGGTGATAACGTTCGGCGTGGGGAAAAGTACTCATGCAGCGTTCCTGTCTCAGGTGGGAGAAAGTGGCATCAGCATAGCAGTGTATGCGTTTACACTGCGCCGTAACGCGGCAAAGATCGCAACTTACAGAATTTTCTGTCGTCGTAACGAATGCTTGCCATGCATGACAGCGCGATGATGGTGAAAATCTCGCCAGTTCAGCCACATCGCTAATACTCCTGATCATTCCCCCTCATAGGAGCGGTCGATGAACACTCTTAACGTTGGCGACTATTTACTGCATCGTTTGCACCAGGCGGGTATCCGCCATCTGTTCGGCGTACCCGGCGACTACAACCTGCAATTTCTCGACAGCGTCATTGACCATCCCGGTATTACCTGGGTCGGCTGCGCTAATGAACTCAATGCCGCCTATGCGGCCGATGGTTACGGTCGCTGCAACGGCGCGGCCGCGCTGCTGACCACCTTTGGCGTCGGTGAACTTAGTGCGATTAACGGCATCGCCGGCAGCTACGCCGAATATGTGCCGGTGATTCACATCGTCGGCGCTCCCGCCAGCCACGCCCAGCAGCAGGGCGACTGCGTGCATCATTCGCTCGGCGACGGCGATTTTGGCCATTTTCTGCGCATGGCCCAGGAAGTCAGTGCCGCCAGCGCGGTGCTGAGCGCCGACAACGCCGTGGCTGAAATTGATCGGGTCATCGCTGGCGCGCTGCAGCAGCACCGTCCGGGCTATCTGCTGCTGGCGGTGGATGTCGCCGCCGCCACGGTAACGCTGCCGTCAGCCAGCGCCAGCCCGGCACCGGCTGAAAACCGCGACGTGGCGCAGGCGTTTGCCGCAGCGGCGGAACACCTGCTGGCACCGGCGCAGCGCGTGGCGCTGCTGGCCGATTTTCTCGCTGCCCGCTGGCAGCTGCAGGCACCGCTGGCTGAGCTGCGTGCGCTGCGCGCCATTCCGGCTGCGACGCTACTGATGGGCAAGGGCGTGCTGGATGAGCAGCAACCGGGCTTCGTCGGCACCTACGCCGCCAGCGGCAGCCGCGAAACCGTGCGCGCGGCAATTGAAGATACCGATGTCACCCTGTGCGTCGGCGTGCGTTTTACCGACACCCTGACCGCCGGGTTTACCCAGCAGCTGTCGGCGCAGCGGGTGATTGATCTGCAGCCGTTTCATGCCAGCGTCGCCGGAGAAACCTTCGCACCGCTGAGCATGGCGCAGGCGCTGGCCGCGCTGCTGCCGGTTTATCAGCGCCACTGCGCGCACTGGGCCACGGGCGTGGCCGACATGCCGGACGATGCACCGCCCGCTGCTGCCGCCGTAATCAGTCAGCAGGCTTTCTGGCAGGCGATGCAGCGTTTCCTGCAGCCCGGTGATATTATCCTTGCCGATCAGGGCACGGCGGCGTTTGGCGCTGCCGCGCTGCGTTTACCGCATGATGCGCAGCTGCTGGTACAACCTTTATGGGGTTCCATTGGCTATACTTTACCCGCCACCTTTGGTGCCCAGACGGCGCAGCCCGACCGCCGCGTCATTCTGATCATCGGCGATGGATCGGCGCAGCTGACCATTCAGGAACTGGGATCGATCCAGCGCGACGGCTTAAGCCCGATCATTTTTCTGCTGAATAATGAGGGATACACTGTCGAACGCGCGATCCATGGAGCGGAACAGCGCTACAACGACATCGCGCAGTGGAACTGGACCGCGCTGCCGCAGGCGATGAGCCTGAATTGTGCGGCGCAGAGCTGGCGCATCAGTGAAACGGCGCAGCTCGACGCCGTGATGGCGCTGCTCAGCGAGGCGCGTTGCCTGTCACTGATTGAGGTGGTGATGGAGAAACAGGATTTGCCGCCGCTGCTGCGCACCGTCACGGCGGCGCTGCACCAGCGCAATAGCCACAAAGTTTAGGACAGTTGCCTCTGTACAGTTGGGCTGGCGACAGTCAGGCTGTGCGTCGCACTGAATGACCAACGCTCATCGTGCAAGGTGAGCGTTGTTGTTTTATTGGCAGGCTTTTATAGTGTCCTGCACTTGTTTATGACCCAAGCGGAGCAGCAGAAGAATGACAAAATACGCCCTGGTCGGCGATGTGGGCGGCACTAACGCTCGTCTCGCCTTGTGTGAGGTGGAGACCGGCGCCATCTCCCAGGCCAAAACATTCTCAACATCAGACTACGACAACCTTGAAGCAGTTATCCGTCACTATCTGGATGAGCAAAAACAGGACATTACCGACGGCTGCATCGCCATCGCCTGTCCGATCACCGGCGACTGGGTGGAGATGACCAACCATGACTGGGCCTTCTCAACGCGTCAGATGAAGGAAAGTCTGGGCTTTACTACGCTTGAAATCATTAACGATTTCACCGCGGTTTCCATGGCGATTCCGATGCTGACGGCGCAGGACGTCCTGCAGTTCGGCGGCAAATCGCCGGTGCAGGATAAACCGATTGCCATCTACGGTGCTGGCACCGGGCTCGGCGTCAGCCATCTGGTGCACGTTGATAAGCGCTGGGTCAGCCTGCCGGGTGAGGGCGGTCACGTTGACTTCGCGCCAAACAGCGAAGAAGAGGACGCGATTCTCGAAGTGCTGCGCGCCGAACTGGGTCACGTTTCTGCCGAGCGCGTGCTGTCGGGTTCCGGACTGGTTAACCTGTATCGCGCGATTGTGAAATCCGATCAGCGCGAGCCGGAAAACCTCAAGCCAAAAGATGTCACCGAGCGGGCACTGCAGGATAGCTGCATTGACTGCCGCCGCGCGCTGACACTGTTCTGCGTCATCATGGGACGGTTTGGCGGCAACCTGGCGCTGAACCTCGGCACCTTTGGCGGCGTCTACATTGCCGGTGGTATCGTGCCACGCTTCCTCGAGTTCTTTAAAGCGTCCGGCTTCCGCGCGGCGTTCGAAGACAAAGGCCGCTTCCGCGATTACCTCGTTGATATCCCGGTCTACATGATTACTCACGACCAGCCGGGCCTGCTTGGCGCCGGTGCCCATCTGCGCCAGGCGCTGGGGCGCGTGCTGTAATCTGACGGGCGAACGGCTTCCCGTGCCGTTCGCCTTCAAAGATGCATCAGCTGGCGAAACGCCTTCACCTTGCTGCGACTCACCGGCACCTGCGCATCCATATCGCGCAGCTTCACCAGATAGGTGTTGTTAAACCACGGTTCGATCTCGCCAATCTTGCTCAGATTCACGCAGTAGGAACGGTGGCAGCGAAAGAACATCGACTCAGGCAAACGGCTGCAAAACTCGCTGATCGCCATCGACATCACATAGGCTTCGCGCCGCGTGTAGACAAACGTCAGCTTCTCATGTGCTTCAACGTAATAGATATCGTTAATATCGGTCACGATAATGCGCTCATCTTTGACTAAATTCACCGTTTGCGGCGCGCTTGCTGCTGGATTGTGCTGCTGCGCCTGCTGCTGTTGTGCGCTGGCCTCCAGCTTGTTCAGCATGGTGATGATGCGCGACTCGTGATACGGCTTGAGGATGTAGTCAAACGCCTGCAGTTCGAAGGCCTCGACCGCGTGCTCTTTCCACGCGGTGATAAACACAATCAGCGGCTTATGGATAAACTGGTTGATGTTCTGCGCCAGCAACATGCCGTCCAGCGACGGGATGTTGATATCGAGAAAAATCACGTCCACCCGATGAGTCTGCAGATACTTCAGCACTTCCAGCCCATCATCAAAGCAGGCTTCGATGCTGATCTGGCTATGCTGCTGGATCATCCAGCTTAGCTCCTGCTGCGCCAGGAATTCGTCTTCGACAATAATGGCTTTCACGCTGAGGTTTCCGCTAACGGGGTGAGCGGGCCGGACAGCCGCTGACCACTTTTGCTGAGGGTAAAGGCGATTTCCGTACCGGGCTGATGACGGGTGATGGTTAAGCCATGGCCGGACAGCAGTTTCACCCGGTGATGCACATTCAGCAGGCCAATTTTGTTGCCCGGCATTTCGTTGCGCGCCACCCGGCTGACCACCTCTTCGCTGATGCCGGCACCGGTATCGCGCACCGCCACGCGCACGCGATCGCCCAGATCTTTCACGCTTAGCGTGACCACGCCTTTGCCGCGACAGGGCTGAATACCGTGCACGATGGCGTTCTCCACCAGCGGCTGAATCAGCAGGCTGGGCAGCGAAAAGTGCAGATCCTCATCGATGTCGTAAATCATCGACAGCTTGTCGCCAAATCTTGCCTGCTCAATGGCGATGTAATCTTTCACCTGCCACAGCTCTTTTTTGATGTCGATGGGTTCATCGTCGTTGAGTTCCAGGTTGTAACGCAGGTAGCGCGACAGATTAATCACCAGCTGGCGCGCCGTGTCCGGGTTCAGGCGAATTGATGAGGAGATGGCATTCAGCGCGTTAAACAGGAAGTGCGGGTTGATTTTGCTTTGCAGCGCGCGCAGTTCCGCTTTATTGGCCATCTCGCGTAACTGCTCGGCACGCGAGACTTCCAGCTGCGTCGAGATGATTTGCGACAGACCGACCGCCATCTCTTTCAGTGAACCGGTAATACGATGGGCGCGGCGATAGTAGATTTTCAGCGTGCCGGTCACTTCCCCTTTTTCCCAAAGGGGAATCACCAGCATTGAGTGAATATCTTTGGTGCGGTGTGCCTCATCATTATTCTTAATGATAATTTTACCGCTGGCGATCGCCTGCGCGGTGGTCGGACTGATGCCGTCGTCGCCGTTGTGGTAGTTCTGCTCGCCGTAGCCGACGTAAGCCAGAATCTGTTTGGTGTTAGTGATCGCCACCGCATCGGCATGGATGTCGCTGCGAATGATGGCGCACACTTTGCGCAGCGAGTCGCTATTAACCTGACGAAACAGCGGCAGGGTTTTGTTGGCAATCTCCAGCGCCAGTTTGGCCTGACGCGCGGCAATCGCCTCCTTTTCCCCTTCGACGCTCTGCACCAGCAGCACAATCAAACCAATGCTCGACGCGCCGAGAATCATCGGCAGCGCAATTTCCGACACGATGGTTAAACCGAGTGACATCGGTTTCGCCCACAGCACGATCAGCAGCATGGTCAGGCTTTCACACAGCATGCCGCCAAGGATGCCGGCGCGCCAGCGCTGCTCTTTGCTGACGAAGCGGTTGATGGCACCGGCGGCGATACCGGCGATGATGCTGGTAATCAGACAGGGCACCGAGGTGATGCCGTCGATATCAATCAGGAAGCGGTGCACGCCGGCAATCACACCGGTTGCAATGCCGACCCACGGCCCGAACAGAATGCCGCCTGCCATGACCGCAATCACCCGGACGTTGAGCAGTGAGCCGTCAACGTTGATGCCGGACCAGGTGCTGAACAGCGCAAACAGCGAGAAGATGGCGGTCACCACGGCTTTTTCGCCGATTGAGTGTTCATCTTTTTGCAGTAGCTGACGAAATACGCGGGTGCGGGTCAGGAAGAACAGGCAGATCAGCATCAGCGCGGCGCGGTCAAACACCGCCAGCAGCATGTCGAAATGGGAAGGCACGGTGTTCTCCGGAGCAGGCAAGGTTGCGGACATGATAAAAAATGTGATCGCGATCCGCCAGCGTCCCGGCAAGCTGCAGACGTTTCTCATAGCCTGGATCAATTTTTAAGGTGCGCGCTGCCGGTGCGCATCAATGCGCACCCTGTAAACACGTAGATGCACCGCAGGGGCGCCATTTATGGCGACCAGATACGAAGATGCGCACCCTGCAAGACCGCAGATGCACCGTAGGGGCGCCATTTATGGCGACCAGATATGAAGGTGCGCACTGCCGGTGCGCATCAATGCGCACCCTACAAGACCGCAGATGCACCGTAGGGGCGCCATTTATGGCGACCAGATCCGCCCGTAACACCCGCCCCTGAAGGGAGGCAAGGCAAATTATCCGCTATGAAACCTGAAAAGAGGAAATCCTGAGTGCCAAAAAGAGGATTGCTGAAAGCGTGCAGCGTTCACTGGTTGTCACGGATGCGGTTTGCTATGTTGCCGTAAGCACAACAGCGGAGCGTGGCCATGCAATTACTCACCCCTCGTTTGTCCCTCAGCCGGTTACAGCCGGAAGACTGGCAGATTTTCAAAGCGGTCCATGAAGATGCCGCGACCATGACCTGGGTGAGCGAGATCCCCGATGAAAACGACATCCGCCAGCGCTTTAACGAGCGGCTGGCACCGTGGCAACCCAGTAGTTTTCACATGCTGTGCCTGGTGGCGCGCCTGCGCGACAGCGGTGAAGCGATTGGCCTGTTTGGCTGCAGCGCCGAATGGCATCCGTATCGTCAGGCCGAAGTGGGTTACATGCTGCGCCACGCCTGTACCGGTCAGGGCTACGGCAGCGAAGCGTTGCAGGCATTGTGCACGTTCCTGCTGCAGGCCGATTTCCACAAACTCAAAGCGCTGGTGATTGAGGGCAACTGGCCGTCGCGGCGCATTCTGGAAAAGAACGGTTTCGCGCTGGAAGGCACGCTACGCGATAATTACCGCCTCAACGGCCAGTGGGTAAACGATTGGGTGTTTGGGCGCTTAAACGAAGCAGGCTAAGAAAATTTGCCGTCCCCCCTCGACAATATTGTTATCAGCGCGTTATGTTCTTGTTTCGGTCACCGCAGTGACCAGCGTCGCTCGGACGGTCCGGGCGCTAACGTAATCCAGAGGACATCATGGCTGATAACAGCACACCCCGTCGTTTCTCGCGTATTGAACGTCTGCCCCCCTATGTATTTAACATCACGGCTGAATTGAAGATGGCTGCGCGCCGGCGCGGCGAAGACATCATCGATTTTTCCATGGGCAACCCGGATGGCGCGACACCGCCGCACATCGTGGAAAAGCTCTGTCAGGTGGCACAGCGTGAAGACACGCACGGCTACTCTACCTCCAAAGGGATTCCGCGCCTGCGCCGCGCCATTTCGCGCTGGTACGCCGAGCGTTATCAGGTGGATATCGATCCGGAATCTGAAGCCATCGTTACCATCGGCTCGAAAGAGGGCCTGGCGCACCTGATGCTGGCGACGCTCGATCACGGCGACACCGTGCTGGTGCCCAATCCCAGCTACCCGATTCACATCTACGGTGCGGTGATCGCCGGCGCGCAGGTGCGCTCGGTACCGCTGGTCGCGGGCGTCGATTTCTTCAATGAGCTGGAACGCGCCATCCGTGAAAGCTACCCGAAACCGAAGATGATGATCCTCGGCTTTCCGTCCAACCCGACATCGCAGTGCGTGGAGCTGGACTTCTTCGAGCGCGTCATCGCGCTGGCGAAACAGTACAACGTGCTGGTCATCCATGATCTGGCCTACGCCGACATCACCTATGACGGCTGGAAAGCGCCGTCGATTATGCAGGTGCCG
The DNA here is from genome assembly GCF_002928365.1 of Pantoea sp. ICBG 985. Classification (NCBI taxonomy): domain Bacteria; kingdom Pseudomonadati; phylum Pseudomonadota; class Gammaproteobacteria; order Enterobacterales; family Erwiniaceae; genus Pantoea; species Pantoea sp. ICBG 985. The sequence goes on from NZ_POWM01000002.1 coordinate 20,536, forward strand.
GGCGCGCGCGATGTGGCGGTGGAATTCTTTACCCTGTCAAAAAGCTACAACATGGCGGGCTGGCGCATCGGCTTTATGGTCGGCAACAAAGAGCTGGTGGCGGCACTGGCACGCATCAAAAGCTATCACGACTACGGCACCTTCACACCGCTGCAGGTGGCGGCGATTGCGGCACTGGAGGGCGATCAGCAGTGCGTGCGCGATATCGCCGAGCAGTATAAACGCCGGCGCGATGTACTGGTGAAAGGGCTGCATGAGGCAGGCTGGATGGTCGATCTGCCGAAAGCGTCCATGTACGTCTGGGCGAAAATCCCCGATCACTATGCGCATCTGGGCTCACTGGAATTTGCCAAGCTGCTGCTGCAGGAGGCGAAAGTGTGCGTCTCGCCGGGCATTGGCTTTGGTGACTACGGCGATACCCACGTGCGTTTTGCCCTGATTGAAAACAGCGATCGTATTCGTCAGGCGGTGCGTGGCATTAAAGCGATGTTCCGCGCCGACGGTATTTTGCCGGGAACGGTAAAAGCGGTGGAAGAAGCAGAGTAACTACAAATCGGGGCGACTGAGCGGTCGCCCCGGCTGGCGTCTTTACAGCATCAGCACGAAGGTGCCGACCCAAAGTAAGACGAAGAAAGAGATTCCCATCAAGGCGTATTTCACAAAACAACTCCTCTGAGCGGTTACAATGATGGCGATCCCAAACCAGCGTAACCCGAACAGAATAAGAGAAAGGTGGAGTTCATCATCGCTACACGCTTTCTACTCAGGTCGCTTCGGGCTGCCCCGAAACAGGATCGAGCGCTAATTTACGCGGAATCGATCCGAAAATAAATAGGTCACTTCTGAGAAGTTGCTCACATTTTCATCGGGTCTCAATCTGCGGAATCGCCGACATGCCGACACGTAATTGCGCCAGATCGCTTTGATGCGGATCCAGCACAATTTTCACCGGCAAACGCTGAACCACTTTAGTGTAGTTGCCGGTGGCGTTATCGGGGGCAATCGCGGAAAACGTGGCGCCGGTAGCGGGCGCAATACTGTCAACGTGACCGGTGAAGGTCTTGCCGGGCAATGCATCAATCTTCACTACCACTTTCTGGCCCGGGCGCACATCCGCCAGCTGCGTCTCCAGATAATTGGCGGTGATGTAAGTCTGCTGTAGCGGCACCACGGCCAGCAGACGCGTACCCGCGCTGACCCAGGCTCCCACGCGCACCGAACGCTGACCCACCATGCCATCCACCGGCGCAATAATACGCGTATAAGAGAGATTCAGCCCGGCCTGGTCGACGCTGGCCTGCGCCGCCGCGACATCAGCCTCCGCCTGACGCAGCGCGGCCTCAAGCACCTTCACCTGCTGTTCGGCCGCCGCCAGCGCTGCTGCGCTCTGGCGCACCGTAGCGGCGGCGGAACGCTGGGTTGAGCTGGCTTTCTGCTGATCGTCAGCGGCTATGGTGCCGCTCTTGTACAGCTGGTTGTAGCGCGCCGCGCTCTGTCCGGCATACTGCGCCGATGCCTGACTGGCGGCCAGCGTGGCGCGGGCCTCGGCAATGGTGGACTGCTGCTGGTCGAGCTGCGCCTGCGCGCTCAGCCGTTTGGCGTCGCTGACCTGCAGGTTCGCCCGCGCGGTCTCCAGCGCCACGCGATAGTCGCGGTCGTCGAGCGTCGCCAGCACGTCGCCAGCCCGCACGCGCTGGTTATCCTGCACGTTGACGTGGGCGATATAGCCGGACACCTTCGGGGCCACCAGCGTGTAGTCGGCATTCACCCAGGCATCATCAGTTCGATGGTCGTTGCCGGTCATGGCTGACCACAGCCAAAACGCCATCGCCAGCAAAACCAGCAGCAGGGCGCTCAGCAGGATTGTTCGTTTCATAGCAAAAGCGTGCATAACAGTTATTCCGGAGTTTGGGTAACAGGTTGAATCAGGGTTTGCGGTGGCCAGACGCGTTTCGCCAGGCACAGCGTCAGCACTAACAGCCCGACAGCGAAGGCGATCAGCATCAGATACGCATCGCTCAGGCTCAGCACCATCGCCTGATGCTTCAGCAGGGTGGCGAAGCCGCTGAGATTGGCCGCGCTGCTGGCGCTGCCGTCGGCCAACAGCGGCAGGCTGCTGCTGGCCTGCTGGCTATCCGCTGCGGTCATCAGCCAACTGCGACTGGCAGCCTGATCGACCAGCACGCTGGAGTGAAACTGCTCGCGATGGCTGATAAACCACTCCACCAGCGTGCTGGCAGCGATGCTGGCAAAGCCGCGTACGGTATTGAACATGGCAGAGGCGAACGGTCCTTCCGGCGGCGCGACCACGCTGGTGGCGCTCATCAGCACCGGCAGAATCACCATCGGCTGACCAAACGCCTGCAAGATCTGCATCAGCCAGAAGTTTTGCCGCGCCCAGTCGGTGGTGATCTGCATGCCGAGCAGGCAGGCGGTCGCCAGCAGCAGCACACCGGCGATCAGCACCCAGCGGCAGTCAATCCAGCGGATATTCAGCAGGCTGGCGACCAGCGGTGCAATCAGCAACTGCGGCAGGCCGATGGTCAACGCCAGCGGCGCGAACTGCAGCGTGCGAAACCCCTCCACCTGACCAAAATAGGCCGACGGCAGCGCCGAACCGGACAGCGCCAGAATCAGTACACCCGCCAGCGCCAGCAAACCGTGCGACAAATTACGCCGGCGCAGCATCTGCAACTTAAACAGCGGCAGCGGGTGAAACCATTCATTAATAAAGAACACAATCAGCAACGCCAGCGCGCAGAATAATAGGGCGACAAACAGCGGCGAGCTGAGCCAGTCGAGACGCTCACCCTGCGTCAGCGCCAGAATCAGCAGCGCCATGCCCGAGCAGCCGCTCAGCATGCCGAACAGGTCAATCTGTTTAAATCGCTCAGTGCGCAGCGGATCCTGCGGCAGACCCCAGCCGATCAGCAGCATGGCGATCAGCATGGCCGGCACCACCTGCCAGAACACAAACATCCAGTTGACGTCATCGGTCCAGAACGCCGCCAGCGACGCCGCCAGATTCGGGCCAAACGTGGCGGTGAGGGCGTAAGCACTCAGCCCATAAAGTTTGATCGGCGGTGGCAGAAAGCGCAGCGCCACCGTCATCAGCAGCGGCGGCAGGGCGCCGCCAAACAGTCCCTGCACCACGCGCAGCGCAATAAACAGCGGGGCCGTGGGCATAAAGGGCAGCAGGACACCGCACACCATGAAACCGGCCGACACCGCCAGCGCGAAGCGGCGCAGCGAAAAGGTGACGGCGAACCACGGTGCAATCATCATCGCGGCGACTTCCGCTGCCTGATAGGCCGAAATAATCCAGCTGCCGTCATCGTAGCTAATGCCGACTGCGGCACGGATATCGGCCAGCGCGATGTCGGTAACGCGATCGTTTAATCCGGAGGTCAGCGCGGCGATCAGCACCCCCACCAGCCCCAGCGCGAGGCGCAGGGTAAAAGGATGCGGTGCCGGTGCCGCGACGGGCTGGGCATTCATAACAGGTGTCTCGTTATTGGTTGATGCAGTGTATTGCGATGTGATACAGCTCGCATCTTACATTTCGATATGGTGTATTGCAATGTGATACAGGGTGTAAAAGTGCGATCGTTCGCGCTAAAGTAGGGCAGGCCAAAAAGGAACGTATCATGGTAGAACCTCCCTCAAGCCGTGAGGATGAAAAAGCGGGTGGCATTCAGGTCATTGCGCGTGCGGCAAAAATTTTAAATGCGCTCGGTGAGCATCCGGGCGGCATGAGTCTGGGTGAAATTGCGCAGGTGGTCGATCTGCCGCGCTCGACGGTGCAGCGCATCGTGGCGGCGCTGGATAGCGCGCAGCTGGTGCGCAGCGGCGGGGCAGGCGGGCTGCGCCTCGGTCCGGCGTTGCTGAAGCTGATCTCCAGCGTGCACAGTGACGTGGTGGAAATTGTCCGGCCGTTCCTCGAACAACTCTCGGCGGAAATCAATGAAACGGTGTCGCTGGCGCGGGCCAGCGGGACGCAGCTGGCGATTGTCCATTACGTGGTGGCCACGCGTGAGCTGCGCGTGGTGCCACACATCGGCCTGAATCTGCCGCTCTACAGTACGTCCGGTGGCCGGGCGCTGCTGGCGCTGGAGAGCGACGAAGATGTGCGGGTGATGGTCGGCGAAGCCTATGCGGAACTGACGGAAATGACGGTAAAAACGCTGCCGCAGTTGCTGACGCTGATTGCCGAAGTGCGCGCCAGCGGACTGGCTATCGATCGCGGCGAAACGCTGGAGGGCATTTCCACCATGGCGGTCGCGATTGATACGCTGTTCGGGCGCTTTTCGATCTCACTGCTGGTGCCGACGGCACGTTTTCACCGCCAGGAAGCGCATTACCGGACAGCGCTGATAAAGTGTAAAGAGGCGCTGATTCGCGAAATTGGCAAAATAACTGCTGCGGAAGGATAACCGACTGATGAAAACCTTGCTGATGGCCATTGATAACTCACCGGTGGCGGAAAAAGTGATCGCCCTGACCATTGAACAGGCGCTGGCGCAACAGGCGCAGGTCACCGTGCTGTGCTGTGTCGATCCGGCTTATTCGTCGTGCAATCAGCCGATTGAGATCGACGCCGGGGAAGACCCGGACGATTTTGTCGTGGCGCAGGATGAACAAAACACGGCTGAAATGGTGGTACGCCATGCGCTGGCACCGCTGCTGCGCGCTGGCATTGACGCACGCGGGCTGATTCTGGCCGGTGAAGCGGCGGAAACCATTGTGGCGCAGTCTGAGGCGTTGCACGCCAGTATGATTATAATGGGCCGTCGTCACCTGTCGCCGCTCAACCGCCTGCTGAAAGGCTCGGTAAGCGCAGCAGTGATTGAACGCGCCAGCTGTCCGGTTTTAATTGACGTTCGCAAGGATTAATGTCGCTCCATGTTCTCGCTTTTCCCGCTCACGCTGGCCGCTTTTGTGGTGCTGGCGATCATCATCGTGATACTGCTGCGCACCACCGCGCTGCGCGTCTGGCAGGGTGTCCTGCTGTTTTTGCTGCCTGTGCTGCTGGCCAATCTGCTGTGGTTTAGCTGGCTGCATCCGCGTCAGGAGCGCGAGGCGCTGGCGGCGCAGGTGGCTACCCAACTGAGCGACGCGCCGGGTTATCGCGTACTGAAAGTGCAGGAGCCGGCGCTGTGGCAACTGCTGAATCGCGAGCTGCAGCACAAGCTGGCAGAGGGCGTACCTGCGGAGCAGGCGCTGGGCGATATGCGCGGCTGGCTGATGGATTTGGTGAATCAGCGCATGGCGCGCGCCAGCGATGCGGCGATCATCAACTACATCCGCGTTTCGGTGCAGGAGATGCAGGCGCTACAGCAGCAGGATACACAGCGCTGCTTCCGTTTCCTCTATCCGCAGGTCAGCGGTGGCGTCAATCTGCAACAGGTGCTGTCGCCGGAGCTTAATCAGCGCGATGGTGAAGCGCTCGAGGCACTGCTGCAAAACAGTACCGGCGATGAGCTGGCGGTGGATCAGCCTCAGGCGCAGCGCGATCTGCAGCGTGTGGTGGAAAAACTGTATGGCAAGTGGGGCGATAAGCTGCAGCAACTGAATATGCCGGCGGATACGGCGGTGGATCGCGGCACGATGTGCGCGATGTCGATTGATCTTTACAGCGGAATTCTCGCATTGCCGGACAAACAAGCGGCCAATCTTTTGCGTAAGATGGTCAGCCTTACCGGATAACGGGCGAAAAAAAGCCCGCTCAGCACGGGCATAAAGGTCACTTTCAGTATGTCTTTTTGTGGGTATCACCTGGTGTGGTGCAGACTTCGTTTTGTCTGAAGTCATCTTCTCACTGCTGATGTGATAAGGAAAACCGTTTGGTTTTATTGATTTGATTGGCGAAAGCTTTGCATTAATCGGACATTTCGCGTCTTTTTCCTATAGAGGCGTGTGGCGTTGCCTTTTACACTGCAACGTCTGATGAGGACACCCTAATGAATAAAATGCTTATTAGCGCGTTAGCGCTTTTTATGCTGGCCGGTTGTAGTGTCAGCAAACCCGGGGGTTTTGAGCGTGTAGATGAAGATGCCCGTTCAAATACCGTACAGTATCGTTACGATCCACAGAAGCTGGATAAAGATGCGCTGGAACTTGATCTGGCGAATTACTGTAACCAGCGCGGCTTCGATAAAGTCGAATCGCTTCCGGCGCAGGACAGCAATTTGCCTGGCCTGAAGAAAGTCTGGTATCAATGTAATTACGCGGTGAAAAGCTAAAAAATAAGGGCGGGATTGATTCCCGCCCTTTCTTTATTCATTTTTTATTATGTGCTGTGTGTGCTTTGCCCAATTACCAGTGACGATAGCCGCCATGGCCGTGATGCCAGCCGCCGCCGTGCCCGTGGCCCCAGCCGGGACCGCGTCCATGGTCGTGCTCGATAATACACCCGCTTAGCATGGTCATAATCGCCACCACCGAAGCGACTTTTATTAACTTCTTCATGGAGAGTCCTCCTCTTTTCCAATGAGGCCAGATTAACCGGGAAAAGTGGAGTGAAGATGCAGTGAATGTAGAGTTATTTCCGTAATTATTACCAGATATGTCAATTAAAAGCTAAAAGTGACAGAGCGGGAAATAAACCAATCGGAATAAGCTGAATAGCGCCTGATAATAACCCGATTACTCTGAAATGCAAGGTTAAATAACAGTCATTCTCAACGCGTGATCAATTCTGTGGTTATCAGTAAAAAGCCTGCCGTGCATTTACACGGCAGGGTGGGTGAATTAATTATGCAGTACCGGCGCGACCAGGTTTTGACGATTTGGCAGACGGATACTGAGCGACAGCACCAGCGAGATCACCAGCAGCGTCATAATCAGACTGAAGGTCACGGTGAAGCCGCCGAACACCGAAGCCACCAGCGAGCCAAGTACGCTACCGATGCCGAAGCCGAGATAGATCAGGCCGTAGTTTTTGGTCAGGTTGTTAAGGCCGAAGAAATCGCTGACCAGTGACGGAAAGACGGTGATGGTGCCGCCAAAGCTGAACGCCACGCAGGCCAGCGACAGGAAGAAGGTGGTTTCATTCATGTGGGTGAACAGCAGGATACTCATGCCGCTCAGCGAAACCAGCTGTGCCAGCGAAATGACCCGGATGCGCGCCATTTTGTCCGACAGCACGCCGAGAATCAGTCGTCCGCTCAGGTTGGCAATGGCAATTACCGTCACCGCATTGGCCGCCGTTTGCGTACTCAGGTGCACCAGGCCTTCACCAATATCCTTCGCTACGCCAATCACATACAGACCGCTCATGCAGGCCGTCAGGAACATCAGTGCCAGCATCCAGTACTGCGGCAGGCGCACCGACTGCGCCAGCGTGAACTCCTGTGTGGCCTGCTGCTGACGTGAACCGGCCTGCTGTATCGGCGCATCGCGCATCATCAGGGCCCCGGCAATAATCATCGTCATCGCCAGCACACCCCAAATCACAAAGGTATTTTCCAGCCCCTGAGTGCTGAGCAGCGCGCCACAGATGAATTTAAAGCCGAGACTGCCGAGGCCGTAAGCGCCGATCGAACAGGCCGAAATCAGCCCTTTGCGCTCCGGAAACCACTTCACGCAGTTAGAGAGCGTCATCAGATAGCCCGCGCCATCGGCCAGCCCGACCAGAATGCCGGCGCTCAGGTACAGCATCATCAGGTTGTCAGCATGGGCGGTCAGCCAGAAGCCAATCGCCATCAGAATGCCTGCACCGATAGTGACATTACGCACGCCAAAGCGCTCCTGCAGCTTGCCGGCCAGCGAGGAAGCAATCGCCAGGCCAAGACTGAGCAGACCAAAGGAAAAAGCCACCTGGCTGACTGGCGCATCCAGTTTCTGCGCCAGCTGGCCGTTAAACAGGCTCCAGGTATAAACCGAGCCGAGCGCGAACTGGGTAATGATGGTGCCTGCGAGGGTAAGGATACGGACACGCTGATGATTAGGGGTAACGGCTGTTGTCATTTTTCTCTCTCCCATCCGGGAATACGGAATCTGCAGCGATAATAAGCCTCACGCGGGCGCGGGTGGCGCGGACGGGCGTGAACGGAGCGGGAGACGGAATGAAATGCTGTGAAAACGGTATGAATGGCATTGCGCCTTTGCTTAAGCGCAGCGCGGATGTCGTCACATGAACAGGCATTGCGACAGGTGAGCATGTGTAACAGGGTGTTTTAAGCGCAGCATCTGCGCGGCAAAACGCAGGAACTTTGCCAGGCTTATAGTTCACTCAACAGGAGGAAATATGAAAGACCGGGCATATGAATCCGTATCCAGCGGGGATGAGGTTTGCTGCATCATCGGTCAGGCGGTTATCGAGTTAAGCGATGAACAGCAGCCTGTGACCAGGTCCACCCTGTCGCTGAAATTACTGGCGATGGCCGACCGCGACAGAGATGATGAACGCGTTCTGCTTTACTGGATTGCCAGAAAAGCCATAAACCAACCTCACCAGCTCAACATCGGCGTCGGGGGCTGGCGCTAGAGGAGTGACAGAGCGGGCGCCAAGCCCGCTCTTGCTTCAGGCCAGACGTAACCGGCGATGAGCCGGCCAGCGCACGAACATCACCATGTTCCCTGCCAGAATCATCACCAGCCCGACGATAGCATTGCTATGCCACTGATAGCCTTCATACAGCGTCGAAAGCGTTAGCGCCACCAGTGGAAACAGCAGGGTGCTGTAAGCCGCCTGGCTGGCACCGATGCGCCCCACCAGCGTGAAGTAGGCACCAAAGCCCAGCACCGAGCCAAACAAAGCCAGATAGCTCATCGCCCCCAGCCACTGCAGATTGAGTGCCGGTGCCAGCGCGTCGCCATTCACCAGCGCCAGCACGGCCATGATCAGCGCACCGTACAGCATGGCGTAGCTGTTGGTGGTCAGCACGTCGCGCTGATGACGCTGATGGCGGGTAGAAATCATATTGCCAAAGGAGAAACCGAGCGTGCCCAGCGCGCTCAGCCCCACGCCCCACAGCAGCTGCGGCGCAACATGGGCTGACTGAATATCCTGCCAGAACAGCGCAGCAATCCCGCCGAGGCCCAGCGCGGCGGCGGGCAGCAGGCGGAAAGGCGGGCGCTGGCGGAAAAAGATCCAGCTGTTGAGCGCGTTATACAGCACCGCCATCGAAAAAATCACCGACTCCAGTCCGGTGCTGATCATCGCTGCCGCGTGGTAAAAGCAAACAAAATTAAAACCGAATACGCAGCCGCCCTGTAACAGACAAAACAGGTGGTCACGCGCATCCAGCGTACGCAGACGTTTCAGCAGCCGGAGAAGCACCAGCATGGTCAACGAGGCGAACAGGAAGCGCCAGAACACCGCCACCAGTATCGGCGTATCGGCGGCCTGCTGCTGCAGAAAAATCGCAATCCAGGTGGTGCCCCAAATCAGCACCACCGCGAGGTATAACATCAGGTTCATCAGAAACTCTCCGGCGGAATCAGGCTCGCAGTGTGCCTGAGCGACAGGAGCGCGGCTTGCATGACTTTGCGCAGCACTTGCAAATTCTTGCGCTTTTTCCCGCCTGGTCCGGCATTGGCCTGTTGTCTGTCCGGTCAGTTGCGTAAACTAAAGGACATCAACCCAGAGAGCGATGTCAGACCATGCCGGAATATCAGACGTTTACTATGCTTCAGCGTCACAAAGCGCAGCTGCGCGATAGCGTGCAGCTGAGCGGCGGCATTCGGCTGGCGGCCTGGTTCAACAGTGGCGATCGCGTGACCAACCTCAGCGATCACCATACGCTTAGCCTGTACGTCGCCGATGGTTACGACACCTGGCACAAAACGCCGCACGGCTGGCGCAACGGCGGCGCGCCGGATCGCTTTTGCCTGATGCCGTCTGGCACCGAGTCGACCTGGGATCTGCGCGCGGATTTATCCTTCGTGCATCTCTACTGCACCGATGCGCATTTGCGTCACCTCGGTGAGCAGGTGTGGGATCGCAGTCCGGCGCAGCTTAACCTGCATGAGAAGATTTTTGCCGACGATGATCGCATCACCCAGCTGTATCGCCATTTTCTGCTGAGCGCCGACTGGCAGCAGCCGGCTAACCAGCTGATGCTGAGCAGCGCCTCAACACTGCTGATGACCCATCTGCTGCAGCGCTACAGTCAGGTAAAGTGGCAGCTGCCGCAGGTGCGCGGCGGACTGGCGCCGGCGGTATTGCGCCGCGTGCTGGCGCTGATCGATACGCAGCTGGATCAGCCGTTAACGCTGGCCCAACTGGCGGCAGAGGCGGCGCTCAGCGAATACCATTTTGCACGTATGTTCCGCAGCAGCACCGGCGAAGCGCCGCACCAGTATGTGATGCGCCGCCGTATGGAAGCCGCGCAGCAACTGCTGCAATTCAGCGCGCTGTCGCTCACCGAGATTGCCCTGCGCTGCGGTTTCCACTCTTCCAGCCATTTCAGCAACCGCTTCCGCCAGCTGCACGGCATGGCACCCTCGGCATGGCGTCAGCGCTGACGGGGCAGTTGCATTGAATTTTGCGAGAATTGCATTACGGATTACGCTACAGCGGGTAAATGCGGCTGCACATCCCTATGTGCCTGCTTAAACCAGTCAGGTGTTGCCTGGTGAAATACAGCACTTAATACTCAGGATAGTACCAACATTGTCCCGCAGATGGATATTCGCTCAAATACCTGGGAATGATGTAGTACAAGGCTTGCGTCGATCTTTTTAACAGGGAGGTTTAACAGCATCACATTATCGTCCTGTATAAAAATGCACGCTGCTGCTATCCGAAAATTTTATCTTTTTATGTCATTTCATCTGACGAAAATAATTAAACCCCGTTTATTTGAACGAAAAGAAATGTTGGAATTTGAAAAAGTAGTCTGTTTTTCACATGCTCAGTCACGTCCGGCCTCTCATTTTTGAACAAAGTACAAAATCAGATATTTCTCTTGATTGATGGCATTTTGAACAGAATCACGCCCTAAGCCAAATTGATCTCTCGTTGCATGTCCTTATCCCACAGGGCCTGAAGGGGTAATGCAAGAAAATTCTTATTAATCATGAAGATGATCTGGAGATGTTAAAATCGGGGTTTGTAATATTTTTTTACATTTTTCCGTTCCGGTCAGACAGGGAACGTTCTTACACTGCGGCTATTGGGTTTTATCCGAAATTTTTCATTTCAGAAAAATGCCTAAAAAATAGTGTCGATATGCTGGTGAATGGAATGCACTCGCTTTTAATTCCGGAGTTTTTATTCCCGTCGGAGGACGTGAACCGGGACGTTGTTCTGGCTGGGTTTGCCTTTCTTACTAATTTCTCACTGGCATTGACCGTTTCTATCATTCAATAGAACAGGGACAGCCATGTCTAACTCTTCCTTTCAGTCCGAAATCCCAAAGGCACGTATTAACTTAAAACTTGACCTGCATACCGGAGGCGCAAGCAAGAAAACCGAGCTTCCGCTGAAATTATTGGTGGCGGGCGACTTCAGTCATGGTCAGGCGTCCGCACCATTATCAGAGCGAGCCAAAGTTAATCTGAATAAAAATAATTTTGACGCAGTGCTTTCCGAATATTCGCCCAAAGTCACGGTTGCCGTTAAAAATACGCTGGCCGATGACGGCAGCGAAGACAGCATCAGTCTGACTTTCCAGAGCATGAAAGATTTCTCTCCGGAACAGGTCTCCCGGCAAATACCTCAGCTGAAGGCCATGCTTTCCATGCGTAATTTACTGCGTGATTTAAAAGCCAACCTGCTGGATAACCAGGCCTTCCGAAAAGAGCTGGAAAAAATTCTGCTGGACCCGGCGTTAAGCGCAGAACTGCGCGCTGAGCTCTCAACCCTGGCACCAAAACAGCCATAACCATCACGATGATTTAACGGATTAATAAGGAAGATGCTGATGTCTGTAAATAATGAGAATGCGACGGGTGGCGAGAGCGTGGTGCTGGAGCGTCCGGCAGCCGGTGGGGTTTATGCCACCCTGTTTGAAAAGATCAATCTCAACCCGGTTTCTGAACTGAGCGCGCTGGATATCTGGCAGGATGCGCAGGCGATGTCGGATGCAACGGCGGATGAGCGTTTAACCGCCGGCATGCAGGTATTTCTGGAGTGCCTGAAAAAATCAGGCGCAAAAGTTGAAAAACTCGACAAAAACCTGATTGACCATCATATCGCCGCGCTGGATCACCAGATCAGTCGTCAGCTGGATGCGGTCATGCACAGTGAAGAGTTCCAGGCAGTGGAGAGCCTGTGGCGCGGCGTGAAATCGCTGGTTGATAAAACCGATTTCCGCCAGAACGTGAAAGTCGAACTGCTGGATATGTCTAAAGAAGACCTGCGTCAGGACTTCGAGGACAGCCCGGAAATTATCCAGAGCGGTCTGTATAAACACACCTACATTGATGAGTATGACACACCAGGCGGCGAGCCGATTGCGGCGCTGATTTCCGCTTATGAGTTTGATGCGTCTGCGCAGGATGTTGCCCTGCTGCGCAATATTTCAAAAGTGTCTGCTGCGGCGCATATGCCGTTTATCGGCTCTGCCGGCCCGCAATTCTTCCTCAAGGATTCAATGGAAGACGTGGCGGCCATCAAAGATATCGGTAACTATTTTGACCGCGCTGAATACATCAAGTGGAAATCCTTCCGCGAGACGGACGATTCGCGCTACATCGGTCTGGTGATGCCGCGTGTGCTGGGTCGCCTGCCGTATGGCCCGGACACCGTACCGGTGCGCAGCTTCAACTACGTTGAAGAAGTCAAAGGCCCGGATCACGACAAATACCTGTGGACCAACGCCTCGTTTGCCTTCGCATCCAACATGGTGCGCAGCTTTATTAACAATGGCTGGTGTGTGCAAATCCGTGGTCCACAGGCCGGTGGTGCGGTGCAGGATCTGCCGATTCATCTGTACGATCTGGGCACCGGTAATCAGGTGAAGATCCCGAGTGAGGTAATGATCCCGGAAACCCGTGAATTCGAGTTCGCCAATCTTGGTTTCATTCCGCTGTCCTACTACAAAAACCGCGACTACAGCTGCTTCTTCTCGGCCAACTCCACCCAGAAACCTGCGCTGTATGACACTGCGGATGCCACCGCCAACAGCCGCATTAACGCCCGTCTGCCGTATATCTTCCTGCTGTCGCGTATCGCGCATTATCTGAAGCTGATTCAGCGTGAAAACATCGGCACCACCAAGGATCGGCGTCTGCTGGAACTGGAGTTGAACACCTGGGTGCGCAGTCTGGTGACCGAAATGACCGATCCGGGCGATGAACTGCAGGCTTCTCACCCGCTGCGTGACGCGAAGGTGGTAGTGGAAGATATCGACGACAACCCGGGTTTCTTCCGCGTCAGGCTGTACGCCATCCCACACTTCCAGGTAGAGGGCATGGACGTCAACCTGTCACTGGTTTCCCAGATGCCGAAGGCGAAATCGTAAGCTAAGGCAGGAAGCCAATGAAAACGGAACAACCGTTATGGGGCAGGGGCGTTATGGTCTCTCCCCAGCACTTCCAGCAACAGGTCGCCTATGCGGCCTGGTCTGCGGAATGCATCGCCCGGCTGGGCCTCTCCCATCCCTGGGGGATGATTGCTGCCACCTTCGAACCTGATGCACTGAAGCTGGGCCGCCTGCAGGCCCGTCATCTGCACATCCGTTTCCCCGATGGCACGCTTATCGACACCGATAATGCCGATGACCTGCCGCCGGTGCTGATGCTTGAGGGCGAATCACAGGACGTGGTGGTGGTTCTGGCGCTTCCGCTGCTGCGGGCAAATGGCGGCAACTGTCTTAAACCCGATGAGGTGGCCGAGCGCCCTGTGCGTTATCGCCAGCGCTGGCGGGATGTCCGCAACACCTTTGGCGACGATACCCGGCAGATTGCAGTGATGCAGCCAGAGCTGACGCTGCGTTTTGCCCATCAGAACAACAGTGATTATCTGACCTGTCCGGTCGCCCGTCTGCAGCAGGATTCACAGGGCAGCTGGGCACTCGATGAAACCTGGCTTCCGCCACTGCTGGCTCTGCAGGGCAGCCGCTGGCTGGTAACCCAGCTGGAACAATTGATGACGCAACTGCGTGCCCGTCTGAGTCGACTGATGGCCATGCGACGTGAAAGTAACGAGCGCATGGCCGACTTTGCCGTGGCTGATGTGTCGTTGTTCTGGCTGCTCAATGCCCTGAACAGCGCAGAACCGGTGCTCGGCCAGTTTCAGCGTAACCTGCAAAGCCCACCGGAGCGTTTGTACCCGGAACTGGCGCGGCTTGCGGGCAGCCTGCTGACTTTCTCGCTGGAACATCAGGTGAGTGCTATTCCGGTCTGGCAGCATGAACAGCTGAATAACGTCTTCCCGCCGCTGTTTGACTTACTGGGCGATCTGCTGGAAGCCAGCCTGCCGTCACGGGTGGTGGCGATTGAGCTTGAGCACGATGCCCGGCTGCACGTCTGGCAGGCCCGTCTGCATGACTCCCGTCTGCGCGAAGGGGCGGATTACTACCTTTCCGTGCGTTCACCGATGCCGGTGGCACAACTGCAGGAGCAGTTCCCGCGACAGTGCAAGATCGGCAGTCCCGATCATGTCAGGAGTATCGTCAATTCCTCACGGGTGGGCGTGCCACTGACGCCACTGCGCCATGTGCCGGCAGCCATTCCGCTGCGTCTGGAAAACCAGTATTTCAGCCTTGATGTCTCGCATCCTCTGGCCAGCGAAATGCTTCAGAGCGGCACCTGTATGTTTTACGTTCCGGGCATGCTCGGCGAGCCTGAACTTGAACTTTTTGCGGTACTGAGAACATGAGTGAGCCTAAACGCAGTACTGCTGCGCCCATTGATATTGATGCTCTGCTGCAGGATACCTGGCTGCAGGTCATCAGCCTGCGTCACGGTCCGACGTTTCAGGATGGAGAGGGGCGCACGTTGTGGGAGCGTTGCATTGCCGATGTCGAACATGTGCAGCGTGAGCTGAAAGCGAGCGAACTCGATGAAGTCAGCTGTCAGCATATTCTCACCGCACAGTGTGCGCTGCTTGATGAGGCGGTCAAAGGTCGTGGTGTGGAGGATGACGCCTGCGTGCAGTGGTATGACATTCCCCTGCAGGGGCACTTTCTCGGCACCATGGATGCCGGTGATACGCTGTGCGATCGCATGCGTGATGTGCTGCGTGAACCGGCGCCTGACCAGGCTGTTATGACCTGCTTTCAGCGGGTCATGATGCTGGGGTTCCTCGGCAGTTTCCGCTCTCTTAACGATCCGGAGCGCCAGAAACTCGTCAACGCGCTCAGCGAACATATCACGCCGTTCAGCTATCCACCAACCCATCCGGTTCTGGCGGAAAGCCGTACCGGACGAGAAATGGGCGGCTGGCTGGCGTCATGGCCCGTGCGTATTGGCCTGAGCGTGGTGCTGGTGGCTGCACTGTGGTGGGGACTGAGCCACTGGCTGGATCAGATGCTGGTGACCCTGCTGCCGGGAGCCGTGAAATGAGTCCTGCACAGCAGCGCGGGCTTGCGCTGTGGGCCGCCCTGCTGAGTGCCGTGGTTTGCCTGAGTTTCCTGCCGGTATCGCGACTGGTTTCAGTGCTCTTTCTGCTTGCGGTGCTGGGGCTTATCCTGGCGTTGTGGATTGTCGCCAGGCGTCGTGCGGAGCATGACGTCGTCCTAAGTCTGGATGACCTCCCGGAGGCCACTTACCGTCAGCGCCTCTGATCCGCAGGCAATGATGCAGACTCTGGCGCAGACCGTGTTCCAGGGCAAAAGTGTGGACCTGACCGACACCCAGCAGTACGGCAGTCTGATTTCGGCAAGCCTGGGCGAAGAGTGGAGTGGTTTTGGCAGCACAATGTTTGTCCAGCCCCTGACTCAGGCCTGGGAGACCGTGCTTCAGCCGTCGGCGGCGAGCCTGAATGATAAATGGAGCCGCTCGGTTGTCGCCAACTGGCAAACTGCCTTTGACGGACGTTTCCCGTTTGCCGCCAGTAAAAGTGATGCCTCTTTACCCATGCTGGCTGAATTTGTGCGCAAGGACAGCGGGCGTATCGAGCGCTTCCTGACGACAGAGCTCAACGGGGTATTGCACAAAGAGGGCAGCCAGTGGGTGCCGGATAAGGTCAACAGCCAGGGGTTGAGCTTTAACCCGGCCTTGCTGCGGGCGATTAATCAGCTGAGCCAACTGTCAGACATTCTGTTCACCGATGGCAGCCAGGGCATCAGCTTTGAGCTGCAGGCGCGTCCTGTACCGCAGGTAGTGGAAACCCAGTTGATTATTGATGGACAAAAGCTGCACTACTTCAACCAGATGGCCGACTGGCAGAGCTTCCGCTGGCCGGGTGACACTTACAAGCCGGGGACGATGCTGACCTGGACCTCAGTCAACGCCGGTGCGCGTCTGTTCGGGGATTACAGCGGGACCTGGGGTTTTATTCGCTGGCTGGACCAGGGCAAACGCCAGCAGCTTGACCGCAGCCGGTGGATGATGAGCTTTACTGCCCCGGACGGTTGCACTTTGCAGTGGGTGCTGCGCTCACAACTCGGGAAAGGTCCGCTGGCGTTGCTGGATCTGCGCGGTTTCACGCTGCCGGATCAGATATTCAGTGTCGACAGCGCAGCCACCGCGCAGGCGCTGATGGCTCACACCGCAAACAGTGACATGGAGGAGGTCGAAGAATGAGCACACTGCAGAATCTGGTCACCGCCTGTCAGGCTCAAGAAACTCAGCTGCGGCAGCAGGCGCAGGTACGCACGGAAAACTGGCAGCCCTGGCTTGTGCCGGTAGGTGGCGCCAGTCCGACCGGTGAAGACCCGGGCTATGATGATGATTTTCAGCGTATCCGCGAAGAGGTCAATAAGCTCTCCGGCATTGATACCGGGTTGATTTGTACGCTTGCCGAAAAACTGCTGACCACTGCGGCCAAAGATATCCGGGTTGCAACTTATTACTGCTGGGCGCGCCTGCACCGGGACGGCGAAGCCGGTTTTGCCGAAGGACTTGAGCTGCTGGCGGGATTGCTACAGCGTTATGGCACGCAGCTTCATCCTCAGCGCGAGCGGAGCCGTAAACCGGTGCTGGAGTGGCTGGCAGGCTCCCGTGTTCTGGACAGCCTGTCACTCTGGCCGGAAGTGATTCGCGACGATGCACTGCGCACTGCCGGTGCGCTGCTGCTGTTGCGCGACAGTCTGGACACAGAGCCGGAAGCATCGCGGCCAGAGCTGAATGCCCTGTACAGCGCGCTGGAATCCCGCCTGATGAAGGCCGGTGGTGTGGATGCCGTGGTACCGCAGAATGCAGGTGATAAGGCTCCGTCACAGTTCTCCACGCCTGTGACGGAGCCAGATGCGCCTGTGCTGAGCCGCATCACCTCCGGTCAGGATTTGCTGGCCCAGGCCCGCACCCTGACCGGATATCTGCGTGAGCAACCCGATGGCTGGCTTGCCGCACACCGGCTGATGAAAAGTCTGCGTCATGACACGCTGCACAGCATTCCTGCGCCGGATGCACAAGGCAAAACCCGCATAGATCCGCCTCGCGCAGACCAGCGTGCCATGCTCAAACGTCTGTATCTGCAGCAGAGCTGGGGCGGAATACTGGAGCAGGCAGACAGCGCCTTTTCGCGTGGCGCTAATCACCTCTGGCTGGATTTGCAGTGGTATATCCACCAGGCGCTGATGAAATCGGGGCAGGAAGTACTGGCTGATATCATCGCCGCCGACCTGAAAGGGTTGCTGCGTCGCCTTACCGGGCTTGAAACCCTGGCCTTTAATGACGGTACGCCGTTTGCCGATGAAGTGACGCTGAACTGGATAAACCAGAGCGTACTGGACGACATCTCCGGCTGGCGGGATGAGCCGGTCAGCGCCGCCAGCACGGATAACAACGATATTCTGGCGCTTGAGCCGGAAGCGCTGGAGAAAGCGGACACTGACGGTCTGGACGCCACGCTTCGCTGGCTACAGACACGCCCGGGCACCGACTCGACAAAAGACAGATGGTTGCTGCGTTTGCTGATGGCCCGCGTGGCCGAGCAGAAGGGCAAAAATGAACTGGCCCTGCATCTGCTGGGAGAGCTCGACAGTGCCGCACAGTCAATTACCCTCACGCAGTGGACACCGGCATTGCTGTTTGAAGTGAAATCGCGCCGCCTCAGACTGCTGCGCATGAAAGCCACACGCAGTGAAACCGATAAATCACGGTTACAGCCAGAGATGGATTTGCTTCTGGCGGGTCTGATTGCGCTCGATCCGGCCAGCAGCGCAGTGCTTTGCGGTTAAAACGCCAGGCATACCTTTCAAACACACATATTCAGGTTTTTATGGATGATTTAACCCTGCGTTATTACGACGCTGAAATGCGCTACCTGCTGGAAGCCGGTGAAGAGTTTGCCCGTGCTCACCCCGAGCAGGCGGCAATGCTCAATCTCGATAAAGCGGGAGCGCGCGACCCGTACGTTGAGCGGCTGTTCGAGGGCTTTGCCTTCCTGATGGGCCGGCTGCGCGAGAAGCTCGATGACGACTTGCCCGAATTAACCGAAGGGCTGGTCAGTCTGCTGTGGCCACATTACCTGCGTACCATTCCGTCCATGTCGGTGGTCGAGTTCACCCCTGACTGGCGCGAGATGAAAGAGCCGATGCGCATCGTCAAAGGTTTTGAGGTGAACTCGCGGCCGATCGGCGAGAAGGGCACGCGCTGCCGGTATACCACCACCAAAGAGACGACTCTTCTGCCGTTGTGGCTGGAACATGCCCGTCTGTCGACTGATCCTGACGGGCGTTCGGTTATGACTCTGCGTTTTCACTGCAGTGACCTGGCTGACTGGACGCGCATCGACCTGAGCTGTATTCCGCTGTATTTCAACGCCGACGCGCCGCTGGCCTGTGCCATGCATGAAGCCTTCACCATGAATGTCGCCCGCCTGTGGCTGCGCCTGCCGGGTGACATCGACACAAGGCCGCTCAACGGGTATTTCACCGCGCTGGGCTTTGGCGATAACGACGACCTGTGGCCGAAGGGCAGCAGCAGTTTCAGCGGCTATCAGCTGTTGCTGGAGTATTTCACCTTCCGCGAGAAATTCATGTTCACGGGCCTGCGTGGACTGGAGACCGTGGTCTTTCCGGCTGCACTCCCTTGGTTCGAAATCGACGTGGTGCTGGCGGAGCGCTGGGAACATGACTTCAGCTTTACCGAAAAGCATCTGCGCCTGAACTGTGTGCCGGTGATTAACCTGTTCCCGCTGGAGTCAGACCCGCTGACGCTCAATTCTCTGCAGACCGAATACATGCTGCGCCCGATGCGCGTGCAGGATGGCCATACCGAGATTTATGCGGTGGATTCGGTGATGTCATCCAGCCAGCATACCTACGTGCCGTTTTCGAGCTTTCGCCATAAAGGCGGCATGATGCGCCATCAGGCCCCGGAATATTACTACCACACTCGCGTACGTCGCGGTCCGTCCGGACTGCATAACACCTGGCTTATCCTTGGCGGTGAAGCGTTTGATAACCACACGGTGCCGGAAGACGAAAGCCTGTCGCTGACGCTCACCGGCACCAACGGCCAGCTGCCACGACGAGCTCTGCAGAGCACGGTGCTTGATACGGTGATGAAAACCACCTCAGCCAGTATCGCCGTGCGTAACCTGTGTGCGCCGACACTACCCTGTTATCCACCGGCGCAGGACCGTTTCCACTGGCGTGTGCTGAGCCATCTCGGCAGCGGATTCCTGTCGATGATGGACAATGCCGACGTGCTGCGCGGGACGCTGGCGCTGTACGAATGGACCGACAGTGAGATGAACCGCCGTCGGCTGGAAGCCATCATTGACGTTAAGCACCGCGAAACCGAGCGTTTCGAGCAGGGCTATCTGGTACGCGGTGTGCAGATTGAGGTAACGCTGGACAGTCACGGCTTTGCCGGGCGCGGCGACATCTGTCTTTTCGGCGAGACGCTGAGCCGCTTCTTCGCGCTGTATACCGATATCTATTTGTTCAACCGCCTGATTATCATCCTGCAACCGACCGGAGAGCGCCTGGAATGGGAAGAGAAGCACAACCGCCGCATTCCCGGCTGACCCCGCGGCTGGAAGCCGACCTTCACCGCATCAACTTTTACCGCTTATGCCAGCTGCTGGAGAAGCGTAATCCTGGCAGGCCGCTGATGGGTTCGACCAGCCACCCGGCGGACGACCCGGTGCGGTTTGCGCCACATCCGGGGATGGGATTTCCGGCCAGCGAAATAAAGACTGTCGAATATGACGAGGAGGATGACAGCAAGCCACCGCTCATCCGCACGACCTTTATGGGGATGTACGGTGTCGATTCTCCTTTGCCCACAGCGTACCTTGATGACATCACCCAGCGCTGCGAAGGGCATGAGGCGCTGCAGGGTTTTCTGGATATCTTCAGCCACCGTATCCTGACGCAGTTTTACCGTGTCTGGCGTAAATACTCTTACCCGGCCACCTTTGAGCCCGGCGGTACTGACGCTATCTCGCAGTCACTGCTGGGTCTGGTGGGACTGGGGATACCGGGCACCGCAGAGCACATCGCCACCCCGGTATCCCGATTTCTGGCGCTGCTGGGTGTGCTGCAGCAGCCAGGTAAAACCCAGGAGGGAATACAGGCCCTGGTGAGCCTGCTGGCACCCGACACGACGGTGCAGGTGAGCCCGTATTGCCTGCGACCAGTGGCAGTCAGCCAGCCGCTGGGCTTTTACGGCGATGACGATTTTCTGCTGGATGGCAACACACCGCTGGGTGAAGAGGCGATGGATGTCAACAGCCAGCTGTTGATTGCTCTGTCCACCGATAACGAGCAGGAATCACAGGGCTGGAAACCGGACGGCCTGCTGTATCAGGACTTTCTGGTGATGCTGCGGGTGTATCTCGGCTGGCGCTTTAAAGCAAAAATCACCCTGACCACCCGAACCCGCCTGCTGGTCGTGCCGCCGCTCGGCGAAGGCCCATTCTGGCTGGGGATGAATGGCGTACTGGGCGCGCAAGATGAAGATCTCCCGGAGGATATTCCGCAGACCTTTACCACGGAACTGGGTTATTACGCCGGGCTGGAGCCTGCATCATCACAACAAGGAAACCGACGTGTTACGTACAAGTTTGATTAAATCCGCATGCTGGCTACCTGCGCTACTGGCATTCAGCCTGACGGGCTGTGGGGTGACGCAGGGTATCACCGATGGCACCAAATCGGCATTTAACGCCGTGTTTTACAAAAAGATTAAGGTGCTGCACCTGGATTTCACCGCCCGTGAGGCGCTGAACACCGATTCCCGTGAAAGTAATTCGCTGTCTGAGCCGGTGGTTATTCGGGTCTGGCAGCTGAAAGACCGTAAAACCTTCGACAAAACGGTCTATCAGCAGCTACTCCGGGATGGCGACACGATCCTGAAAGCCGATCTGCTGGCAACCCGGGATGTAGTGGTAAAACCTGGCGGTGATGCGAACCTCGATATGCCAATGGAAGAAGATGCGCAGTTTGTCGCCGTGGCAGGGCTGTTCCGCCATCCGGATAGGGTTAACAACACCTGGAAGCTGGTGATAGGGCGTGAAGACCTTGACCCGGATAAGCCGCGCATTCTGGAAGCCGGTAAAAACCATTTGACGCTACAACCGCTCAAGGACGACTGATGCCCCAGGGACATAACACACCTTCGCTGTATGAAATGCTCACCGGCAACTTCACCGGCGGCCTCGACCTGCATCAGGTCAGCGAACAGAATCAGGTGATTTTGTCCGTGCTCGATAACATGCAGCGCATCCTCAACTGCCGCGCCGGCACGCTGGCGCATCTGCCGGACTATGGTCTGCCCGATATGACCAAAATCCTGCAGGGCATGCCGGGAACGGCCCATGAGCTGATTGGCACCCTGTCTGCTGTTCTGCTCAGGTATGAGCCGCGCCTGAAAAGCATCAGAGTGGTGCTGCTGGAGCAGGCGCAGCCCGGCGAATTGCGCTACGCGATTGATGCGGAACTGAAGGGACTCGGTCTGGTGCGATACGGCACTGAATTTATGCCGGAAGGGCGCGTTCTGTTGCGGCATCTCCGGCAGCAGCAATATCTTGATGGTAAAGCGCAAATCTAAGCTGCATTATTACGAACAAGGCTGAATAATAAAATAACATATGGATTTGAATATGAAAAAATTGATACCGCTGTTGGTTTTTAGCTTATTAGTGACTCTGCAGGCTGAAGCGGCCAGAGGCAGAAAACCCTGTTCTGGTGCAAAGGGTGGTATTGCACACTGTACCTCAGATGGACGTTTTGTTTGTAATGACGGAAGTCTGAGTCAGTCGAAGAAATTTTGCTCCAGGTATGATTCGTCAGATAACACGCAGCAGGCAAAATCACCGCTTAACAGCGGCAAAACGCAGACCAAAAAGATCGTTACATCAAAGAAACAGCCACAGCCGGTGGCTCAGCCTCAGGATCAAAACGATTTGCAACCACGAAAACCGACCTGCGCTCCGCTTTATATGGCCAGCCAACCCGGCTACACGCATTTACCTATTTGCACCGGTAATCAATATTAATTAAGGCGGGTAAGGGGGAGGGCGGAAAAAAATGTTTGCATCGGACCTCGCTCAGAACAGGCAAAAAAACCAGACTGCATAATTAATTATCCTCCCACGCTGTACATACCTCACAGGGACAATAAGTCATGAATGACATGCCTGCCCGTCGGATTAAAACCGGCAGCGACCCGCGTAAGCTGCCGGATTATGCTGCTCTGCGTGAAGAGCTGAGCAAATTGACCCATCCGGCACGGCCAGATATAGACTGGCTTTACGTTGAACAACGCTGCCTTTCTCTGTTCGAACAAAACGGAGTGGAGTTGCAGACCGCGGCCTGGTACACGCTTGCCCGCATGCAACTGGCCGGCCTGGTCGGATTGAATGAAGGTCTGGCGCTAGTGGAAGCGTTGGTGAGCCATCAGTGGGGGGCGCTGTGGCCGCAACCGATTCATGCGCGCATGGATATTCTCATCAGCCTGAGCCAGCGCGTGCAGCAGCAGATGCGCACCCTTTCCCTGAATTATGACGATCTGAGTCAGCTTTATCGTGCTGAACAACTGCTTACCCGCCTGGGGACCGTGTTACAGCGGTTGGAGCTTAAACATCTTAGCCAGCTTGATACGTTGCGTGCTCTGATGCACAACAGTGCTGCCAGGCTGGAAAGCCGTGACGGTATGACCAGCGACATCTTGCCCGGCACCACGATAGATAACGGGGCGATATCCGCACTCCCGCATGAAACGAAAACTCCGCATAGCGCCAGATGGATTTATGTCGCGCAGCAGCAACATCAGCCGAAGATAAAGGTGCAGACAGCGGCGCTGGCCCGTCGTAATAAGTGGCAATTTTTCAGTGCCGGGATGTTTACCATGCTGCTTATCAGCGTGGTCGCGGTGGGCGGCTGGCAATATCTGCACCGGCCCGATCCGCTGCAGGCTCAGCTGGTGGCATCGCTGGCTCCTGTGCCCGTCACACTCACGCCACAGCAGCGGGATGTGCTGCGGCAGCGGACGTCCTTACCACCAGCTTTGCTTGCCGACACGCAGCAGCAGTTATCTCGCCTGGAGCAACTCGCGCCCGACTGGAATATTGCGTATGGCCAGCAGCTGGTGGAGCAGGCGCAGGGGCTGTGGCCGGAACAGGCGGGTTCGTTATCAGCTCGGTGGCAGCATCAGCTTGAGGCCAGCACGTTGCCAGCGCAAAACCTTGCGGCCTGGCATCAGGGAATGATGAAGCTGGCACAGTTAAGCGAGCGGCTGAATGGACTGGATGAGCAAAAAGGCAAATACATCACGGTGAGTGAGCTGAAGTCCTCGGTATTTGGCATGATGACCCGTTTTCAGCAGGCTGAGCCCATTGAGGAACAATTGCGGCAAATCCACTCGCTACCAGCCAGTGCCCCCCAGCGGCAGCAGCTTATCCGCCAGCTCGAACAGCACCTGCGATCGCAGATTTACACCTTGTGGCAGATGAAAAACAGCATTGGGGTGGCAGAGTGACTGGGTGAATAAGCTAAGCGTATGAGCTGCGCAGTGACTTCTATTTTTATCAAAATAAAACAAAGGGTTTACTTGCGTTATTAGTGTTACACGCCCCTTTAGATTGATAACCGTGCCAATTGCTTTCAACATAGCGGGCATGTTTTAAAGGAAAAACAATGCGGATAATAAAAATGACATGCCCGTATTACCTGGCGGACGCAACGATACGCAAAACCAACAGAAAGCATCCTCAGCTGTCGGATGTTTATTACCAGTGCACCAATCTGGAATGTGGGCACACCTTTGTAATGAACGTCTCGTTTTCACATACCATCAGTCCCAGTGCGTTAGCTGGAGATGGAAGGGTAAGGGAGCTGCTAAACGCGCTTGGGCAGGATGAGCGTAAACGAGTGCTTGAGTTACAAAGAGAGGAAGAGATTAAGAGTTAACTACTATGCCGGGCAGAATGTGAGCGTCCGGCTTACTTTTGGGATGAAAAAATTTCAGTAGACATTTCTTTAAAGTCCATATATATCAATACATTATGTTTTCTACAATATGAATAAGGTTGACTTCCTTAGTCACGTAAAAAATAATTTTATTTAAAATCAATAAGTTAATCCCATTTTGGATGGCTTGAGGTTGTTGCGAAACTGAAAAAAGTGAAATTCCTTTCAACGATTTCAGTCAAGGGTATGAGCCGTAAACCCTCTGCTGCCGTGGGCGGAGATAGTGCTTTGAAGAAAAGCAAAACTGAAATAATTTCTTGATATGAAAACCGCAGGCGGGTGCGGTGTAGCGCCGTTTTTGTCATTTCAAAATTTGATTTGTTAATTTATTAAAATTGTGTAAAGTATTTCTACCGAGGCGTATCGTTCTACGATCATCCAGCAATGGGTGCAACTAATTCTGGGAGGTTTTGCCTCTAGCTCGTCTAGTCTGTTAATCCAGGCGTTACACGATTACTACCTAAGGCGCCTCGGTCTTCAAAAGGAGTTGAAATTAATGAGTAATTTTTCAGATAAAATTTGGTGGACTAAAAAGGCAAGAATAAAAACTGAGGTGCGTCTTCTAAACCTAAATTTTTATTCTCAATTTTTTCTATTATGGTATTCCATATTTCTGGTGTGTTACTCAATTTATACCTTAGTACTGCCTGTTGGTAGCATTACTCAGACTGAATCCGCAACTATGGTTGCACTCTCTGTAATGGTATTAGTAGCTACTCTTTTTATAAATAATATGGATTTCAAAGGAAGGGCTCTGTTAGTAAAGCAGTGCTATGAACAACTAAGCATTATTTATACTAGATCGCAAGTTGTGAATCCGGACGATTCTCTTCTTGATAGAGATTATCAAGCAGTCCTGTCTATTTCAGAAAATCACCAAGAGAAAGACTTTTATTTAGCAGTCGTCGATGAATACAATAATGCCAGCGATAAAACAAAAGTTTCTAAAGTGCCAACCGATAAAATGATACGGAAAGTCAACCTAATTAAAACAAGAAATGTGGTGTCAATAATATTTTTGTTTATTTTCCCATTTTTGACCGTTTGGTTATTAAGGATGGCGTGAAATGAAAATTTCTGCGATTTTTGATTCACATTATGATATTAATTACCTCAAGGATATTTATTTAAATAATGTATCTCTTTCTGCTGCGACTGGAATTGATAATATGTCACATCAATTGCTCTGGCCTATCTTGGATGAACAGTTAGCAATTGTTAATAAAAAGGTTATAGCATCTACTTATAATTTTAGTAAATATAAGCTAAAGTTAATTAGTAAAGGGCGTGGTAAGCCTCCACGTGAAATATCAATTCCTACCATACGAGATAAGATTGCGCTCAAAGCGCTTTGTAATTTTCTACAGCAGAAATATCAAGATTCAATTGATTTTAAATTGCCACAAACCATGATCCGTGAATTGAAATTGGATGTATCATCTAATAAATTTAATTCCTTCATTAAGTTCGATGTGGCTAATTTTTATCCATCAATAGACCACGTTAAACTTATTAGCAGGTTAAGAAAAAATATTCGTGATGAACGTATATTAAAATTAATTGAAAGTGCTATCTCGTCCCCTACTGTATCCAAAGCTAGCAGGAAAGATGTAGCTTCATCTCGAGGTGTTCCTCAAGGCCTTTCCATTTCCAACATATTAGCCGCAATATATTTATCAAATATTGATAAGTATTTTTTAAATAATACAGAGATTAAGTATTTTAGATATGTTGACGATGTGCTCGTCTTGTGTGACGAAAAAGATGTGCAAAAAATATCCAATGATATAATTTCAAAGTTTAGAAAAATAAAGCTTAAAGTATATGATCCAAAAAAAGAGCCTGAAAAATCCAGTGTTGGATCATTAGGAAGCGATAGTTTTGGATATCTAGGTTATTATTTCAATAATGATATTGTATCAGCAAGAGTAGGATCGGTTGAAAAACTGCGCGAATCTCTATTGGCAATATTTACAGGTTACAAACACTCTAAACTAAAAAGTGAAGAGTTTTTAGAATGGCGGGTGAATCTAAGAATTACAGGTTGTATCTTTCAAAACAAGTCTAAAGGATGGATGTATTTTTTTTCAGAAATGAATGATGAAACACTGCTTCATCAATTTGATGAATTTCTGAATGGTCTATGTAAAAGATTTAATGTTAAGATTAATTTGAAATCCTTCGTGCGCACTTACTTCCAAATAAAACATAATAGGCGGGATACAACCTATATTCCTAATTTTGATAATTACACTGAAGGACAAAAAGTCCATGTGTTAAATCATTACTTTCAGAAGAAAACTGAGAATTTGACTTCATTGGAAATTGACTACCATTTCAAAAAAAGAATTTCAAAGCAGGTTAAAGAAATTGAAACTGATGTCAAAGATGCAGGCTACTGAGGTTTATTGAAAGTTTTCTCAGCATACCATTGAAGCATGTCCTTACTTCCTGATAAGTATTGCGCATGATTGTAAGTTCCTCTAATGAAATTCTTATCAACATGCGCAAGCTGCATTTCAATCCATGCGCTTTCAAAGCCATGTTCATGCAAGATCGTGCTCATCATATGGCGGAAACCATGCCCCGTTAGCCGTCCATGATAGCCAAGCATCTTTATCACTTTATTAATGCTTGCATCGCTCATCGGCCTTCTAACGTCGTTTCTGCCTGGAAACACTAGCGAATATTTGCCGGAAATCACCTTCAGCTTATTCAAAATCTCAATCGCTTGAGACGATAGCGGCACTAAATGAGAACGGCGCTTTTTCATTCGTTCTTTCGGGATTTCCCATAGAGCGTAACCCAAATCAAACTCACACCATGAAGCCTCCCGGAGTTCAATAGTACGTACACCAGTAAGCATGAGTAGCTGAGTGGCGTATTCAGTCAGTAAGCTGCCCTGATACCCTTTAAGCGCTTTAAGAAAAGCGGGAAAATCTTTTTCTTTCAGGAACGGGAAATGATTCTGTTTAGGCTTGTTCGAAGCAATGGCTAAATCTGGAGCAAAATTGTACTTTTCTCGGTCAGTTACCACAGCAAAACGGAGAACTTCATCGCAACGGCTGGGGATCTTGCTTGCCTTCTCTAACGCGCCACGCTTTTCTATTTTTGTAGCACAGCTAACACCTCCAGCGGCTTTAGCACGTTTAATTTGAATAACAGATCGCAGCATGTATATAGATTCTATCGAACTTTACTGGACGGTGCTGGACATAGTGTGTGGTAAATCTTTTGATTTAGAGGGTATTTTTGACTTTTTGAGATAAGCTGAGACTTGCAAAAAGTGTCCCCTGCAGGAATCGAACCTGCAACTAGCCCTTAGGAGGGGCTCGTTATATCCATTTAACTAAGGAGACGTGCGGCGCGCAGTATAGCGCACCGTGCAGGGGATTTTAACCGTGGGCCGCCTGTTTGCTCAAAGTGTCAGCAATCAGGCGGTGGCGATCACGCTTTTTCCTGATCTTTCTGCTTTTCCTGCCTCTCTTTACGCTTCTGTTCGGCTCGCGCTTTGGCTTTGGCCGCTTCGCTCATGTCGTTACGGATCTGCGCGTGACTGATCAGGGCAAAAATCAGCGTACCGCCGGTGATGTTGCCCAGCAGGGTGGGCAGTGCAAACGGCCACAAAAACTCCTGCCACGGCAGCGTGCCGGCAAACACCAGATACAGCACTTCAACCGATCCGACCACAATGTGGGCCAGATCGCCCAGCGCCACCAGCCAGGTCATCATCACGATCACCACAATTTTGGCGCCGCCAGCATAAGGAAACATCCACACCATGGTGGCGATGATCCAGCCTGAAATCACTGCGTTGGCAAACATTTCGCCCGGCGTATGCTCCATCACTTTTTCGCTGATGGCGGTGAAGGCCTGGCGCGTGGCGTCATCGAAAATCGGCATATGATTAAACGCCAGCGCGCCCAGCGCGGTACCAATCAAATTGCCGATCAGCACCACGCTCCACAGCCGCAGCAGCAGCATAAAATTGCCGCCGGTGGGTTTATGCATCACCGGCAGTACGGCGGTGACGGTATTCTCAGTAAACAGCTGCTGGCGCGCCATAATCACGATGACAAAACCAAAGGTGTAGCCGAGATTCTCCAGCAGATAAGCGCCGGGCACGCCAGCGAGGTGCACCTGGAAAATGCCTTTCGCCATCAGCGAGGCACCCATCGATAAGCCGGCGGCAATCGCTGACCACAGCAGCGCCATGCCGTCGCGCTCCAGCTCCTTTTCCCCATCCTGCCGAATCTCTTCATGGATCGCCGCAGCCCGCGAGGGCAGGGCGTCTTCGTCCACTTCAATATCCGTGCCTTGTTCTTTTTCTTCACTGTCCACGTCATTGTCATGCGTGTTATTTGATGGCGATGGCTTCATTTTTTCTCCCGGTGATAATGCCAGTGCGTAATAAGCGTAGACGCTTTTAGCAAGGGCGAAATGTTACAAAGATTCAAATTAAGAGTAACAAGAGATTAGCAAAGTTGGTTTTTTGAGCGCTTTCTTGATCTGATGCGCATGAATACCCCATTTGGGGGAAGGGGGAGCTTGCGCACAGACTTCGGCCCCTGGTTTGAGTGTGGTATTATTCCCGCCTCATTTATTGCTATGAATCTCCCTTCTATGCTCGAAGTGATTAATCTCGCCTGCGTTCGCGATGAGCGAACCCTGTTCCACGGACTGAGTTTTCAGGTGCAGGCGGGCGATGTGGTGCAAATCGAAGGGCCTAACGGCGCAGGCAAAACTTCACTGTTGCGACTGCTGGCCGGGTTAAGCCGGCCAGAGCAGGGCGAAGTACGCTGGCAGCAGCAGTCGATTCGCCGGCAGCGCGAAATATGGCAGCAAAACCTGCTGTATCTCGGCCATCATCCGGGCGTGAAATCGGTGCTGTCGCCGCGGGAGAATCTGCATTTCTGGCACGGCGATCGCAGCGAAGACACGCTGTATGACGCGCTGGAGCAGGTCAATCTGCTGGGCTATGAAGAGGTGCCGGTGGCTCAGCTTTCTGCCGGGCAGCAGCGGCGCGTGGCGCTGGCGCGACTGTGGCTCAGCCCGGCTCCGGTGTGGATTCTGGATGAGCCGCTGACCGCCATCGACAAACACGGCGTGGAAAAATTAATGGCGCGCTTCGCCGATCATGCCGATAACGGTGGCGTGGTGATTCTGACGACCCATCAGGATCTGCCGGACAGCCATGCGCGCGTGCGCAAAATTCGTCTTACATCGGAGTGGGCGTGATGCTTGGCCGGGTTATTCAGCGTGAGTTAAAGATTGCCTTTCGCAGCGGCGCGGAAGTGGTTAATCCGCTGTGGTTTTTTCTGATCGTGATTACGCTGTTCCCGTTAGGCATTGGCCCTGAGCCGCAGCAGCTGGCGCGCATCGCGCCTGGCGTCGCCTGGGTAGCCGCGCTGCTGGCATCGCTGCTGGCGCTGGAGCGGCTGTTTCGCGACGACTTTCTTGATGGATCGCTGGAGCAGCTGCTGTTGCTGCCGACGCCGCTGCCAATCACCGTGCTGGGCAAAGTGATTGCGCACTGGCTGATTACCGGGCTGCCGCTGATTTTACTCTCGCCGCTGGCGGCGCTGCTGCTGTCGCTGGATTTTGCAGGCTGGCGGGCAATGGCGCTGACGCTGCTGATCGGCACGCCAACCCTGAGTTTTCTCGGTGCGATTGGCACCGGCCTGACCGTCGGGCTGCGGCGCGGCGGCGTATTACTGAGTTTACTGGTGTTGCCGCTGTCGATACCGGTACTGATTTTTGCCAGCGCGGCGATTGATGCGGCCGGTCAGGGGTTACCGATCGGCGGTTATCTGGCGATTCTCGGCGCCATGCTGGCGGTCAGCGCCACGCTGTCGCCGTTTGCGACTGCTGCCGCGCTGCGCATCAGTCTGCATTAAGGCGGGCCTCCGGCAGAGAGGCCGCCATCCGAATTCTTGTTTAGTGTGAGCAATGTCAATGTGGAAATGGTTACACCAGTGGGCAAAGCCTGAGCGGCTTTACCAGCTATGCGGTCGCTTGATTCCCTGGTTCGCAATCCTGGGCGTCGGCGCGCTGCTGCTCGGCTGGATTTGGGGATTCGGCTTTGCGCCGGCGGATTATCAGCAGGGCAACAGCTTCCGCATCATGTACATTCACGTGCCGGCGGCAATGTGGTCGATGGGCGTCTATGCCTCGATGGCCATCGCCGCCTTCATCGGCCTGGTGTGGCAGATGAAAATGGCCGATCTGGCGGCGGCGGCGATGGCGCCGATTGGTGCGGTGTTTACCTTTATCGCGCTGGTAACCGGCTCGGCGTGGGGCAAGCCGATGTGGGGCACCTGGTGGATTTGGGACGCACGTCTGACTTCTGAACTGGTGCTGCTGTTCCTCTATATGGGCGTGATTGCGCTCTATCACTCTTTCGACGATCGCCGCACCGCCGGACGCGCGGCCGGCATCCTGATTCTGGTCGGCGTGGTTAACCTGCCGATTATTCACTTCTCCGTGCAGTGGTGGAACACGCTGCATCAGGGCTCGTCGGGCATTCTGCAACAGGCGATCGATCCCAGCATGCGCACGCCGCTGCGCTGGTCGATTCTCGGCTATCTGCTGGTGTTTGGTGCGCTCACCCTGATGCGTCTGCGCAACCTGATTCTGTTTACCGAGCGTCACCGCCCGTGGGCAATTGACGTGGCGCAGGGAGGACGCAAAGCATGACGCCTGCCTTCTCATCGTGGAGCGAGTTTTTCGCCATGGGCGGCTATGCCTTTTACGTCTGGCTGGCCGTGTGTTTTACGCTGATTCCACTGATCGGTCTGGTGCTGCACACCGTGTTGTTCCGTCGCCGCCTGCTGGCAGAGATTCGCCAGCGTCAGTCCCGCGAGCGCCGCATCCGCGCGGCAAAAGCCAAACAAGCTGCCAGTGAAGCAGCAGGAGAGTCCGTGTGAATATCCGTCGTCGTAACCGCCTGTATGTGGTGGTGGCGGTGCTGGTGGGCTTAGGCCTTGCCACGTCGCTGGTGATGTACGCGCTGCGTTCCAACATCGACCTGTTCTACACCCCGAGTGAAATTCTCTACGGCAAAGGTGAGGATCACCAGAAGCCGGAGGCCGGTCAGCGCCTGCGCGTCGGCGGCATGGTGATGCCCGGTAGCGTCAAACGCGATCCGAAAACGCTGGCGGTGTCGTTCAAACTGTATGATGCCAACGGCGTGGTCAGCGTCAGCTACGAAGGCATTCTGCCGGATCTGTTCCGCGAAGGGCAGGGCGTGGTGGCGCAGGGCGTGCTGGAGGACGGGAATCTGGTCAACGCCAAAGAGGTGCTGGCGAAGCACGATGAGAAGTACACGCCGCCGGAAATTCAGGACGCAATGAAGAAGAATCATAACGGACCGGCAGCGGCCTATCAGCAGGCGGGTACGCAATCATGATGCCGGAAATTGGCAGCTTTCTGCTGTGTCTGGCGCTGGGCTTAGCGCTGCTATTAAGTATTTATCCGCTGTGGGGCGCGGCGCGTCATGATGGCCGGCTGATGGCGCTGGCGCGTCCGCTCACCTGGGGCATGTTCCTGTGCATCGCCGCCGCGTTCCTCGTGCTGGTGCACGCGTTTGTGGTCAACGATTTTACCGTCGGCTACGTTGCCACCAACTCCAATTCGCTGCTGCCGGTGTATTACCGCATCGCCGCCACCTGGGGCGCGCATGAAGGATCGCTGCTGCTGTGGGTGCTGCTGCTCAGCACCTGGACATTAGCGGTGGCGATTTTCAGCCGCGGCATGCCGCAGGATGCGCTGGCGCGCGTGCTGGCGGTAATGGGGATGATCAATCTCGGCTTCCTGTTGTTCATCATCCTCACCTCGAATCCGTTTACCCGCACGCTGCCGAACTTCCCGATTGATGGGCGCGACCTCAACCCGATGCTGCAGGATATCGGGCTGATCTTCCATCCGCCGCTGCTCTATATGGGCTATGTTGGCTTCTCGGTGGCGTTTGCCTTTGCCATTGCGTCGCTGATGGCGGGCCGGCTGGATACTGCCTGGGCGCGCTGGTCACGTCCGTGGACCACTGCGGCATGGGTATTTCTGACTATTGGTATCGTGCTCGGTTCCGCGTGGGCGTATTACGAACTCGGGTGGGGCGGCTGGTGGTTCTGGGATCCGGTCGAAAACGCCTCCTTTATGCCGTGGCTGGCCGGTACTGCGCTGATGCACTCATTGGCAGTGACAGAAAAACGCGGCAGCTTTAAGTCGTGGACGGTGCTGCTGGCGATTACCGCGTTCTCATTAAGCCTGCTGGGCACCTTCCTGGTGCGTTCCGGCGTGCTGGTGTCGGTGCACTCGTTCGCCTCCGATCCGGCGCGCGGTATGTTCATCCTCGCCTTCCTGGTGATTGTCATCGGCAGTTCGCTGCTGCTGTACGCCCTGAAAGGGGGCCAGGTGCGCAGCCGCGTGCAGAGCGAAGCCTGGTCGCGCGAATCCTTCCTGCTCGGCAACAACGTGCTGCTGATTGCCGCAATGCTGGTAGTGCTGCTCGGTACGCTGCTGCCGCTGGTGCATAAACAGCTCGGGCTGGGCAGCATTTCGGTTGGCGAGCCGTTCTTCAATACCATGTTCACCTGGCTGATGGCGCCGTTCGCGCTGATGCTCGGCATCGGGCCGCTGGTGCGCTGGCGCCGCGATGAGCCGCAAAAGCTGTGGAAGCGGCTCGGCGTGGGTCTGCTGGTGACGCTGATCCTGTCGATCGTGCTGCCGTGGCTGTTGCAGGATCGCATCGAAGCGATGACGGTGATTGGCCTGCTGATGGCCATCTGGGTGATCCTGCTGACGCTGATGGAGCTGCACGAACGCGCTACCCATCGGCATCGTTTTCTGGCGGGATTGCGCCATCTGTCGCGCAGCCACTGGGGCATGGTGCTGGGCCATCTTGGCGTGGCGGTGACGGTGGTGGGCATTGCCTTTAGCACCCAATACAGCGTTGAGCGTGACGTGCGCATGAAGGCCGGTGACAGCGTGGATATCCACAACTATCACTTTATTTTCCGCGACGTGCACAATCTGCAGGGCCCGAACTACAGCGGCGGCGTGGCGATTATCGATGTCACACGCAACGGTAAGCCAGAAGCGGTGCTGCATGCAGAGAAACGCTTCTATACCGCAGCGCGTACCATGATGACGGAAGCGGCGATCAGCGGTGGCTTTACGCGCGATCTCTACGCGGCGCTGGGCGAAGAGCTGGATGACGGTTCCTGGGCGGTGCGTATTTATTACAAACCCTTTGTGCGCTGGATCTGGTTCGGCGGCGTGTTTATGGCGGTGGGCGGCCTGCTGTGCCTGCTCGATCCGCGCTACCGCTCGCGCAAAAAAGCGCAGCGCGAGGAACTGGCATGAATAAAAAGATCCTGTTTATTCCTTTAGTCCTGTTTCTGCTGCTGGCGGCGGCGCTGCTGTGGCAGCTGACGCGCAACGCCAGCGGTGACGATCCTACGCGCCTCGAATCGGCGCTGATCGGTAAACCGGTGCCGGTATTTAAACTCGAAGCGCTGGATCAGCCGGGTAAAATCTATAACCAGCAGGTGCTGACCGATGGTAAACCGCTGCTGCTGAATGTCTGGGCCACCTGGTGCCCGACCTGCCGCGCCGAACATCAATATCTCAACACGCTGGCGGAGCAGGGCATCCGCGTGGTTGGCCTCAACTACAAAGACGATCGCAGCAAAGCCGTCACCTGGCTTAACACGCTCGGCAATCCATATGCGCTGAGCCTGTACGACGGCGACGGCATGCTCGGTCTGGATCTCGGCGTCTACGGCGCGCCGGAGACCTTCCTGATTGATGGCCACGGCATTATCCGTTACCGCCACGCCGGCGACATGAACGATCGGGTGTGGAATGAAGAGGTGAAGCCGCTGTGGCAGAAATACAGCAGGGAGGCCGGCGTATGAAGCAACTGCTTATGTTGATCGCGGGTCTGCTGCTGAGCACCAGCCTGTGGGCCGCAATCGATACTTATCAGTTCGATTCGGTCCAGCAGGAGGAGCAGTATCGTGAGCTCACCGCATCGCTGCGCTGTCCGAAGTGCCAGAACAACAGTATTGCCGACTCCAACGCGATGATTGCCGCCGACATGCGGCTGAAAGTGTATGAGCTGATGAAGCAGGGCCAGAGCCGCCAGCAGATCATTGATTACATGGTGGCGCGTTATGGCAACTTCGTCACGTATGAACCGCCGGTGACGCCGTCGACGCTGATTCTGTGGGTCGGACCGGCACTGTTTGTGGTGCTCGGCGGGCTGATTATTATTCTGCGCAGCCGACGCGGCAACGCGCGCAGCGAGCTGGATGACGATGAACAACAGCGCCTTGCGGCGATTCTGAAGCGTGACGGGAAGCCGTAATGACTGGATTCTGGATTACCCTGATTATTTTACTGGCGGCGGCGACGGCGCTGTTTGTCGGTGCCGGCTGGCGGCAGCGTCAGGCCAGCAGCGGCGATCGTGATCGCCTGAACACCGATTTTTATCAGCAGCGTCTGCGCGAGCTGGAGCATGACGAAGCCGAGGGCGTGGTCAGTGAACGTACGGAGATGGTGCGCGAACTGCAGCAAACGCTGTTGACCGACGTGCCCGGCGACGCGGCGGCACGCGCGCATCACAGAAGCCGCTGGGTACTGCTGCCGGGCGTGATCGTCCTGGTGCTGGTGTCGGTGGGCGTTTATCTGAAAACCGGTGGCCTCGCCCAGCTGGCGGGCTGGCAGAGCGTGCAGCAGGAGTACCCGGCGCTGCGCGCGCGGGTGATGGATCCCAATGCGCAGCCGCTGACCATGGAAGAGCTGGCGCGTCTGCAGCTCGGCCTGCGCACCTCGCTGCAAAACGATCCGCAAAACCTCAATGACTGGGCGATGCTGGGCCGCCTCGGCATGGTGCTGAACAACGCCACCGATGCCAGCCAGGCCTTTGAGCACGCTTTGCAGCTGGCGCCGGACAACCTTGAACTGCAGCAGGATTATGCCGAAGTGCTGACGCGCTCCAGCGATCCGCAGGATAACCGCCAGGCCAATATGCTGCTGAAAGACCTGCTGAAGCGCGACCACAGCAACGTGCGCACCCTCAGTCTGCTGGCGTTCAATGCCTTTGAACAGCAGCAGTATGGCGAAGCGATTGGCGCGTGGCAGGTGATGCTGAAGCTGCTGCCGGCCGGCGATCGACGCATTACCATGATAGAGCGCAGCATTGAACAAGCGAAAACCGACGCGGGACAGCAAAATAGCCAGCTGGCATTGACGGTGAGCTTAACGCCAGAGGCAGAAAAAATGTTACCGCCGGGCGGAGTGTTGTATATTTCTGTGTCTGACGGTGTTTCACCGGTGCCTGTGGCTGTAAAGCGTTTACCGCTCAGCCACTTCCCGCTATCGCTTACGCTGGATGACAGCAACGCCATGATGCCGGATCGCCTGCTTTCGGCGCAGCATCAGGTGCAGGTCAGGGTGCGCATTTCGCGCGATGGTAGTGCTAATCCGCAGTCCGGCGACTGGTTTGGTTTAAGCGCGGTCACCCCCTGGGATGGTCACCAGCCGATGGCTGTTGAGGTCAATCAGCAGCAGCCCTGAAGCGATACACCTTTTATCTGCACAGGGAGAGAAGAATGAATAATCGCCTGACCGGCCTGGCGCTGGCCAGTTTACTGCTGGTGGGATGTGCCAGTTCCAAACCGGCCGACGAGACGACGCCTGCGCAGCGCAGCGATCCGCTCGAAGGGTTCAACCGCACGATGTTTAACTTCAACTACAACGTGCTGGATCCCTATGTGGTGCGCCCGGTGGCGGTTGCCTGGCGTGATTACGTGCCGGTGCCGGCTCGTACCGGGCTGAGCAACTTCCTCGGTAACCTTGATGAACCGGCCAGCATGGTGAACTCGATTCTGGTCGGCGAGCCGCGTCAGGCGGGCATTCACTTTACCCGTTTCTTCCTGAATACCGTGCTCGGCCTCGGCGGTTTCATCGACGTCGCCGGCAAAGCCAATCCCCAGCTGGCGCGTGAAGTGCCGCACCACTTTGGCAGCACGCTGGGCCGTTATGGTGTTGGCTACGGTCCGTACGTGGTGCTGCCAGGTTACGGCAGCTTTACCGTGCGTCAGGATGGCGGCGACTACGTCGATACGCTTTATCCGGTACTGAGCTGGCTTACCTGGCCGATGTCGATCGGTAAATGGACGCTGGAAGGGGTGGAAACGCGCGCGCAGCTGCTTGATTCCGACGGCCTGCTCAGACAGCAGCAGGATCCGTACGCCTTTATCCGCAACGCCTATTTCCAGCGTAACGATTTCCTCGCCAGCGGCGGCAAGCTGAAGCCGGAGGAGAACCCGAACGCCAGCGCGATTCAGGACGATTTAAAAGATATCGACTCTCAATAAATGACAACGGCGACCAACAGGTCGCCGTTTTGTTTTCAGCTGGCGACCCGCATGGGCCGCTGCACTGATTATCAGAACTTGTAGTTAAAGTTAGCGCCGTACAGCCAGGCCTTACCTTCGGAATTAAAGGTATAAGGACCTTCTTTCACCGTCACGTGCTGACCGTGCATATAGGAAACCCCGACATCAACCGACGCATCCGGCGTGAAGGC
Organism: Pantoea sp. ICBG 985; assembly: GCF_002928365.1. Taxonomy (NCBI): domain Bacteria; kingdom Pseudomonadati; phylum Pseudomonadota; class Gammaproteobacteria; order Enterobacterales; family Erwiniaceae; genus Pantoea; species Pantoea sp. ICBG 985. Next base: position 57,610 of record NZ_POWM01000002.1, read on the forward strand.
GTAAGACGCACCGGCGCTCAGCCACAGGCGATCCTGATCCGGAATCGAGATAGAGCGTTTATCCGCCGGCACCGGGCTGTCATCAAACGCGATACCGGTACGGAACGTCCAGTTATCGTCGTAGTTATAAGTGGTACCTAACGCGATGCGATATGCATCACGGTAGCCTTCATCTTTATAGAACAGCGTCTGGCCGTTGCTGCCGGTGGCTTTCAGCTCCTGGAACTGGCTCCAGCTGGTATAAGCGAGGCTGTAGTGAACCGCCCACTGTGGCGCCACTTTATGCCAGCCGGACACTTCCCACATTTCCGGCAGGTTCAGCGTCAGCGAACCCGGAATGGTGGCGCCGCTGGTGCCATACGGCAGACCCAGCGCAATCGCCTGCGGCGTGCCGTTAAAGGCGCGCGGGATATTGCTCTTATAGTCGCCGTCGAAGTCGATCTTCACTTTGGAACGATAGGTGAAGCCGAAGCGGTTGTTTTTATCCACTTCATACAGGATACCGGCGTTCCAGCCGTAGCCCCATTCGTCACCTTTCAGATGCGCGACCTGGGTATCGGCCGGCAGACCGGCGCGGGCACCGGCTTCACCGGCGTAGCGCTCAATTTTCGCTTTGGCGTACACCGCGTCAAAGCCGACGCCGAAGCTGAAGTTATCATTTAACCGATAAGCGGTGCTGAGGTTGAAGTTGCCGGTCATCAGATCGGTTTTGCCACCGAAGCCGCCCGCGGTGTAGCCGTTATTAAATTCGGTGGCCAGACCGTAGTTCGAGGTGGCCGAGGCGCCAATCCACCACTGATCGTTAATCGGATGCACATAATGGATGTTCGGGATCCACTGGTTTGGCGCAATATTGCTGGCGTTGAGGCTGTTGCCGGTCGGGCTGTTACCGCTGATATCCACTTCCGGGTCGATATAGACGGCACCGATGGAGAAAGAAGGGCGGTCCATCAGGGCCATAGTGGCTGGGTTACGGCTGGCAGAGGCGGCGGTATCACCCATGGCGCCTTCACCGGAATAGGCGCGGCCCAGGCCGATTGCTGAGAATTCGTTAAGTTGAAAGCCTGCGGCGTAGACGTGAGAAGAGACGAGCGCCACTGCAGCTGCCACAGCTGACTTTGCAAACAGGTTCTTATGGTTCATGACCACAACCTCATCTAAATTATTATTAAACGTAGTTACGTCGCGTAACAAAGGACGGCGGATTGTAGGGACTGACGATACAGACACATATCAGACCAGTGCGACGAGTATAGGTCCGACCTGTGTATTTGTTGCAATATTGTTTTTAAAATATTTCTGCTTTGATCGATAAAATCAGATCTGCTTAACAAAATCCTTGCGGTTCTGCTCCAGCATAGCGAGTCAAATTTGTTTTGGATCAAATTTTAGTGTGATATTCGTCACTTAGCGGGCGGAAGATAGCCGCGACGTGGCATCCGGCGTACACTTTGCAGCAGAAAATGATCCGATAGTGTTGATTTATCGTCAGGAGAAAAACATGACTGATGCCATTAGAAACTGTAGTGCGAACGAAACGGCAGCCTGCTGCTGCGTTGACGTGGGCACCGTGATGGACAATACCGATTGCAGCGCCAGCTGGTCAGGCGTGTTCGCTGACCGTCAGGCGGCAGAAGCAATGCTGGCCGAGCTGAGCGCCAAAGCGCGCCAGGTCGAGTCCGATCCGTGCGAGATTCACTCGCGCTTTACCGACGAAGCAGACGGCGTGCGCCTGGACGTCGATTTCACCTTTGCCTGCCAGGCCGAAACGCTGATTTTCCAGCTCGGCTTACGCTAATCCCGCCGCTGCCGACCCGCTTTTTCGGCAGCGTTGCCTCTTTTTCGTGTTACTCCTCGCACTTTTTTTCTTCTGTTATTGGCGACTTAGCAACACCTGGTTAACACTGATGATCAGGTCAGACCTGTTGGGCAATGATGCTCAGGTCGTAAATTACAGGTGAGTGCAATGAGCAAAGCGCAGCCGCTGCTGACGCGTCAGGGCGAACGTATCGCCATTACCCACGGATTACGCACCCCGTTTGCCCGCCAGGCAAGCGACTTTCATGGCATTCCGGCGCTGGAGCTGGGGCGCATGGTGGTCAGCGAATTAATGGCGCGCAGCGAATTGCCGGTGGAGGTGATCGATCAGCTGGTGTTCGGCCAGGTGGTGCAGATGCCGGAAGCCCCCAACATCGCGCGTGAAATCGTGCTGAGCAGCGGACTGAGCGTGCACACCGATGCCTACAGCGTGAGCCGCGCCTGCGCCACCAGCTTTCAGGCGGTGGCCAACGTGGCGGAAAGCCTGATGGCCGGGACCATTGATGCAGGTATTGCCGGTGGCGCCGACTCCTCCTCGGTGCTGCCGATTGGCGTCAGCAAAACGCTGGCGCGCGCGCTGGTTGACCTCAACAAAGCCCGCACCCTGAGCAAAAAATTACACATCTTACGCCGCCTGCGCCCACGCGATCTGTTGCCGGTGCCGCCGGCAGTGGCGGAATACTCCACCGGTTTACGCATGGGCGACACCGCCGAGCAGATGGCCAAAACGCACGGTATTACGCGTGAGCAGCAGGACGCGCTGGCGCTGCGCTCGCACCAGCGTGCAGCGCAGGCCTGGCAATCCGGCGTGCTGGCACAGGAAGTGATGCCGGCGTTTGTGCCGCCGTGGAAAGCACCGATTGAGCAGGACAACAACATTCGCTTTAACGCCAGTGCGGCGGATTATGCAAAGCTGCGTCCGGCGTTTGACCGTCGCCACGGCTCGGTCACCGCGGCCAACAGCACGCCGCTGACCGATGGCGCGGCGGCGCTGATTCTGATGCGCGAAGGGCGCGCGCGCGAGCTGGGCATTACACCGCTCGGTTACCTGCGCAGCTATGCGTTTGCCGCGATTGATGTCTGGCAGGACATGTTGCTCGGACCGGCTTACGCATCACCGCTGGCGCTGGATCGCGCCGGCATTACCCTCGGCGATCTGACGCTGATCGACATGCATGAAGCCTTTGCCGCGCAGACGCTGGCCAACCTCAGGCTGTTTAACGATGAACGCTTTGCGCGCGAGGTGCTGAAGCGCGATCGCGCGCTGGGCGAAGTCGACGAGACGCGTTTCAACGTGCTGGGCGGTTCCATCGCCTACGGTCATCCGTTCGCCGCCACCGGCGCGCGCATGATCACGCAAACGCTGCATGAGCTGCGGCGGCGCGGCGGCGGCTTAGGGCTGGTGACCGCCTGTGCCGCTGGCGGATTAGGCAGCGCGATGGTTCTGGAGGCCGAATAATGAGTGAATCTGCATTCCATTTACAGATGCGTCCGGATCACGTTGCGGTGATCACCATTGATGTGCCGGGCGAAAAGATGAACACCCTGAAAGCGGAGTTTGTGTCGCAAATCCGCGCGGTGCTGGCGGAGGCGCGCAGCGATGCGCAGCTGGCGGGCATCGTGCTGATTTCGGGCAAACGCGACAACTTCGTCGCCGGTGCGGACATCAGCATGATCGCCAGTTGTGAAACGGCGCAGCAGGCTGAAGCGCTGGCGCGGCAGGGACAGGAAGTGATGGCGGAGATCGCCGCGCTGCCGTTCCCGGTGGTCGCCGCCATTCATGGAGCCTGTCTTGGCGGCGGGCTGGAGCTGGCGCTGGCCTGCGATGCGCGCATCTGCTCGCTGGATGAGAAAACCCGTCTCGGCCTGCCGGAGGTGCAGCTCGGCCTGTTGCCCGGTTCCGGCGGTACCCAGCGGTTGCCGCGTCTGATTGGTGTGCAGCAGGCGCTGCCGCTGATCCTCAGTGGCAAACAGCTGCGCGCTAAGCAGGCGCTAAAGCTTGGCCTGGTGGATGATGCGGTGCCGCAGGCGATTCTGCTGGCAACCGCCGTGGCACGTGTCCATAAAGGAAAGCACGCCACACGCAGCCTGTCGCGCCGCGATCGCCTGCTGCAGGGGCCGCTGGCGCGTCCGCTGCTGTTTACGCTGGCCAAACGCCAGACCGATGGTAAAACCCACGGTAACTATCCGGCCACCGACCGCATTTTGCAGGTGGTGCGCATCGGGCTGGAGCAGGGCAGCGCCGCCGGTCACGCCGCGGAAGCGCGTGCGTTTGGCGAGCTGGCGATGACCGCGCAGTCGGACGCACTGCGCAGCCTGTTTTTTGCGTCCACCGCCCTGAAGAAAGAGCCGATGGCGGATGCGCCGCCGCGCCCGCTGCAGCAGATCGGCGTGCTGGGCGGCGGGTTGATGGGCGGCGGGATTGCCAGCGTCACCGCGCTGAAAGCCGGTCTGCCGGTGCGAATCCGCGATATCAACCTGAACGGCGTTAACCACGCGCTGCAGTACAGCTGGGATTTGCTGAGCAAAAAGGTGAAACGGCGCCAGCTCAAGCCGGCGGAACGCCAGCAGCAGATGGCGCGCATCAGCGGCGGCACCGATTATCAGGGCTTCCGCCAGCGCGATCTGGTGATCGAAGCGGTGTTTGAGGATCTGGCGCTGAAGCAGCAAATGGTGGCCGAGATTGAAGAACACTGTCAGCCGCACACTATCTTTGCGTCGAACACCTCTTCGCTGCCGATTGCGCAGATCGCCGCCGGCGCGCAGCGCCCGGAGAATGTTATCGGCCTGCACTTCTTCAGCCCGGTAGACAAGATGCCGCTGGTTGAGGTAATTCCGCACAGCGGCACGTCGGCGCAGACGCTGGCCACCACGGTGGAACTGGCGCGCCGTCAGGGCAAAACCGCCGTGGTGGTGGCTGACCGTCCCGGCTTTTATGTTAACCGCATTCTCGCGCCCTATATAAATGAAGCCATGCGTTGTCTGCTGGAGGGCGAGCCCATTGAACACATTGATAGCGCACTGGTGAAATTTGGTTTTCCGGTCGGCCCGCTACAATTGCTGGATGAAGTTGGTATTGATGTCGGCAGCAAAATCAGCCCGATTCTCGAACAGGCTTACGGTTCACGCTTCAGCGCGCCGCAGGCGGTGAGCGCTATCCTGGCCGACGATCGCAAAGGGCGCAAAAACCGGAAAGGCTTTTATGATTATCAGCGCACGCGCTGGCCGCGCAAACGTCAGGCCGATGCCAGTCTGTACCGCCTGCTGCAGTTAAAACCCCAGGCGAAACAGAGCGAGCAGCAGATCGCCACGCGCTGCGTGATGCTGATGCTTAACGAGGCGGTACGTTGTCTCGACGAAGCTGTGATCCGCAGCGCCCGCGACGGCGACATCGCGGCAGTGTTTGGCATCGGGTTTCCGCCGTTTCTCGGCGGGCCGTTCCGCTATATTGACCAGCGTGGTGCGGGCGAGATCGTCAATACATTACGTACATTAATGCAGCAATACGGCGAGCGTTTTACGCCCTGTGACGCGTTAGTGGCAATGTCAGAAGGGAAAACGAATTTTTACACTTCTGCACATTCATGAATAGCCGCACGGATTCAGCGGGTTAGAATCGGGGCCGCGCAGTGCCTGGCGCGGCACCATTCTGAGATATGCTTATTTAATAAACAACCGGTTGACTATACTCAAGCCATTGGGGTAAAACACAGCGTTCATTCGCAGAATGAAGCGTCTGGTGCTGTGGTACCCGGCGATATCGACAAACAACAGCGGTGCTTTATGCAAGTTTTTATCATGCGTCACGGCGACGCAGCTCTGGAAGCAGCGAGTGATGCGGTTCGTCCTCTCACCCTGTGTGGCTGCGACGAATCACGTCAGATGGCGAGCTGGCTGAATGGTCAGACGCCGGGAATCGATAAGGTGCTGGTCAGCCCTTATCTGCGCGCCGGGCAAACGCTCGCCACGGTACGTGAAGCGCTGAAACTGCCGGAAGGGCAGGAAGTGCTGCCAGAACTGACGCCAGGCGGCGATCCGGGCATGGTCGCCTGCCATTTACAGGCGCTGGCAGTGCAGGGTGCGCACGCGGTGCTGGTGATTTCGCATCTGCCGCTGGTCGGCTATCTGGTTTCCGAACTCTGCCCGCAGGAAGCACCACCGATGTTCGCCACCTCCGCCATTGCCTGCGTGGAGTTTGATGCCGACGCCTGCGAAGGCAAGCTGGCGTGGCAGGTGAGTCCGGCCAAATTAGCCAAAGCCATGTAATTCCCCGTCATACTTCAGGCCGCAGCTGCGTTAGCTGCGTCAATTCACCCCAGGCACTTCTTCGCATAAGCTCCCGGGGATTCATTCCCTTGCCGCCTTGCTGCAACCTGAATTATTTTGGGGAATAATAGAGATCACTTTATTTCCCACTCGCTGTCCCTTTGCCGGTCAGGGTAATTCCGGCGGCTGCCACTCTTCGACTTCAATCAACACCAGCAGCGCGGCGTCGCCGCCAAACAGTTTGGGTGCCTGGTGAAACGCCATCACGTGCGGATGCTGTGCCAGCCACAGCGGGGTTTGCTGCTTGAGAATGTGCTTGCCATGGCCGGTCATCACGCTGGCACAAAAAATATGCTCGCGGCGGCAGGCGGCAATCAGCGCGCCAAGTTCCTGTTTCGCCTGAAGCTGGGTTAACCCGTGCAGATCGAGAAAAATCTCCGGCGTATAATCGCCACGCCGTAATTTCTTTAGCTCATAGTGGCTGACATCGGCGCGCACGTAGCGCGTTGGTCCGTCACTGGAGAGCAGCGGCTGAAACTCGTCGGAGAAATAATGGCTGTTATCGGCCTGCTCAGACAGCAGCCGCTTCAGCGGCACTTCGCGGCTTTTCACTGCCGGTTTGTGCACGATCGTATCCTGTTTCAGCTGGCGCGTGCCGCTCATTAGCTGGCGGAACAGCGCCTGGTCGTCCTGGCTTAGCGGCGTCTTTTTACTCATGTCTCAGTGAATCATCAGAAATGGCGGGTGTCTGGCCGTTACCTTACCGCTAAGCGTCAACAAATGTCAGCTTTTTCACCTCGCTGCGCTGAATTCTGCCCGGCTTCATGGCACACTATCGGCCGATTGATTTTATGGCCTGCGGAGGGCTACGTGGACAAGATTTTCGTCGATGAGGCAGTGAACGAACTGCACACCATTCAGGATATGCTGCGCTGGGCAGTAAGCCGCTTTTCGGCGGCGGGCATCTGGTACGGCCACGGCACGGACAATCCCTGGGACGAAGCGGTCCAACTGGTGCTGCCGACGCTGTGGCTGCCGCTGGATATTCCGGAAGACATGCGCCACGCGCGTCTGACCGCCAGCGAACGTCACCGCATCGTGGAACGCGTCATCCGTCGCGTTAACGAGCGCATTCCGGTGGCCTACCTCACCAACAAAGCCTGGTTCTGCGGCCATGAATTCTACGTCGATGAGCGCGTGCTGGTGCCGCGTTCACCAATTGGCGAGCTGATCGAAAACCGCTTTGCCGGCCTGATCAACGAAGCGCCACGCCACATTCTCGATATGTGCACCGGCAGCGGCTGTATCGCCATCGCCTGTGCGTACGCCTTCCCGGAAGCGGAAGTGGATGCCGTCGATATCTCCACCGACGCGCTGGCTGTGGCTGAACAGAATATTGAAGAGCACGGTCTGCTGCATCACGTCACGCCGATTCGCGCCGATCTGTTCCGCAATCTGCCGCAGGTTAAATATGACCTGATCGTCACCAACCCGCCGTACGTCGATGCCGAAGACATGGATGACCTGCCGAACGAATATCGCCACGAGCCGGAGCTCGGTCTGGCCGCGGGCAGCGACGGCCTGAAGCTGGTGCGCCGCATCCTGGCCTGCGCGCCGGACTACCTCAGTGAGCAGGGCGTGCTGATTTGCGAAGTCGGTAACAGCATGGTGCACATGATGGAGCAGTATCCGGACGTGCCCTTTACCTGGCTGGAGTTTGATAACGGCGGTGACGGCGTGTTCATGCTGACGCGCGATCAAATCGTCGCGGCGCAGTCGCACTTCTCATTCTATAAAGACTAAAAATCGGGGCGAGTGCTCGCCCGCAACATCGCAACAAGGAACCCCCATGGCCGGAAACAGCATCGGACAACTTTTTCGCGTTACCACCTTTGGCGAGTCGCACGGTATTGCGCTTGGCTGCATTGTTGATGGTGTGCCACCCGGCATCCCGCTGACCGAAGCCGATATTCAGCACGATCTCGACCGCCGTCGTCCCGGCACTTCGCGCTATACCACCCAGCGCCGCGAGCCGGATCAGGTGAAGATTTTGTCCGGCGTGTTTGAAGGCGTCACTACCGGCACCTCCATCGGTCTGCTGATTGAAAACACCGACCAGCGTTCGCAGGATTACAGCGCGATTAAAGATCTGTTCCGTCCTGGCCATGCGGATTACACCTACGAACAAAAATATGGCCTGCGCGACTATCGCGGCGGCGGCCGGTCTTCGGCCCGCGAAACCGCCATGCGCGTGGCGGCCGGTGCCATTGCTAAAAAGTATCTGCAGATGAAGCACGGTATCGTGGTGCGCGGCTATCTGGCGCAGATTGGCGACATCGCCTGCGAGCTGAAAGACTGGAGTATCGTGGAAGATAACCCGTTTTTCTGCCCCGATGCCGACCAACTCGATGCGCTGGACGAACTGATGCGCGCGCTGAAAAAAGAGGGTGACTCCATCGGTGCCAAAGTCACGGTGATGGCCGAAAACGTGCCGCCGGGCCTCGGTGAGCCGGTGTTCGATCGCCTTGACGCCGACCTGGCGCACGCGCTGATGAGCATCAACGCGGTGAAAGGCGTGGAGATCGGTGATGGTTTCGCGGTGATCAACCAGCGCGGCAGTCAGCACCGTGATGAAATCCGCAGCAACGGGTTTCAAAGCAACCATGCCGGCGGCATTCTCGGCGGGATCAGCAGCGGCCAGACCATTAGCGCCAACCTGGCGATGAAGCCCACTTCCAGCATCACCGTGCCGGGCAACACCATCACCCGCGACGGCGCGGAAGTGGAGATGATCACCAAAGGCCGTCACGATCCCTGTGTTGGCATCCGCGCGGTACCGATCGCGGAAGCGATGATGGCGATTGTGCTGATGGATCACCTGCTGCGCCAGCGTGGGCAGAACGCTGACGTTAACAGCAGCGTCCCGCGCTGGTAAGCCGCATGATGCGCCGCCTGCTTCTCTCCCTTGCCGCGCTGCTGTGCAGTGCGGCCAGCCTGGCTGCCACCCCGTGGCAGCAAATCCATCAACCGATTGCCGGCAGCCCGCAGTCCATCGGCAGCTTCGCCAACGGCTGTATCGTCGGGGCGCAGCAGCTGCCGCTCAACTCGCCCAACTATCAGGTGATGCGTCAGGATCAGCGTCGTTATTACGGCCATCCGGACCTGATCGCCTTTATCCAGCGCCTCAGCACCCAGGCGCATCAGCTGCAGCTGGGCCAGGTGCTGATTGGTGATATGGGCATGGCCGCCGGTGGACGTTTTAGCAGCGGCCACGCCAGCCATCAGACCGGTCTCGACGTGGATATCTGGCTGCAGCTGCCGCAGAGCCGCTGGACGGCACAGCAGCTGCTGAAGCCGCAGCCGCTCGATCTGGTTGGGCCGGACGACCGCCAGGTGATTGCGCGGCACTGGCAGCCGCAGATCGACAGCCTGATCAAGCTGGCGGCGAAAGATGAAGACGTCACGCGCATCTTCGTCAATCCGGCGATTAAAAAGCAGCTTTGTGCCGATGCCGGTAGCGATCGTGCGTGGCTCCACAAAGTGCGGCCGTGGTTCGCCCATCGGGCACACATGCACGTGCGCCTGCGCTGTCCGCCGGGCAGCCTGGAGTGTGAAGATCAGGCGCCACCGCCGCCGGGCGATGGCTGCGGCGCAGAGCTGGAGAGCTGGTTCCTGCCGAAGAAGCCGGGCACTACGCCGCCGGTGAAGAAGTCGCCGCCGCCGTTGCCGCCTTCCTGCCAGGCGTTACTTGATAAGCATCTACTGTAGGAACCTGAGATGGATCTGTTTGTTGTCAGCCCGGTAGTGCTTGGCGTGCTGTTTCTGGTCGCGGTGCTGGCGGCCTTTATTGATTCCATCGCCGGCGGTGGCGGTCTGCTGACCGTGCCGTCGCTGCTGGCGGCCGGTCTTTCGCCGGCGCAGGCGCTGGCGACCAACAAGCTGCAATCGGTCGGCGGCTCCTTCTCGGCCAGCCTCTATTTTGTGCGGCGCGGCGCGGTGAAACTGCGCGAGCAGCGGCTGAATATCGCCATGACTTTTCTCGGCGCGATTGGCGGAACGCTGCTGATTCAGCATATTCAGGCTGAGATACTGCGCCAGATACTGCCGCTGCTGCTGATCAGCATCGGGCTATGGTTCCTGCTGATGCCACGTCTCGGCGAGGCCGATCGCGAGCAGCGTCTGCACGGCCTGGCGTTTGCGCTGGTGGGCGGCGGCTGCGTCGGCTTTTACGATGGCTTCTTCGGCCCGGGTGCCGGCTCGTTCTATGCGCTGGCCTTCGTCACGCTTTGCGGCTTCAATCTGGCGAAAGCCACCGCCCACGCCAAAATCCTAAATTTCACCTCTAACTTCGCCAGTCTGCTGTTCTTTATGTTCGGCGGCAAGGTGGTGTGGGGCACCGGCGTGATTATGCTGCTGGGGGCGTTTATTGGCGCACGCCTCGGCGCCAGGCTGGTGCTGAGCCGCGGTCAGAAGCTGATTCGCCCGATGGTGGTGACGGTGTCTGCTGTCATGAGCGCTAAGCTGTTGTGGGACAGCCACGGCAGTGTCATTCTCGCCTGGTTTGCCGCACTGTAATCCGCACTCGTCAAAACCGGCCGCCAGTGCGACAATGGCGGCGGTTTGTTTAAAGATTAAAATATTATGAGTAAAGAGCACCATTATCAGCAGCTGGTGGAGATTTTTGACGGCTGCTTTGCTGACGATTTTCAGACGCGTCTAATTAAAGGCGATGATGAACCTATTTATCTTCCAGCGGATGACACCTCGCCGTGGCACCGCGTGGTATTTGCCCATGGCTTTTACGCCAGCGCGCTGCACGAAATTTCGCACTGGTGCATTGCCGGTGAAGCGCGGCGTAAGCTGGTGGATTTTGGTTACTGGTACTGCCCGGACGGGCGCGATGCGCAAACGCAGGGCCAGTTTGAAGCGGTGGAGATTAAGCCGCAGGCGCTGGAGTGGCTGTTCTGTGTGGCAGCCGGCTTTCCCTTCAACGTCAGCTGTGACAATCTCGACGGCGATTGTGAACCGGATCGCATCGCGTTTCAGCGCAAGGTGCATGCGCAGGTAATGCATTATCTGCAGCACGGCATTCCGGCGCGTCCGGCGCGCTTTATTGATGCGTTAGCCAGCTATTATGGTACGCCTGCACTGACGGCGGCACAGTTTCCGTGGCCGGAAGATCTGTGAGCCGCACTCCGATAAATGAAGGATGATGAGAAGATGATCGTAGAATTCGAGTCCCGCATTCTGGCGCTGATTGACGATATGGTCGAACACGCCAGCGACGACGAACTGTTTGCCAGCGGTTATCTGCGTGGCCATCTGACGCTGGCAGTAGCGGAAATTGAGCAGAGCGGCGAACACACGCCGGAAGCGCTGCAAATTCAGGTCACCAACAGCCTGCAAAACGCCATCGCCGCCGGTGAGCTGTCGCCGCGCGACCAGGCGCTGGTAGTGGGCATGTGGGATAACCTGTTTACCCAGGCGCGCCTCACTGCCTGACTGGCCGGGGCGATCGCTCGCCCCGCGCTTTAGCGTCCTGCCTTTTTCCCTTTCAGCAATTTGCGCACCCAGTAACGGTTGGGATGCAGCGCCGCCAGCGTGCTGCTGTCCAGCGGCTGCGGCTCGCCGCTCATTTGCGCCGCCAGCACTTCTGCCGCCAGCGGTGCGCTGCACAGTCCGCGCGACCCCAGTGCGCCAAGCACGAACAGGCCGGGATGCACCGGCGCTTCCGCAATCTGCTCGCCGCGCGCGCGCTGCGCCGGTAAATCCTCATACTCACTGAGCGTCGCCGCGTAATCCGGCACGCTGCCGCTCATCGGCAGGTGATCGCGCGTGGCGCAGCGCACGCCGCTGCGCGCTTCATCAGCGCTGACGTCAACCTGCGTCGGCCAGCTGACCTGCGGCAGACAGTTAATCAGCCGCTGGCGATTCTCCTGCTGATCGTCGGCGCGGAAAGCGGTTGTCGTTTCACCGCGATGGTAGCTGGCACCGATGCAGTGCGTGGCAAAGTTCGGGTTGACCGGGGTGAGATAGCCGTCGTAACACAGCACGGTGCGCAGCGGGTTCAGCGCCGCGTTGGTCGGCACATGGCTGACCTGACCGGCCACCGCATACACCGGCAGATCGCGGCTTTGCCCGATCGCCTGCAGCGCATGGCCGTTGGCCAGCACCACCTGCTGATGGTTTACCGCAGGCTGTTGGGCGAACTGCAGCGTCCAGCCTGCCTGCTGGCGGACCAGCTGCGTCACGCGATGCAGCCAGTGCATGCGCAGCCCCTGAGTCTGGGCATACTCCAGCAGATTGCTGGTGAGCTGTGACGGCGACAGCCAGCCGCCCTGCGGATAGAAAATGCCGCCGCAGTCGAGATCGACGCCGGCCAGCTGTTGCGCCTGCTGCGGGCTGACGCCGTGCGCCAGCTCGTGCGGCAGATCCATGCTCAGCATCTGCGCGATCTTCTCTGCGCTTTTGGCATCCCAGTCGAGCTGCAGCACGCCGCTCCACTGATGTTCGAACATCACCGGCAGCGCATCATACAGGCGACGGGCAAAGCTGAACGCCGCCGGGAAAAAAGTGGCGAGCGCCGGATCGTGCTGGTTTAGCAGCGGATAGAGCGCGCCCTGACGGTTACCCGATGCGCCGAGCGCCGGGGCGGCATCGGCGCAGTACAGCGTAACCTGCCAGCCACGCCGCAGCAGCGCCAGCGCCAGCACCGCGCTGGCCAAGCCGCCGCCAATCAGCGCCACCTCGCGGCTGGTGGCCTGCGGACGCGCATACCACGGCTGAGCCGCTAGCTGCCCGGGGGCGCTGTCCAGCACGCCGGTCAGCATTTCACGCTTGTGGCCGAAGCCTTTGCGCTTCGCCACGCTGAAGCCGGCCTGCTGTAAGCCCCGCCGCACAAAGCCCGCCGAGGTAAAGGTGGCGAAGGTGCCGCCGGGACGCGCCAGCCGGGCCATGGCGGCGAACAGCGAAGGCGTCCACATCTCCGGGTTTTTCGCCGGCGCGAAGCCATCTAAAAACCACGCGTCAACCTGGCCGTTGAGGCTGTCATCAAAAGTATCAATCAGCGCGTTAATATCACCCAGCCACAGATCCAGCGTCACCTCGCCGCCATTGAACAGCAGGCGCTGACAGCCGGGCAGGGCCAGCGGCCACTGCTGCTGTAACTGTCCGGCCCACGGGGCCAGTTCCGGCCAGTGCGCGTGCGCGCTCACCAGATCGGCGTGGGTCAGCGGGTATTTTTCGCAGCTGATGAAGTGCAGGCGGCGCAAGCCGGCTTGCGGATGGGCGGCGCGGAAGCGATCGAACGCCTGCCACAGGGTAAGAAAGTTGAGTCCGGTGCCAAAACCGCTCTCGGCAACGATGAACAGATCGCGCGGATGTGCGGCAAATCGCTGCGGAAGATGGTTACCGTCGAGGAACACATAGCGCGTCTCCTCCAGTCCGTTGTCGTTGGAGAAATAGACGTCGTCGAACGCTCGGGAAACAGGTGTACCCTGATCGTTCCAGTTTAATTGCGCATGTTCAACCGGGGATAACTTCACGGGAAAGGCTCATTTTTCAGGCAGTGGCGCGATTTTAGCGAGTGGCGTCACATGACGCAAATTTACAAAAGGAAATGGCTGATCGGACTTGTTCGGCGTACAACTGTAAGCTAGAGTGCACGTCAATCCAAAAGAAGTGGAATGAGGACTATTGAATGAAACGTGCAGTGATTACTGGCCTGGGTATCGTTTCCAGTATTGGTAATAACCAGCAGGAAGTGCTGGCTTCCCTGCGTGAAGGCCGTTCCGGAATCACTTTCTCCGAAGAGATGAAAGATGCCGGCATGCGCAGCCATGTATGGGGTAACGTCAAACTGGACACTAACGGGCTCATCGATCGCAAAATCGTGCGTTTCATGAGTGATGCCTCAATCTATGCCTATCTGTCGATGGCAGAAGCAATCAAAGATTCCGGCCTGACGGATGAGCAGTACCAGAACAACCCGCGCGTCGGTCTGATTGCCGGTTCCGGTGGCGGTTCCCCGCGTTATCAGGTGTTCGGTGCCGACGCGATGCGTGGCCCGCGCGGTCTGAAAGGCGTTGGCCCATATGTAGTGACCAAAGCGATGGCGTCCGGCGTCTCTGCCTGCCTGGCCACGCCGTTCAAAATCCACGGCGTCAACTACTCCATCAGCTCGGCGTGCGCGACGTCAGCACACTGCATCGGCAACGCGGTGGAGCAGATTCAGCTGGGCAAACAGGATGTGGTATTTGCTGGCGGCGGCGAAGAGCTGAGCTGGGAAATGGCCTGTGAGTTCGACGCCATGGGCGCGCTCTCGACTAAATACAACGAAACCCCGGAAAAAGCGTCGCGTACTTACGATGCCAGCCGTGACGGTTTCGTGATCGCCGGCGGCGGCGGTATGGTGGTAGTGGAAGAGCTGGAGCATGCGCTGGCGCGTGGTGCCCACATCTACGCTGAGATCGTCGGCTACGGCGCAACCTCTGACGGCGCTGACATGGTGGCACCGTCAGGCGAAGGCGCGGTGCGTTGCATGAAGATGGCGATGCAGGGTCTGGATACGCCAATCGACTACCTCAACACCCACGGCACGTCAACGCCAGTCGGCGACGTGAAAGAGCTGGGCGCGATTCGCGAAGTGTTTGGCGACAACACGCCATACATCTCTGCGACCAAAGCCATGACCGGTCACTCGCTGGGTGCGGCAGGTGTGCAGGAAGCGATTTACACTCTGCTGATGCTGGAGCACAGCTTCATCGCGCCAAGCATTAACGTGGAACAGCTGGATGACGCAGCGAAGGGCATGAACATTGTGACGCAGCCAACCGAAAAAGCGCTGACCACGGTGATGTCCAACAGCTTCGGCTTCGGTGGCACCAACGCCACGCTGACCCTGCGTAAATACCAGGCGTAACGCTTACGCTAATGCTCAAAGGCCGGTTAATCCGGCCTTTGTTGTTTTTGTCGCTGACGGATTCAGGTTGCCAGCAGCCTTACCAGCTTCGCGCAGGCGCGGTCAATTTCGCCGGGCGTCAACGCGGCAAAGCCGAGTATCCAGCCTTGCTGTTTCGATGCGCCGGCGTAAAGGGGTGACAGCGGCGGCAGCAGCAGACCGTCGGCCTGCGCCTGTTGCGTGAGCCGCGCCTCATCTCCCTGTAATAACTCAACTGTCAATTGCAACCCGCCTGTCGCCGGCAGCGGTCGCAGCCACGGCTGCAGGTGCTGTTCGATCTGTGTCAGCAGCCGATCGCGCCGGCTATGATAGAGCTGACGCATCAGCCGCAGGTGGCTGGCGAAATAGCCTTGCTGGATAAATTCGGCGGTGATCGCCTGCGGCAGCAGGGCGCTGTGGCCGTCCAGTACGCTGCGTGCGCGACCCAGCGCCGTCACCAGCGCCGCGGGCACCACCATCCACGCCAGCCGCAGCGATGGAAACAGGGTTTTGGAAAAGGTACCCAGGCTAATTACCCGGCTATCGGCTTCCATCCCCTGCAGCGCCGGCGCCGGGCGACCGTCATAGTGAAATTCACTGTCGTAGTCATCCTCGATCAGCCAGCTGTCGTGCTGACGTGCCCACGCCAGCCACTGCAGCCGCCGCGCGAGGCTCATCGGTGTGCCGGTCGGATACTGGTGGCCGGGCGTCAGATACACCAGTTGCGCCCGGCCGCTGAGTGGCAGCGCGCCCTGATCGTCCAGCGGCATGGCACGGCAGCGGGCACCGGCGGCGAGAAAGGCGTTCCGTGCGCCACGGTAGCCCGGCTCCTCTAGCCACACTTCATCCTCTGCATCCAGAAACATCAGCGCCAGCAGCTGCAGCGCCTGCTGTGAACTGGTGAGCATGATGACCTGCTCAGCCGTACAGCGCACGCCGCGCGACAGCGCCAGATAATCCGCCACCGCCTGGCGCAGCGGCGCATAACCGAGCGGATCGCCATAGCCCATTACCTGACTGCCCAGCGCGCGCTGTACGCTGTGGCTCAGCCGCTGCCACTGGCGGTGCGGAAACGCGCGCAGTTCCGGTGATCCGGCGGCAAAGGCAAGGGGAAAAGGGGGATCCTGGCAGCCACCGGTCGCCAGCACCTGCGTGCCGCGCTGCGAAAAACGCGGTGCGCGCTGCGCTGTCGCCTTTTCCGCCGGTGGCGGCAGCGCGATGGCGACGAAGGTGCCGCGTCCGCTGTGCCGCTGCACGTAGCCTTCGCTCTCCAGCTGGCTGTAAGCGGCCTCGACCGTTACGCGTGACAGCGCCAGATCGGCAGCCAGCTGGCGGCTGGAGGGCAGCTTCTGCCCGAAGCGCAAATGGCCGCTGACAATGGCCTGGCGCAGCGTAGCGCACAGCCGCTGACGTAAGCCGCCCTGCGTCTGATGGCGAAACAGCGGCAAAAAGGCGTGGTGCATAATGGTCTTATTGTTCCGGTCAATGTGGTATCAGGATGCAGACCACTTTGCCGTACACTGCAGGGACATCACAACAGGAGAATGCCATGTCAGCCGTTTTGTTTTATCCGCCCGCCAGCCCGCAGCACAGCGTGGCTTATTTGCAGCACAAACTCAGCTATTACACCGATGCCTGGGATCTGGCGGCGGATTTGGCGCAGGGCGTCACGCAGATTGTGGTGATTGATGCCCGCAGCCGCGACGCATATCAGGCCGGACATATCTGCGGTGCGCTGTCGTTGCCGCATCGCGAGATGGATGCAGCCAGCACCGCGCGGCTCGATCGTCACCGCGTCTATGTGACTTACTGCGACGGCATCGGCTGCAACGGTTCGACCAAAGCGGCGCTAAAGCTGGCTGAGCTGGGGTTTCAGGTTAAAGAGCTGATTGGCGGGCTGGATTTCTGGAAGCGCGACGGCCACCCGATGGCGTGGGGCGCGGCGGCAGGCGAGTGGCCCGCCGCGGCACCCGCGGCGGAGTGCGGCTGCTGAGCGCGATGGCTTAACTACAGCAGCAGCCAGAGCAAAAAGAAGAACAGCGCCAGGCCGAGCACCAGCGTCAGCGCCGGGCGCTGCGCCAGTGGACGCGGCAGAATTTCAACAAACGGTGCCCAGATTGGCTGCGGACGCAGCTCGCTGTCGGCCAGCGGCGTTTCGCTGTTGCGCTCGGCGCGGCGGCTGAACAGCAGCATCAGCAGATCCTGACTCTGCGCCGGTGTCAGCAACGTCTGCGGCGTGGCCTGGAAGCGCTGCAGGCTGTAATCCTCGAGCATACGCTGCTCGTCGTGGCTCAGCGGCTGTTTGAGCGAGCTTTCCAGCAGCTGCAGCGTCGGCGCGCTGTGCTGGCTCAGCGTCTGGCGCACCTGTAAAAACTGCGTCAGCAGCGGGAAGTGGCGCGACGGAACCGGGTCGCCACTCTTCAGATTGACCAGTTTCAGCGTGTCGGCCAGCACTTTTACCGGCGATTCCCCGGTCGCGGCGGCAAGGCGTGTGACCTGCTGGTTGAGCGCCTGCTGTTCGGCCGGTAACAGGGTGCGATCGGTGGTGCGCGTCTGCTGCGGCTGCGGGATCGCCATCTGACCGTTCTGCAGCATGGTCAGCACCTGACGCAGCTGATCCTGGCTCAGCGCGCTCAATACCGTCTGATTAAACTGCTGACGGATAAAGTCGCTCACCGCCTGACGATTGTTGCCCTGCGGCAGTTTTTCCAGCAGCTGCTGCAACAGCTGGCGCGTGGCGTGGCTGTTCTGCACTTGCGTCAGACGGCTGTTAAGATGCTGCTCGGCCGCCGGGAAGTGGCGCGACTGCAGCTCGGCGTCATTTTTTACGCCCACTTCATGACGGATGCCAGCCCACAGTTCGGGCGCTTTCAGCGTGCTGAGTGACATGATACGGACGATCAGGCGTTCCAGCGTGGTGCGCTGGGCCGGGGAGAGCGGCTGTTCACCTGCCGCAGCGCCGGGGCGGCCTGCGCCGTTAGCCGGGTTAACAGATGAACGATCGCCCGCGGGCACACCGGGACCGCTGAGAGGTTGCATGGCGGAATCCTTGAAAAACGAGTCAGATCCGGGTGCGCCGGAAAAACGATGGCACATGATAGCAAAAGCCCCCGGGAAATCCACGGGGGCGGCAGGGAGAAAAACAATAAGACACGGATTTATTCTGCGGCGGCCAGCTTCATGCGCTTGCGACGCCAGCGCTTCCACAGCGGCGGCACCACCAGCACGGCGACAGCCAGCACCAGCAGCACTTTACAGATCAGGCTTTCCCACAGAATCGGCAGGTTGCCGTTGCTGATTGACAGCGCGCGGCGCAGGTTCTGCTCCAGCATTTCGCCCAACACAAAGCCGAGAATCAGCGGCGACATCGGGAAATCCATCTTACGCAGGATATAGCCGAAAATGCCCAGCCCGACCATCAGCAGCAGGTCAAACGTAGTGCTGTGCACCGCATACACGCCCACCGCCGAAATCGCGGCAATTGCCGGTACCAGGAACCACAGCGGAATGGTCAGCATGCGCGCAAAGATGTTGATCATCGGGATGTTCATGATCAGCAGCATCACGTTACCGATCAGCAGCGCGGCGATCAGGCCCCAGACGATGTCCGGCTGTTCGGTAAACATCGCCGGACCGGGCGTGATGTTATACAGCGTCAGCGCGCCGACCATCACCGCCGTGGTGCCGGAGCCGGGAATGCCCAGCGTCAGCATCGGGATAAACGATCCGCAGGCTGAGGCGTTGTTCGCCGCTTCCGGCGCTGCCACGCCGCGAATGTCACCCTTGCCAAACTGATCGCTGCCGCTGATTTTCTTCTCACTCATATAGGCAATGGCGCTGGCGATGGTGGCGCCGGCCCCTGGCAGCACGCCGACAAAGAAGCCAATGAACGAGGCGCGCAGCGTTGCGCCGGTGGCCTGTGCCGCCTCTTTCATATTGAACAGCATGCGGCCGCTGGCGCGCACCATCTTCTGGCCGCTGCTGGTGGACTCCAGCATCAGCAGAATTTCGCTCACCGAGAACAGGCCGATGACCACCACCACAAACTGGATGCCGTCTGAGAGATGCACGCTGTCAAAGGTAAAGCGATAAACGCCGGTATTCGCATCGACGCCCACCGTCGCCATGCCGAGGCCGATCAGTGCAGCAAGAAACGACTTCAGCGGGTTGTGGCTCATCATGCTGCCGAGACAGGCAATCGCGAACACCATCAGCGCGAAATACTCTGCCGGACCAAACGCCAGCGACCAGTTGGCGAGGATTGGCGCAAACAGAATGATGCCGATGATGGCGATGGTTGAGCCGATAAATGAGCTGACCGCCGAGATCGACAGCGCCACGCCGGCTTTGCCCTGCTGCGCCATCGGATAGCCATCCAGCGCGGTCATGATCGCGCCGGCATCCCCCGGCACGTTAAGCAGAATCGACGAGATGCGCCCGCCATATTCGCAGCCGATGTACACCGTTGCCAGCAGGATCAGCGCGGATTCCGCCGGTAAGTGCAGCGCAAACGCCAGCGGCATCAGAATTGCGACGCCGTTAATCGGCCCAAGCCCCGGCAGCAGGCCGACGATGGTGCCGATAAAGCAGCCAATCAGGGCGATCATCAGGTTTTCCGGCGTCATGGCGACGGCGAAACCCTGCATCAGAAAAGACCAGGTATCCATAAGTGACTCCCGTTAGCTCAGCCAGCTGCCGAAGGGCAGGGTGACATCCAGCAGATGATCGAAGGCGTAGAACAGTGAAATGCCCATTACCGCGCCGGAGAGCGCCGCCGCCCACCAGCGCGCACCAAACAGCATGCCGATGCCAAAGGTCAGCAGCGTGGTACACAGGGCAAAACCAAGACGCTCAAACAGCCAGCCGTAGACGATTAGCATCACGCACAGCGCCAGCAGCTTTTTCAGCGTCGAGGCCACCGGCCACTGCACGCTGTCCGGCTTGCGCAGCAGCATCATCACCGCGCAGATCGCCATCAGCCCGAGCAGCAGCAGCGGGAAAGGGCGCGGGCCAACCGGTTCGTAGCTGTACTCGCTCTGAATCTGCCAGCCGATAAACAGTCCGGCCAGGCACAGCACCAGCCAGACGGCAGCAAAAATACGATCGCTCATGTGCGCCTCCGTTATTTCGCCAGGCCGAAGGATTTCGCCTGTTCGCGATAGTCAGCCACCTGTTTTTTCACGTAAGCGTCCAGCTCGCTCCCGAACAGGTTGAACTCAAACAGACCGCGCAGATCGCGCTGCTGCTGAAACTCTTTGGTGGTGACCAGTTTTTTAAACGCCTGTTCCCACCACTGATAATCGGCGTCGCTGACTTTAGGGCCGAGGTAATAGCCGCGAATGATCGGCCACTCGACGTTAAAGCCCTGCTCTTTGGCGGTCGGGATGTCAGCCAGTTCGCCCGGCAAACGTTTATCGCTCATCACGGCCAGCACGCGCATCTTGCCGCTTTGCAGATGGGGCACCATTTCGCTCATGTCGCCTGATACCACCTGGATGTGATTGCCAAGCAGCGCGGTGACCGGTTCGCCGCCGCCTTCAAACGCCACATAGCGCATTTTGCGCGGATCGATACCGGCTTCCCGTGCCAGCAGCGCGGTTTTCATCCAGTCCTGGCTGCCGATGGAGGCACCAGCGCCGACCACCACTTTAGTCGGATCCTGTTTCATCGCCTCCAGCAGTTCGCCCAGCGTTTTCCACGGCGCGTCAGCGCGCACGGCGACCATGCCGTAGTCCGTACCAATGGCCGCCAGCCACTTCACGTCATCCACTGAGTAACGACCAAACTTGCCCTGTGACAGGTTCAGCAGCGACCCGCCGGAGAAGGCCACCAGCGTGCCTGCTTCGGCGGGCCGCTGCGCAATGATGGCGTTATATGCCACGGCACCGACGCCGCCCGGCATGTAGGTGACGCGCATCGGCGTGGTGATCTGCCCGGTTTCCTGCAGGGAAACCTGGATCAGTTTACAGGTCAGATCAAAACCGCCGCCGGGTTTGGCCGGGGCGATACATTCGGTCCGCTCGGGTGCTGCGGCCTGAGCCGCCGCGAGGGAAAAAGCCAGCAGGGTTGTGGCAAAGGCGGTGCGCATTGTTTTTTTCATCTGTCGCTCCATTGTTTCTTCCAGAGTGTGATTGCCACCGAACATTCGGGGTTGCTGAATTGTTAAAACAGCAACCTTTCATTTACCTTTCAGCCATCGGCAAAACTAACAGGATGTGATATGCGTCTCTTACTGGTGGAAGATACCGTGGAGCTGGCCAACTGGCTGCAGAAAGCGCTGACGCAAAAAGGCTTCGCCGTGGACTGGGTGGCCGACGGCGTGGCGGCGGATCATGTGTTGCAGAGTGAGGATTATGCGCTGGTGGTACTGGATGTGTCGCTGCCGCGGCTGGATGGCCTTGCGGTGCTGGCGCGCCTGCGCAAGCGCGGACAACGCGTGCCGGTGCTGTTGCTCACCGCACAGAGCGCGCTGCAACAGCGCGTGCAGGGGCTGAATGCGGGCGCCGATGATTACCTCACCAAGCCGTTTGAGCTGGACGAGCTGGACGCGCGGCTGCGCGCGCTGCTGCGCCGCAGTCAGGGCCAGGCCACGCAGACGCAAAGCCTCGGCCAGCTGGAACGCGATGCGGAAGGCTATTTCCTGCTGAATCACAAGCCGCTGCCGCTGACGCCGCGCGAGGCCAGCGTGCTGTCGACGCTGATGCAGCGCCCGGGAAGGCCGGTGTCGCGCCAGCATCTGTACGAGCAAACGTTCACGCTGGCGGATGAGGCCAGCCCGGAGAGCATTGAGCTGTATGTGCATCGGGTGCGTAAAAAGCTGGCGGGCAGCGACGTGGCGATCGTCACATTGCGCGGCCTCGGTTACAGCCTGGAGTGCCAGCCGTGCGACTGATCCACTCGCTGCGCGGTGAACTGCTGGCGTGGCTGGGCGCGCCGCTGCTGCTGCTGTGGGGATTGTCGGTCTACACCCATTATCAGAGCGCGCTGCAGGCGGCGAATCAGGCTTACGATCGCTCGCTGCTGGCCTCGGCGCGCACCGTGGCCGAGCGGCTGGTGGTGCGTCATCAACGCCTGGAGGTGGATGTGCCCTGGGTGGTGCTGGACAGCTTTGAGCGCAACATGAACGATCAGCTGTTCTATCAGGTGATTTCGCCCGAAGGTCGCACGCTGTCCGGCTACCCGGATTTACCGCTGGTGCCGGGCAACGCGCCGCTGTCCGATGTCTATCCGGCGCTGGTGCATTTCTACGATGCGCACTACCGCAAGCAGCCGATTCGCGTGGCCGCGCTGTGGCAGCCGGTGAACGAGGAAGGGGTGCAGGGCATGGCGCTGGTACTGGTGGCGGAAACGCTCAATTCGCGTCACGCCTTTGCCGACAGTCTGCTGCGCACCGCGCTGATCAGCCAGAGTTTTCTGGTGCTGATTACGCTGCTGCTGGCCGGGCTGCTGCTGCGTAAAGTGCTGCGCCCGCTGCGCCGGCTGTCACGCATGATGCTGCGCCGCGCGCCGGGCGAACTGACACCGCTGCCGTCGCTGCTGCCGTGGTCAGAACTGCAGCCGCTGATCATCGCCTTCAACCGCCATCTGGAGCGGCTGCGCGGACTGCTGGCACGGCAGGAGCGCTTTAGCGCCGATGTGTCGCACCAGCTGCGCACGCCGCTCACCATTCTGAAAACCCAGGTCGGCGTCGCGCTCAGCAGCGACGATCCACAACAGTGGCGCGAAAGCCTGCAGGGCATGCGCCACACGCTGGACGACACCGTTCAGCTCACCGATCGCCTGCTGCAGCTGGCGCAAATCAAGGCGCGCCACGGCGAAGACAAGCCTTTCAGTGAGGTTAACCTGAGCGACATCGTGCAGCAGGCCTGTTTTAGCGGTTATGCGGCGGCGCGGCGTAAACAGATCGACCTGGGGTTTGAAGAGCAGGCGGCGAGCCAGGTGCAGGGCGATGCGCTGTTGCTGGCCGAGCTGTGCGCCAATCTGCTGGATAACGCCATCAAATACACGCCGCACGGCGGCACGGTGACTGCGCGGCTGCGGCAAAAGGTGCTGGAAATTGAAGACAGCGGGCCGGGCATCGCGGCGGATCAGCAGCGTCAGGCACTGCAGCCGTTTGGCCGGCTCGATCACGCCAGCCAGCCCGGCGCGGGCATTGGACTGGCGCTGGTGCAGGATATCTGCGCCTGGCACGGCGCGCAGCTGCAGCTGGACCGCAGCCCGCAGCTGGGCGGCCTGCGGGTGACGGTTAGCTTTCGCTGATCGGCGGAGTCATCGCGCGCGCTTTACGCAGCGGGGTTTTCAGCCGCTGCGCCAGGATCACCCCGACCAGCGTCAGACCGCCGCCAATCCAGTGATAAGCATGCAACTGTTCGTGCAGGAACAGCACGGCAATGATGGCGGTAAACACCGGCACCACGTTCATGAAAATACTGGTGGTGCTGGCGCCGAGGCGCTGCACGCCAAGGATCCACAGGAACGGCGCCACAATCGAGGCAAACAGCCCGGCGAACAGCACCAGCGGAATATTGTCGGCATTCAGCGCCACCTCCGGCGCGTGCCAGAAGCCGGGCAGCAGCAACAGCACGCCGAAGAAGATTTGCACGTACAGGCTTTGCCACGTCGGCAGCGGGATTGCCCAGCGCTTCGTCAGTACGCCGTACAGCGCGTAGGAGGTTGAGGCTGCCAGCATCATCAGCTCGCCGTTACCGAGGCGCTGGCTGAGCAGCTGTGCCGGGTTGCCGGCACTCACCAGCCACACCAGCCCGGCAAACGACAACAGGCCGCCAATCAGAATGCCGCGCGTCGGCGCAAGGCGCAGTACCACCAGGCTGAGCAGGATGGTCAGCAGCGGAATGGTGGCGCCAAGAATCCCCATCATCACCGCCGAAACGCTGTGTGCCGCATAATAGGCGAGGCTCTGGTACAGCACCATGCCGAGCAGGCCCAGCACCAGTAAGCGCCACAGCTGGCTTTTGATGGTGTGACGATGGCGCCATACGCCCGGCAGGCAGAAGGGCGTGAGTACCAGCAGCGCCAGCAACCAGCGGTAAAAGGAGATGGCAGCAGGATCGATGCTGCCGGCAGACAGCTTGCTGACGATGGTGTTGATCGACCAAATCAGCACCGCCACCAGCGGTAACAATAAGTTCATAGTACGGCTCCAAATGTAAATCGCGACTAGCTTACGTTTGACCGGTTTAAAGCAGATAGTTAAAATCGGACAAAATTCGTTAGTGACCGGACAGAATGAATCTTCAGGTTGAGTATCAGCCACCGCGCGACGCGCCGCTGCTGCGTTTTTTCATGCGCTATGAGCAAACCAACGCCAAAACCGAATACCTGCCGCACCAGCACGACTGGGGCCAGGCGATTTTCGTCACCAGCCACGTGCTGGAGATGGAAGTGGAGGGCGAGCGGCTGCTGACGCCAGCCGAGATGCCGATCTGGATCCCGCCGGGCCAGCGCCACAGCAGCTACAACCATTGTCAGGCGCAGTTTCGCACCTTCAACCTTGCCGCTGATTTATGCGCCGGCATGCCGGAGAAAGCCTGCCTGCTGAGCGTGGACGCCATCGTGCACGCCATCATGAATGATTTTGCCCGCCGCGCGCTGGAGCAGCCGCAGAGCGACGCCGACTGGCGGCTGTGCGAAGTGCTGATTGATCGGCTGCGTCTTGCACCGGTGAACACCAGCTATCTGCCGATGTCCGACGATAAATTCCTCGCACCGATTTTGCGCGCGCTGGAAGAGAACCCGGGTGATAACACCACGCTGGCACAATGGGCGAAGCGCGTGTTTACCACCGAGCGTACGCTGGCGCGGCGCTGTCAGCAGCAGCTGCAGATGTCATTCAGCGAGTGGCGCCAGCGTTTACGCTTTTTGCGCGCGATTGCGCTGCTGGAGCAGGGCTGCAGCGTGCAGGGCATCGCCCACGAGCTGGGTTACAGCTCCGCCTCTGCGCTGATCGTGATGTTTCAACAGCAGGCGGGCACCACGCCGGATCGCTATCGCAGTCGGTTAGGTTAATCCCCGGCTTTGTGCCATGATATGCCCCGTTTATTTCAAGCAGACAGGACCGCCGCCGTGAAAATTCTCGTCGATGAAAATATGCCCTACGCCCGTGAACTGTTCAGCCGCACCGGAGAGGTGGTGGCGGTGCCGGGTCGCCCGCTGCCGATAGCCGAACTGCAGGATGCCAGCGCGCTGATGGTGCGCTCCGTCACCAAAGTGGATGCCGCGCTGCTGGCCGGCACGCCGGTGAAGTTTGTCGGCACCGCCACTGCCGGCACCGATCATGTCGATGATGCCTCGCTGGCGGCGGCCGGGATCGGCTTCTCGGCCGCGCCGGGCTGTAACGCGATTGCGGTGGTGGAGTACGTGTTCTCCGCGCTGCTGCTGCTGGCCGAACGCGACGGCTTTGATCTGCGCGATCGCACCGTGGGCATCGTCGGCGTCGGTAACGTGGGCGGACGGCTGGCTAAACGCCTCGCCGCGTGGGGAGTAAAAACCCTGCTGTGCGATCCGCCGCGCGCCGATCGCGGCGATGACGAAGATTTCCACTCGCTCGACGCGCTGGTGGCACAGGCCGATATCCTGACCTTTCACACGCCGCTGTTTAAAGACGGCCGCTACAAAAGCTGGCATCTGGCGGATGCCGCGCTGCTGATGGCGCTGCGCCCCAACACCATTCTGATCAATGCCTGCCGGGGGCCGGTGGTGGATAACGCCGCGCTGCTGGAGGTGCTCCGGCTGCGTAACGATCTCAGCGTGGTGCTGGACGTGTGGGAACCGGAGCCGGATCTCAACCTCGATCTGCTGGACAAGGTCGATATCGCCACTGCGCATATCGCCGGTTATACCCTTGAAGGGAAGGCGCGCGGCACCACCCAGGTGTTTGAGGCGTGGAGCGAATTTATCGGTCAGCCGCAGCAGGTGGCGCTGGACACGCTGCTGCCGCGCCCTGAATTTGACACCATTACGCTGCACGGCAGGCTCGATCAGCCGACGCTGAAACGCCTGGTACATCTGGTGTATGATGTGCGCCGCGACGATGCGCCGCTGCGCAAAGTGGCCGCGCAGCCGGGCGAATTTGATCGCCTGCGCAAGCAGTATGTCGAGCGCCGCGAGTGGTCTTCGCTGCAGGTGATCTGTGATGACGCGGAGAGCGCGGCGCTGCTCAATCAGCTTGGCTTCAGCGCCACGCTGCAGGCGAATCACTAATCTCTGATTTTTCTGAATTAATGGGCGATGCATGTCATCGCCTCTCTTTTTTATGTCATTGTCTGGAGTAAACCAACATGTCTGACGGCTGGAATATTGCGCTACTGGGCGCGACAGGCGCAGTAGGGAACGCTGTACTGGAACTGCTGGCGGAACGCCAGTTCCCGGTTGGTGAGTTATATCTGCTGGCGAGTGAAAACAGCGCCGGTGAAAGCGTACGCTTTGATGGCCGCTCGCTGCGCGTGCAGGACGCCGCAGAATTTGACTGGGCGCAGGCGCAGCTGGCGTTCTTTACCGCCGGTCGCGAGGCGTCGGCGCGTTATGCCGAAGAAGCCGCCAGCCAGGGTTGCCTGGTAATCGACAGCAGCGACCTGTTCGCGCTGGAGCCGGACGTGCCGCTGGTGGTGCCGGATGTCAATCCACAGGTGCTGGCGGATTACCGTAATCGCAACATCATTACCGTGGCCGATGCGCTGGTGAGCCAGCTGTTAAGCGCCATCAAACCGCTGGTGGATACCGCCGGTTTAGGCCGTCTGCAGGTGACCAACCTGGTGTCGGTCTCCAGCCACGGCAAAGCGGCGGTAGACGGCCTGGCCGGTGAGAGCGCGCGGCTGCTGAACGGCGTACCGGCCGATGAGCACTATTTTGGCCGCCAGCTGGCGTTCAACTTGCTGCCGCAGCAGGCGGACAGTGCCGGCAGCGTGGCGAGCGAGCGCCGGCTGGTCGATCAGGTGCGTAAAGTGCTGCAGGACGAAGGATTACCGATTGCGGTAAGCAGCGTGCAGGCGCCGGTGTTCTACGGCAACGCGCAGATCGTCTATATCGAAAACCTGCGGCCGCTGTCGGCGGAGGAAGCGCGTGACGAACTGGCGCGCGCCGACGATATCAGCCTGAGCGACGACGGTGATTACCCGACGCCGGTCAGCGACGCCTCCGGCAGTGAAGCCCTGAGCATTGGCAGCGTGCGCAACGACTACGGCATCCCGGAGCTGCTGCAGTTCTGGTCGGTGGCCGACAACATCCGCTTCGGCGGCGCGCTGATGGCGGTGAAAACCGCAGAGAAGCTGGTGCAGGAGTATCTGTATTAATGCTGGAAGACGCGACCCCGTTTAAGCTGGCGCTCGGCATTGAGTATGACGGCAGCCGTTACTACGGCTGGCAGCGCCAGAATGAAGTACGCAGCGTGCAGGAAAAGCTGGAAAAAGCACTGGCGAAAGTGGCCAATCACCCGGTGAACGTGTTTTGCGCCGGACGCACCGACGCGGGCGTGCACGGCACCGGCCAGGTGGTGCATTTTGAGACCACCTCCTCGCGTGCCGACAGCGCCTGGACGCTGGGCGTGAACGCCAACCTGCCGGACGATATTGCGGTGCGCTGGGTGAAAGCGGTGCCGGAAAGCTTTCACGCGCGCTTCAGCGCCACCGCGCGCCGTTATCGCTACGTGATCTACAACCAGCGGCTGCGCCCGGCAATTCTCGGTAACGGCATTACCCATTTTTACCATCCGCTGGATGCGGAAAAGATGCACCGCGCCGCCCAGGCTTTACTGGGTGAGAACGATTTTACCTCGTTCCGTGCAGTTCAGTGCCAGTCGCGCACGCCGTGGCGCAACGTGATGCATCTCAACGTCACGCGCCTGGGGCCGTACGTGATTGTGGATATCAAAGCCAACGCCTTCGTGCATCACATGGTGCGCAATATCGTCGGCAGTCTGCTGGAGATTGGCTGCGGCAATCAGCCGGAAACGTGGATGGCCACGCTGCTGGCGGCAAAAGATCGCACGCTGGCGGCGGCAACGGCGAAAGCCGAAGGGCTGTATCTGGTGGCGGTGGATTACCCTGCTCAGTTTGCGTTACCTCAGCCTGCGCTGGGACCGTTGTTCCTCGCGGATTCATTTTAATCGGAAAGTGTCAGGGAGTTAGCTGTTATGGAGTTTATCCACTTTATCGTCGATTTCATTCTGCACATTGACGTGCATCTGGCCGAGCTGGTGGCGCAGTACGGCATCTGGATTTACGCCATTTTGTTCCTGATTCTGTTCTGTGAAACCGGGCTGGTGGTTACGCCGTTCCTGCCGGGTGATTCGCTGCTGTTCGTCGCCGGTGCGCTGGCGGCGCTGCCGGGCAACGACCTCAACGTGCACCTGATGGTGACGCTGCTGGTGATTGCCGCGATCCTCGGCGACGCGGTTAACTACACCATTGGCCGGCTGTTTGGCGAGAAGCTGTTCAGTAACCCGAACTCGAAAATTTTCCGCCGCAGCTACCTCGACAAAACCCACGCGTTTTACGATCGCCACGGCGGCAAAACCATTATACTTGCGCGCTTTGTGCCAATCGTGCGAACCTTTGCCCCCTTTGTGGCGGGAATGGGACACATGTCTTATCGCCACTTCGCGCTCTTTAACGTGACAGGCGCGCTGCTGTGGGTCCTGCTATTCTCCTATGCCGGTTACCTGTTTGGTGACCTGCCGGTGGTGCAGGAAAACCTTAAGTTGCTGATTGTCGGCATCATCATTGTCTCGGTACTGCCAGGCGTGATTGAAGTGTGGCGTCACCGCCGCCAGGCGCGTCAGCACAAGTCGCAGTAAGCCTGTTACCAGATTTTTATCCACAGCGTGAACGGGTTGTGGTTTAATGAGCGACATTTACGGCCTGCTGAAGGTGATTTCAGCAGTAACGACAAGACTGGACCAGGTCAGCATTAAACAGAAAGGTCATCAATGAGCTGGATTGAACGCATACTGAATAAAAGCACTACCACGCCTTCGCGCAAAGCCAGCATCCCGGAAGGGGTGTGGACCAAATGCGATAGCTGTGGTCAGGTGCTGTACCGCGCCGAGCTGGAGCGCAACCTTGAAGTCTGCCCGAAGTGCGACCACCACATGCGTATGCACGCGCGCGAGCGTCTGCATAGCCTGATGGATGAAGGTTCGATGACAGAGCTGGGTAGCGAGCTGGAACCGAAAGACCTGCTCAAGTTCCGCGACTCGAAGAAGTACAAAGATCGTCTGGTTGCGGCACAGAAAGAGACCGGCGAGAAAGATGCGCTGGTGGTAATGAAAGGCCAGCTGCACGGTATGCCGGTGGTGGCTGCCGCGTTTGAGTTCTCCTTTATGGGCGGCTCAATGGGCTCGGTGGTCGGCGCCCGTTTCGTGCGTGCGGTTGAGCAGGCGCTGGAAGACAACTGCCCGCTGATCTGCTTCTCCGCCTCTGGCGGTGCGCGTATGCAGGAAGCGCTGCAGTCGCTGATGCAGATGGCGAAAACCAGTGCGGCGCTGGCAAAAATGCAGGAGCGCGGTCTGCCGTATATTTCGGTACTGACTGACCCGACCATGGGTGGCGTCTCCGCCAGCTTCGCGATGCTGGGCGATTTGAACGTCGCAGAGCCAAAAGCGCTGATCGGCTTTGCCGGCCCACGCGTGATTGAACAGACGGTACGTGAAAAGCTGCCGCCGGGCTTCCAGCGCAGTGAGTTCCTGATCGAAAAAGGCGCGATCGACATGATCATCCGTCGTCCGGAAATGCGCTTTAAGCTGGCCAGCCTGCTGGCGAAAATGATGAACCTGCCGGCACCGCTGCAGGATGGTGATCGCCCGACTGCGGCTGAGCCGGAGAGCAACGAAGCCTGACAGGCAACCGAAAGGCGCATATCAATGCGCCTTTTTATTCACGCACTACATCGTAAAGAGCTAACAGGGCACATGGACACTCTTCACCTCCCGCAAGCCACGTCGCCTCTGGCCACGTGGCTTCATTATCTTGAGCATCTGCATTCTCAGGCCATCGATCTGGGCCTGGACCGTATTCAGCGCGTCGCCGCACGCCTCGACCTGCTAAAACCCGCTCCGTTTGTCTTCACCGTCGCCGGCACCAACGGCAAAGGCACCACCTGCCGTACGCTGGAAACCCTGCTGATGGCCGCAGGCTATCGCGTTGGCGTCTACAGCTCGCCGCATCTGGTGCGTTACACCGAACGCGTGCGCGTGCAGGGCGCTGAGCTGGATGAAGCCCGGCACAGCGCTAGCTTTGCCGCCATCGAGGCCGGACGCGGCGATATTTCGCTCACCTACTTTGAGTTTGGCACGCTGTCCGCGCTCAATCTGTTCCGTGAAGCGCAGCTGGATGTCGTGATTCTGGAAGTGGGGCTGGGCGGCCGGCTGGATGCGACAAACATTGTCGACGCCGACGTGGCGGTGATCACCAGTATTGCGCTGGACCACACCGACTGGCTGGGGCCGGATCGCGCCAGCATCGGCCGCGAGAAGGCTGGCGTATTCCGCGGCGGTAAACCGGCGGTGGTCGGCGAGGCCGATATGCCTGACACCATTGCCCAGGTGGCCGCGGAGAAGGGTGCGCAGCTGTTACAAATTAACCGCGACTGGCAGTGGCAGCGCGAGGGCGACAGCTGGACGCTGCAGGATGCCCGGGGTGAACTGCGCGATCTGCCGCTGCCCCAGGTGCCGCTCCCTAACGCGGCCACCGCCATTGCGGCGCTGCGCGCTTCCGGCCTGACGGTGAGCGAGGCGCTGATTCGTCAGCATCTGCCGCTGGCGATTCTGCCGGGACGTTTCCAGACGGTCAGCACCGCGCCGCGCGTGATCCTTGATGTGGCACACAATCCGCATGCGGCTTATTATCTGGCTTCACGTCTCGCTGAGCTGCCGGCACACGGCACAGTGCATGCGGTGGTTGGCATGCTGCACGACAAGGATATCGCCGGGACGCTGGCCGCGCTGGCACCGCAGGTCAACCGCTGGTACTGCGCGCCGCTCGACGGCCCGCGCGGGGCGTCCGCTGATGAGCTGATGGCGCATCTGCAGGGCGGCAGCGCCTGGCAGAGCGTTGAAGCCGCGTGGCAGGCGGCGCGGCAGCAGGCTCAGCCCGACGATGTGATTCTGGTGTGCGGCTCGTTCCACACCGTGGCGCAGGTAATGCAATCGATGGCAGCGGAGAACGGCAGTGGCAAGTAAGTTTCAGAATCGTTTAGTGGGCACGGTGATTCTGGTGGCGATTGGCGTCATCGTGTTGCCGGGTCTGCTGGACGGTAAGAAAAAGCATTATAAAGAGGAGTTCGCGGCGATTCCGCTGGTGCCAAAGCCTGACGATCAGCAGGACAGCGAAATGGTGCCGCCGGTGACGCAGCCGCTGCCGTCGCAGCCGCCGGAAGGGGCAAGCGCGGCGCAGCAGGCGCCCGCCAGCAGCGCAACGCAGAGCAGTGCCGCCAGCGGCAGCACGCAGCCAGCGCAAAACAGCCAGCCCAGCGTCGTGACGCCGCCGCCGGTGCACCAGCAGCAGAAACCGGCAGAGCAGGTGAAGCCGAAGCCGGTGGAGCAGCCGAAGCCTAAACCGGTGGAGCAGCCGAAACCGAAGCCGGCAGAACAACCGAAAGCGACAGAACAGCCAAAAACTACAGAGCAACCTAAAGCGGCGGAAACGCCGAAGCAGAGCGAACCGGCCGCGCCAGCAGGACAGGCGTATGTGGTACAGCTCGGCGCGCTGAAGAACGCCGCCAAAGTGAATGAGATCGTGGCGCAGCTGCGGCTCTCCGGCTATCGCGCCTTTACCGTGCCGTCGACGCCGGTGCAGGGGCAGATCACCCGTATTTACGTGGGGCCGGATGCGTCCAAAGCGAAACTGCAGGGCGCACTCGGCGAGCTGAAAGGCATCTCCGGCCTCGGCGGCGTTGTGAAGCCGTACAGCACACGCTGATCAACTGATAAGCCGCGCCGATAGCAGAAACAGGCGCGGCTTTTGGCGTGTTTTTTAGCGAAGCGTTACTGAAAATTTATGGAATATCAGCAGGTTAAATGGCTGACATCAACAAGGGCGAGGAAAGTTTTTTTCATCGCCCTTTTTCTCGGGACAGAACCGGAAAACCCTACGCAAACGTTTTCTTTTTCTGTTAGAATGCGCCCCGAACTGGATGCAGGGGTGCAAATGCACTGTACTGGAAGCGTTCATGATCTGGATTGATTACGTCATTATTGCGGTAGTTGGTTTTTCGGCTCTGGTCAGCCTGATTCGCGGGTTTGTCCGGGAAGCCTTATCTCTTGTTACCTGGGGATGCGCGTTTTTTGTCGCCAGTCATTACTACGCCTACCTTGCAGTCTGGTTTACAGGTTTTGACGACGAACTGGTTCGCAACGGCATCGCCATCGCGGTGTTATTCGTTGCCACCCTGATTGTGGGTGCCATCGTGAACTATGTGATCGGCTCGCTGGTTGAGAAAACCGGCTTGTCGGGAACCGACAGGGTGTTGGGGGTCTGTTTCGGGGCGTTGCGTGGCGTGCTGATTGTATCCGCCATTCTCTTCTTCCTTGATACATTCACCGGCTTTTCAAAAAGTCCGGACTGGCAACAGTCTCAACTCATTCCCCAGTTCAGTTACATCATCAGGTGGTTTTTCGATTACCTGAAAAGCACGTCGAGTTTTTTACCCCGGTAACACCGGGAGTGCGGCTAATGAGGAAATGACAACATGTGCGGTATTGTTGGTATCACCGGTTTTATGCCAGTAAACCAGTCGATCTATGACGCGTTAACGGTGCTGCAGCACCGCGGGCAGGATGCCGCCGGCATTTGTACCATCGATGCGCTGAACTGCTTCCGTCTACGTAAGGCCAATGGCCTGGTCAGCGACGTGTTTGAAGCGCGCCACATGCAGCGTTTGCAGGGAAATATGGGTATCGGCCACGTGCGTTATCCGACTGCCGGCAGCTCCAGCGCCTCTGAAGCGCAGCCCTTCTACGTGAACTCGCCGTACGGCATCACGCTGGCTCACAACGGTAACCTGACCAACGCCCATGAACTGCGCAAGCAGCTGTTCGAAGTCGGTCGCCGTCATGTGAATACCACCTCAGATTCCGAAATCCTGCTCAACATCTTTGCTCAGGAGCTGGATCGTTTTCAGCACTATCCGCTGGAAGCTGACAACATTTTTGCTGCCGTGGCGGCGGTGCATCAGCAGGTGCGCGGTGCTTACGCCGTGGTGGCGATGATTATCGGTCACGGCATGGTTGCGTTCCGCGATCCTAACGGTATCCGTCCGCTGGTACTGGGCAAGCGTGAGCTGGCCGATGGCCGCACCGAATACATGGTGGCCTCAGAGAGCGTGGCGCTGGATACGCTCGGCTTCGAATTTATTCGTGACGTTGCGCCAGGCGAAGCGGTGTACATCACCGAGCAGGGTCAGCTCTCGACGCGCCAGTGCGCAGAGAACCCGAAAAGCAATCCGTGCCTGTTCGAGTACGTTTACTTTGCGCGTCCGGACTCGTTCCTCGACAAGATCTCCGTCTACAGCGCACGCGTGCGCATGGGCACCAAGCTGGGCGAGAAAATTGCCCGCGAGTGGGAAGATCTCGATATTGACGTGGTGATCCCGATTCCGGAAACCTCGACCGATACCGCGCTGGAGATCGCCCGTATTCTTGATAAGCCGTACCGCCAGGGTTTTGTGAAAAACCGCTACGTGGGCCGTACCTTTATTATGCCGGGCCAGCAGCTGCGCCGCAGTGCGGTGCGCCGTAAGCTCAACGCCAACCGCGCTGAGTTCCGCGATAAAAACGTGCTATTGGTGGATGACTCGATTGTGCGCGGCACCACCTCTGAGCAGATTATCGAGATGGCGCGTGAAGCGGGCGCGAAACGCGTCTATCTGGCGTCGGCGGCACCGGAAATTCGCTTCCCTAACGTCTACGGCATCGATATGCCGAGCGCTACCGAGCTGATTGCGCACGGCCGTGAAGTGGAAGAGATTCGTCAGCTGATTAAAGCCGATGCGCTGATTTTCCAGGATCTGCAGGATCTGATCGACGCGGTGCGTGAAGAGAACCCGGATATTGCCCAGTTCGAATGCTCAGTGTTCAACGGCATCTACGTCACCAAAGACGTTGATCTGCAGTATCTGGAATATCTGCAGTCGCTGCGTAACGACGATGCTAAAGCGATTGCGCGTCAGAACGAAGTGGAGAACCTGGAACTGCATAACGAAGGTTAAGGTCAGTCTCAGGCAGACGAAACAGGGCGGGCGCAATCCCGCCCTGTTTGTTTTTGTATTTATGGCGGCGGAGCGGCTATTATTGGCGCACTCTTTTGCAGCAAGGCTGAATTATGAAACGACTCATCATTGGTATTTCCGGCGCCAGCGGCGCGATCTACGGCGTGCGTATGCTGCAGGTGCTGCAACCGTTAGCCGAAGTGGAAACCCATCTGGTGATGAGCCCGGCGGCGCGGCAAACGCTGGCGCTGGAGACCGATTACAGCCTGCGTGACGTGCAGGCGCTGGCCGATGTGGTGCACGATGTGCGCGATATCGCCGCCAGCATCTCGTCCGGCTCGTTCAAAACGCTGGGTATGGCAATTCTGCCATGTTCCATGAAGACCCTGTCGGGCATTGTGCACAGCTACAGCGACAGTCTGCTGACGCGCGCCGCCGACGTGGTGCTGAAAGAGCAGCGCCGGCTGGTGCTGTGCGTGCGGGAAACCCCGCTGCATCTCGGTCATCTGCGCATGATGACCACTGCCGCCGAACTCGGCGCGCTGATTATGCCGCCGGTGCCGGCGTTTTATCACCGCCCGCAGCGTATCGACGATTTGATTGATCAGACGGTCAACCGCGTGCTGGATCAGTTTGATATCGAGCTGCCGGAAGATCTGTTTACCCGCTGGCAGGGTGCATGATGGTGCAATAATGCACTGAATGCGTGCAAAAGCGCGGGGCCGATCACTGTTCGTGCATCTTGTGCACCAAAAGTTAACAATCTCACTTTTTCTTCCTCACACCGCTGTTATATTTCCCTCACAAACTAAGTGCTTGCGTCGCAGATGGACGCGGTATTTAGTGCGCCTGCGCACAGTTTCGCCGATTTGCACAACTGGCATGAAACCTGCAAAACATTCAGCGCAAACACATCACGCACCACATAACAATAAGCACTTCACTTGAGGGTTACCTATGAAAAAGCGAGTTCTGGCTCTTTCTCTGATGCTGGCTATGTCCGGCGCTGCGAGCGTGTTCG
Organism: Pantoea sp. ICBG 985; assembly: GCF_002928365.1. Classification (NCBI taxonomy): domain Bacteria; kingdom Pseudomonadati; phylum Pseudomonadota; class Gammaproteobacteria; order Enterobacterales; family Erwiniaceae; genus Pantoea; species Pantoea sp. ICBG 985. The sequence goes on from NZ_POWM01000002.1 coordinate 92,871, forward strand.
CAGCGGTACCGCAGTCGCTGCGCATCGGGACCGATCCAACTTACCCGCCGTTTGAGTCCAAGAACTCGCAGGGCCAGCTGGTTGGCTTTGATATCGACCTGGCCAACGAGATCTGTAAGCGTATCAAGACCAAATGTACTTATGTGGAAAGTGATTTCGATGCGCTGATCCCGTCGCTGAAAGCGAAGAAGATCGACGCCATCATCTCTTCACTCTCAATCACCGAGAAACGTCAGGAAGAGATCGCCTTCTCGGAAAAACTGTATGCAGCGAACGCGCGTTTAGTGGCGCCGAAGGGGTCTAAACTGCAGCCGACCATTGAGTCGCTTAAGGGCAAGAACATTGGTCTGCTGCAGGGCACCACGCAGGAAACCTACGCCAATGAATACTGGCGTCCAAAAGGGGTGACCGTCACGCCGTATGCCAACCAGGATCTGGTGTATCAGGACCTGAATGCTGGCCGTATTGACGCGGCGTTCCAGGATGAAGTGCAGGCGAGCGAAGGCTTCCTTAAGCAGCCGGTCGGAAAAAACTACGCCTTCGCCGGTCCGGCGGTGAAAGATGACAAAATCTTTGGCGTCGGCACCGGTATGGGCCTGCGTAAAGATGACGCCGATCTGAAAGCTGCCATCGACAAAGCCTTTAACGACATGCGAAAAGACGGTACCTACGACAAGATTGCGAAGAAGTACTTTGATTTCAACGTTTACGGCGATTAAGACTCCTGTTCCTGAACGGGTGTATTGAGTCACGCTAACGTGGGTCATAACTATTCACTCCGGGCGCTTACTTATGTAAACTCCCGGAGTTCATACGCTTGCCACCATCCTTCCGTGATTCACATCCCTGGTCAGGACTGTCCGTGTGTTGTTGGACAGCGTTTGTTTATTTCCCTCACGACAGGATCGAACCCATGTTGTATGGCTATTCTGAAGTAATTCTCAAAGGCACGCTGGTGACTCTTGAGCTGGCGCTCAGCTCGGTGGTACTGGCCGTGGTGCTGGGCCTGATAGGGGCCGGCGCCAAACTCTCCCGCAATCGCCCGCTGGCGATGATTTTTGAAGGCTACACCACGCTAATCCGTGGCGTGCCCGATTTGGTGCTGATGCTGCTGATCTTTTACGGTCTGCAGATTGCCCTCAACGCCGTAACCGATGCGCTCGGCATGGCGCAGTTTGATATCGACCCGATGGTGGCCGGTATTATTACGCTCGGCTTCATCTACGGTGCTTACTTCACTGAAACCTTCCGTGGCGCGTTTCTCGCGGTGCCGAAAGGGCAGATTGAAGCCGCCACCGCCTTCGGCTTTACCGGCTCGCAAACTTTCCGTCGCATTCTGTTCCCGGCGATGATGCGCTTTGCGCTGCCCGGCATCGGCAACAACTGGCAGGTGATCCTCAAAGCCACCGCGCTGGTGTCGCTGCTCGGCCTTGAAGATGTGGTAAAAGCCACGCAGCTGGCCGGCAAAAGTACCTGGCAACCGTTCTACTTCGCGATTGTGGCCGGGGTGATTTATCTGGTGTTTACCACGCTGTCCAACGGCGTGCTGTGGTGGCTTGAACGTCGCTACTCGGTAGGGGTGAAAAGGGCAGAGTTATGATCGAGATTATTCAGGAGTACTGGAAACAACTGCTCTGGACCGACGGTTACCGTTTTACCGGCGTGGCCATCACGCTGTGGCTGCTGATTCTGTCCGTAGTGATTGGCGGCAGCCTTGCGGTGCTGCTGGCCATCGCGCGCGTCTCGCCAAATCGCTATATCTCCACGCCGGTGTGGCTGTTTACCTATGTGTTTCGCGGCACGCCGCTGTATGTGCAGCTGCTGGTGTTCTATTCCGGCATGTACACGCTGGAGGTGGTGAAAGGCTCCGAGCTGCTGAACGCCTTCTTCCGCAGCGGCCTGAACTGTACGCTGCTGGCATTTACCCTGAACACCTGTGCTTATACCACCGAGATTTTTGCCGGTGCCATTCGCGCCGTGCCACACGGTGAAATCGAAGCCGCGCGCGCCTATGGTTTCTCGCCGTTTAAACTCTACCGCTGCATCATTCTGCCGTCGGCGCTACGCACCGCGCTGCCCGCTTACAGCAATGAAGTGATTCTGATGCTGCACTCCACCGCGCTGGCGTTCACCGCCACCGTGCCGGATTTGCTAAAAATCGCGCGCGATATCAACTCGGCGACCTATCAGCCGTTCACCGCGTTCGGCATCGCTGCGGTGCTGTACCTGATTATCTCTTACGTGCTGATTAGCCTGTTCCGCCTCGCGGAGCGCCGCTTCCTCGCGCACGTGAAACCCTCTTCGTCGCACTGAGTATGACTATGGCTGAAAATAAATTAAGCGTTACCGAACTGCATAAGCGTTACGGTGAACATGAAGTTCTGAAGGGCGTGTCGCTGCAGGCCAACGCCGGCGATGTGATCAGCATTATTGGCTCGTCCGGTTCCGGGAAAAGTACCTTTTTACGCTGCATCAACTTCCTCGAAAAGCCGAGTGAAGGCACCATCGCGGTTAACAACGAGGCGATAAACCTGGTGCGCGACACCGATGGCCAGCTGAAAGTGGCCAACAAGGAGCAGCTGCGTTCGCTGCGTACCCGGCTGACCATGGTGTTCCAGCACTTCAATTTGTGGAGCCACATGACGGTGCTGGATAACGTCACTGAAGCACCGATTCAGGTGCTGGGGCTGAGCAAAGCCGAAGCGCGTGAGCGGGCAATTAAATACCTCGATAAAGTCGGTATTGATGCGCGCGCGCGTGCCAAATATCCGGTGCATCTGTCAGGCGGCCAGCAGCAGCGTGTCTCGATTGCCCGCGCGCTGGCGATGGAGCCGGAAGTGTTGCTGTTTGACGAACCCACCTCGGCGCTCGATCCGGAGCTGGTAGGCGAAGTGCTGCGCATCATGCAGAAGCTGGCCGAAGAGGGCAAAACCATGGTGGTAGTGACGCACGAGATGGAGTTCGCCCGTCACGTATCCAACCACGTGATTTTTCTGCATCAGGGCAAAATCGAAGAGCAGGGCGCGCCAGACGAACTGTTCGGCAACCCGAAAAGTCCGCGCCTGCAGCAGTTTTTGAAGGGATCGTTGAAATAGGTTTCTGAACCGTTGCGGCGCAATGTATTGCGCGTTTCCCGGCGATGCGGCGGACAAATCCGCGCGATACATCGCGCCGCGACGAATCACAGAAATTTTTAATTAATCATGCAGCAGTTTCAGCGCGGTGTCTTCATCCGTCACCAGCCCGGAGATCCAGCCGCCGTGCAGCGCGGCGTGAATCGCTGCGTATTTGCGCGCGCTGCCGGCAAAGCCGATGATATTGCGCTGCGTCTGGCTCTCCAGCAGCACGCTGGTCAGCAGCTCGTCGGTTTCGCCGTATACCCGCTCTCCCTGCTGATTGAAAAAATGCCCCAGCATTTCACCCACCACGCCGCGCGCGTTGAGCGCTTCTACCTGCGCATCGGTGATAAAGCCTTCGGCATTGAGCGGGCAGCCCGGCATCACTTCGCCAATGCCGACAAACGCCACGTTCGCCTGCAGCGCACGCTGGGTGACGCGCTGATAGACCTGATGCTGCACCCACATCGTCTTATCCTGCGGCGTGTCAGCATACAGCGGCGCCGGAATGAAGAAATATTTGCCCTGCATCTTCTCCGCCATTTTCAGCGGTACGTCGTAGCGGGTACCGGAATCGTCACGCGCAATCGCACCGATCATCGACACACACTGATGCTGTGGCCGTTCAACCCACGGCAGCGCATCAATCATCGAGCGCAGCGTTTTACCGGAACCGATGCCAAACACCTGCGGGGTCTCTTCGTTGATAAACTGCGCCATCACCGCCGCGCCTTCCACCGCCAGCATTTGCTGAATCGCCTCATCATCCAGCCCGGCTGACGGCACTACGCGGCACAGCGTCAGGCCAAACTTTTGTTCGATCTCGCGCGCCAGATGCAGGCAGTGCGTGACCGGATGGTCGATCTTCACGCTGACCATGCCCATTTCACGTGCGCTGGAGACCAGCCGCTGCGCCACCTGCCGCGATAAGCCCAGCGCGCGCGCAATCTCCTGCTGCGTGACGCCCGCCACGTAATACATCCACGCTGCCCGCGCCGCCAGCTCCTGCTTCTTCTCTTCTCTGCTCATCGCCTTGTTCCGTCAAACTCCGATGCGCCAGTTTATCGCGTCTTGCCCCTGAAGCGTTAACTGAGCAAAAGCCCTAAAAAAGAGCAAAAGTATTAAATGTGATGAATCTCGCAGAACGATCGCCCCGGCGGCGACTATGCTACGCCTCATCGGGCAAATGCCCTACATTGTGGCAAATGTTTATTTCGAGGCGACTATGACGACGAAATCAGTGTGGATGCATATCGGCGCAGGCTCTTTTCACCGCGCGCATCAGGCGTGGTATCTGCACCAGCTGCGCCAGCAGGGCGATGACAGCTGGAGCATCGCGCTCGGCAACATCCGCGGCGATGCGGTAGCGCTGCTTGATCAGCTGCAGGCGCAAAACGGCGAGTACGTGCTGGAAACCGTGACGCCGGAGGGCGAGCGCGCGTATGAAACCATTACTTCGCTGCGCACCATCCTGCCGTGGGACGCGGAGATCAGCGCGCTGGTGGCACAGGGCGCCAGCGCTGAGACAAAAGTGATCGGTTTTACCGTGACCGAAGCGGGTTACTACCTGACGCCGGCGCATGAACTCGATCTCAGCCAGGCGGATATTCAGGCCGATCTCCGTGGTGAGGCGCGCACTATTTACGGCGCGCTGACCCGCATTCTGCGCCAGCGCGTGGCCAGCGGCGGTGCGCCGGTCACGCTGCTCAACTGCGACAACCTGCGTCACAACGGCGAACGTTTCCGTCACGGCATGCTGGCGTTTCTTGCTGCGCAGGGCGACCACGCGCTGGCCAGCTGGGTGCGCGATAACACCACTTCGCCAAACACCATGGTGGATCGCATCACGCCGCGCCCCACGCCGGATGTCGCCGAACGCGTCAAAGCGGCCACCGGCAAAGACGATGGCGCGGCGGTGATGGCGGAATCATTTATCCAGTGGGTGATTGAAGATGATTTCATCGCCGGACGCCCGGCGCTGGAAAAGGTGGGCGTGGAGCTGGTGGCGTCGGTGCTGCCGTGGGAAGAGGCGAAAATCCGCATCCTCAACGCCACGCACGCGGCGATTGCCTGGGCCGGCACGCTCACCGGCCGTGACTACATTGATGACAGCACGCGTCAGCCCGCGATCTATCAGCTGGCGTACGACTACATCACGCAGGACGTGATCCCATCACTGTCGCCCAGCCCGCTCGATCTGGCGGATTACCGCGACGTGGTGCTGGCGCGCTTTAGCAATCCCTATATCAAAGATACCAACCAGCGCGTTGGTGCCGATGGGCTATCGAAAATCCCCGGCATGGTGACGCCAACGCTGCGCGAATGCTATCAGCGCGGCGCAGAACCGACCGCTACCGCCGTGCTGCCGGCGCTGTTCTACCTGTTCCTGCAACGCTGGGCCAGCAACCAGCTGCCGTATGCGTATCAGGATGGCGTGCTCAATGCTGACGCGCTGCGCCAGCAGCTGAGCGGCGAGAATGCGCTACAGCGCTTCCTCAGCGACCGCGCGCTGTTTGCCGAACTGGCCGATGACCGCGCTTTTCATGCGCTGGTGACGCGCAGCGTAGACGCCATTGAGCAGCAACTGCTGCAGCCGGCGACGGTGTAAGGAGCGCACAGCATGTATCTCGGCATTGATATTGGCACCTCTGAACTCAAAGCGCTGATCGTTAACCCGCAGGGCGAGATTGTGGCGTCGAATCACGCCACGCTCAGCGTGCAGCGCCCGCATCCGCACTGGGCGGAGCAGGATCCCGAGCGCTGGTGGCAGGCATGTGGTCAGGCGATCGCCGGGCTGCGCCAGCAGGCACCGGACGCGTGGGCCGCGATCCGCGCCATCGGTCTTTCCGGTCAGATGCACGGCGCCGTGCTGCTGGATGCCGCCGGTGAGGTGCTGCGGCCGTGCATATTGTGGAACGACACGCGCAGCGCGGCGCAGTGTGATGCGCTGCGCCAGCAGCATCCGCAGATGATGGAAATCGCCGCCAACCTGATTATGCCCGGCTTTACCGCGCCGAAACTGCACTGGGTGGCGGAACATGAGCCCGAAATCTTTCGCCGCATCGACAAGGTGCTGCTGCCGAAAGATTACCTGCGCTGGCGTCTGACCGGGCGCTTTGTCAGCGAGCCGTCGGACGCCGCCGGTACGCTGTGGCTCGACGTGGCGCAGCGCGACTGGTCTGACGCACTGCTGGCGATTAGCGGGCTGACGCGCGCGCAGATGCCCGAACTGGTTGAGGGCAGCGCGGTCAGCGCCACGCTGCGCGCCGATCTGGCCAGCGAATGGGGCTTAGCCGCCACGGTGAGCGTGGCCGGCGGCGGCGGTGATAATGCCGCGTCGGCGGTGGGCGTTGGCGCGGTTAATGCGGGCGATGCCTTTATCTCGCTCGGCACGTCGGGCGTGATTTTTGTGGTTAACGATCGGCTGCGTGCCGATCCGCAATCCGGCGTGCACGCTTTCTGCCATGCGCTGCCGGGACGCTGGCACCAGATGAGCGTGATGCTCAGCGCCGCCAGCTGTCTGCGCTGGCTGTGCAATCTGCTGTCGGTCACCGAAAGCCAGCTGATGGACGAGATGGCACAGCTCAGCGCGGAACAGCTGCGTCAGGCACCGCTGTTTCTGCCGTATCTCTCTGGTGAACGCACGCCGCACAACGATCCGCAGGCGACCGGGGCATTTTTCCATCTGCGCCACGAAACGCCGCGCGCGCTGCTCGGCTATGCGGTAATTGAGGGCGTAGCGTTTGGCCTGGCGGATGGTCTGGCGGTGCTGGGCGATACGCAGCAGCAGATTCAGCAGTGCAGCCTGACCGGCGGCGGTGCGCGTAGCACGCTGTGGGCGCAGCTGATTGCCGACGTGCTGCAGCTGCCGATAGTGACCCATCCGGCCAGCGCCTCCGGCGCGCTGGGTGCGGCGCGACTGGCGTGGCTGGCCGACGGCGGCAGCGAAGCCGACGTGTGCCTGAAGCCGCCGGTGCAGGCGCGCTATCAGCCCGATGCGGCGCGCGGGGCCGTGCTGCAGCAGCGGCTGCGCCTGTTCCGTGAACTCTATGTACAACAACAGCAGGCGCGCGCGTTGCTGCCTGCCTGATCGGATTAGCGAACGGAAGGAAGATTGTCATGCAATCGAACGCATACTGGTTTGGCTTACCGAAAAAGATGTTCTGGGGCTTTCTGGCCATCGCCATTTTCATGGCCGGCGACGGCTTCGAAATGGCGTTTCTCTCGCGCCACATCACTGACATGGGCTTTTCGCCGGCCCAGTCGGCGGTGGTGTTTACCTTTTACGGCCTGGCCGCCGCGCTGGCGGCGTGGGCCTCCGGCGTGGTGGCGGAGCTGATTACGCCGCAGCGCGCCATGATGATTGGCTTTGTGCTGTGGATCGTCATGCATGCGCTGTTTATGTCGCTGGGGCTCGGGCTGCGTAATTATCCGCTGATGGTGCTGTTCTACGGCATTCGCGGCCTGGCCTATCCGCTGTTTATCTACTCGTTCATGATGATGCTGGTGCAGGTGCTGCCGCGTGACAAGCTGGCCGCCGCCACCGGCTGGTTCTGGGCGATGTACTCCGTGGGGATTGGTGTGGTGGGCAGCTATCTGCCGAGCCTGACCATCCCGATGCTGGGCGAAACCGGCACCTTATGGCTGGCGATTGTCTGGGTGGCGTGCGGCGGCGTGCTGGCCTACTTCAGCCTGCGCAACGTGCCGGTGGACCGTTCCCGCGTTAATCTGCCGCTGCGCGATAAGATGACGGAGATGTCGCGTGCCGTAACCATTCTGTTCACCAACCAGCATGTGTTTTATGCCTGCCTGATCCGCATCATCAATACGCTGTCGCTGTTTGGTTTTGCCATCATCATGCCGCTGCTGTTTGTCGATCGGCTCGGCTTTACCATCTCCGAATGGCTGCAGATTTGGGCGGTGTTCTTCTTCGTCACCATCTTTACCAATATTTTCTGGGGCATTACCGGTGAGAAGCTGGGCTGGATCCGTCAGGTGCGCTGGTTCGGCTGTCTCGGTATGGCGATCTCCAGCCTGGCGTTTTACTACCTGCCGCTGTATGCCGGGCATAACTTCTGGGTGGCGCTGATTCCGGCGATCATGCTGGGGATCTTTGTCGCTGCCTTTGTGCCAATGACCGCGGTGTTCCCGACGCTGGAACCGCATCATAAGGGCGCAGCGGTATCGATTTACAATCTGTCGGCCGGGCTGAGTAACTTTGTGGCCCCGGCGATTGCTTCACTGCTGCTGCCGTTCTTCGATATCGTCGGGGTGGTGTGGGCCTATACCGCGCTCTACCTGTTCGCCGGCGTGCTGACCTTTATTATCCGTGTGCCGCAGCCGGGACACACGCGGGAAGCGTCAGCGGTGAAGTCGTCGGTGGTGCAGCAGCGCAGCTAAAGCTGAGCCTGTCGCACCGGCAGCCGCCGCTGCCGGTGCTGACCCGGCGCTATTCCAGCTTCTGTTTCACTTTCTTCACGTCGTCAGCGCTGACCGGTGCGGCGGCATTTCCCCAGCTGTTGCGGATGTAGCTCACCACTGCGGCGATCTCCTCATCACCCAGCGTGCCGGCAAAGGCCGGCATTGCCGGTGCCGTCGGGCGGGCATCGGTATCGACACCGCGACTGCCGGCGGCGACCACCCGAATCAGCGAGGTGGCATCCTCCTGATTGAGCAACGGATTGTCCGCCAGCTGCGGGAAGATATTCTTCTCACCGCGACCGCCCGGGCTGTGGCAGGCTGAACACTTCGCCGCATAGATTTGCGCGCCCAGCTTCATGCGATCGTCCGTCGCGGCAAGTGCGGCGGGCGCTTGCTCATCACGCGATTCACCGCTTTTCAGGTACACCGCCACCGCCTGCAGATCTTCATCGCGCCAGTGCTGCGTGGAGTGACGCACCGCGTCGGCCATCGGACCGGAAGCGATATCGAAACGGTTCACGCCGGTACGCAGGTAGCTGACGATATCCTGCTGGCTCCATTTGCCCAGCCCGCTGTGCGGGTTCGCGGTGATGTCCGGCGCCATCCAGCCTTCGACCACTTCGCCACGCAAAAACGCGCCGTTTTTATCGCCGCCGAGCAGATTTTTCGGCGTATGGCAGGTGCCGCAGTGGCCCGCGCCCTGCACCAGATACGCACCGCGATTCCACTGGGCGGATTGACGGGCGTCCGGCTGGAACGCGCCCTGGTCAAAGTTGATCCAGTTCCACACCATCAGGCTGGTGCGGATGTTGAAAGGGAAGGGCAGCTGATTGGTCTCGACCGGGTTGTGTATCGGCTGCAGCGTCTGCATCCATGCCCACAAATCCTGCAGATCCTTATCCGACATTTTGGTGTAGGCGGTGAACGGCATCGCGCCGTACAGCCGCTTGCCGCCGTGGCCGATGCCCTCGGTCATGGCGCGGCGGAAATCTTCATAGCGCCAGTTGCCGATGCCGGTTTCGCGGTCCGGCGTGATGTTAGCGCCGACCAGCGTACCAAACGGCGTCTGCAATCTGACGCCCCCGGCAAACGGCTGCTGCGGATCGGCGGTGTGGCAGGCGGTGCAGTCCGCCAGCGTGGCGATATAGCTGCCGCGCGCGTACTGATCGTATTCCGGCTGTGCGTGAGACACAAAGCTGGTAAGCAGCAGCGCGGCAGCGCACAGAGAGAGGCGTGTTTTCATGCGGTAATCATCTCCCCGGGACGTTGCAGATAGTAGTGACGAATCGCATGCGCCGCTTTGAATGCCAGCGCGCCGACGGTGCCGGTCGGGTTATAGCCCGGGTTTTGCGGAAAGGCTGACGCGCCCACCACGAACAGGTTCGGTACATCCCACACCTGCAGATGTTTATTGACCGAGCTGGTTGAGGGATCGCTGCCCATGATAAAGCCGCCAACCACGTGCGACGACTGATACGGCACGCTGCTCCAGTGGCCGGTCATCGGTTTGACAATCATCTCGCGCGGGTTCATTGATTTAGCGATTTCCGCCACTTTACCCGTGCAGTACTGCGCCATTTTCAGATCGTTCGCCGCAAAGTCGAAAGTAATGCGCAGCAGCGGTCGGCCGTGCGGATCTTTGTAGTTGGGATCGAGCGACAGATAGTTGGTGCGCGTGGTGTAGCTGCTGGCCTCGCAGCCAATCGACATGGTGCTGAGATAGTTGTCTTTCAGCGCGCGCTTCCACTTCGAGCCCCATTTGGGCGTGTTGGGCGGCAGCGGCCGGTAGCCAATCGGTGCCGAGCCGATGGGCGTCACGCGGATGCTGCCGCCGCCGAAGAAGCCCAGACCGCTGTGGTCAAAATTATCGTTATTGAATTCATCAATGCCCATGCCCACCGCGCCGGCACCGATAAACGGGTTAAAGTTTTTGTTGTCAAAAAACAGCGTGACGCCGTTGGCCGTCTGGTAGGCGTAATTGCGGCCGGTGGTGCCTTTGTTGGTGACCGGATCATAAGCCTGGCCAATGCCGGAGAGCAGCATCAGGCGCACGTTTTCAAAGGTAAAGGCGGCGACGATCACCAGATCGGCCGGCTGTTCCCACTTATCGCCGGAGGAGTCGATGTAGGTGACGCCGGTGGCCTGTTTGCCGCTGGCATCGGTCAGCACTTCCAGCACTTCGCAGTTGGTGTACGCGGTAAAGTTCTCTTTGCGCATCAGCGCCGGCAGCACGGTGGTGATGGCGCTGGCTTTCGAGTAGTTGGCGCAGCCGTAGTTGGTGCAGAAGCCGCAGAAGGTGCAGGGACCCATGGTGACGCCATAGGGATTGGTGTACGCCTCGGAGACCAGCGAGGACGGCACCGGAAACGGCTGGTAGCCGAGATTTTTTGCTGCTTCGGCAAACAGCGTCGGACCATAGGGCTGGCGCAGCGGCGGCGTCGGATAGTCGGCCGACCGCGCACCTTCGAACGGATTGCCGCCCGCCCGTTTCTGTCCCTGAATATTGCCGGCGTAACCCGAGGTGCCGGCCACGCGCTCAAATTGCATGTAGTGCGGCTCCATCTCCTCCCAGCTGGTGCCCCAGTCCTGCAGCACCAGCTCATCCGGAATGGCACTGGCGCCGTAGCGTTCGGTCAGGTGGCTTTTCAGGCGAAACTCTTCCGGCTGAAAGCGAAAGGTAATGCCGGCCCAGTGGTTGCCCGCGCCGCCGGTGCCGTTGCCCGGATGGAACGAGCCCCAGGTACGCATCGGCAGAGCGGTTTGCGACGGATTGTTGCGCATGGTGCAGGTGTTCTGCCGCGTGCGTAGCATCAGCTCTTCGCGCATCACGTAGCGCAGCTCGTCGGTGACGGTGCCAATATTGAAGTCGCGCGCGGTGTCGCGCCACGGGCCGCGCTCAATGCCGATCACTTCCAGGCCTTCGTCGGCCAGTTCATTGGCGATAATCGATCCGGCCCAGCCGAGACCAATCACCACCACATCGGTTTTTGGTAATTTCTTCATCATCTATCCCCGTGCTTTCCATTGCGCAATGCTGATCGGCTCTAAGCCCAGATTTTCGTTGTGGCGCTCAACGTATTCGCGATAGTCATAGCGCGCGCCGGGAAAGCCCAGCATCTTCCACGACACCATGTCTTTGTTGCCGCCGTAGATCGGATCGGCAAAGAAGCCTTCCATGGTGTTGTTCAGCACCTCAAGAAACAGCGACTGCGCATCAAAGCCGCTGAAATGCACCTTTCCGGCTTCCATGTCTGCCAGCAGCGCGTCCTGCTGCGCCGGCGTCAGATCGACAAAGTTCTTTTGCGAAGTTTGCTGCACGTAGCGGTTGAGCGCCGCCAGCCCCTGGCGATAGCGCTGTTGCGGCACCAGCGGCGACTGGTCGCCCTGCTCGGTGGTGCCCTGCTGAAACGGGCCCTGCATGTAGAGGCGTTCGAAGGTGCCATAAAAGCCGTGCAGCTGGCGGTCGATAAAGACAGCGCAGCCGGCTTCTTTGCCGCCCACGCTCAGCTCGTCCGCCGGAATAATGCGGTCAACCATGGCTTCCACGGTGCGCGCTTCTTCCTCGGTAAAGAACAGCCAGCCCTGAGCCTGGAACTGTTCCGGTGGGTTATCGGCGAAGGGCGTCCAGCCGGGGGCGCCCTTGAGGGAGACGGCATCGGCGGCGCGGGTGACGCCAGCGGCAACGCCCAGCGTCGACCAGGTTAGTACCTGGCGTCGTGTGACACCGGGCAGGGTTTTGGCTCGTTTTTTCATTATCGCTTCCAGACAGAGTAACAAGATAAGGCGTAATCGGCCGGCGTGCGCAGCGGCACAACGGGCCGGAATCTTCAGTTTTTGTAAATTTTTATCGCGAATGTTAACTGTAGACGGGCTGCGTGGTGGCGACCAATAACCGTACAAAAAAGTGCACTATTTGATAATCCGCCGGTTATTTCCTGAACTAAGCGCCACGTTAAATCTGCAGGCTTCGCTTGAACTCAGCGCGCTGGCTGCCAGGCTTAACCGTTTCAACCACGAAATAACCAGGAGGAAATATGTCGCGCTTTGCAGAGAAAGTGGTGGTGATTACCGGAGCCGGATCCGGCATTGGTGCCGCCGCGGCGCAGCGTTTCGCCAGTGAAGGCGCACAGGTGGTGCTGGTGGGCAGAACCCGCGACAAGCTGGAACAGGTGCTGAACACGCTGAGCGGCGAGAATCATCTGGTGGCACCCTGCGACGTCGGCGATGCGGATCAGGTTAAACAGCTGGCAGAGCAGGTGCAGCAGCAGTATGGGCGCGTGGATGTACTGGTGAATAACGCCGGCAGCATTGTGCAGGGCAAAATTCACGAAGTGTCGATAGCGGACTGGAAGTCTCTGATGAGCAATGACCTCGACGGTGTATTTTACTGCACCCACTTCTTTATGCCCGCGCTGCTCAACAGTAAAGGCAACGTAGTGAATACCTCGTCGGTATCCGGACTGGGCGGCGACTGGGGCATGAGTGTCTACAACGCCGCCAAGGGCGCGGTGACCAATTTCACCCGCGCGCTGGCGATGGATTATGGCACCGACGGCGTGCGCGTTAACGCCGTATGCCCGGGTTTTACCTTTACCGATCTCACCGAAGATATGAAAAACGATGAGGCGCTGCTTGCACGCTTCTATGACCGTATTCCGCTGGGCCGCGCCGGTGAACCGGAAGATATCGCCAGCGCGATTGCTTTCATCGCCAGCGACGACGCGCGTTACATCACCGGCGTTAACCTGCCGGTCGATGGCGGTCTGACGGCGTCGAACGGCCAGCCGAAACAGGCGTAAGTGATAACAGGCGGAGGGTCAGGTGTACTGTCACCGCCAATCCGCCTGTTAGTCGGTCATGGCTCACTCGCTTCGCCATCGTCACATGCTGACACATAGCTGGCCGTATAACCGCCGTTCGCTAACGCCACGATTCTGGCAAAGCCAGACGCGCCAAAATGCATGCCGGCAATCACCGTATTTTCCGCTGCCACCTGCTGCAAAATACGCTGGCGCGACTCTCTGGCCATGACGGGATCAATATCGAAGGCGATAGAAACCTGCGGACAGGCCAGCTGAACAGGCGGGTAATGCACAATATCACCCCAAATCAATAAACGCTCGCCGTCTGAATCAATGCGAAACCCGCAATGCCCCGGAGTATGACCGGGCAACGCCAGCGCACGGATTCCCGGGCTGATCTCCTCATCCGCTATCAGCTGCAGCCGCGGGCCATAAGCCTGCAGCGTGCGCCGCACCAGCGCCGCGTTTAACTGCGCGCGTTCACTCAGCTGGCTGATCGCCGCATCATCCTGCCAGAAGGCGGCTTCGCTGTGGCTGAGGCAGAGCCGGGCATGGCGAAAGACCGGCTGACCCGCGCTGTCCAGCAAGCCGCCAATATGATCGGGGTGCGCATGGGTTAATAACAGGGTATCGATGTCGTCCGGCGTCACCCCGGCCAGCTGCAGATGAGGCAGTAATTTGCCGCTCTGCGCATCGCGTTTTCCCATCCCGGTATCCACCAGAATCACGCGTCCCTGACCGCGGAGCAGATAACAAAACACATGGATGTCGCCCGGCTGTGCTATGCCTGCCTGGCGTTGCAGATCGACCGCATCGTCGTGGTGGATATCCGTTAATAAACTCAGACTGGCTTGCATGGTGCCATCGCTGATGGCGCTGACCTGATATTTCCCAATGGTGTATGAAAATATTGCCTGGCTCATAATGATCTCTGTGCGCTAATTTACTCGTTCACGTTAAACAAAATAACGCGGCAATTTTCGCGGCGGATTAGCGCGATGATAATGCTGCGTCAGTGGCTGTCAGCGCGATAATGACGCTAACACCGTTAAGGTGACCAGTGTCATTTTTGACAGAGTTGAGACCCGGATTGTCATGGACATAAAAATTTTGCGCGCCTTTGCCACTGTCGCGGCGCTGGAGCATATTGGTCAGGCTGCGGAACGGTTACATATTTCGCCGTCACCGCTTAGCCGGCAAATTCAGCAGCTGGAAAGCGAACTGGGGATGGTGCTGTTTCACCGTGAAAAGAAACGTCTGCGCCTGACGGACGAGGGTAAGCGCTTCCTCACCGAGGTGACGCCCTTTTTGCAGCATCACGAACGGTTAAAAGAGTATGCGCAGCATCTGCAGCAGGGGGACGTTGGGCGGCTGGATATTGGATATGTGGAGGCGGCTATTCACTCGCGCCTGCTGCCCGCGGCGCTGGCGCGGCTGGCACCGGGGGCGGGCATTGATGTCCGGCTGCATGCGTTACGTTCCGCACAGCAAATTGCCCGGTTAGAGGCGGGGGCGATCGATATTGCCATTGTGCATACGCTGCCGCACGACGACGCGGATTTTGTGCATAAGAAGATCGCGACCGAGCCGGTGCTGCTGGCGATGCCGGCATCCAGCGCGCTGACCGCGCCCGTACCGTCTGATTTGCACGGCCGGGCGTGGATTGCCGACCAGGAAAATCTCAACCCTGCCGCGCGGGCGCGATTGCTGGCAGCCTGCCAGCGCGCCGGTTTCCAGCCGGATATTCGTTTTGAAGTGAATGGTCCGCTGGCCGCGCTTGCCTGTGTCGAAGCCGGGCTGGGTTTCACCCTGATCCAGCACAGCCTGGCGCGCATCGTTCCGGATAATGTCATCCTGCTGCCCGTGCCAGATCTGGCGCTGGAGATCGTGCTATATGCCGTCTGGCGCAGGCAGGATGCCCGACCGTTAACGGCGCGTTTCCTGCAGCAGCTTTGCCTCACGCCCGCCGTGGCGCCGCGGTAAGCCTGAGCGGAGACGCATCAGCCGGCGACATCCTGCAGCGCTTCGTGTAAATCGTACCAGCGGAAACCAAAGCCGGACTCCTCCAGCCGCTTCGGCAGCACGTGCTGCCCGCCCAGCACCAGCACGGCGGATTCTCCCATCATCAGTTTGATGGCGCTGGCCGGAGTGCGCATAAAGGCCGGACGGTGCATCACCAAGCCCAGCGTGGCGGCGAACTGCTCGTTGCGCACCGCGTAAGGCGCCACCATGTTGAACGGGCCCTGCAACTGATCGTTATCGATCAACCACAGGATGGCGTTGACCAGATCGTCCACATGGATCCACGGCAGGTACTGTTTGCCGCTGCCAATCGGTCCGCCGACGCCAAGTTTGAACGGCAGCTTCATTTTGCTCAGCGCGCCACCTTCGCGCGCCAGCACCACGCCGGTGCGCAGCAGGCACACGCGGGTGCGCTCGCTTTGCGCCTTCAGCGCCAGCTGCTCCCAGCGGGCGCACAGGGTGTGGGTAAACTCCTCGTGGCCCGGATCGTCCTCGGTCACCACCACATCGCCGGTATCACCATAAAAGCCGGTGGCCGAGCCGGAAATCAACAGGCGCGGCGGATTGCTGCTGGCGTGGATCAGCGAGACGATCTGTTCAGTGATTTGCCAGCGGCTTTCGCACAGGCGCTGCTTCTGCTGCTCGGTCCAGCGCTTGTCGGCAATCGGTTCTCCCGCCAGATTGATGACGCCGTCAATAGCATTGAGATCGGACTGCTGGTTAATGCCCGACCACAGCATCACGCGCGCATCGAGTTTTTCCCGCGCGGCCGCCACGTCACGCGTTACCACATTCACCTGATGGCCCAGCTGCAGCAGGCGCGGAATTAAATGGCGACCTATCAAGCCGGTACCGCCGGTAATAAGCAGGTGCATGTTTAGTCTCCCTGTCATTAATTATCTGCTCTGAATTGAGCATAGAAGAGAAGTGCCGCTGCGGCGTGACAGCGCTTACGCTTATGATGAAAAACCGCCAGTTTGCCGTGGTCCTGCGGCAAAACATCGGACCAGCGCGCCATTGCCTTAGCCGGCAAAAATCGGTAAACATGATGCACACCTGACGCTTAGCCGAGGCAGCTGATGAACTATCCCGCCATTACGTTGTGGTCCGATTCCTGTTTTTTTAGCCCGTATGCCATGTCAGTTTATGTTGCGCTTACCGAGAAGGGCATTCCCTTTACGGTCAGGCGCGTTGACCTGTCGCGCAATGCACAGCTTGACGATGAATACCGCGGCCTGTCGCTGACCTGCCGTGTGCCCACGCTGCAAATTGATGATGTCAGCCTGAATGAATCCTCGGCCATCGCCGAATATCTCGAAGAGCGTTTTCCGGCGCCGGAGTTTGAGCGCCTCTATCCGCGCGATCGCGAAAAACGTGCCCACGCGCGCGAAGTGCAGGCATGGCTGCGCAGCGATTTACTGGCGCTGCGCACGGAGCGACCCACTGAGGTGCTGTTTGCTGCTGAACGCTTTGCTCCGCTCACGCCCGCTGGCGAACAGGCCGCCAGTAAATTGATTGCCGCGGTGCAGCGCCTGCTGCCGGACGGCCAACAGAACCTGTTTGGCGAGTGGTCGATTGCCGACACTGACCTGGCGGTGATGATTAACCGGCTGGCGCTGCACGGCGATCCGCTGCCGGTGAAGCTGCAGCACTATGCAGAATTCCAGTGGCAGCGCGCCTCGGTGCAGCTGTGGCTGGCCGAGTCGGGTAAAGCACGCTAAAACCTTGCGGCGGCGAAAAGAACGCTTTACCTTAGCGCTCATTCTAATAAAGCATCGCAAACAGGCGCGTGCTGGGCACGCCGAAAACAGAGAAAGGGTTACCGGATGGTGGATCAAACGGCAGGTGACGGTATCGAGTGGGTGGATATCGTTAGCGAAGAAAACGAAGTGATTGCGCAGGCCAGCCGTGCGCAGATGCGTGCGCAATGTCTGCGCCATCGCGCTACCTATATTGTGGTGCACGACGGCATGGGCAAGATTCTGGTGCAACGCCGTACCGAGAGCAAAGATTTCATGCCGGGTATGCTGGATGCCACTGCGGGCGGCGTGGTGCAAAGCGGTGAAGACCTGCTGGAATCCGCCCGTCGTGAAGCGGAAGAGGAGCTCGGCATCGCTGATGTCCCGTTCGCCGAGCACGGCAAATTCTACTTCGAAGATCAGCACTGCCGCGTATGGGGTGGACTGTTCAGCTGCGTGTCGCACGGTCCGTTTGCCATGCAGGAAGAGGAAGTGGATGAAGTGTTCTGGATGACGCCGGAAGAGATCACCGCCCGCTGTGATGAATTCACCGATGATTCACTCAAAGCCCTGTCGCTGTGGCTGAGCCGCAACAGTGACGCGGTGCGCAGTAAGCAAAGCAGCGAAGCCTGATTCCTGCGCTTCCGCATTAAGGCACCCTAAGGGTGCCTTTTGTGTTTAATGCTGGCTGAGAATGCGGGTGAGAATGTTCAGCGCCGTACTGAACTGGGCGTCCGGAATGGTTAGCGGATAAAGAAAGCGGATCACGTTGCTGTGCACGCCGCAGGTCAGCAGGATCAATCCTTCGGCCAGCGCCTGCTGCTGAATCGCTTTGGCGATCTCCGCTGAGGGTCGGCCGCTGGCGTCATGGAATTCCGCCGCCATCATCGATCCATAGCCGCGTACCTCGGCCAGCGCACGGCAGCCGGCGCCGTTCAACGCTTCCGCCAGCTGCGTACCGAGCCATTGCGCACGCTCGCACAGCTTTTCCTCACTGATAATATCCAGCACCGCATGCGCGGCGGCAATTGCTGGCGGATGGCCGGCATAGGTGCCGCCCAGACCACCCGGCTCCGGTGCATCCATCACCGCGGCCCGGCCGCTCACCGCCGACAGCGGAAACCCGCCTGCCAGACTTTTCGCCAGCGTGATCAGATCCGGCTGCACCTCATAATATTCACTGGCAAACAGCCTGCCGGTGCGCGCAAAACCGCTCTGTACTTCATCGGCGATCAGCAGGATGCCGTGGCGATCGCACAGCTGGCGCAGCGCCGTCACAAACTCTGGCGGCGCGACATAAAATCCGCCTTCGCCCTGAACCGGTTCAAAGATGATGGCCGCCACCTGCTGTGGCGCGATATCGCTGCGGAAAATCGTCTCCAGACTGTCGAGCGCATCGTGCACGCTGACGTTATGCAGCGCATTGGGGTAGCGCGCGTGAAACACCGGGCTGGCAAACGGGCCGAAGCCGGTTTTGTAAGGCAGAACTTTGCCGGTCAGCGCCATGGTCATATTGGTGCGTCCGTGGAACGCGCCGCTGAAGGCGATAATCCCCGGGCGGCCGGTGGCTGCGCGCGCGATTTTCACCGCGTTCTCGACCGCCTCGGCGCCGGTAGAGAAGAAGGTGGTTTTCACGGCGCCTTCAATCGGCACCAGCGCATTCAGACGCTCCGCAAGGTGAATGTAGTTCTCATACGGCACGATTTGAAACGCGGTATGGGTGAAGCACGTCAGCTGCTGCTGTACTGCCGCCAGCACTTTGGGATGCCGGTGGCCGGTATTGAGCACCGCAATGCCGGCGGCGAAATCAATATATTCGCGCCCCTGCTGGTCCCACAGCGTGGCGTTTTCGGCTTTCGCCGCAAAGAAATCACACATCACGCCCACACCACGCGGCGTGGCCTGTAACCGACGGCTGTGCACATCACTGTTGCTCATTGCTGACCTCGTAAGTCGCGGGAGAGTGTAATCAGTGTTAGCGCGCAGGCGGGATTTTGCCAGTGCGTTTATACGGGCAGGGTTGTGGCGCAGGATAAAAAAAAGCACGCCCGGGCGGGCGTGCTGATGCGGAGCGGGGAAGGGGATTAGCCTTCAGCCTGCTGCGACTGAATCGCCGTCAGCGCAATGGTGTAGACGATATCATCGACCAGCGCACCGCGTGACAGGTCGTTAACCGGTTTGCGCATGCCCTGCAGCATCGGCCCGATGGAGATCAGGTCGGCAGAACGCTGCACCGCTTTGTAAGTGGTGTTACCGGTGTTGAGATCCGGGAAGATGAATACCGTCGCACGTCCGGCCACCGCCGAGTTCGGCGCTTTAGACTTGGCGACGTCTTCCATGATCGCGGCGTCGTACTGCAGCGGGCCATCGATCACCAGATCCGGGCGTTTTTCCTGCGCAATGCGCGTTGCTTCACGCACTTTCTCTACGTCACTACCGGCACCGGAGTTACCGGTAGAGTAGGAGATCATCGCTACGCGTGGATCGATGCCGAAGGCTTTGGCGGAGTCGGCGGACTGAATCGCGATCTCGGCCAGCTGTTCCGGATTAGGATCCGGGTTGATGGCGCAGTCGCCGTACACCAGCACCTGCTCTGGCAGCAGCATGAAGAATACCGAGGAGACCAGCGAGCTGTTCGGCGCGGTTTTGATCAGCTGCAACGGCGGACGAATGGTGTTGGCGGTGGTGTGAACCGCGCCCGAGACCAGACCGTCAACTTCGCCGCTTTCCAGCATCATGGTGCCCAGCACCACGTTATCTTCCAGCTGCTCCTGCGCGACCACTTCGGTCATGCCTTTGCTCTTACGCAGCTCAACCAGGCGCGGCACGTAGTTGTCACGCACCACCTGCGGATCGACAATTTCAATGCCTTTGCCGAGCTCAACGCCCTGCGCTGCGGCCACGCGCTGAATCTCATCCGGATTGCCCAGCAGCACACAGGTGGCGATGCCGCGCTCGGCACAAATCGCCGCCGCTTTAACGGTGCGCGGTTCGTCGCCTTCCGGCAGGACGATGCGCTTGCCGGCTTTACGCGCCAGCTCGGTGAGCTGATAACGGAATGCCGGCGGTGACAGACGACGGCTGCGTTCGGATGTGGCGGTCAGTGATTCAACCCAGTCAGCATTGATAAAGCTGGCCACATACTCCTGTACTTTTTCAATGCGCTGTGTGTCGTCAGCCGGCACTTCCAGATTGAAGCTCTGCAGGCTGAGCGAGGTTTGCCAGGTGTTGGTTTTTACCATGAACACCGGCAGGCCGGTCTGGAAGGCGCGTTCGCACAGACGGGCGATCGGCGCTTCAATCTGATAGCCACCGGTCAGCAGCACCGCACCAATTTCGATGCCGTTCATCGCCGCCAGACAGGCCGCCACCAGCACGTCAGGACGGTCGGCTGAGGTCACCAGCAGCGAGCCCGGACGGAAGTGCTCCAGCATATGCGGGATGCTGCGCGCGCAGAAGGTGACGGATTTGACGCGACGCGTGTGGATTTCACCTTCGTTGATGATCTCCGCGTTGAGATGGCGGCACATATCAATGGCGCGCGTCGCGATCAAATCAAAGCTCCACGGCACGCAGCCCAGCACCGGCAGCGGGCTGTTAGCGAACAGCTGCTTAGGATCGATGTTGGCGATGCTGGCTTTTGAGGAGTCGTCGAAAATTTCTGACAGATCCGGACGGGTACGGCCCTGCTCATCCACTGGCGCGTTGAGTTTGTTGATGATGACGCCAGTGATGTTTTTGTTTTTGCTGCCGCCGAAGCTGCTCTGCGTCAGTTCGATGCGCTCTTTCAGCTGTGCCGGAGAGTCGTTACCCAGCGACATGACGAAGACGATTTCCGCATTCAGCGTTTTGGCAATTTCATAGTTCAGCGCCGAGGCAAACTGATGTTTGCGCGTCGGAACCAGGCCTTCCACCAGCACCACTTCCGCATCTTTGGCGTTGGCGTGGTAGTTGGCAATGATCTCTTCCATCAGCACATCCTGCTGGTTAGAACCCAGCAGTGACTCAACGCGGGACATCGGCAGCGGAACCGCGGCCGGAATCGCGGAGTTTTTGCGAATGATGGTGGTGGTCTGGTCTGGCGCATCGCCGCCAGCGCGCGGCTGGGCGATCGGTTTGAACACGCTCAGGCGCACGCCTTTGCGCTCCATGGCACGAATCACGCCAAGGCTGACGCTGGTCAGGCCGACGCTGGTGCCGGTAGGAATAAGCATAATTGTACGTGACACTATAGAAACCTCGCGGTGTTACAGGGTGTCAAAAACAACACCGTCAGCCGAAGCTGACGGAGAGAAACATTACGCGGTGAGGCGCGCGGCGTCCTGGGCGATGACCCACTCTTCATTGGTTGGAATCACCACCGCCGGGCGGGTACCTTCTTTATTGATGAAGCCGGATTTGCCGAAGCGTGCAGCCAGGTTGCGCTCGTGGTCAACCTCGAAGCCAAGCAGACCCAGTTTGTCCAGCGCCAGCTCACGCACCATCGCCGCGTTTTCACCGATACCGCCGGTAAACACCACCGCATCCAGACGGCCTTCCATCAGCGCGGTGTAGCTGCCGATGTACTTCGCCAGGCGGTGACAGAACACATCCATCGCGCGTTTGGCATCGTCTTTGGTGGCGTAGTTGTCTTCTACGTAACGGCAGTCGCTGGTGACTTCGGTCAGGCCGAGCAGGCCGGACTCTTTGGTCAGCAGTTTGTTGATCGCATCCACGCTCATGCCCAGCGTATCGTGCAGGAAGAAGACGATAGCCGGATCGATGTCACCGCTGCGGGTGCCCATCACCAGGCCTTCCAGCGGCGTCAGACCCATTGAGGTATCCACGCACTGGCCGTTACGGATGGCCGCCACAGAACCGCCGTTGCCGAGATGGCAGGTGATGATGTTCAGCTCGCTGACCGGCTTGTTGAGCATTTTGGCGGCTTCCTGCGTCACATAGTAGTGACTGGTGCCGTGCGCGCCGTAGCGGCGCACGCCGTGCTCTTTATACAGGTTGTATGGCAGGGCATAGAGATAGGACTCTTCCGGCATAGTCTGATGGAAGGCGGTGTCGAAAACGGCGACATTTTTATCCGACAGGTGCGGGAAGTTTTTCATCGCTTCGTCGATACCGATCAGGTGCGCCGGATTGTGCAGTGGCGCGAAAGACGACGCGTCTTTGATGCCCTGAATGACGGACTCGTCAATCACCACCGATTGCGTCAGCTGCTCGCCGCCGTGAACGATACGATGGCCGATTGCAGCGATTTGTGCCGAAAGCTCTGGTTTTTGTGCCAGAATAGTTTTAACGATGAAGTTCAGCGCTTCGCTGTGCGCTGCGCCCGCGCCGAGCGGGGCTTCCTGTTTGCTGCCGTCCAGTTTCCACTTGATGCGCGCTTCCGGCAGGTGGAAACACTCCGCCAGACCGGAAAGGTATTCGTCACCGCTGGCTGGATTGAGAATGGCAAACTTAAGAGAGGAGCTGCCGCAGTTGAGGACCAGTACTAACTTCGTCGACATGGAAGTACCTATTTTGTTAAATAGTGGCTAAAAATAACGCAATCAGACTAACAGCGTAGCCTATGAAAGCTGGTAGATTAATGATTAACATCATGCGCTAGTCAAAAAAGAAACGACACGCAAAAAATTTCGGTAATTTTACGCAGATTTTTGAAATCCACGAAGCGAAACATGGCTCCAGCGCGCTCTTTTATTGCGCTGCGGCTTCCGGTAATGTTGCAAAAACGGCGCCAGAATACCCACTGTGACCCGCAAAGACAAAATCTTTTGAAGGATGTCACGTAAAGTTGTGTAGTTATAAAATTTTTTTAAATGTTGCAGTAATAGTTGAGGTCTACCATGGCGAATGACGCAGGCAATCCAGGCTGGTTCGGCTTATTTCAGCGCGGCCAGCACTACATGAAAACCTGGCCCGCCGACAAACGTCTGGCGCCGGTGTTTCCTGAGAACCGTGTGGTGACGGCAACCCGCTTTGCGATTCGCTTTATGCCACCGCTGGCCATTTTTACGCTGACGTGGCAAATCGCGCTCGGCGGGCAGCTCGGTCCGGCCATTGCCACCGCGCTGTTTGCCTGTAGCCTGCCGATGCAGGGATTATGGTGGCTGGGTAAACGTTCCGTCACGCCGCTGCCGCCAACGCTGCTGCACTGGTTCCACGAAGTGCGCGCCAAACTGGAAGAGGCCGGACAGGCTATCGCCCCCGTTGACGGCAAGCCGACTTACCAGGCGCTGGCGGATGTGCTCAAGCGTGCTTTTAAGCAGCTCGACCGTACTTTCCTCGACGATCTTTGATCAAATGGCGCTTTTCTCTGCCAGAGAATTTGCGCCCAATCCCGGTTCAAATCAAAGAATAGTGATGCGGACATACACGCATCGCTTTCGTTGTGTAATCATTTCTGCATTGTTTAAATCTTAAGCGGCCCTGCGGCCCGGGAGTAAACCATGGAAATGACCCATGCACAGCGACTGATTCTTTCTAATCAATACCAGATGATGGCGATGCTTGAGCCGGATAACGCCGAGCGCTATCGCCGCTGTCAGACCATTATTGAACGCGGCTATGGACTGCAATTGCGCGAGCTGGACAAAGAGTTCGGCGAACTGAGCGAGGCGACCTGCCGTACGCTGATCGACATTATGGAAATGCATCATGCGCTGCATGTTTCCTGGTCCAATCACAAAGCGCCGTGCAACATTGAAGAGCGTCGCCTGGCGTTTCTCGGCTTCGACGCGGCCACCGAAGCGCGTTACCTCGGCTATGTGCGCTTTATGGTTAATGTGGAAGGGCGCTATACCCATTTCGATTCCGGCACCCACGGCTTCAATGCGCAAACCCCGATGTGGGAAAAATACCAACGCATGCTGGCGGTGTGGCACACTTGTCCGCGTCAGTATCACCTCAGCGAGAATGAGATCGCGCAAATCCTCAATGCCTGAATAAGGAGCAACGTGTGAAGTACAGGGGTTTTCTGTTTGATTTAGACGGGACGCTGGTGGATTCACTGCCGGCCGTGAATCGCGCCTGGTCAAGCTGGGGCGCGCGCCACGGCCTGGCCGCGCAGCAGGTGCTGGACTACATTCACGGCAAACCGGCGATCAACTCGCTGCGCCACTTTATGGCGGGCCAGTCTGAAGCGGCGATCCAGGCCGAATTTCGCTGGCTGGAGCAGCTGGAAGCAGAAGACACGGCAGGCGTGCAGGCGATTGCCGGTGCACACGCGTTGCTGACCACCCTGAACGCACTCGACATTCCCTGGGCGATTGTGACTTCGGGATCGATCCCGGTGGCGCATGCCCGTCACAAAGCGGCCGGTTTACCGCTGCCGGAGGTGTTTATTACCGCCGAGGACATTAAATTCGGTAAGCCCAATCCTGAACCTTATTTGCTGGGCGCTGAGCGGCTCGGGCTTTCTGCGCCAGAATGCGTGGTGGTGGAAGATGCACCGGCGGGCATTATCGCCGGGCTGGAAGCAGGCAGCGCGGTGGTGGCGGTCAATCCACCAGCCGATGCGTCACGCCTGAGTGAAGTGGCGCTGCAGGTGGAAAATCTGCAGCCGCTGCACATCAGTAAACAGCCGGACGGTTATTTCAGCGTGACGCTCCGCGCCTGAAACAGCCCACGCTGAGCGGCGCAGATTACAGCGGCGTATCCTGGGAAATTTCATCCAGCGACAGGCTGAAGCTGGGGATGAAGACTTCAACGAAGTAATCCATCTCCGGCGATCGCCGCTGCGCCAGCGTCTTCTCCAGACGGGCTTTGGCCAGCAGAAACTCGTTGTTGCCGGCCGACAGTTCTTCAAGGCACTTAAGGTAGGCGCACAGCGCATCAGCCTGTTTCACCACCGCCTGCTCGCTCTCGCTATGCAGGTGCTCATCCAGCAGCGGACGATACGCGTCCTGCAACTCAGGTGGCAGCATCTCAATCAGCTTGTGCTGCGCAATCTTTTCGATCTTCTTGTATTCATGGGCAATCTGCGCGTTGTAGTACTTCACCGGCGTGGGCAGATCGCCGGTCAGCACTTCGCTGGCATCGTGATACAGCGCCAGCATGGCGATGCGATCGGCATTCAGATTGCCGTTAAATTTTTTGTTTTTAATGATGGCCAGCGCGTGCGCCACCATGGCGACCTGCAGACTGTGCTCGGAGACATTTTCCGTGCGCACATTGCGCATCAGCGGCCAGCGGTTGATGAGTTTCAGGCGGGAGAGGTGGGCGAAAAAGTGGCTACGGGTCATGGACGGTTCCTGTTGCACGGCGGGGAGCTTGTGCGGCTCCCCGAAAGTCAAACAGTATACGCGTCACAGATTACTGGCGATAGCCTTGCAGGAAGCGACCAAACTTGTTGATGGCCATCTCGAGGTCGTCCACGCGCGGCAGGGTAACGATGCGCACGTGATCCGGCCACGGCCAGTTAAAGGCGGTGCCCTGCACCAGCAGAACTTTTTCCTGCAGCAGGAAATCCAGCACCATTTTCTGGTCGTCCATGATGTTGAATTTCTTCGCATCGATGCGCGGGAACATATAGAGCGCGCCCTGCGGCTTCACGCAGCTGACGCCGGGAATATCGTTAATCAGTTCCCAGGCGCGCTGGCGCTGCTCGAACAGCCGTCCACCCGGCGCGATAAACTCGCTGATGCTTTGATAGCCGCCCAGCGCAGTCTGAATGGCATGCTGCGCTGGCACGTTAGCGCACAGACGCATCGAGGCCAGCATCTCCAGACCTTCGATATAGCCTTTGGCGTGCTTCTTCGGTCCGTTCAGTACCATCCAGCCCTGGCGGAAACCGGCCACGCGGTAGGTTTTGGACAGCCCGTTGAAGGTCACGGTCAGCAGATCCGGTGCCAGCGCGGCAATCGAATGATGCTGGGCTTCGTCATACAGAATCTTGTCGTAGATCTCGTCGGCGAAGATGATCAGGTTATGCTGGCGGGCGATCTCCACGATCTCCAGCAGCAGCTCTTTGCTGTACACCGCACCGGTCGGGTTGTTGGGGTTGATGATCACGATCCCGCGGGTACGCGGTGTGATTTTGCTGCGGATATCATCCAGATCCGGGAACCAGCCCGCGGATTCGTCGCACAGATAGTGCACCGCTTTGCCGCTCGACAGCGAAACCGCCGCCGTCCACAGCGGATAATCTGGCGCGGGCACCAGCATCTCATCGCCGCTGTTCAGCAGCGCCTGCATCGCCTGCACGATCAGTTCAGACACACCGTTGCCAATATAGATATCTTCTACCGTAACGTCGCGCATGTCGCGCGCCTGGTAGTGCTGCATGATGGCTTTACGTGCTGAATAGAGACCTTTCGAGTCGCAATAGCCTTGCGCGCTCGGTAGGTTACGAATCACGTCTACCAGGATTTCATCAGGGGCTTCAAAACCAAACGGGGCAGGGTTGCCGATGTTGAGTTTGAGAACTTTGTTGCCTTCTTCTTCGAGACGTTTAGCTTCTTTCAGTACCGGGCCACGAATGTCGTAACAGACATTTTCCAGCTTGCCGGATTTATCAATTTGAAAATTCATCGTTACCGCCTTAATGGGCAGAGTCCTTTTAACCTGCCACTAAAATCAAACCTGCTCAATTTACTCCTCTCACCGTAACAAAAGAAGGGCAGCGCTGGGTTTTGGCGCGATAGCCAGGCTTTGCCGGATTCAGTGGCGCGAAACGCATTTTTAACTATTAAAACTGGTTTAATTATCTATTAAAATGGCAGGAGTCAACATTAAATGCTTACGCTGATCGGGTCGCCTGTAAACCGGGATATCCAGCCGCGCGCCGCGCCATTCAGCAATTTTTCATTTAACTGCGGTCTGAGGAATGGTTAGCGACTTGATGAAATAGTTAAAGAAATCTTGTTAGATGCCGAAAAAATGTGCAGCAATGATTAAGCACTATCTGGCATGAGGCGATGACGACGGTTATTTGCTTTGCCAGGCGGTTGAAACCAGGCCCCGTCAGCCGGGGATAAAACCGCGTGGCAGCGGCTTAAATAGCATTTACGCTGTCACTTTAACGCTTATCATTCAGTTTAAGAACCAGGCGGGTTAAAAAATCAGCAGCGTTGTGGCAGGATGTGCCGGAAATGGCTTTTGGTCAAAAATTACGATGTTTTGAACAAAAACATTTCCATTTATAGCGTAAAAATGATTAAGTATAATTTATTATTTGATGCACTTTATCGCTTCGCATCAGCATAACAAGATGTTATTCCTTTTTGCCCCGCAGGACAGTTTGGCGGGAAACCAGGCAACTACACAGCTTCCAGCAACGTTCTACTGACGTCCCTGGCCCAGGAAGTTGTTCTGACTTTTACGACGCCATTGCCCGTTTTGCGGTGATGTGTTCGTCGGCATCCGCCTGACTCGATTTTTTCATGAGCGCCTTCACACAGGGCGATCATTAAGCACCATTACCACTTATCTCTTTGATAAGTATGGTAATACACCAGGGTAGTAGTTTCAAAAAATCTTATAAGTGAAGAAATAACATGACTAATGCAAATCGTCCGATACTGAATCTCGACCTCGATCTGCTGCGTACTTTTGTCGCCGTTGCTGACCTGAATACCTTTGCAGCCGCCGCTGCAGCAGTATGCAGAACGCAATCAGCCGTAAGCCAGCAGATGCAACGTCTGGAACAATTGGTAGGTAAAGAGCTGTTTGCCAGACATGGACGTAACAAATTGCTGACTGAGCATGGCATTCAGCTGCTTGGCTACGCCAGGAAGATCCTGCGTTTCAACGATGAAGCCTGCACTTCTTTAATGTACAGCAATATCCAGGGCGTGCTGACGATTGGCGCGTCTGACGATACCTCTGATACCATTCTGCCGTTTCTGCTTAACCGCGTAACGTCAGTGTATCCGAAACTGGCAATCGATGTCCGCGTGAAGCGTAATCCGTTTATGATGGAGATGCTGAACCAGGGCGAAGTGGATCTGGTGGTGACCACCTCCAGTCCGGGTAACTTCACCTACCAGGTGCTGCGCACCTCGCCAACGCTTTGGTACTGCGCGGCAGACTATATTTTCCAGCGTGGTGAAGCCATTCCGCTGGTGCTGCTGGATGAGCCAAGCCCGTACCGTGACATGGCGATCGATCATCTCAACGAAGCGGGTATCCCGTGGCGTATCTCCTACGTGGCTTCCACGCTGGCGGCGGTACGCGCGGCGGTAAAAGCGGGGCTGGGTGTTACCGCGCGTCCGGTTGAAATGATGAGCCCGGAACTGCGCGTGATGGGGGCGGCAGAAGGCCTGCCGGTGCTGCCGGATACGCAATATCTGCTGTGCCGTAATCCGGACAGCGATAATGAGCTGGCGCTGGCCATCTTCAACGCGATGCAGTCCACTAACGATCCTTACAATCTGAGCGCGAATCCGGACGGTACGCTGTTGCTGGATGATGAAGAGTAAGGTTGACCGTTACTGGTAATCCTGCACAACCGGCATGCCAGATAATTGTTAAAAGTTAGAGAAAAGAGCCTTAGCCTGATGAAAATCAGCTAAGGCTTTTTTTATGGCGGTTATTTCCGCTTTTTTAGCACGATTTGCACCTGATAATTTCACTAACTTCCTGAAAAGTGAAATGTGTTTCATTTTCATCCTGCGCGGAATTTATTTATCATTTCGTGCCAACTTTATCTCCGCCTGTCGCCAGACCGCCTGCCGGTTTTTCCAGCAAAAAACGTCAATATGTGTTCTGGATCAAAAAAATACCCCCGATAAGGGGGGGGAAATCCGCGCAAGACCTGTCAAACTATGATTGTTAAATGCACGATCCATGCATGTGAATACCCGCTACACTGAAATTAACCGTACAAACTGAAGCGATTTAGCTGGCGCTCAGGGGTGCATATGTTAATAATATGATGCGGGTGTAAATTAATGTTTGGATACTTTTGTCAAAGTTGACAAAAGGTTATAGAAAGGAGTAAAAAACCCCATAAAATTGCTGCTTAATTGATAAAGACAGCAAAGTTTATAAGGTTTTTTATCCTTCCCTTGAATCGATGTGGTGTGTTTGCTGCGACAGTGCAGGATGCCATCGCCACTTTTGATGAGTAAGCAAAGAGTATGTCAACAACCACAGAAGTCATCGCTCATCACTGGGCGTTTATTGTTTTCATTGTTATCGCGTTTGGCCTGTGTGCCTTTATGTTAACCGGTGGCTGGTTGTTAGGTGGACGTGCACGCGCGCGCCATAAAGACACGCCGTTTGAATCCGGTATCGAATCCGTCGGTGATACCCATATCCGCCTCTCGGCAAAATTCTATCTGGTTGCGATGTTTTTCGTCATTTTCGACGTCGAAGCCCTCTATCTATACGCATGGTCGACCTCCATTCGCGAAAGCGGCTGGGTCGGCTTTGTCGAAGCCGCAATTTTCATTTTGGTGCTCCTGGCAGGCCTGGTTTATCTGGTGCGCATCGGTGCGCTGGATTGGGCGCCTGCGCGTCGTCGCGTAGTCGTCAAATCGAGCCCGGTCAGCCACAGTCACACCAACCCTCATAAGCAGTAAAAGCGAGGCAATAAGATGGACTACACGCTGACACGCGTAGACCCGAACGGGGGCGATAACGACCGTTATCCCCTGCAGAAACAGGAGATTGTTACCGATCCTCTGGAGCAGCACGTTCATCGCAGCGTCTATATGGGCAAGCTCGAGCACGCCCTGCATGACATGGTGAACTGGGGTCGTAAAAACTCTCTCTGGCCGTATAACTTCGGCCTTTCCTGTTGCTACGTGGAAATGACCACGTCATTCACCGCAGTACATGATGTGGCGCGTTTCGGTGCGGAAGTAATGCGCGCCTCGCCACGTCAGGCTGACTTTATGGTGATCGCCGGTACGCCGTTTACCAAAATGGCGCCGGTGATTCAGCGTTTGTATGACCAGATGCTGGAACCAAAATGGGTGATTTCGATGGGGGCCTGCGCCAATTCCGGCGGTATGTATGACATCTATTCGGTGGTGCAGGGTGTGGATAAATTCCTGCCGGTTGATGTGTATATCCCGGGTTGTCCGCCACGTCCGGAAGCTTACATGCAGGCGCTGCTGCTGCTGCGTGAGTCCATCGGCAAAGAACGTCGTCCGCTCTCGTGGGTGGTTGGCGATCAGGGCGTGTATCGCGCCAATATGCAGTCTGAGCGTGAAAGAAAGCGTGGTGAGCGTATTGCCGTCACCAACCTGAGAACCCCAGACGAAGTTTAAGCACCCCGTACACGGATGGAGCCACGGCCGCAGCAGATAATGACAACGTAGTGTGTGCCGCCATCCTGACGCCTTCTTTTGAGTGCCTGATTACAGGCCGGAATGGTGAGTAACGTATGACAGATTTAACCACGCAAGATCTCGCTCAGCCTGCATGGCAAACCCGGGATCACCTGGATGATCCGGTGATCGGCGAGCTGCGTAACCGTTTTGGGCCGGATGCCTTTACCGTTCAGGCCACCCGCACCGGCATTCCGGTCGTTTGGGTGAAGCGTGAACAGCTACTGGAAATCATTGAATTCCTGCGTAAGCTGCCGAAGCCGTACGTCATGCTCTATGACCTGCACGGTTTCGATGAGCGTTTACGTACCCACCGCGCCGGTCTGCCCGCCGCGGATTTTTCCGTTTTCTATCACCTGCTGTCGATTGAACGCAACCGCGACATCATGCTCAAGGTGGCGCTGTCTGAAAACGATCTGAATGTGCCCACCATCACCAAAATTTTCGCCAACGCCAACTGGTACGAGCGCGAAACCTGGGAGATGTTTGGTATCACCTTCAACGGCCACCCGCACCTGACGCGCATCATGATGCCGCAGACCTGGGAAGGGCACCCGCTGCGTAAAGACTACCCGGCGCGCGCCACTGAGTTCGATCCTTTCACGCTGACTAAGCAGAAAGAAGATCTGGAGATGGAGTCACTGACCTTCAAGCCGGAAGACTGGGGCATGAAGCGTGGCACCACCAATGAGGACTTCATGTTCCTCAACCTCGGTCCGAACCACCCTTCAGCGCACGGTGCGTTCCGCATCATTCTGCAGCTGGATGGCGAAGAGATCGTCGACTGCGTGCCGGACGTGGGTTACCACCATCGCGGCGCGGAGAAGATGGGCGAGCGTCAGTCGTGGCACAGCTATATTCCGTATACCGACCGTATCGAGTACCTCGGCGGTTGCGTAAACGAAATGCCGTACGTACTGGCGGTGGAAAAGCTGGCGGGCATCACCGTGCCGGATCGCGTGAATGTGATTCGCGTGATGCTGTCAGAGCTGTTCCGTATCAACAGCCACCTGCTGTACATCTCCACCTTTATTCAGGACGTCGGTGCCATGACACCGGTGTTCTTTGCCTTTACCGACCGTCAGAAAATCTATGACGTGGTGGAAGCCATCACCGGTTTCCGTATGCACCCGGCGTGGTTCCGCATCGGCGGTGTGGCGCACGATCTGCCGAAAGGCTGGGAGCGTCTGCTGCGCGAGTTCCTCGACTGGATGCCGAAGCGTCTGAAAGAGTACGACAAAGCTGCGCTGCGCAACACCGTGCTGATGGGCCGTTCGCAGGGCGTGGCCGCCTATAACATGGACGAAGCGCTGGCGTGGGGCACCACCGGTGCCGGTCTGCGCGCCACCGGTCTGGATTTCGACGTGCGTAAATGGCGTCCCTATTCCGGCTATGAAAACTTCGACTTCGAGGTGCCGGTCGGCGCCGGCATCAGCGACGCTTACACCCGCGTGCAGCTGAAGATGGAAGAGATGTGGCAGTCGCTGCGTATCCTTGAGCAGTGCCTGAAAAACATGCCGGAAGGGCCATTTAAGGCCGATCATCCGCTGACCACGCCGCCACCGAAAGAGCGCACGCTGCAGCACATTGAAACCCTGATCACGCACTTCCTGCAGGTTTCGTGGGGCCCGGTAATGCCGGCCAACGAATCGTTCCAGATGATTGAAGCGACGAAAGGGATCAACAGCTACTACCTGACCAGCGATGGCAGCACCATGAGCTACCGCACCCGCGTGCGTACGCCGAGCTTCCCGCATCTGCAGCAGATTCCTTCGGTGATTCGCGGCAGCCTGGTATCCGACCTGATCGTGTACCTCGGTAGTATCGATTTTGTTATGTCAGACGTGGACCGCTAATTATGCACGATCAAAAAATTGCCATTCAAACCATCGACCCGACTGAGGTCTTTGTGCTGAGCGAGGCCGAGCACCACGCTATTGAGCATGAAAAACATCACTATGAAGATGCGCGCGCGGCGTCGATTGAAGCGCTGAAGATCGTGCAGAAGCAGCGCGGCTGGGTGCCAGACGGTGCCATCAACGCGATTGCTGAGGTACTGGGCATTCCGGCCAGCGACGTAGAAGGTGTGGCGACGTTTTACAGCCAGATCTACCGTACGCCGGTTGGCCGCCACGTGATTCGCTACTGCGACAGCGTGGTGTGCCACATCACCGGTTACCAGGGCATTCAGGCGGCGCTGGAGCAAAACCTGAACATTAAGCCAGGACAAACCACGCCGGATGGCCGCTTTACCCTGCTGCCAACCTGCTGCCTCGGCAACTGTGACAAAGGCCCGACCATGATGGTGGATGAAGATACCCACGTTCACCTGACGCCGGAAGGCATCGCCAACCTGCTGGAGCAGTATCAATGACCATTAAACAGATCATTCGTACTGCGGAAACCCATCCGCTGACCTGGCGTCTGCGTGACGACAAACAGCCGGTATGGTTCGATGAATACCGCAGTAAAAACGGCTACGTTGGCGCCGATAAAGCGCTTAAGGGCATGAGCCAGGACGAGATCGTCGCCGCGGTGAAGGATTCCGGCCTGAAAGGGCGCGGCGGTGCGGGCTTCAGCACCGGCCTGAAATGGAGCCTGATGCCCAAAGATGAATCCATGAACATCCGTTACCTGCTGTGTAACGCCGATGAGATGGAACCTGGCACTTATAAAGACCGCCTGCTGATGGAGCAGTTGCCGCACCAGCTGGTGGAAGGCATGCTGATCAGTGCGTTTGCGCTGAAAGCCTACCGTGGCTACATCTTCCTGCGCGGTGAATACATCGAAGCCGCGGAAAACCTGCGTCGTGCGATTGCCGAAGCTACTGCCGCGGGCTATCTCGGCAAAAACATTCTTGGTACCGGCTTCGATTTCGAGCTGTTTGTTCACACCGGTGCGGGCCGCTATATCTGTGGCGAAGAGACCGCGCTGATCAACTCGCTGGAAGGGCGCCGCGCTAACCCGCGTTCCAAGCCGCCGTTCCCGGCCAGTGCCGGCGTCTGGGGCAAACCGACCTGCGTCAACAACGTTGAGACGCTGTCCAACGTGCCGGCGATCTTCCTGAATGGCGTGGAGTGGTACAAAAACATCTCCAGCAGCGAAGACACCGGTACCAAGATGATGGGCTTCTCCGGCCGGGTGAAAAATCCGGGCGTATGGGAGCTGCCGTTTGGCACCACCGCGCGTGAAATCCTCGAGGATTATGCCGGCGGAATGCGCGATGGCCTGAAGTTCAAAGCCTGGCAGCCGGGCGGAGCCGGTACCGACTTCCTGACCGAGCAGCACCTCGACCTGCCGATGGAATTTGCCAGCATCGGCAAAGCCGGCAGCCGTCTGGGTACCGCGCTGGCGATGGCGGTCGACCACGAAATCAATATGGTGTCGCTGGTACGCAACCTCGAAGAGTTCTTTGCGCGCGAGTCGTGCGGCTGGTGTACGCCGTGCCGCGACGGTCTGCCGTGGAGCGTGAAGATCCTGCGTGCGCTGGAGCAGAAAAAAGGCCAGCCGGGGGATATCGAAACCCTGCTGCAGCTTTGCCGCCAGCTCGGTCCGGGCAAGACGTTCTGCGCCCACGCACCGGGTGCCGTTGAGCCACTGCAGAGCGCGATTAAATATTTCCGTGACGAGTTTGAAGCCGGCATTGCGCCGCAGGTGTTTGGCAATACCCGCGCCATTGGCGGGATTCAGCCTAACCTGCTGAAAGCGCGCTGGTAAGCCGCCGTCGTACACGGAATCGCCCGGGCCTGAGGCTGCGGGGCAGGAATTAGATGTTTAACGCTCGTCTGCGGACGAGCCTTACGGAAGCATGTTCACTATGGCTACAATCCATGTAGACGGTAAAGAATATGATGTGAACGGAGCGGACAACCTGCTGCAGGCGTGTCTGTCTCTGGGCCTTGATATTCCTTATTTTTGCTGGCATCCGGCGCTGGGAAGCGTGGGAGCCTGCCGCCAGTGCGCGGTGAAGCAATTCCAGAATGCCGAAGATACCCGTGGTCGCCTCGTCATGTCCTGCATGACGCCTGCGTCTGACGGCACCTTTATCTCCATCGACGATGGCGAAGCGAAAGAGTTTCGTGAAAGCGTGGTGGAGTGGCTGATGACCAACCACCCGCACGACTGTCCGGTGTGCGAAGAGGGCGGTAACTGTCACCTGCAGGATATGACGGTAATGACGGGACACAGCTTCCGTCGCTACCGTTTTACCAAGCGTACCCATCAGAATCAGGATCTCGGGCCGTTTATCTCGCATGAGATGAACCGCTGTATCGCCTGTTACCGCTGCGTGCGCTACTACAAAGATTACGCCGATGGCAAAGATCTTGGCGTGTACGGCGCGCATGACAACGTCTACTTTGGACGTCCGGAAGATGGCACGCTGGAGAGCGAATTCTCCGGTAACCTGGTAGAAATCTGCCCGACCGGCGTGTTCACCGATAAAACCCACTCTGAACGCTATAACCGTAAGTGGGATATGCAGTTTGCGCCCAGCATCTGCCAGCAGTGCAGCGTGGGTTGTAACACCAGCCCGGGCGAGCGCTATGGCGAGCTGCGTCGTATCGAAAACCGCTACAACGGATCGGTGAACCACTACTTCCTGTGCGACCGTGGCCGTTTCGGCTATGGCTACGTAAACCGTAAAGATCGTCCGCGTCATCCGGAACAGCTGCGCGGTAGCGACCGCATCACGCTGAACGCAGAGCAGGCGGTTAATGCCGCCGCGGATATCCTGCGTCAGGCGAAGAAGGTGATCGGTATCGGTTCACCTCGCGCCAGTATTGAAAGCAACTTCGCGCTGCGTGAACTGGTGGGCGCGGAAAACTTCTCAACCGGTATGCCGGCAGCTGAGCAGGCGCGGGTTGAGCTGATGCTGAAAGTGCTGCAGCAGGGTGGTATCTATACGCCATCGCTGCGTGAAATTGAAAGCTATGACGCCGTACTGGTGCTGGGTGAAGACCTGACTCAGGTCGGTGCCCGCGTGGCGCTGTCGGTGCGTCAGGCCGTTAAAGGCAAAGCACGCGAAATGGCCGCCGCTCAGAAAGTCGCGGACTGGCAGATCGCCGCCATCCTCAACATTGGTCAGCACGCCAAACATCCGCTGTTTGTCACTAACGTTGATGAAACCCGTCTCGATGATATCGCCGCGTGGAGCTATCGCGCACCGGTGGAAGATCAGGCCCGCCTGGGCTTCGCCATCGCGCACGCGCTGGATGACAGCGCACCGGCGGTTAGCGATTTTGACAGCAGCCTGAACGGCAAGCTGGACGTGGTGGTACAGGCGCTGGCCGGCGCGAAAAAACCGCTGATCATTTCCGGCACCCACTCAGGCAGCACGGCAATGATTGAAGCGGCAGCCAACGTGGCTAAAGCGCTGAAAGCGCGCGGTGCCGACGTCGGTATTACCTTCCTCGCGGGAGCCGCCAACAGCTTTGGTCTTGGCCTGATGGGCGGTCAGTCGCTGGACAGCGCGCTGGAGCAGCTGGATAAAGGCGAAGCGGAAGCGCTGGTGGTGCTGGAGAACGATCTCTACCGTCACGCACCGAAAGCCACCGTCGATGCAGCACTGCACAACACCGCGCACGTGATTGTGGTTGATCATCAACGCACCGCCACGCTGGAGAAAGCCGGTCTGGTGCTCTCCACCGCCAGCTTTGCTGAGAGCGATGGCACCTCCATCAACCATGAAGGTCGCGCCCAGCGCTTCTTCCAGGTTTACGATCCGGCCTACTACGACGATAGCGTGGTGATGCTGGAGAGCTGGCGCTGGCTGCATTCGCTGCACAGCGCTGTCGAGAGCCGCCAGATTGACTGGACGCAGCTCGATCACGTGATTGATGCCGCGATTGTGGCGCTGCCGCAGCTGAAAGGGATTAAGGACGCGGCGCCGGACGCCAGCTTCCGTATTCGTGGCCAGAAACTGGCGCGTTCACCGCATCGTGCCAGTGGCCGTACCGCCGCGCGCGCCAACATCAGCGTGCACGAACCGCGTCAGCCGCAGGATAAAGACACCATGTTTGCCTTCTCCATGGAAGGTAACAACCAGCCGTCGGCACCGCGTTCGCAGATTCCTTTTGCCTGGGCACCAGGCTGGAACTCACCGCAGGCGTGGAACAAGTTCCAGGCGGAAGTGGGCGGTAAACTGCGTCATGGCGATCCGGGCGTGCGTCTGTTTGAAGCCAGCGAAAGTGCACTGGACTGGTTCAGCCAGGTTCCGGCACGCTTCGTGGGCGGCAGCCAGTATCGCGTGGCTCCTTACTATCAGCTGTTTGGTAGTGAAGAGATGACGCAGCGTTCGCCAACCTTCCAGAAACGTATGGCACCGGCCACGCTGGTGATCAACCCGGCAGATGCTGAGAAGCTGGGCGTTAACAATGGTGCATCCGTGGAGCTGGTTTGCGCCGGTGAAACGCTGCGTCTGCCGGTGCGCTTCTCTGCGGCACTGCAGGCGGGGCAGGTGGGTCTGCCGCTCGGCATGCCGGGTGTACCGCCGTTCCTCGCGGGTGCGCAAATTGACAAACTGCAGGAGGCAGCGCAATGAGCTGGCTGACACCGGACGTTATTGACATCATCCTGCAGGTGGTGAAAGCCATTGTTATCCTGCTGGTGGTGGTGGCCTGTGGTGCCTTCATGAGCTTTGCCGAGCGTCGTCTGCTCGGCCTGTGGCAGAACCGTTATGGACCGAACCGCGTAGGCTGGGGCGGCTCGCTGCAGCTGGCGGCGGACATGATCAAAATGTTCTTTAAAGAGGACTGGGTTCCGCCGTTTACCGATCGCTTCATCTTTACCCTGGCACCGGTCATCGCCTTCGTTTCGCTGCTGCTGGCGTTTGCGATTGTGCCGGTTTCGCCGAGCTGGATGGTCACCGACCTGAACATCGGTCTGCTGTTCTTCCTGATGATGGCGGGTCTGGCGGTGTACGCCGTACTGTTTGCGGGCTGGTCGAGTAACAACAAATACTCGCTGCTCGGTGCAATGCGTGCCTCCGCGCAGACCCTGAGCTACGAAGTGTTCCTTGGCCTGTCGCTGATGGGCGTGGTGGCGCAGGCGGGTTCCTTTAACCTGAACGCCATCGTTGAGAGCCAGACGCACCTGTGGAACATCATCCCGCAGTTCTTTGGCTTCGTGACCTTCTGTATTGCCGGCGTCGCGGTGTGCCACCGTCATCCGTTTGACCAGCCGGAAGCGGAGCAGGAACTGGCCGACGGTTACCACATCGAATATGCCGGGATGAAGTTCGGCCTGTTCTTTGTCGGTGAGTACGTGGCCATTACTACCGTATCGGCGCTGATCGTCACCCTGTTCTTTGGTGGCTGGCACGGTCCGTTCCTGCCGCCGTTCATCTGGTTCGCCCTGAAAACGGCGTTCTTTATGGTGATGTTTATCCTGATTCGTGCTGCGCTGCCGCGTCCACGCTATGACCAGGTGCTGTCGTTCGGCTGGAAAGTATGTCTGCCGTTGACGTTATTGAACCTGCTGGCCACTGCCGCAGTGATTCTGTACAACGCGCAGTAAGGGGTTTTGAGATGACTTTAAAAGATATTGTCGTTGGCTTCGGCACGACAGTGCGCAGTATCTGGATGATTGGCATGCATGCCTTCGCCAAGCGCGAAACCCAGATGTATCCGGAAGAGCCGGTTTATCTGCCGCCGCGCTACCGTGGCCGTATCGTGCTGACGCGCGATCCGGACGGCGAAGAGCGCTGCGTGGCCTGTAACCTGTGCGCCGTTGCCTGCCCGGTCGGCTGTATTTCGCTGCAGAAAGCGGAGATGCAGGATGGCCGCTGGTATCCGGAATTTTTCCGCATCAACTTCTCGCGCTGCATCTTCTGTGGTTTATGTGAAGAAGCGTGCCCGACCACCGCGATTCAGCTGACGCCGGACTTCGAACTCGGTGAGTTCAAGCGTCAGGATCTGGTGTATGAGAAGGAAGACCTGCTGATTTCCGGCCCGGGTAAATATCCGGAGTACAACTTCTACCGCATGGCAGGTATGGCGATCGACGGTAAAGACAAAGGCGACGCGGAAAACGAAGCCAAACCGATCGACGTTAAAGGCTTATTACCTTAAGGAGCCAGGTATGGAATTTGCGTTTTATCTTTGCGGACTGGTGGCGGTGCTGACGACATTGCGCGTCATCACCCACACCAATCCGGTACATGCGCTGCTGTACCTGATTGTTTCGCTGCTGTCGATTGCCGGCGTGTTCTTCTCGATGGGTGCCTATTTTGCCGGTGCGCTGGAGATCATCGTCTATGCCGGTGCCATCATGGTGCTGTTTGTGTTCGTGGTGATGATGCTTAACCTGGGTAAAACCCAGCAGGATCAGGAGCGCGAATGGCTGAAGCCGTCGCTGTGGATCGGTCCGGGCATTGTCTCGCTGCTGCTGCTGGTGGTGATGATCTACGCCATCCTGACCGCGACCGACCAGGGTATTGATGGCACCGTCATCGATGCCAAAGCGGTGGGCATCAGTCTGTTTGGCCCGTATGTTCTGGCGGTTGAGCTGGCGTCAATGCTGCTGCTGGCCGGTCTGGTGGTGGCGTTCCATATCGGACGTGAAGATCGTCAGGGCGAAGTGCTGAGCAACCGCGTGTCAGACGCGGCGGCCAATAAGGAGGAGCACGCATGATCCCGTTACAACACGGCCTGATTCTGGCTGCTGTGCTGTTTGTTCTCGGCCTGACCTCGCTGGTACTGCGCCGCAACCTGCTGTTTATGCTGATTGGTCTGGAGATCATGATCAACGCCGCGGCGCTGGCGCTGGTGGTGGCAGGCAGCTACTGGGGACAAGCCGACGGTCAGGTGATGTATATCCTGGCAATCAGCCTCGCGGCGGCGGAAGCCAGTATTGGTCTGGCGCTGCTGCTCCAGCTCTATCGTCGTCGTCAGACGCTGAACATTGACACAGTGAGCGAGATGCGCGGATGAATCTTCTCTATTTAACCGTATTATTTCCGCTGATTGGCTTCCTGCTATTGGCGTTTTCCCGTGGTCGCTGGTCGGAGAACCTGTCGGCTGCGGTGGGGATGGGTTCAGTAGGCCTTGCGGCACTGACCACCGTATTTGTGGGCATGGACTTCTTCAGCCAGGGTCAACAGCCGTTTACCCAGGCGCTGTGGACCTGGATGCACGTCGGTAACTTTGACATCAAAGTGAACCTGGTGCTGGACGGTCTGTCGCTGACCATGCTGTCGGTGGTTACCGGCGTCGGCTTCTTCATCCACATGTTCGCTTCCTGGTACATGCGCGGTGAAGAGGGCTATTCACGCTTCTTCGCTTACACCAACCTGTTCATCGCGAGCATGGTGGTGCTGGTGCTGGCCGATAACCTGATGCTGATGTACCTGGGCTGGGAAGGGGTAGGGCTGTGTTCCTACCTGCTGATTGGCTTCTACTACAGCAATCCGGAAAACGGCAAAGCGGCGATGAAAGCCTTCATCATCACCCGTGTCGGTGACGTGTTCCTCGCCTTTGCGCTGTTCATTCTCTACAACGAACTGGGTACGCTGAACTTCCGTGAGCTGATGGAGCTGGCCCCGGCGCACTTCGCGGCGGACAACCACATGCTGCAGTGGGCGACGCTGATGCTGCTGGGCGGTGCCGTGGGTAAATCGGCACAGCTGCCGCTGCAGACGTGGCTGGCCGATGCGATGGCCGGTCCGACGCCGGTCTCCGCGCTGATCCACGCTGCCACCATGGTAACCGCAGGCGTCTATCTGATTGCCCGCACCCACGGTCTGTTCCTGCTGACGCCGGAAGTGCTGCATCTGGTGGGTATCGTTGGTGCGATTACGCTGGTGCTGGCGGGCTTCGCCGCGCTGGTGCAGACCGACATCAAACGCGTGCTGGCTTACTCCACCATGAGTCAGATCGGCTACATGTTCCTGGCGCTGGGCGTACAGGCGTGGGACGCCGCAATTTTCCACCTGATGACCCATGCGTTCTTCAAGGCGCTGCTGTTCCTCTCCTCCGGTTCCGTGATTCTGGCCTGTCATCACGAGCAGAACATTTTCAAAATGGGCGGTTTGCGTAAGAGCATCCCGCTGGTGTACGTCTGCTTCCTGGTGGGCGGTGCCGCGCTGGCCGCGCTGCCGCTGATTACCGCCGGCTTCTACAGTAAGGACGAGATTCTGTTCGGTGCGCTGGCTAACGGTCACATCAATCTGATGGTCGCCGGTCTGGTGGGTGCATTCCTTACCTCAATCTACACCTTCCGCATGATCTTCATCGTGTTCCACGGCGAAGAGAAAATTCATGCGCATGCCGGTAAAGGCATTACGCATCACCTGCCGCTGATTGTGCTGCTGGTACTCTCAACCTTCGTTGGCGCGCTGATTACGCCTCCGCTGGCGGGCGTGCTGCCACAGAACGAGTTTGGTGAAACCGGCAAAGTGGCGCTGGAAATCACCTCGGGTGCCGTGGCGATTATCGGTATCCTGATTGCCGCCGCGCTGTGGCTGGGCAAACGTCAGCTGGTCACCCGCATCGCTAACAGCGCGCCGGGCCGTTTCTTCGGCACCTGGTGGTTTGCGGCCTGGGGCTTCGACTGGCTGTACGATAAGGTATTTGTTAAACCGTACCTTGGCATTGCCTGGCTGCTGCAGCGCGATCCGCTCAATTCACTGATGAACCTGCCGGCGCTGCTGTCGCGCATCGGTAATAAAGGTCTGGTGGTGAGTGAGAACGGCTATCTGCGCTGGTATATCGCGTCGATGAGCGTCGGTGCCGTGGTGGTGCTGGCGCTGATGCTGGTGATTTAACGATTGATGAGCGGGGCGCGCGATGGTTTAGCGCCCCACGTAAGAATGTTCAAAATTGTCTGATGCACGGGTGAGATCAACGCAGTCAGTTTGGTGTTCGTCAGCGCAGCAACCGGCGCGTAGTAATACGTGAACGTTGCCCGCGCGGGCGAGGCGAAACAGGCGCGTCCGATAGCCTGAACGAAGACGAAAATAGGGAATGTACGCCGTGTTATTACCTTGGCTAATAATTATACCCTTTGTTGGGGGCTTGCTTTGCTGGCTGGCTGAGCGCCTTGGCGCGAAGGTGCCGCGCTGGATTGCCCTGATCACCATGGGGCTGACGCTGGCGCTGGGCCTGCAGCTGTGGCTGCAGGGAGGCTATTCGCTGACGCAGGCTGCGGGTCTGCCGCAGTGGCAGTCGACTTTCCTGGTATCGTGGATCCCACGCTTTGGCATTAATTTCCATCTGGCGCTGGATGGCCTGTCGCTGCTGATGGTGGTGCTGACCGGCCTGCTGGGTCTGATGGCGGTACTCTGTTCGTGGAATGAAATCGAAAAGTATCAGGGCTTCTTCCACCTCAACCTGATGTGGATTCTCGGCGGCGTGATCGGCGTGTTCCTCGCCATCGACATGTTCCTGTTCTTCTTCTTCTGGGAAATGATGCTGGTGCCGATGTACTTCCTCATCGCGCTCTGGGGTCACAAAGCGTCTGACGGGAAAACCCGTATCAGCGCGGCAACCAAATTCTTCATCTATACCCAGGCGTCAGGTCTGGTGATGCTGATTGCCATTCTGGCGCTGGTGTTCGTGCACTACAACGCCACTGGCGTCTGGACGTTCAGCTATGAAGAGCTGCTGAAAACGCCGATGTCACACACCGTTGAGTATCTGCTGATGCTCGGCTTCTTCATCGCCTTTGCGGTGAAAATGCCGGTGGTGCCGCTGCATGGCTGGCTGCCGGATGCCCACAGCCAGGCACCGACCGCTGGTTCGGTTGACCTTGCC
Source organism: Pantoea sp. ICBG 985 (assembly GCF_002928365.1). Lineage (NCBI taxonomy): Bacteria > Pseudomonadati > Pseudomonadota > Gammaproteobacteria > Enterobacterales > Erwiniaceae > Pantoea > Pantoea sp. ICBG 985. The sequence continues at coordinate 134,992 of NZ_POWM01000002.1, forward strand.
GGTATCCTGCTGAAAACGGCGGCTTACGGCCTGCTGCGTTTTAGCCTGCCGCTGTTCCCGAATGCGTCGGCGGAGTTCGCGCCGATCGCCATGTGGCTCGGCATCATCGGTATCTTCTACGGCGCGTGGATGGCGTTCTCGCAGACCGATATCAAACGCCTGATCGCCTACACCTCGATTTCGCACATGGGCTTCGTGCTGATTGCCATCTACACCGGCAGCCAGCTGGCGTTCCAGGGCGCGGTGGTGCAGATGATTGCGCACGGCCTGTCGGCCGCGGCGCTGTTCATCCTGTGCGGTCAGCTGTATGAACGTCTGCATACCCGTGACATGCGCCAGATGGGCGGCCTGTGGTCGCGCATCAAATGGATTCCGGGCCTGTCGCTGTTCTTCGCCGTGGCCAACCTCGGTATGCCGGGCACCGGTAACTTTGTGGGTGAGTTCATGATTCTGACCGGCAGCTATCAGGTGGTGCCGTTGATTATCGTGATTGCCACCTTCGGCCTGGTATTTGCCTCGGTGTACTCGCTGATCATGATGCAGCGCGCTTACTACGGCGAAGCCAAATCAAAAGAGCCGCTGGCTGGAATGTCGCCGCGCGAATTCCTGACCATCGGTGTACTGGTCGTGCTGCTGGTGCTGCTGGGCGTTTACCCGCAGCCAATCCTCGACACGTCCCATGCTGCGATGAGCAATATTCAGCAGTGGTTTACCGCTTCAATTTCAACTACAAGGCCGTAATTCGCCATGACAATAACTCCTCAACAATTGATCGCGTTGCTACCGCTGTTAATCGTCGGATTGACGGTGGTGGTTGTGATGCTGTCCATTGCGTGGCGACGCAACCACTTTGTTAATGCCACGCTGACGGTCATCGGTCTTAACCTCGCGCTGCTGTCGCTGTGGTTTGTGGGCCACGTGGGCGCCATGGATGTCACGCCGCTGCTGCGCGTGGATGGCTATTCGATGTTCTATACCGCGCTGGTGATGCTGGCGAGTCTGGCAACCTGCACCTTTGCTTATCCGTGGCTGGCCGGTTTTCCGGACAACAAAGATGAGTTCTATCTGCTGGTGCTGATCGCGGCGCTGGGCGGGATCGTGCTGGCCAGCGCCAACCATCTGGCGGCGCTGTTCATCGGTATCGAACTGCTGTCGCTGCCGCTGTTTGGTCTCATCGGCTACGCCTTCCGTCAGAAGCGCTCGCTGGAAGCGGCGCTGAAGTACATGATTCTGTCGGCTGCGGCCTCCTCGTTCCTGATCTTCGGTATTGCGCTGGTCTACGCCGATTCCGGCAGCCTGAGCTTTGTGCAGCTCGGCAAAAGCCTGAATGACAGCATGATTCAGCAGCCGCTGCTGCTGGTCGGGCTGGGCATGATGATCATCGGTCTTGGCTTTAAGCTGTCGCTGGTGCCGTTCCATCTGTGGACGCCAGACGTTTATCAGGGCGCGCCGGCTCCGGTCTCGACCTTCCTCGCCACCGCCAGCAAAATCGCTATCTTTGCGGTCATCATGCGTCTGTTCATGTACGCACCGGTAACCGACAGTGAAGCGGTGCGCACCGTGCTGGGTGTGATTGCCTTCGTCTCAATCCTGTTCGGTAACCTGATGGCGATTTCGCAGAGCAACATCAAGCGTCTGCTCGGTTATTCATCTATCGCGCATCTTGGCTATCTGCTGGTGGCGCTGATTGCGGTGAAAACCCATCAGCTGTCGCTGGAAACCGCCGGTGTCTATCTGGCCGGTTACCTGTTCAGCAGCCTCGGCGCCTTCGGTGTAGTCAGCCTGATGTCGAGCCCGTACCGTGGTCCGGATGCGGATACGCTTTACTCCTATCGCGGTCTGTTCTGGCATCGTCCGATTCTCTCCGCCGTGATGACGGTGATGATGCTGTCGCTGGCCGGTATCCCGATGACGCTGGGCTTTATCGGTAAGTTTTACGTCATCGCGTCCGGTGTTAACGCGCATCTGTGGTGGCTGACCGCGGCGGTTGTCGCCGGTAGCGCCATTGGTCTGTATTACTACCTGCGCGTTACGGTGAGCCTGTACCTCAGCCCGCCGGAACTGCACACCCGCGATACCCCGGCCAACTGGGCGTTCACCGCAGGTGGTGTGGTGGTGCTGATCTCCGCCATCCTCGTGTTGCTGCTCGGTGTTTATCCGCAGCCGCTCATCACGCTGGTGCAGCTGGCCCAGCCGCTGATGTAAACAGCGCGTCATCTTCACAATCAGGCCTGCGGGCCTGATTTTTTTTGCCTGCAATTTGAGAGTTTGATCACATTGCTCCGCGTGTCCGCCCCTGTTACGTGCAGCCAACTGCGTTTAGCGCATGCGCTGTGATAGGCTGTGAAGATCACTTTTTTCGCTCAGACAAGGAAGCACGATGGATATGCAATGGCTTGATTGCCACCACAGTGAACTGACCGCGCAGCAGCTGTATACCGTGTTGGCGCTGCGCAATCAGGTGTTTATCGTCGAACAGACCTGTCCGTATCAGGATATAGATGGCCAGGATTTGACGGCCGATAACCGCCATCTGCTGGGCTTTCTTGATGGCAAACTGCTGGCGTATGCGCGTCTGCTGACGCCCGCGCTGGCTTCCTCGCCGGTGACCATTGGTCGGGTGATTGTGTCGGAAGAGGCGCGCGGCCTGAAACTGGGCTATCGGCTGATGGAGCAGGCGCTGAACAGCTGCGAACAGCACTGGCCGCAGCGGGCGGTGTATCTGTCCGCGCAGGCGCATCTGGAAGGCTTTTATGGTCGCCTGGGTTTCCGGGCAGTCACGGACGTTTATCTGGAAGATAATATTCCGCACGTCGGCATGCAGAAAAACTAACGGCGAGGTGTTGGCCTCGCCGTGCAGGTTAGCCCGGCGTCATCTGCCGGTCGTCGGTGTACTTGCGCTGATCGGGCGGTGGCGGGAAGTACTGATACAGCCAGGTTTCGCTCAGCGTCTCATCTTTGGTGCGCAGGAACAGGCGCATATCTACCGGTTTGGTTGAGTCGCTATTCGGATACCAGTCAAACAGGATACGGTAACCTTTCAGCGGTTCGACGTAGAGAATCTCCACCTGTTTGAAGGTGCCGGACGACACGGTGATCACCGGTTCGATGCCTTTCGGCGCGGCCGCCTGCAGGTCGCCGCCAATGAAATCGATAGCAAAGCGGCGGCACCACTGGTCCGGGAAGTGTTCGCCCGGTGCCCAGCCTTCCGGGAAGCCACCAATACCGGTGCGCGTGGCATCAACGCGGGCCAGACCGCTGCGGACCGGCGGCAGCTGGCTCCAGTAGAGTTTGTACTGGAAATTAAACTCGCTGCCAGCTTTGACCGGCTCGGCCGGCTGCCAGAAGCAAACAATGTTATCCAGCGTTTCCCCGGTCGTCGGGATCTCCATCAGGTTGATGGCGCCTTTACCCCATTTACCGATCGGCTCCACCCACAGGCTGGGGCGTTTGTCATACCAGCCAATCACGTCCTGATAATCTTTGAAATCATGATTCAGCTGCAGCAGACCGAAGCCGCGTGGGTTTTCATCCTGATAGGCATTAAACTGCAGGCGCTGCGGGTTATTCAGCGGACGGGCAATCCACTCGCCGCTGCCGCTCCACATCGCCAGGCGATCGGAGTCATGAATCTGCGGATGATAGGTATTGCACATGCGGCGTTCGTTGGTGCCGCAGCTGAACATGCTGGTCATGGGCGCAATACCGAGCTGACGAATCTCGTTGCGCGCAAACAGGTGGTTTTCCACCTCCATCACCACGCGTTTTTCTTCGCAGTGAATGGTGAATTTGTAGGCACCGGTGACGCTGGCCCCGTCCAGCAGTGCATACACCACAAAGGTGGTGTCTTCAGCTTTTGGCGTCTCGAACCAGAAGGCGGTGAAGTCGGGAAATTCTTCCTGGCCATTGCTGAAGGTGTTAACCGCGACGCCACGGGCTGACAGGCCATATTGGTAGGTTTCATCTACCGCGCGGAAGTAGCTGGCACCGAGGAAAGAAACGATGTCGCGTCGCGCCAGCTCCGGTTTTTTAAAGGCGCGGAAACCGGCAAAGCCGAGGTCGGTTTTACCCACCAGCTGCTGGGTATCCACGTTGGCGTTGTGATAATTAAACAGTTCCGGACGGAAGTGGATTTCCCGCGCCTCGCGGCTGGCGGCGTCCACGGAGAACATGCGAATGCGGCGCTTAAAGCCCATGCCAACGTGGAAGAACTGCACATCCAGCTCGCGGTCGGCGATGTTGTTCCACAGTGAGTGGTTAGCGTCGTACTGAATTTCGTTATACGCCTGCGGTGTCAGATTGGCCAGGGTCGCGGGCAGGGGGCCGGGCGCGCCGCCCCAGGGCTGTTTGGCCAGCGCCGCGGCTTTCTTTTTCAGCACATCGAAATCGAAGCGCACGGCGGTTCCGTCGGCGATGCCATCATCGGCCCAGGCGGACTGCGCAAACAGCGAGGAGAGCCCGGTCATGCCGCTAACGGCAGAGAGGGCCATGGACGCTTTCATAAATTTTCTACGATTCATGCCGGAAATCTTTTCCTTAGCTGCTCGGGTGTATTGAGGCTGTCGCAAGACATTTAGCGTCAGGCTACAGGGGGTTACGACAGTGGCGAAAATAAAAAATTCAGTCCGCTGAAAATTTATCAGATTAATCAAATAAACGAAGCACAATTCCGCGTGCAACGCCCCGGATGACATAACTTTGCGTTCAGCGCGGCAAAAAGCGCAGTCAGCGGATGACGGCGCGGCGCAAAAACGCAATTTATGACTATAGTTAATCGACACCGCATTTAAACATGGAGGATTGTGAACATGTCATCTACCGATCAATTTGAAACCCGTCTTGATGACGATCTGGCGCTGCTGACGGAAACGCTGGAAGAAGTGCTGCGCTCCTCGGGCGATCCGGCGGACCAGAAATATATCGAACTGAAGCAGAAAGCCGAGCAGGCGCTGGAAGACGTGAAGAATCGCGTGAGCCAGGCGTCCGACAGCTATTACTATCGTGCCAAACAGGCAGCATATCGTGCCGACGATTACGTGCATGAAAAACCGTGGCAGGGCATTGGTATCGGTGCGGCTGCCGGTCTGTTTGTTGGCCTGCTGCTGGCGCGCCGTTAATCCCCGTGGGCGCGATGTCCGTCGCGCCCGATTCCTGCTTTCCCGCTGTTTCCTTTCCGCATCGCGATTAACCCGCCATTTCGCACCGGCGGCGATTGTGTTTCGCCTGCGCGCTCCCTACAGTGAAAGCCACAGGGATAAGGAGAAGAGATCGTGATACGTGTCGAAATGCTCTCAACGGGCGATGAAGTGTTACATGGGCAGATTGTCGATACCAACGCCGCGTGGCTGGCCGATATGCTGTTTCAGCACGGCCTGCCGATGACCAGTCGCAGCACGGTCGGCGATGCAATGAGCTCGCTGGTTGAAGCGCTACAGAGCCGCAGTCAGATTGCCGACGTGCTGATCGTGAACGGCGGTCTCGGGCCGACCAGCGACGATCTCAGCGCGCAGGCAGCGGCCACCGCCAGCGGCAGCGAACTGGTGCTGCAACAGGCGTGGCTGGAGAAGATGGAAGCCTGGTTTGCCAGCCGCGGGCGGCTCATGGCACCCAGTAATCGCAAGCAGGCGGAGATTCCGGCCAATGCCGAGTTGATCGATAACCCGGTCGGCACCGCCTGTGGGTTTGCCCTGCAGCTTAATCGCTGCTGGATTTTCTTTACCCCCGGCGTGCCGTCAGAATTCAAAGTGATGGTTGAGCAGCAGATTATTCCGCGTCTTAAGGCGCGTTTTACGTTGCCAGAACCCCCGCTGTGCCTGCGTCTGACCACCTTTGGTCGCGGCGAGAGCGATATCGCCGCCGAGCTTGAACCGCTGCCGCTGCCGGAGGGCGTAGTGATGGGCTACCGTTCGTCGATGCCCATCATTGAGATCAAACTGACCGGCCCGGCCAGCCAGCGCGTGGCGATGGAGCAGGTGTGGCAGCAGGTTAAGTTACTGCTGGCCGAGTGCACCATTTTTGAAGGCTTTGAAGGATTGCCGGCCGTGCTGGCGCGGGAACTGCACGATCGCGGCTTCCGCCTTGCTCTGAGCGAACAATACACGGCCGGGTTGCTGCACTGGCAGCTGGCCGCCGCACAGGTACCGCTTAGCGCTGCCGAGTTGCTGCCGGCACGTGAGGAGTCGCTGGAAGCGCAGGTTACGCGCACGCGTCAGTTAGCCGCTCAGCAGGGCACGGTGCTGGCCTTGTCGGTTGGCGATCTGCAGGAAGGGGAAGTGTCGATTGCGCTGCACACCCCGGAAGCCAGCTGGGGCCAGCGGGTGAAATTTACCCACGGGCGGCACAATCTGGAAACCCGGCAGAAAGTGGTGGCAATGATGGCGATGAATATGCTGCGCCGCTGGCTGCACGGCAGTGAAGTCAGTACCGGTCACGGCTGGATTGATGTCCTGGAGACGGTGAAGAGCTGACTCCATTGTGCTGGCGGTAATTTACAGCAAGGTCAGAGGGGAAGTTGAGCACGCCCGGAACGGCAAAACCCGCTCCCTGCGGGCCTCGACACGCGGCATCCTTGCCGCGTGACGTCCGGCTTAGCTCAACATCCCCTCTTCCCGTTAGCATTGGTGTCGCTGCAGGGTGACGTTCTGTTACCGCAATGAAGAAGCCTGATAGGGCGTGGGGGAGGTTGCCGCTTGCAGCAGCCTCCGCGCCAGGACGGCGCGGCGGCAGGCTCCAGGGATGGATTTACGCCGGTGCAGCAAGCGGCAACCTCTCTGACGACCTGTATGGATGTTGAAGCATTAAAGGACTTTTGGGTTTGGTGTAGCGGCAGGTTACAGCTCGATCTCAATCTCCCCTCTGGCCTTACAACAGCAGGGCAGAATCTCGCCCTGCTGAATAAACGCCAGTGGGGTTTCCGCATAATCCACTTCGCCTTTCAGCAGACGCATGCGGCAGGAGCCGCAGTAGCCTTCGCGACACTGAAACTCGACGCACACATTATGTGCTTCCAGCGTCGTCAGCAGATTAGGGTGTTCGTCTGCGCACTCCAGCCGGGAGCCGGAGCTGCGCAGGATTACCACGGAACGGCTCATGCTTACAGCTGGAAATCGTTGAAGTCGTCTTCGCCCACTTCGGAGTCGATCTGACCCACCAGATAGGAGCTCACTTCAACTTCCTGCGGCGCCACCTGCACGTTATCTGACACCAGCCACGAGTTAATCCATGGAATCGGGTTAGAACGCGTCTGGAACGGCAGATCAAGGCCCACCGCCTGCATGCGGATATTGGTGATGTACTCAATGTACTGGCACAGAATGTCCTTGTTCAGACCAATCATTGAGCCGCCGCTGAACAGATACTCAGCCCACTCTTTTTCCTGCTCGGCCGCTTTCTTAAACAGGTCGAAGCACTCGTCGCGGCACTCAGCGGCGATCTCTTTCATTTCAGGATCGTCTTCACCGGTACGCATCAGATTCAGCATATGCTGAGTGCCGGTCAGGTGCAGCGCTTCGTCACGGGCAATTAGACGAATAATCTTGGCGTTGCCTTCCATCAGTTCGCGCTCGGCGAAGGCGAACGAGCAGGCAAAGCTGACGTAGAAGCGAATCGCTTCCAGCGCGTTAACGCTCATCAGGCAGATATACAGCTGCTTCTTCAGCGCACGCAGATTCACGGTCACGCTCTTGCCCGCCACCTGATGCGTGCCTTCACCCAGCAGATGCCAGTAGTTGGTCATCTCGATCAGATCATCGTAATACTTCGAGATATCCTGCGCGCGCGCCAGAATCTGCTCGTTAGTCACGATGTCATCAAACACCAGTGACGGATCGTTGACGATATTACGGATGATGTGAGTGTACGAGCGTGAGTGGATGGTCTCGGAGAACGCCCAGGTTTCCACCCAGGTTTCCAGCTCGGGAATCGAAATCAGCGGCAGCAGCGCTACGTTCGGGCTGCGGCCCTGAATGGAATCCAGCAGCGTCTGATACTTCAGGTTACTGATGAAGATGTGCTTCTCGTGCTCCGGCAGCGCCTGATAGTCGATGCGATCGCGCGAGACGTCAACCTCTTCCGGACGCCAGAAGAAAGATAGCTGCTTCTCGATCAGCTTTTCAAAGATGTCGTATTTCTGCTGGTCGAAACGGGCAACGTTCACTGACTGGCCGAAGAACATCGGCTCTTTCAGCTGGTCATTTTTGTTCTGTGAGAAAGTAGTGTAAGCCATGACTAAGTCCAAAAGTGAAACGGGCCAGCCGCTGCTGGCCCAGACACGATAAGGCGCCCGCAGGCGCCTTTCGATCAAATTTTACAGGCGCCGCTTTCGCAGCCATCATCCTGAATAGACGGCGCCAGATCGTCCTGCGCATCCTCGGCACCGTCACGGGTGTTTTGGTAGTACAGGGTCTTCACGCCAAATTTGTACGCGGTCAGCAGATCTTTCAGCAGCTGTTTCATCGGCACTTTGCCATTGGCGAAACGGCCTGGATCGTAGTTGGTGTTCGATGAAATCGCCTGATCGATAAACTTCTGCATCACGCCCACCAGCTGCAGATAGCCGTCGTTTGATGGCATCTCCCACAGCAGTTCGTACTGATCTTTCAGACGCTCATACTCCGGTACCACCTGGCGCAGAATCCCGTCTTTCGACGCTTTGATACTAATGTGACCGCGCGGCGGCTCGATACCGTTGGTGGCGTTCGAAATCTGCGAAGAGGTCTCAGATGGCATCAGTGCAGACAGCGTGGAGTTGCGCAGGCCGTGGGTTTTAATCGACTCACGCAGCGCTTCCCAGTCAAGGTGCAGCGGCTCATTACATACGCTGTCGAGATCCTTTTTATAGGTATCGATCGGCAGAATGCCCTGCGAATAAGTGGTCTCTTTAAACCACGGGCAGGCACCTTGCTCTTTCGCCAGCTCGTTGGAGGCTTTCAGCAGCCAGTACTGAATGGCTTCAAAGGTTTTGTGCGTCAGGTTGTTGGCGCTGCCGTCAGAGTAGCGCACACCGTGTTTCGCCAGGTAATAGGCGTAGTTGATCACGCCAATACCCAGGGTACGACGGCCCATCGCACCGCGTTTTGCCGCCGGAATCGGGTAATCCTGGTAATCGAGCAGGGCATCCAGTGCGCGTACTGCCAGCGTCGCCAGCTCTTCCAGATCGTCCAGGCTTTCAATCGCACCGAGGTTAAAGGCGGACAGGGTGCACAGCGCGATCTCGCCGCTTTCGTCGTTGACGTCTTCCAGCGGTTTGGTCGGCAGCGCAATTTCCAGGCACAGGTTAGACTGACGCACTGGCGCAATGGCCGGATCAAACGGACTGTGGGTGTTGCAGTGGTCAACGTTCTGCACGTAGATACGGCCGGTTGAGGCACGTTCCTGCATCATCAGCGAGAACAGATCGACAGCTTTCACGCGCTGCTTGCGGATGCTGTCGTCCTTCTCATATTTGGTATACAGACGCTCAAACTCATCCTGATCGGCGAAGAACGCGTCATACAGGCCTGGCACGTCGGACGGGCTGAACAGGGTGATGTCTTCGCCTTTCAGCAGGCGGGTGTACATCAGCTTGTTGATCTGCACGCCGTAATCCATATGACGCACGCGGTTGCCTTCGACGCCGCGGTTGTTTTTCAACACCAGCAGGCTTTCCACTTCCAGATGCCACATCGGGTAGAACAGCGTTGCCGCACCGCCGCGCACGCCGCCCTGCGAGCAGGATTTCACCGCCGTCTGGAAGTGCTTATAGAACGGGATACAGCCGGTGTGGAACGCTTCACCGCCGCGGATCGGGCTGCCGAGTGCACGAATGCGGCCCGCGTTGATGCCGATGCCGGCACGCTGTGACACATATTTCACAATAGCGCTGGAGGTGGCGTTGATGGAATCCAGGCTGTCGCCGCACTCGATCAGTACGCAGGAGCTGAACTGACGGGTCGGGGTGCGCACGCCGGACATGATAGGCGTAGGCAGCGAGATCTTGAACGTGGAGATCGCATCGTAAAAACGCTTGATGTAATCCATGCGCGTATCGCGCGGATAGCCGGAGAACAGGCAGGCGGCGACCAGAATATACAGGAACTGGGCGCTCTCGTAGATTTCACCGCTGACGCGGTTCTGCACCAGATATTTGCCTTCCAGCTGCTTCACCGCCGCGTAGGAGAAGTTCATGTCGCGCCAGTGGTCGATGAAGCCGTCCATCTGCTCGAACTCTTCGGTGCTGTAGTCTTCCAGCAGATGGCGATCGTATTTGCCCATCTCGACCATTTTCACTACCTGGTCGTACAGCTTCGGTGGCTCAAACTGACCGTACGCTTTTTTACGCAGGTGGAAGATCGCCAGACGCGCAGCCAGGTACTGGTAATCAGGCGCGTCACGGGAGATCAAATCAGCAGCCGCTTTGATGATGGTCTCGTGAATGTCCGAGGTTTTGATGCCATCGTAAAACTGGATGTGCGAACGCAACTCAACCTGCGAGACGGAGACATTGTTCAGCCCTTCAGCTGCCCAGTCCAGCACCCGGTGAATCTTATCGAGGTCGATGCGCTCCTGGCGGCCATCGCGTTTCGTAACGAGCAGACTTTGGTTCATGTCGCGTGTTTACCTGTCCATGAAATACAAAATTATCCCCCGTCTATTCACAGGCGGCTCATTGTGAGTAAGCCTGTGGATAAACACTATATATAGGGGGTGCGGAAAGTTTGAACAACAATATGGTGAGTATTCTAGTCAGCAATCGGATCATCACAAGAGTTGATTTTCACAAAATTTTACGCCCTGGGGGGTGGCGAAAATCCTGGATCCCCACGCCACAAGGCCTGCACCTGGTGTCAACGGATAACAGGTTTTTTTTCAATTTTTGATCGAGCGCGTGTTTATTGCTCAACCGCTGCGATTCGGGAAATTTCCCAGGCGAAAAAAGCCCGCGCCGCTCCGCCAGCAGCGCACTTATCTGCCATTGCTTATGAATTTTTTATGACCTTTTCACCTTACAAAAAGCGCATCGCAGCGTCTAAAAGGAAATTGATCTGGATAGGGCCAGCGCGTGATAAACCGGGTGCGGTCGGAAGTGAAAGGAGGACTGGCAGTTTGTAGAGCGTTATGCCGTTCAGTTGGGTAAATTGCTGGTCGTAGATTCCATAGCGGCGCGATTTTTCGCGTAATACATCGCGCCGCTACAACAGCGCTGCCCACGGGCAGGCAGGCCAAACAGGTCGTTTACGCCTGACGGTGGGTATGCACCATATAATTGACGTCCACCCCGCGGCCAAGGCGGAACTGGTTGGTCAGCGGATTGTAGTGCAGGCCAGTCATATTGCGTTCACGCAGGGCGGTCTCATCCACCCAGTTCAGCAGCTCGGCAGGACGAATAAATTTTTTCACGTCATGGGTACCGCGCGGCACCATGCGCAGCACGTATTCAGCACCAAACACCGCCAGTAGCCAGGCTTTAGGGTTACGGTTGATAGTGGAGAAGAACACTTCGCCGCCCGGTTTCACCAGCTGCGCGCAGGCCAGCACCACGGAACGCGGATCCGGCACGTGTTCCAGCATCTCCATACAGGTTACCACGTCGTACTGACCGGCATGGCTGGCCGCATGCGCTTCAACCGTCTGCTGCACGTAATTGACGCTCACACCGCTCTCCAGCGCGTGCAGACGCGCGATCTCCAGCGGCTCGGCGCCCATATCCAGACCGGTGACCTCCGCCCCTTCGCGCGCCATGCTCTCGGCAAGAATGCCGCCGCCGCAGCCGACATCCAGCACTTTCTTACCGAACAGCCCATGGCTGTGCTGGGCAATCCAGCCAAGACGCAGGGGATTGATGCGGTGCAACGGCTTAAATTCACCCTCTAAATCCCACCAGCGTGATGCAACCGCCTCAAACTTGGCAATTTCGGCGTGGTCAACGTTCTGGCGGCTTTCCTGCGGTTGTTCATTCATTGAATCATGACTCCTGACAAAATATGCCACCAGTATAAACGCATAAACCCTGCGAGGCATCTCTCAGCGCAAAGGAAAAGCGCCACAAAACCCTGCTTTACGTTCACCGTACGCAAGCGATGTGATATACTTTCGCACCTTTAAAATCCGGGATTATGTAGAGGGATAGCGGCTCCATGAGCGACCTTGCGAGAGAAATTACACCGGTCAATATCGAAGAAGAGTTGAAAAACTCCTACCTCGATTACGCCATGTCGGTCATCGTTGGCCGAGCCTTACCCGATGTACGTGATGGCCTGAAGCCGGTGCATCGCCGTGTGCTTTTTGCCATGAGCGAACTGGGTAACGACTGGAACAAACCCTATAAAAAATCTGCCCGTGTGGTCGGTGACGTTATCGGTAAATATCACCCACACGGTGACTCCGCTGTGTACGAAAGTATCGTGCGCATGGCCCAGCCGTTCTCCCTGCGCTACATGCTGGTCGACGGTCAGGGTAACTTCGGTTCGGTCGACGGCGACTCCGCCGCAGCGATGCGTTATACCGAAGTGCGCATGGCGAAGATCTCCTCTGAACTGCTGGCTGACCTGGAAAAAGAGACGGTCGACTTTGTGCCGAACTATGACGGCACCGAGCAGATCCCAGAAGTCCTGCCGACCAAAATTCCTAACCTGCTGATCAACGGCTCCTCCGGTATTGCCGTCGGCATGGCGACCAACATTCCGCCTCACAACCTGACGGAAGTGATCAACGGCTGTCTGGCGTTTATCGAAGATGAAAACATCAGCGTCGAAGGGCTGATGGAGCACATTACCGGGCCGGATTTCCCGACCGCTGCCTTTATCAACGGTCGTCGTGGCATTGAAGAAGCCTACCGCACCGGGCGCGGTAAAATTTACATCCGCGCGCGCGGCGAGATCGAAACCGACGCCAAAACCGGTCGTGAAACCATCATCGTCAATGAAATCCCGTATCAGGTGAACAAAGCGCGCCTGATCGAGAAAATTGCCGAGCTGGTGAAAGAGAAGCGCGTTGAGGGCATCAGCGGCCTGCGTGACGAATCTGACAAAGACGGCATGCGTATCGTCATTGAAGTGAAACGCGATGCGGTCGGCGAAGTGGTGCTCAACAACCTCTACTCGCTGACGCAGCTGCAGGTCTCTTTCGGCATCAACATGGTGGCCCTGCATCAGGGCCAGCCGAAGATTATGACGCTGAAGGAGATCATCGAAGCCTTCGTTCGCCACCGCCGTGAAGTGGTGACGCGTCGTACCATCTTCGAACTGCGTAAAGCGCGCGATCGTGCGCACATCCTTGAAGGTCTGGCGATTGCGCTGGCCAACATCGATCCGATTATCGAGCTGATTCGTCGGGCTCCGACGCCAGCCGAAGCGAAAAGCGGCCTGCTGGCGCAGTCGTGGGATCTCGGCAACGTCGCCGCCATGCTGGAACGAGCCGGTGACGACGCCGCGCGTCCGGAGTGGCTGGAAGCGGAGTTTGGTATTCGCGACGGTCGCTACTACCTGACCGAGCAGCAGGCACAGGCCATTCTTGATCTGCGTCTGCAGAAACTGACCGGCCTTGAGCATGAAAAACTGCTCGACGAGTACAAAGAGCTGCTGGACCAGATCGCCGAACTGATTCACATCCTGCAGAGCGCCGAGCGCCTGATGGAAGTGATCCGTGAAGAGCTGGTGGCGATGCGCGATCAGTTTGGTGATGCGCGCCGAACGGAAATCACCGCTAATAGCGCTGACATCAACATCGAAGACCTGATCAACCAGGAAGATGTGGTGGTCACCCTGTCGCATCAGGGCTACGTCAAATACCAGCCGCTGTCAGACTATGAAGCCCAGCGTCGCGGTGGTAAGGGTAAATCGGCGGCGCGCATTAAAGAAGAAGACTTTATTGATCGTCTGCTGGTGGCCAACACCCACGACACCATTCTGTGCTTCTCCAGCCGTGGCCGCCTCTACTGGATGAAGGTCTATCAACTGCCGGAAGCCAGCCGTGGCGCGCGCGGTCGTCCGATCGTCAACCTGCTGCCGCTGGAAGCCAACGAGCGTATCACCGCGATTCTGCCAGTGCGCGAATACACCGAAGGCTTCAACATCTTCATGGCGACCGCAGACGGTACCGTGAAGAAAACTGCGCTGCAGGAGTTCAGCCGTCCGCGCAGTGCCGGCATCATTGCCATCAACCTGCGTGAAGACGATGAGCTGATTGGCGTGGCGCTGACCAACGGTAACGACGAAGCGATGCTGTTCTCTGCCGCCGGTAAAGTGGTGCGCTTCGCGGAGAGCGCGGTGCGCGCCATGGGCCGTTCGGCTTCGGGCGTACGCGGCATCAGGCTGGCAGAAGGCGACAAAGTGGTGTCGCTGATTGTGCCACGTGAAGAGGGCGCGATTCTCACCGTAACGCAGAACGGCTACGGCAAGCGTACTGCTAACAGCGAGTATCCGACCAAATCGCGCGCCACGCAGGGCGTGATCTCGATTAAAGTCACCGAGCGTAACGGGCCAGTGGTGGGCGCGGTACAGGTGGTAGATAGCGATCAGATCATGATGATCACCGATGCCGGTACGCTGGTGCGTACCCGCGTGTCGGAAGTCAGCGTGGTGGGCCGTAATACGCAGGGCGTGATCCTGATTCGTACCGCGGAAGATGAAAACGTGGTCGGCCTGCAGCGCGTCGCTGAACCGGTGGAAGAGGAAGAACTCGACGCCATCGACGGCAGCGTGGCAGAAGGCGAAGACGATATCGCGCCGGAAGTCGACAGCGACGACGACGCACCGGAAACAGACGACGAAGAGTAACCGTTCGTTGTCTGTCACAAGCGGCAGGTCAGGGCAACCGACCTGCCGTTTTTTTGTCTGACTTTCACTCCCAAAGTCGCGTGCCAACTGGCTTTTTCGCCCTGATAAAGCTAGTGTATGAGAACTTTTCAACGTCCCGATAACCCTTGCCGCCAGTGAGTCTCTTTTGAAATATCTCGTCTCCTTTCGCACCACGCTTCGCATCTCGCGCTACCTGTTTCGTGCGCTGGCACTGCTGCTCTGGTCGCTGGGTGCACTGTTGACCACTTTCTACATCATCAATGTGCTGCACGAGAAAGAGAACGCGGTGCGCCAGGAGTTTGCCACCAATTATGGTCAGGCCGAATGGTATGTGCGCCACTCCGCGGATGTGATGCGCGAGCTGAAGTACATCACTGAGAATCGCCTGAGCAGCAGCGTCAACGGGCTGGATATGCTCAACGGCATGCCGGGCGGCAAAAGCACGCTGCCGCAGTTTACGCCGCTGTTTACCGACGGTGACTGCACGTCAATGAGCAACACCTGGCGTAACTCGCTCGATTCACTGAGCTATTTCATTAACTACTGGAAAAGCAATTTCGCCTCAGCCTATGAACTCAATCGGGTGTTCTTTATTGGCGGCGAAAATCAGTGCCTGGCAGATTTCACCATCGGTAACAATAATCCGGTCGATCGCGAACGCAGCCTGAAGGCGCTGCGCGAAAACGTGCTGCACTACCGCAGCGGCAACGAGGAAGAGCGGCGTAATCCAATGTACTGGATTACCAACAGCAGCCAGCCAGGCATCGGCAACTTCTACATGGTGGTGCCGGTTTACGTCGCCAACAAACTGCAGGCGCTGCTCGGCGTGGAACAGAACATTCGCCTGGATGAATTTATTCAGCCCGGCGGGCTGCCGCTGGTGGCCACCATCACCGATGAAAACTATCGTCCGCTGATCAGCTCACGACGCGGCGGACCCGGTTATTCGCTGGACGATCTGCCGGATAACAGCACCTGGTTTGGTTATCTTGACGGCTATCGTCAGCTGGTGCTGAAAAAGCCGCTGCCGCCGTCCAGCCTCAATGTGGTGTGGTCGCTGTCGACCGATGTGCTGATGGATCAGCTCAAGCTGATGCTGATTAACGCGCTGCTGCTCAATATTCTCAGCGCGCTGATTCTGTTTACCCTGGCGTGGGTGTTCGAACGCCGCATGTTCCTGCCGGCGGAAGACAACGCTCACCGGCTGGAGGAGCACGAGCAGTTCAACCGCAAGATTGTCGCGTCAGCGCCGGTCGGCATCTGTATTTTGCGTACCAGCGATGGCACCAACATCCTCAGTAATGAACTGGCGCATAACTATCTGACGCTGCTGACGCAGGAAGATCGCCTGCGGCTGAACGAAATCATCGGCGGCCAGCAGGTTAATTTTGTCGATATGCTGACCGGCAGTAACACTAACCTGCAAATCAGCTTTGTGCATTCGCGCTACCGCAACGAGAACGTGGCGATTTGCGTGCTGGTCGACGTCTCGGCGCGCGTGCGCATGGAGCAGTCGCTACAGGAGATGGCGCACGCCGCCGAGCAGGCCAGCCAGTCCAAGTCGATGTTCCTTGCTACCGTCAGTCACGAACTGCGGACGCCGCTGTACGGCATTATCGGTAACCTCGATCTGCTGCAGACCAAATCGCTGCCGAAGGGCGTGGATTCGCTGGTCACGGCGATGAACAACTCATCCAGCCTGTTGCTGAAAATCATCAGCGATATTCTCGACTTCTCGAAGATCGAGTCCGAGCAGCTGAAGATTGAGCCGCGTCCCTTCTCGCCGCGTGAGGTGGTCAACCATATTGCCAGCAACTATCTGTCGCTGGTGGTGCGCAAGCGCCTGACGCTGTATGTGTTTATCGAGAACGATGTGCCGCTGGCGCTGGATGGCGATCCGCTGCGCCTGCAGCAGGTGATCTCCAACCTCTTGAACAACGCCATCAAATTCACCCACACCGGCTGCATTATCCTGCACGCCTATGTCAAAGAGGGGTATCTGGCGTTTCGCGTGCGCGACACCGGCGTGGGAATCCCGGCGAAAGAGATCACGCGCCTGTTCGACCCGTTCTTCCAGGTCGGCTCCGGCGTGCAGCGTAATTTCCAGGGCACCGGGCTGGGACTGGCGATCTGTGAAAAGCTCATCAACATGATGGATGGCGACATCGAAGTCGACTCTGAACCGGGCATGGGCAGCCAGTTTGTGGTGCGTATTCCGATCTACGCCGGACAGCAACCCGCGCCGCCGCTGCTGGATGGTCTGCAGGAAAAAGCCATCTGGCTCGACCTGCGCAACGACTATCTGGCGGCCTTCCTGCTGCGTCTGCTCCAGCAGCAGGGCATCCAGGTTGCGCACTATCAGGGGCGGGCTGGGGCGGACGATGTGATGATCTGCGATCACCACGACGCGCCAGCGCAGACGGTACGCGCGCGCATCCGTATCTGCGGTGAACACATTGATATGCCGCAGGAAACGACGCCGGGACAGTGGGTGCACAGCAGCGCGACGCTGCACGATCTGCCGCTGCTGCTGGGCCGGATTTATCGCATTGCCATCGACAGCGAAACGGTGACCACGCTGGAACTGCCGGTGCCGCAGCAGGCCTCCAGCTATGAAGACATCATGGTGCTGATCGTTGATGACCATCCGATTAACCGGATGCTGCTGTCTGAACAGCTCGGCACGCTGGGCTATCAGACCAAAACGGCGCAGGACGGCGTGGATGCGCTCAACGTGCTCAGCCGTAACCATATCGATATCGTGCTGAGCGACGTCAACATGCCAAACATGGACGGCTACCGGCTGACGCAGCGTCTGCGCCAGCTGGGGCATGCTTTCCCGGTGATTGGAGTGACCGCTAACGCACTGGCGGAAGAGAAACAGCGCTGTATGGATGCCGGCATGGATAACTGCCTGTCAAAACCGGTGACGCTGGATGTGCTGAAAACCACGCTGGCGCTGTATGCCGAACGTGTTCGCAAAAGCCGGGAAGGATAAGCAGGGCAGAGGAGAGGCGGTGCCGAAGCACCGCCGCAGGGATTACTCTTTGTCGACCTGAGTGGCGCTGACGGAAGAGAGGTAGTTCAGCAGCGCGATATCGTTATCCACGCCCAGCTTCATCATTGCTGATTTCTTCTGGCTACTGATGGTTTTGATACTGCGGTTCAGCTTCTTGGCGATCTCGGTGACGAGGAAGCCTTCGGCGAACAGGCGCAGCACTTCGCTCTCTTTCGGTGACAGACGTTTGTCGCCGTAGCCGCCGGCGCTGATTTTCTCCAGCAGTTTGGCCACGCTTTCCGGCGTGTACTTTTTGCCTTTCTGCAGGGCTGCCAGCGCTTTTGGCAGGTCAGTTGGTGCACCCTGCTTCAGCACGATGCCTTCGATATCCAGATCCAGTACCGCGCTCAGGATCGCCGGGTTATTGTTCATGGTCAGAACAATAATGGAAAGATCAGGATAGTGACGCTTGATGTACTTGATCAGCGTGATGCCGTCGCCGTATTTTTCGCCCGGCATCGACAGATCGGTAATCAGGACGTTGGCATCCAGTTTGGACAAGCTATTGATCAGTGCTGTTGAGTCTTCAAACTCACCTACCACATTCACCCATTCGATCTGTTCCAGAGATTTACGGATACCGAACAGAACGATTGGATGGTCATCGGCAATAATTACATTCAGGTTATTCATCTTATTGGTTACCTTGCTGCAGCAGTTGGTTGACGTACGCGTCAATTTCACTGGTGGTATTTTTAATGGTTAAATCGTCGCACAGTTTAATGTGCTGTTCTAACTCTTCACAAAGCTGTTTACCCGGCAGTAAATTGAGCATGGCAAACACGCCTTTCAGGCGATGCGCTGTCTGAGCAAGCGAGGGATAGTCCTTCTCCGCCGACTCAGTATACAGTCTCTTCACATCTGGCGGTACTGTCTCCGTAAACAGCTGGAAATAGCCGCCGCTCAGCAGCGGCGTGGCAGCCTCATCGTCGTCGCTCTCCTCTATCGAATCGTGAGCCAGTTGCTTCTCAATCAGGGCCAGCAGCGCATCAAGCAGCGCATTGCTGAGATTGAAATTGACCCGGAATTGCTGGTCGTTGAGGGCGTGATGCCCCATTTCGTCACCCGCCAGCAACAGCGCCCAGCCGTGCAGGCGTGCCGGATCGTCCGTCACCAGCACATCATGCTCCTGCCCGGACAAGCGTTCGTCCGAGGTCAGGCAGTTTGCCCCCCAGTTCTCGAGGTGGCGGCAGACAATTTTGTGTACGTCTTCGACCGCGATATCCACCAGCGCCGTCACGCCTTCCAGCAGTTTCTCTTCCTGCTCGCTCTGCTGCTCCAGCGCCAGCGGCAGCTGAATGTTGTAGCGCGTGCCGATATCCGGTTTGGCGATAATCTCCAGCTGGCCGCCCATCTGTTTACACAGCTGCTTACACAGGAAAAATGCCATGCCGGACGCCTGACCGTAACGGTCCTGCGTGGTTTCGCCGAGGTAAGGGAAATCGACGTTGGCCAGCTCGTCGCCGGTCAGGCCTGAGCCGGTATCCACCAGCTGGAACAGCACGCTGTTGGCTTTGCTGTCGCTGGCTTTGATATCAAGGGAAATCTTGCCCCACTGCGTGGTGGTGAGCGCGTAGTGCATCAGCGTGGTCAGGACTTTACGCAGCGCGCGACGATCGCCAAAGCGCATCTCGTCGTTGGCCAGCTGATTGTTGACCACCAGCGTCAGCCCTTTGCGGCGCAGTAGCGGCAGGCTTTCCAGCGCAATCTCATCCAGCAGGTCCTGCAGGTTAAACACGCCCGCATCCGGCGACCAGTCGTGGGCTTCCAGCCGGTTGAGCAGGACGATATCGTCCACCAGCCGCGCCAGACCCTGGCTCTCATCCAGCAGATCCAGCACGCTCTCGTCGTCATCGCGCTGGCTGAGCTGCACCAGCTGCGTCACCATGCTCTGCAGCGGACGATTAAGCGCATGGCCAAGATTCTGCATCAGCTGCTGGCGCATCTGGTGGTTGCGATCCAGCACCTGCTGCGCTTTTTGCAGCTTCTTATTCACCAGCAGCTCGCGATCCTGATCGCGCATCATAAACAGCTGGGTGTGCGGCGACAGCATGCTGCGCGCGTGGCGAATCTCATACACTTCGTTATTGATGGTAGCCTGCAGCACGCCCTGATGCTGATCGGACATATTGATGATCTTCTGCAGATTGAGATGCGGCAGCAGATGCTCAGCGATTTTGTTGCTCAGCAGGGTGCGATTGGTACCAAAGTCATACACCAGCAGCCCGACCGGCAGGCTGGCGACGATCTCCTCATTCAGCATACGCAGCGAATCAAGCTCAGCGCTCTGGTTCTCATTCGGTCGCAGCGACTGCTGGCGCAGCAGCGTAATGCCGGCAATAGACAGCAGGAACAGCAACAGGTTGATCAGCAGCGGCCACATCAGGTTGTGCAGGGTATCCATCGCCAGGCTGGCGAGTGGCACCCGGTACACCAGCTGGAGCGAGGTGCTGGGCAGCGTGGCGGCAATCTCCAGGTTCGGGTTAACCAGCGTCACTGCGGTGCTTTCGCTGCTGGCGTCATCGCTGGTGGCGCTGCCGGGCTGGCTGGCATCCTGGCGCAGCTGGAAATTCTCCAGCGGCATACTGCGTGGAATCAAATCGTTAACCGGCAGATCGAACGCCACCACTGTGGCTAAATGACCTGGCTGGTTAAACGTGGTGCGCAGCGTGAAGTAGTGATCGTTCTGCCAGGCAAAGTGGCGCAGTGGCGAGAAGCTTTCGCGTTCGTCCAGCGCATTGGCCTGTTGCAGCATTTCGGCACGGCGGCTGTCCACCAGCGTATTGATCGCGCTCTCTTTATAGCGCGTCGCCATATCCTTGAGCGGCAGGGTCGAGATCATGATCAGGCTGTTGTCCTGACCATTGAGGAAGTACATCGACCACGCCGGATTTTCAGCGCCCCACAGCGTATCGAGATAATTGGACATGCGCAGCGTCATATCCAGCGTGCTGCTGTCGTGCGAGCCGAAAATCAGCGCTTCGGTCTTGCGGCGGGTTTTCTCCAGATAGTAAACATCCGGGCGCAGGCGCGTCTCCTGCAGGCTGCTGTTCGGCGTAGAACCTGCGGCGCTGGTGGCGAGATTTTCATAGATTTGCCAGGTGGCAAAGCGGTAAGCATCAATACGTTTTTGCATCGCGCGCGCCAGGTCGGTCATGGCGTAGCGCTTTTCCATGATCCACGCATTCACACTGTTGTGCACCATGGCACCGAGCGCGAGAAACAGCACCAGGTTAAACACCACGAAAAAGCGCGTTACGTTGCCGGAGGTCAGCGGAAATTTATAAGGCAGCATAGGTGTCTCAGGATCCTGCAATTAACGCGCGACCAGCCGGGCGCTGGCGGCAACCGCCAGCAGCAGCAGGGCGATAAGTAAAAACGCGCCGCTCAGGCTGAGCCACTGGGAAATAAAGCCGATTAAAGCCGGGCCTGAAAGAATACCCGCATAGCCGAGCGTTGTCATGGCGGAAATCGCCAGATTGGCCGGCATATCCTGTTGATTACCGGCGGCATTAAACAGCATCGGCACGGTATTGGCCAGGCCAAAGCCCACCAGCAAAAAGGCCAGCAGCGCCGCCTGCGGCCACGGCAGCAGCACCGCTAACGTCATGCCGGCTGCCGCCGCCAGCGCACCGGTCAGCATCACCGGATAGCGGCCAAAGCGCTGAATCACTTTATCGCCCGTCAGACGACCTATGGTCATGGCGATAGAGAAGATGGCGTAACCCAGGCCGGCGTGCGCCACGCTCATGCCCGGGCTCTGCAGCAGCAGCAGGGCGCTCCAGTCGAGTACCGCGCCTTCAGCAAGGAACAGAATAAAGCACAGGCAACCTAGGAAGGCGACCCAGCCGCGCGGGATCACCAGCCAGGGTTGATCGGGCTGATGCAGCCGCTCTGTCATCAGCGTCGGCAGGCTGCACAGCAACAGCAGCACCATCAGCAGCATGATAACGCCCACCGCCTGCAGCGGTGTCAGACCCGCGCCAAGTAACAGGCTGACCGCGCCGGCGCCGAGAATACCGCCAAGGCTGAAGAAACCGTGGAAACCGGACATCATCGGCTTGGCCGCCGCTTTCTCAACCTCAACCGCCTGCACATTCATGGCCACATCCAGCATGCCGAGCCCGGCACCGAACACCATCAGCGTGGCGGCCATCAGCCACATCACATCCAGCGTCGCCAACAGCGGCAGTACTGCCAGCACTACCAGCGTGGAGCACAGCATAACGCGGCGGCAGCCAAAGCGTGCCACCAGCGCACCGGTCACCGGCATTGCCGCCAGTGAACCAATGCCGAGACACAGCAGCAGGCCGCCCAGCGACGCGCCCGTCAGCTGGAGGCGCTGGCTGGCAAACGGCACCAGCGGCGCCCAGGCAGACATGCTTAAACCGGCGATGAGAAAAACGAGGCGTGTTCCCAGATTGACACGCTGATGCAATTTGTTGGGCTGTGCGGCGTCCAGTGCTGTCATAAAGGTGTCGTTGTCATAAGTCGTTCGAGCGACGAAGTTTAGCATTAAAGCTGGCGCGGCACCGCTCAATGAAGGCGAAGAGCAGGGCAAAAATGGTCGCCAGAAACGAGCATATTACCGATCTTTTGCCAGGCGCTGCGCTTTTCCAGACATTTCCTGGACTTCATAAGCTCTCTGGCTCTTAGTAAACCGACAGATTCAGTGAAAATTTGGCTTAAGTTGGGGTGAAAATCGATTACTGCGGCAACGCTAACTGACTGAATAGTGGTAAAGAATATTCCGCAAACGGTTGGAGAAACGCATCGGCTATATTCCTGTTCAACTTTATTACGCCCGGAAATTAACATTGTGCAATCATGGCTAAGTAATGAACAAAAAGTGCGAAAACGAACAAATAATGGCGTCCTGAGTGGCGGTTAATTTAACCTCAGTAAACAGGTTTACATAAAATTACACAGCGGAAGAAAAATGGCAGGCAAAAAAATGCCGGACAATCATGTCCGGCGGGAATTAGGGTAAATCTCTCATTCGGGGTGAATGAAGGTAATAATGAAATAAATGATGATAGCGGGAGTAATTGTATGCGCTGAGTGGCGTTAAGTTTTATCATTCAGTGCGGCAGCTCATCTCATCTTATCTCTATGTATTTAAATGAATAAAATTCGGTTTATCAATTAGTGCGATATTTTTTGCCGATGCGTGCTGATTATTAGTTCCGCGAAATTTACATTTAGAAATAACTATTTAATAAAATGAAACACTTTCGGAAATTTAGTATCATTTTCGTGATAGATTATTGCTCTCCATAAAATAACAATGGCTTGCCGGCTGAATTTTTAAGCATTCAGTTAGCAGTGGCACATATAAAAGGCACATTACAGAGGGTAATAAAATGAAACGTCGCGTTCTCTCCCTGATGATTCCTGCATTGCTGGTGGCAGGCTCAGCAAGCGCAGCTGAAATTTATAACAAAGATGGCAACAAATTAGACCTCTACGGCAAAGTAGACGGCCTGCACTATTTCTCGGACAACGATGGCCAGGACGGTGACCAGTCTTACCTGCGTTTTGGTTTTAAAGGTGAAACTCAGGTGACCGAACAGCTGACCGGCTACGGTCAGTGGGAGTACCAGGCAGCGCTGAACACCGCAGAATCGCAGGGTACCGCTAACAGCTACACCCGTGTCGGCTTCGCCGGTCTGAAATTCGGTGATGCGGGCTCGTTCGACTACGGCCGTAACTACGGCGTACTGTATGACATCGGCGCCTGGACTGACGTGCTGCCGGAGTTTGGTGGTGACACCTACGGCGCGGACAACTTCATGTTCCAGCGCAGCAACGGCCTGGCGACTTACCGCAACAGCAACTTCTTCGGCCTGGTGGATGGCTGGAACTTTGCCGTGCAGTATCAGGGCAAAAACGACAACCCAACCGAATCCTCTTCCGGTCGTGATGTCCTGGGTGAGAACGGCGACGGATGGGGCCTGAGCACCACCTACGATCTCGGCTCCGGCTTCGGTCTGGGTGCGGCGATGTTCCAGTCTGACCGTACCAACAATCAGAACGGCAACGCGCCAGGCATTCTTGGTCGCGGTGATAAAGCCGAAGCCTACACCGGCGGTCTGAAATATGACGCTAACAACGTATATCTGGCGGCGATGTACACCCGTTCTTACAACGCAACCCGCTTCGGCGCGGTGGATTCTGCTGCGTACGGCTATGCCAACAAAGCGGACAACTGGGAACTGGTGGCACAGTATCAGTTTGACTTCGGTCTGCGTCCGTCGCTGGCCTTCGTCTCCTCACGCGGCAGCGATATCGAAGGTTACGGCAGCCAGAACCTGAAAAAATATGTCGACGTGGGTGCGACCTATTACTTCAACAAAAACATGTCGACCTATGTTGATTACCAGATCAACCTGCTGGACGACAACAACTTCACCGATGCGGCCGGTATCAACACCGACGACATCGTTGCGCTGGGCCTGGTTTACCAGTTCTAAGCCGGAGAGCGTGGCCTGCGGGTCACGCTCTGATCTCCAGCAGCGCGTTCAGCGCCGCCTGCAGCGTTGCCGTCACCTGCTGCGCCGCTTCCCCCATTTGAACCTGCACGATTGCGCCATCCACCAGCAACACGATCTGCCCGGTTTTATCCTGCTGCGCCGCGCTGATTCTTTCGGCAATGGCGGCTGCCATCTCCCGCTTGTGCTGGCGAATCAGTGCGCTCGCTTCCGGCAGGGTATCAGCCAGTTCTGCCGCGCTATTAATAAACGCACAGCCGCGAAAATCCTCCTCCTGAAACCAGCTCAGTAGCGCAGCCGGCAGCGCCACGTTGATGGCTGGCTGCTGCGCCAGCGCGCTGCGAAAGCCGCTCATCCAGCGCTGATGACGCTGCTGCAGAAACGCCAGAATTAAGTCATTTTTAGCCGGAAAGTGGCGATAGAAGGTCACTTTGGTCACGCCAGCCGCGGCAATCACTTTATCGATGCCGGTAGCACGGATGCCTTGCGTATAAAACAGCTGTTGCGCGCTGAGCAGGATGCGGTCACGCGCGCTGGCGCTGGCATCAAACAGCAGGGGTGCGAGCATAAGAAAAAATTCCTGTTTACGGGGGTAGACAGAATTGTCTACATACGGCAGGATGAATCAAGTAGACAGACCTGTCTACATCATCAGGAGATAAAAATGCTCATCCCCCCGTTCGATCATCAAAGTGCCTTAGAAAAAGTGCGTATGGCGGAAGATGCCTGGAACAGCTGCGATCCGCAGCGCGTGTCGCAGGTTTACAGTGAAGATACCCGCTGGCGCAATCGCAGCGAATTCGTTAACGGCCGCGCAGACGTCGTGACCTTTCTGCAGCGTAAATGGGCCCGCGAGCTGGATTATCGGTTGATTAAAGAGTTGTGGGCGTGGCACCACGATAAGCTGGCGGTGCGTTTTGCCTATGAGTGGCGCGATGACAGCGGCAACTGGTTCCGCAGCTACGGCAATGAAAACTGGCACTTTGGTGCCGATGGTCTGATGATTCAGCGCTTCGCCTGCATCAACGATTTGCCGATTAGCGTTGAAGCGCGGCTGTTTCACTGGCCGGCTGGCAGACGCCCGGACGATCATCCGGGCCTGAGCGAGCTGGGTCTGTAATTTACGGCGCGTTGCGCCAGCGTCTGGCCTTTGCCGCCTGCTGCGGGGATGTGGTGGCAGGCGGCAGGCTGCCTTCCAGCGCCACGCCCGCCAGCGTAAAGGCGGAAAAGCTCAGCCAGCGCTGCCATTTATCCTGTTGTTCTGTTGCCTTACTCATATTGCACCTCGCTGATGTTCAACCCAGCATCAACGCTGCACAATTCATGCCACGCCACCGCTCTCAGCGCCACGCGCCCCGTGGCCGCTTTGTTACACTGCGCCAGCGCTGAAGCGGTGCAGGATGCACGACGCTGGTGCAATGCCTTAACGTCGGCGCGACGGATAGTGCTGAATCAGGCGGTGGCGATAGTGCTGCCAGCAACGGAAGCTTCCGTAAGCAAATAACCCGGCGGTAATAGCAAGGATCATATAAATCATCTGTCGCTCCTGTAAGGATTCTCGTGCAGGAACGCAGTATGCTGTGCCAGCCAGCGATCAACTTCAAGCAGCTTTAGACGGTTTTACAAGCGAGTTATGCTTTGTAATAGGCTGTAGTAATGAGTTACAGACGAGGAATTGATGAATTTTCAGAACATTCTGCTGACAGGCATGGTAGCACTGCTGCTGAGCGGGTGCGAGCAAAAACCGGCGCAGCAGGCGCTGGTGCTGGAAGGCAAAACCATGGGAACGGTGTGGCGCGTGAGTCTGGCGGGCGTGGATTCTCAGCGTAAAGCCGCGCTGCAGCAGGCGATTCAGCAGCAGCTCGATCGCGACGATGGC
This sequence comes from Pantoea sp. ICBG 985, assembly GCF_002928365.1. Classification (NCBI taxonomy): domain Bacteria; kingdom Pseudomonadati; phylum Pseudomonadota; class Gammaproteobacteria; order Enterobacterales; family Erwiniaceae; genus Pantoea; species Pantoea sp. ICBG 985. The sequence continues at coordinate 161,194 of NZ_POWM01000002.1, forward strand.
GAACTCTCCACCTGGAAAAAGGACTCGGTGCTGTCGCGCTTCAACCAGTATCAGGGGCAGGATCCTCAGCCGGTCAGTGCCGATATGGCCGATATCGTCACCCGCGCGCTGCGCATCGGCCAGCTGACCGGCGGCGCGATGGACATTACCGTCGGACCGCTGGTGAATCTGTGGGGCTTTGGCCCGGCGCAGCAGCCGGCTCATACGCCATCGGATGCCGCTATTGCCGCCGCCAAAGCGCAGACCGGCCTGCAGCACCTGCGCGTGATTGAAACGGTGAACGGCCAGTGGCTGCAGAAAGATCTGCCTGGCCTGTATGTTGATCTCTCCACCATGGGCGAAGGCTACGCTACCGATCACCTGGCGCGGCTGATGGAGCAGCAGGGTATCACTAATTATCTGGTGTCGGTGGGCGGGGCGGTGCTGAGTCGCGGCCTGAATGCCAGCCAGCAGCCGTGGCGGGTCGCCATCCAGAAACCGACCGATCGCGAGAACGCGGTGGAGGCACGCGTCGATCTGCAGGGGCACGGAATCAGCACCTCCGGCAGCTATCGCAACTATTATGAACTGGATGGCAAACGCATCTCGCACGTGATCGATCCGGCCAGCGGCCGACCCATCGATCACCGGCTGGTCTCAGCCACGGTGATTGCCACCACCGCGCTGGAAGCCGACGGCTGGGACACCGGGCTGATGGTGCTCGGCACCGAGCGTGCCAAAGCGCTGGCGCTGAAACAGCATCTGGCGGTGTATCTGATTACGAAGCAGGGCGACGGCTTCAGCCACTGGATGTCGCCACAGTTCAAATCGTTTCTTATCGATCAGCCCTGACCTGACAGGAGGTAACTGTGCTGGATCTATTTAGTGAGGATGCGCCATGGCAGGAACCGCTGGCCGAGGGCGCGGTGATTCTGCGGCGCCGGGCGCGCGAGCAGGCCGATGCGCTGCTGACGGCGATTCATGACGTCGCGGCCCTTAACCCGTTTGCCCATCGCATCACGCCGGGTGGACATCGCATGTCAGTCGCCATGACCAATTGCGGCGATTTCGGCTGGTCGACCGATTCGCGCGGTTACCAGTACACCGAACAGGATGTCAGCAGCGGCCGTAAATGGCCGCCGATGCCCGCGCTGTTCCGCACGCTGGCGCAGCAGACCGCGCAGGAGGCCGGCTTTGCCGGTTTCAATCCGGACGCCTGCCTGATTAACCGCTATGAGCCCGGCGCCAAACTGACGCTGCATCAGGATAAGGATGAGAAAGACTTACGCCAGCCGATTGTCTCGGTATCGCTTGGCCTGCCGGCCGTTTTTCAGTTTGGCGGTTTCGAGCGCGGCGATGCGACGCAGCGCGTGCTGCTGGAGCACGGCGATATCGTGGTGTGGGGCGGTCCGTCGCGCCTGCGCTATCACGGCATTTTGCCGCTAAAAGCGGGCATCCATCCGCAGGCTGGCGCGTTCCGTTACAACCTGACATTCCGCCGCGCCCAGTAACCGTAAAACGGATGAGAATTATTCTTGCCTTCACCCGAAGCGCCATTAAACTGCAGGCTGCCTGGTTGACCTCTGGATAATTTTTAATGGCATTGCTTCAGGTTGTTTTTCGCCAGTACCGCTGGCCGTTTATCGGCGTGATTGTGCTGACGCTGCTCAGCGCCGCGCTGGGTATCGGGCTGATCGCCTACATCAATAATGAACTGATCGTGGCAGTTAATACCTCGCTCACCGTGCTGCCGGGCTTTCTCGCCCAGCTGTTTTTGCTGATGGCGGTGACGCTGGCGTCGCAGCTGGCGCTGACTCAGCTCGGCCACCATTTTGTCTGGCGGCTGCGCGGTGAGTTTATCAAACGTATTCTGGATACCCGGGTTGAACGCATTGAGCAGATTGGTAACGCTCAGCTGCTGGCCGGCCTGACCAGCGACGTGCGTGCCATCACTATCGCGTTTGTGCGCCTGCCGGAGCTGATTCAGGGCATCATTATTACGCTGGGTTCCGCGATCTATCTGGCGTGGCTGTCACCGCAAATGCTGTTGATCACCACGCTGTGGCTGGTGGTGACGCTGATCGGCGGCTGGCTGCTGGTGTCGCGCGTCTATCAGCACATGGCGAAGCTGCGCGACATCGAGGACGAGCTGTACCGCGATTTTCAGACCATCATTGAAGGGCGCAAAGAGCTGCAGCTTAACCGCGAGCGCGCCCAACTGATTTACGACACCGTGTATCAGGAAAATGCCACGGATTATCGTCGTCACATTGTGCGCGCCGATACCTTCCATCTCAGCGCCGTGAACTGGTCGAACATTATGATGCTCGGCGCGATTGGTATTGTGTTCTTCATGGCCAACGGTCTCGGCTGGGCCAATACCGCTGTCGCCGCGACCTATTCGCTGACGCTGCTGTTCCTGCGCACGCCGCTGCTGGCGGCAGTAGGCGCGCTGCCGACGCTGCTCAGCGCACAGGTGGCATTACGGAAAATTAATACCTTCGATCTGGCTCCCTACAGCGCCGGTTTCAACGCGCTGCCGACGGTGAGCGACTGGCAGACGCTGGAGCTGCGCGACGTCTGTTTCCATTATGGCGAGCACGGTTTTGCCGTCGGGCCGATCAACCTGACGCTGCGCCGCGGTGAACTGGTGTTTCTGATTGGCGGTAACGGCAGCGGTAAATCCACGCTGGCGATGCTGCTGACCGGGCTGTATCAGCCGCATTCAGGCCACCTGCTGCTGGACGGTAAAGAGGTGGACTGGCATAACCTTGATGCTTATCGCCAGCACTTTTCGGCGGTATTCACTGACGTGCACCTGTTTGACCGTTTGATTCGTCGCGGTGGTGAGCCGGCTAATCCGGCGCTGGTGCAGCAGTGGCTGGAACGGCTGAAAATGCAGGACAAGCTGAAGCTGGAAGGCAACCGGGTACTCAACCTGCAGCTGTCGAAAGGGCAGAGCAAGCGCCTTGCTCTGCTGCTGGCGGCGGCGGAGGAGCGCGATATCCTGCTGCTCGATGAGTGGGCGGCCGATCAGGACCCGCACTTCCGCCGCATCTTCTACCGCGAGCTGCTGCCGTGGCTTCAGGCGTCCGGCAAAACCGTGTTCGCCATCAGCCATGACGATCACTACTTTATTCATGCCGATCGGCTGCTGGAAATGCGCGATGGGCAGTTAAGCGAGCTGACCGGCCGCGAGCGCGAAATGGCCACGCTGGACGCCGTCAAACGCACCGATACCGGCCATTGACGGCTGGCGGCAAAGCTTAGCAAAAACCCTTATTGGGCAGGACGTTGTCAGCGGGATACAGTGAATGGCAGCAGAGATCCTCGTCTCTGCCTCCCTGGAACACTTCTGTCGTCTTGTGTTGTCACCGGCCCGGGCTTATTCCGCGCCGGTTTTTTATTGCGTGCAGGCCGGGTGAGTGAGCAGTGTGACCACGCGCGCCGGCTGCAGCCAGAAGCGTGCGTCCAGCACGGTGCTGCGGGTAAATTCCGCGCTGAAATCCTGACACAGCTGCAGCCTGGCGCGCTGCTGCGGCAGGTCGAGCTCGATCAGCGCTGCCTGATGAAACGCCATGGGCTGATGCAGCCGCGGCCATAGCGCCTTATAAAGACTCTCTTTCAGCGAAAACAGCAGCGTTGCTGCCTGCGCAAAGGGCAGCGGCTGGCCCTCCAGCAGCGCGCGCTCCTGCGCGTTCATCAGCAGTTCCGCCGTGTCCTGCGCGGTTTCCTCTGCCATCACCTGCTCAACATCAATGCCCACATACAATGCCTCGCGCGTCGCGGCCATCACCACGCAGTCATGGCTATGCGACAGCGAAGCACGGATGCCTGCCGGCCAGCACGGTGAGCGGTCCGGTGCGTTGTGCAGCACGAAATCGCTGATGCCCAGCTGCGCCAGCTGTTGCCGCACCAGCCAGCGGCTGGCGAGATATTCAATTTTGCGTTTGCTGGCTGCCTGCTGTAGCGCGGACGGCAGCGGCAGTTGCCACTGCGCAGGTAAAGCGGCGTGCCACTGTTGCCGATCAAAGCGGCACCACGCCAGCGACAGCGATTCAGCGGTGTGGCCAGCGGCGGTGATGAAACCACAAGCGGGCAGCGGCAGGGATGTTTCGGCTGAGAACATAACGAGTAACGGCTGATGGAAAAGCGTGTTTTACCAGTCAGCCGCGGGCAGAGCAAGCCGAAAAGGCTGCTGCGGGTTAGCGATTTGGCGGGATAGCGAAGCTCTTCATCTGCACCACAAAATGGTGGTGGCCTTTGGTAATGCGTGCACCACGGTCGCACCAGTGGCTCGCCAGGCGGAAGAAATCATCGCTGCCAATATCATACGCCAGCTCCACTTTGCTGATGCCTGAGTGCAGGAGTTCTTCCGCATCCTGCAGGTTTTTTGCTTTGATGACCATAACGAGATTCCATCAAATAAACGGGAGCTTTAGGGTAGGGGAAATCTGTGACATTTTTGTTTCACTTTAATGAATTGCTGTCACAAATCAGTAAAAACGTGATCCCGGTCGGCTTTGCTGACTTCAGTTAAGTACCTGATTCGCAGCATGAATGAAGTGTGATGCAAGATTATGCTGCAGGATTTTGCACTCTGAACAGTAAGGTCAGGGCCTGTCGCAGTGGTGACGAATAGCCGCTTCTGGCGCGGTAATGGCGCCGTCATTTTCCATCTCTATCCTTCCGGTGATGGCTGTATTATGAAGCTCATCACACACCAATAGCCGCTTCGTTTAACTGAGGTGAAGCGTGGGCGTAACATGCTGGTGGCTGACGAAAGAGGCTAAGGAGCGAACGATGCAAAAACTGGCTGGCATAATGTTACTGGGTTGCATGAGCGTAGGCGCTGCACAGGCAGCAGATCTCAGCTTCCAGAATGCGCAGGGCAATATTGAAATGGTGCCCGGCAAACCCACCTTTGTGCATAAACTGCACTACCGCAAGCTCTATGATGAAAAGCCGTTCCCGGATGCGGTGATTTATTACTACAGCAACGGGGTGTATAAAATCCTGTCGCAGGGCGAAAATCATTATGGCCTCTACGTGATACAGGGCAGCGTTGAGGACCAGAGTTACACCATCCGCTATATTTCAGCGCCGTCGAAAGACTGGGGCAACAAAACTGCCTTCCATCAGCTCACCTTTGTGAATGGCGCGCAGGCAAAGGTATTTATTCAAAACGCGATTACCGATACCGGTGAGCAGATCGCCCAGCAAAACGGCGAGTTTTTGCTGCAGGATCACGATCCCGCAAACGCGGCGGCAGACCGCTGGGATGATGATTTAAAAATCAAACGCTGACGGGTTAGCCCTTCATCTGTGCCGCGATCGTCGCGCCTTTGGTTGCGGCACCCGATGCGTTATCCACAGCAAAGATTTTCCCTATCCCAGCGAGAATTGTTTCCGGCTGGCAACGCAGCGGAAACTCGATAATTATCAGGGCATGACTAAATATCGTGTAAGAGTGGGTTTTCACAACCCCTCAGCCCTGACCTTCAGGCAGCTGGATGAAATCCTGGAACCGCAACGCTTCTGGCGCAGCGACACGCGCAGCGGTACGTTTCGCTACTTCATGGAGTATGAGTATGAGTCGGAAGTGCGCGATATCTGCGAAGTGTGCGAGCTGGCTTATTCGCAGGCGTGTAAGGTGAAGAAATGCCCGCTGATTCTGGTGCAATCCTGCGAGGCAGAGGTTTCACTCAGCGTCAACGATTGAGATTCGCCGCAGCGAATCTCAATCCGGCTGGCATCATGCCGCCATTTTACGGCACTCTTCTGCACAGCGCTGACAGGCCTGAGCGCATTGCTGGCAGTGCTGGTGTTGATGCTGCTGGCACGACTGCGCGCACTGCTGGCAGATGTCGACGCAGAACTGACAGAGCTGCTGCACCGATGCACTGTTTAGCGCCATGAACTGCGCCGTGAGGCGACAGGTATTGGCGCACTGCATATCCAGCCTGATGCATTCGCGCATCATCTCCACATTTTCCTCATCCAGACAGGATGTTGCGCAGTGGTCGCACGCGGCTGCGCACAGATAACAAGCCTCCACGCAGCGTTTATATTCATCAAGCATGTTTCCTCCTTGCATTGGTGATTAACCGTTTAAGCCTGGAAAGGATTGGTCATTATGCAATGAAGGAAAGCGTTAGGATTTATTACCGCGCTGTGCTTAACGCCGCGATTTTACAGCAGAAAATAAAAAAGCAGCCATAAAGGCTGCTTTTCTTTGGGATTTTGGTCGGCACGAGAGGATTTGAACCTCCGACCCCTGACACCCCATGACAGTGCGCTACCAGGCTGCGCTACGTGCCGAACGTGGAGGGTTATACTACTGGTTCCGTTGGCGATTGCAATATGCCGGCAGCTTAACTGCCTCATAATTAATCAGTTTGCCGTGAACCGTTTCTCTTCCGTCAGCACCTGCAACAGCAGCGCCAGCTGAGGTTTATGATCTTTCAGCTCTTTGCCCTGGGCATCGTACGCGCTGTAGTTACCGTTGTTGCTGAGCACCAGCGTCACCGTTGGCGTGGTCACCACCAGTTTGCCATCTTCACTGCTGGCGACCCAGTTATGGCTGCGCTGCGCGGCAAACAGATCTTCACCCTGCGAATAGTTAACCGGATTGGTGCGCACGTGCAGCAGGCGCTGCATCAGCGTGGTCATCACATCCTGCTGATCGGTCAGGCGATCGATGCTCTGCGCCGGGGTATTCGGCCAGTGCACCACCAGCGGTACCTGCAGCGTCGCGCGGTTGCCCGGATTATCGCTGTTGTCGAAGGTAATGGCGCGCTGCGCCGTGATCACCACCACGGTATTTTTCAGCGCATCATTCTGCTGCAGCGTATGCAGCACCGTCGCGATTTGTTCATCCACGCCTGTCGCCTGGCGCATATAGCTGCGCTGGCGCGCTTTGGTACTGTCGCCGGTTACCGTCACGCCGTTGAGCGCGATCCATGAGAACCAGGGCGCGCCGCCTTTCTGACCATTGAGCCAGTTCTGCCACTGCGTCACCGTGGTGCTGTTGGGCTGGGTATCAGCCTGCGGCAGGCTGTAATCCGCCAGCAGCGCCTGACGGTACAGCGGCTGGCTAAAGCCATCGGAAGAGAACAGGCCGAACTGATAACCCTGGCTGTTCAGCGCGCCGAGCAGGGCAGAGGGCATGCGCGCCGCCAGCACGCCGTCCATGTAGCTGGAGGAGATACCATAGAACAGGCCGAACAGGCCTTTTTCCGGCTGCAGTCCGGCGCTGTAATGCTGGGTAAAGCGCACATTTTCACTGGCGAATTGATTGAGCGACGGCAGCGCTTTATCCACCGTGGCATTGTTCAGTCCGTCCACCGTCAGAATCAGCAGGTTGTGGCGCGTTCCGCCATCGCGGAACGTAATATCGCTGAGCGGATACTGCACCGACAGCGCTTCCGGATCGCCCTGTTGCACCAGACGGCGCTGATACTCCTGCGCATCCAGCAGGCCGTGTCGCTCCAGAAAACGCCGTGCCGTCATCGGATAGGAGAGCGGCAGGTTGGCACGCTGCATGGTAATCGGCCGGTAGAAGTTGGCGTCTGCCCAGATATACAGCAGATGACTGGCAAAGAAGGCGCTGATAAACAGCGCGGCCAGCGGCTTGCCAAACGAACGCCGGTTCAGGCTGCGCAGCTTTTGCCAGCTCCAGGTGGCAAACAGCATTTCAACGAGGAAAATCAGCGGTACGCTGATAAACATCAGCTGCCAGTCGCGCGCCATCTCGCTTTGATCGGGGTTGACCACCAGTTCCCACACCACCGGATTGAGGTGCAGATGGAAACGGTTGAACACCGCGCTGTCGACCATAATCAGCGTCAGCCCGGCCGTGGCGACCACGGCGGAGAGCACGCGCAGCAACCGCTGCGACATGGCGACAAACGTCAGAGGGAAGATGATCAGCAGATAAGCGGCAAACACGATAAAGCTGAAATGGCCAATCCAGCTGGTAAACGCATAAATACGGCCGGCGAGGGAAGAGGGCCAGTCGGCGACCAACAGGTAGCGGCTGCCTAAAATAAGCGCAAACAGAATATTAAACAGGGCAAACCAGTGCCCCCAGCTGATCATCTGGGAGACTTTTTCACGGTAGCGCTGCCGGTTGGTTACCATATTTATGAGGTCAAATCTGCAATTTAGTGGGCGTTGTCATCGCGCACGGAAGACTGCAGCGCTTCCGCAAACGAGCGGGCGAGGCTGCGGCGCTGGGCCGGTGCGATGTCGGTGTTGATCAAATTGGTCACCATGTTCCCCAACACCATCAGGGAAAGATCGGTTGGCGCTTTGTCTTTTTCAAGAACCTGCGCCAGCTGCGCGAGAAGCTGTTCGACGCGCGCGTCGCTGTAACGGGATGATTGTGGCATATCGTCGACTAATCAAGTGTGAAAACGCGGTATATTACCGTAACAACGCACTTTTTTCCGCAATTTTATCGCAAGCAGAACGATCAGTTTGTGCGCGCAGTTGAAAGCGGCTGCGGGCGGTGTTTGAATACGCGCCTGAGCCAAAAGGAGAGTCTACCATGAGTCTGGATATCGACCAGATTGCCCTGCATCAGTTAGTCAAACGTGATGAAAACCAGCTGGAACTGGTGCTGCGCGATACCCTGTTACCTGCCACGCAGGCGGTGGAAGAGATGGCGGAAGAGTTACACCGCGTCTATAGCGCCAAAAGCAAGGCTTACGGCCTGTTTAATGAAGACAGCGAGCTGGCGGAAGCGCTGCGCAACTGCCGCAAAGGGCAGGATGACTTCCTGGCGTTCAGCCGTGCGGCTACCGGACGCCTGCGCGACGAGCTGAGCAAATACCCGTTCGCCGAAGGCGGCGTGGTGCTGTTTCTGCACTATCGCTATCTGGCGGTGGAGTATCTGCTGGTGGCGGTGCTGAACAGCCAGTCGAGCATGCGTGTCAATGAGCAGCTCGACATCAGCAGCACGCACTATCTGGACATCAATCATGCCGATATCGTGGCACGTATCGATCTCACCGAGTGGGAAACCAACCCGGAATCCACGCGCTACCTGACCTTCCTGCGCGGACGCGTGGGGCGTAAAGTGGCCGATTTCTTCATGGATTTCCTCGGCGCCAGCGTCGGTCTGGATACCAAAGCACAGAACCGCGGGCTGCTGCAGGCGGTAGATGATTACTGCGCCGAGTCCAGCCTGGATAAAAATGAGCGCCAGAACTATCGCCAACAGGTCTACAGCTACTGCAATGAACAGCTGCAGGCGGGCGAGGAGATTGCGCTGGAAGATCTCTCCAGCGAACTGCCGCCGCTGGGCGAAAAAACCTTTCAGGCGTTTACCCAGGAACAGGGTTATGAGCTGGAAGAGCATTTCCCGGCTGACCGCAGCACCCTGCGTCAGCTGACGAAGTTTGCCGGTAGCGGCGGGGGATTAACGCTTAACTTTGATGCCATGCTGCTGGGCGAGCGCATTTTCTGGGATCCGGCCACCGATACGCTGACCATTAAAGGCACGCCGCCGAATCTGCGCGATCAGCTGCAGCGTCGCACCGGCGGTCAGTGATCGCCGGATTTGCGCCATAAAAAAACGCCGCAGATGCGGCGTTTTTTCGTCAACCCGTTAGCGATTAAGCGCGAACGAAGTCGATGTGGTGCAGTTTTGGCTTGAACGGGTGACGCTGAACAGCCTGAACTTTAACTTTGGTTTCTTTACCGTCAACAACCAGAGTCAGCACGTCGCTGTAGAACTCAGGCTTAGCCTGCATGTTCATCACAGCGTCGTGGTCCAGTTCGATAGAAACCGCAGCGTCTTTACCGCCATAGATGATGGCCGGGAATTTGTTCGCTGCGCGCAGGCGGCGGCTCGCACCCTTACCCTGCTCTTTACGTACTTCTGCATTAATAGTGAACATCTTAAGATCTCTTCTATAGTTCCTGCTACAGGCGACCCAGCAACAGGACGGTTATTCAATACGCTTTTACGGATGCAAAAGCGGGCGGCATTATAGCCGGATTGCCACAGCGGGGCAAATGATTCCGCCGCTTAGCGCAGCTCGTTAGCACGGCGATAGCGTCCCTGATAATCGAACATTTTTTCCCGCACCTGCCAGAAGTGGCCTTTGGCGCGCGCCACCACAAAATCGGGATGGCGCAGCAGCGGCTGCAGCGCCACCACATCAGCGGCGGTCTGCCAGCCGAGCTCCACGCCGGGCGCACGCTGATGTGGCCGCATAAACAGCTGCTCAAAGGCGGTGCGCTGCGCCGGAGTGCGCAGGCGAAAGCGCTCGCTGACGCTGGTGCCATCCTCATCAAAATAGGTGGCTTGCAGCCATTCGCCTTTATCATCGCGTCCGTGCGCCAGCGTCATACCACTGCAGCGCAGTACGCGCGCGTCTTTCAGCTTCAGCGCCGCTTTCAGCATATCATCGGGGTCGACCAGCACCTTGTCGCACTGCTGGCAGCGGCGCGCGGCGATATCATTTTCTGCACCGCAGTCCGGGCAGCTTTTGAAGCGGAAACGGTAGTCGCACTGCGCGCGATTGCCCTCGTCATCGTCGAGCACGCCCTGACAGCGGCGGCCAAAGTGCTCAATGACGTGGCCATCTTCGGTCGCCTTGCCCCAGAAGGTATTCGCAAAGCCGCAGGCCGGACAAAACACCTGCACCGGCTGGTTATCGCTGGCGCCTTTCGGTGCGCCGACTTCGGGCGTAAAGAGATCGTGCGGGTTTCCGGCGTAATCGAGGATCAGGCAGTCGGTTTTGCCCGGTGCCAGCCGCAACCCGCGACCGACAATTTGCTGATACAGGCTGACCGATTCGGTCGGGCGCAGAATGGCGATCAAATCGACGTGCGGCGCGTCGAAGCCGGTGGTCAGCACCGCCACGTTAACCAGAAACTTAAGCTGCTGCGCTTTGAACTGCTGAATCAGCCGGTCACGCTCTTTCACCGGGGTTTCTGCCGATACCAGCGCACTGTTTTCCGGCAGCAGGCTGAGAATTTCCCGCGCGTGTTCAACGGTTGCGGCAAACACCATCACGCCGCGGCGCGTCTCAGCGAACTCGATGATCTGTCGCATGACCTGCGGAGTTACGCGCTGCTGCTGTTTCAGTTCGCGGTTAAGATCGGCCTCACTGAACAGGCCATTATTCTGCGGGATCAGCCGACTGAAATCGTACTGCACCACCGGCATATCCAGCCGCTCAGGTGGCACCAGAAAGCCATGTTTGATCATATAGCGCAGCGGCAATTCGTAGATGCAGTCGCGGAACAGCGCGTTATCGTCGCCGCGCACCATGCCGTGATAGTGGTACTGGTAAATCCAGCCTTTGCCCAGGCGGAATGGCGTGGCGGTCAGCCCCAGCAGACGCAGCTGCGGATTGTGCTGGCGCAGATGGGCGAACAGCTGCTGATACTGGCTCTCCTCGTTGTCGCTGATGCGATGGCACTCATCGACGATCACCAGCGAAAAGGCGCTGTCAAAACTGGCCAGATTGCGCGCCACTGATTGCACGCTGCCGAACACCACTTTACCGTCGCTCTGCTTGCGCTGCAGGCCCGCGGCGAAGATGTCCGCCTCCAGGCCATACGCCTGATATTTACTGTGGTTCTGCTCCACCAGTTCTTTGACGTGAGCCAGCACCAGCACGCGTCCGCGCGCCAGCCGCGCCAGTTCGGCGATCACCAGGCTTTTGCCGGCGCCGGTCGGCAGCACAATCACCGCTGGCGTGGCGTGGCGGCGAAAATGGGCAACGGTGGCATCAACGGCTTCTTGCTGATAGGGGCGCAGGGTAAACGACATGGGAACCGGCTTTTTCTGGAACGGACGCGCATTATGCCATGAAAGTGGCTGAAACGCAGGATCGGCACTATTAGCAGGCGAAGGTTCAGGCTATACTGCCCACACTTTTTCAACGGTTAACCCTGCGCTCAATTATGCCGTGGCCGCCGCGCTACGCTGTAAATGATTTACCGGGCAAACGCCGTTTCAGTTCCCCTCCGCAGTAACAGGCAAAAAAGCGAATTCATGCGACTCGACAAATTCATATCTCAGCAACTGGAAGTTAGCCGTGCCATCGCCGGCCGTGAAATACGTGGCAGAAAGATCACCATCAATGGCGAAGTGGTGCGCGACACCGCGTATAAAGTCCTGCCGGACGATGCCGTAGAGTACGACGGCAATCCGCTGACGGTGCAGCAGGGCCCGCGCTATTTCATGCTGAATAAACCGCAGGGCTATGTCTGCTCCACCGACGATCCGGATCATCCCACCATTCTCTATTTCATTGAGGAGCCGGCGGCGTTCAAACTGCACGCGGCAGGGCGGCTGGATATTGATACCACCGGGCTGGTGCTGCTGACCGATGATGGTCAGTGGTCGCATCGCATTACCTCTCCGCGCCATCACCTGGAGAAAACCTACCTGGTGGAACTGGAGCAGCCGCTTGACGCGGGGCTGATCGAAAAATTTGCTGCCGGCATTCAGCTGCACAACGAGAAAGATCTGACCAAACCGGCGCAGCTGGAAATCCTCGATGAGAAAGCCGCGCGCCTCACCCTCAGTGAAGGGCGCTATCACCAGGTGAAACGCATGTTTGCGGCGATGGGCAACCACGTCACGGCGCTGCATCGCGAAAGCATCGGTGAGATTGTGCTGGATGAGGAGCTCGGTGAAGGCGAATACCGTGAACTGACCGAGGCGGAAATCAACAGCATCGGCCTGCCGGACGAACTGAAACAGCGCAAATAGCGGGAGACAGCGGTGCGTAAGGAAAAAAATTCACCGGTGGGATTAGTGGTGATTCTGGGATTGCTGGCGATGCTGATGCCGCTCTCCATTGATATGTATCTGCCGGCAATGCCGCAAATCGCCCGTGAATTCGCGGTGTCGGCCGGCAGCGTACAGATGACGCTGAATCTCTACATCCTTGGCTTCGCCATTGGTCAGCTGGTGTATGGCCCGCTGGCGGACAGCTACGGACGTAAACCGGTGATTGTGCTTGGCACGCTGATTTTTGCCTGCGCGGCAGCAGCCTGTGCGCTGTCGCAATCCATTGACCAGCTGATTCTGATGCGTTTCCTGCACGGGCTCTCCGCCGCCGCGGCCAGCGTGGTGATTAACGCCCTGATGCGCGACAGTTATTCGAAAGAAGATTTCTCGCGCATGATGTCGTTTGTCATGCTGATCACCACCATTGCGCCGCTGCTGGCCCCGATCATCGGCGGCTGGCTGCTGTTGCTGTGGAACTGGCACGCCATCTTCTGGACGCTGGCATTGGCCGCACTGATTACCACGGTGCTGGTGGTAACGCAGATCCGCGAAACGCTTAAGCCCGAGCAGCGGCAGCGTTTTCACCTGCGCACCACGCTGAGCAATTTTGTCGCGCTGGTGCGGCACAAACGCGCCTTCAGCTATATGCTGGCAAGCGGCTTCTCGTTTGCCGGGCTGTTTACCTTTCTTAACGCCGGGCCGTTTGTTTACATTGAAGTGAACCATGTGTCGCCGCAAAATTTCGGCTACTACTTTGGCCTCAACGTGGTGTTTCTGTTTGTCATGACGCTGATTAACAGCCGCGCGGTGCGCCGTTTCGGACCGCTGGCGATGTTCCGCCTCGGTCTGCTGATTCAGTTTGCCATGGGAATCTGGCTGCTGATTGTCAGCGCGCTGAACCTCGGTTTCCTGCCGCTGGTGTTTGGCGTGGCAATGTTTATTGGCTGCGTATCGACCGTCTCCTCCAATGCGATGGCGGTGATCCTTGACGAATTTCCCCATATGGCCGGCACCGCATCCTCGCTGGCCGGTACGCTGCGCTTTGGCGTCGGTGCGCTGGTTGGCGCGCTACTGTCGCTGGTCAGCGTCAACAGCGCCTGGCCGATGGTCGCCACCATCGCGCTGTGCGCTACCGTCTCAATCGTGCTGTTCAGCTACGCCGCCCGTCCGCGCCACACCGCGTGATGGCGGCGGGTCTATGCTGAGCCCGCTGTTATTTCACCTCCTGATTTGCCCCTCTCCGCACTCTCGCTCTGCTTAATGTTTCCATATTGTGAAAATTAATTGATAAAAAAGTAACGACATTGCGTCTAAAATGATTGTTAAGCGCCGCGTAACGCGGTAAACATAGGCATAAATGCGAGAAAGCTCGCAAATAATAAAGTTGCATCACGCTTTGTGCTTAAAACGAGAAGGCTATCCTTGACGTCCGTATGCTGAGCTTGCCAGGTGGGGATTCACCGCGATGAAGCCGTCCGTTGTGAATAACGTTACTGTCTCTGGGAACCGAAACACTATGCTGCAACTCTCGGTTGTGCATCGTTTACCACAACTTTACCGCTGGTCGCTGGAACATGCCGGCGCCATTGAACGCCAGGAAGCAGCGAACGGCGCGCATGACGGGGATCTGGTCGCGCTGCGCCTGCTGAGCCATGATGGCCATCCGGCGCTGGAGATCCTGCAGCAGCTACAGGAAACGCTGGCGCAGATTCAGGTCGAGTGCAAAATTGCCGAATGTGAAGGGCAGCCGTGTTTGCTGATTCAGCGCGGCGACGAGAGCGCCACTAACTGTTGTCTGAAAAATCAGGGCGTGGCGATCGCCGAAACCTTTGACGGTCACTGAGGCCCGATCTCGCCCTGCGCGGAGGCCAGCAGCTGACGCGTATACTCTGCTGCGGGCGCGTTGAACAGCGCTTCGCATTCACCCTGTTCCACCACTTCACCCTGGCGCAACACCACCAGCTGATGACACAGCGCGCGCACCACCTGCAAATCGTGACTGATAAACAGATACGCCAGCTGATGCTGCTGCTGTAAACGGCGCAGCAGGGTGAGGATCTGCTTTTGCACCGAGCGGTCCAGCGACGAGGTGGGTTCATCCAGCACGATCAGCTGCGGCTGCAGGATCAGCGCGCGGGCGATGGCGATACGCTGGCGCTGACCGCCAGAGAATTCCGCCGGGTAGCGACTGCGGCTCGCTGCCTCCAGGCCAACCTCTTCCATCACCGCAATGACTCTGGCTTCCTGTTCGGCAGCGCTGAGCTGCGGCTGGTGCACCGCCAGCCCTTCGGCAATCACCTGCTGTACCGTCATGCGCGGATTGAGTGAAGAGTTGGGATCCTGAAACACCACCTGAATGCGCTGGCGCAGCGGCAGTAGCTGCTTCGCGCTCAGCTGATGCAGCGGCTGGCCGTCGAACCAGATCTCGCCGCGCGCAGCA
This sequence comes from Pantoea sp. ICBG 985, assembly GCF_002928365.1. Taxonomy (NCBI): domain Bacteria; kingdom Pseudomonadati; phylum Pseudomonadota; class Gammaproteobacteria; order Enterobacterales; family Erwiniaceae; genus Pantoea; species Pantoea sp. ICBG 985. The sequence goes on from NZ_POWM01000002.1 coordinate 176,373, forward strand.
ATCAGGCGCAGCAGCGCCAGGCCGGTGGTGCTTTTGCCTGACCCGGATTCGCCGACTAACCCGAGGCTTTCGCCGCGCCGCAGGGTAAAACTGAGATTGTGTAGCGCGGTTTTTTCCGCCACGGTGCGCTTCAGCAGTCCACGGCGAATCGGGAAACCCACCTGCAAATTATTCACCTGCAACAGCGGCGGCGCGTCGTTCAGCGGCACCGGTGCGCCGTCCGGCTCGGCGGCCAGCAGCTCACGGGTATAAGGCTGCTGTGGCTGGCGAAACAGTGCGTCACAGCGGTTGTGTTCCACCTCGCGCCCGTTGCGCATCACCGTCACGCTGTGGGCCAGCTGACGCACAATGTTCAGGTTATGGGTAATGAACAGCATGCCCATGTTCAGTTCGCGCTGCAGTTCGCGCAGCAGCTGTAAAATCTGTGCCTGTACCGTGACATCCAGCGCCGTGGTGGGCTCATCGGCAATCAGCAGTTTGGGCTGCGTCAGCAAGGCCATGGCGATCATCACGCGCTGGCGCTCGCCGCCGGACAGCTGGTGCGGAAAATCCTGCAGGCGCGTCGCGGCCTGGCGAATGCCTACGCGATCGAGGCAGCTGAGAATTTCAGCGCGCGCCGCTTCACGCCGCATGCCACGGTGCAGCGACAGCACTTCATACAGCTGCTTTTCCACGCTGTGCAGCGGATTGAGTGACACCATCGGCTCCTGAAAAATCATCGCCATCTGGTTGCCGCGCAGCCCGCGCATCTCACGTTCGCTGGCCTGTAACACATCGCGCCCGTCAAACAGGATCTCGCCCTGCGGATAACTCACCGGCGGCTGCGGCAGCAGACGCATAATCGACAGCGCCGTCACGCTCTTGCCCGATCCCGATTCGCCTACCAGAGCCAGCGTTTCGCCGGCGTCGATACGCAGCGAGATATCTTCCACCACGCGGCGCGGCCCGAACGCCACCGCCAGATGATTCACCGTTAACAAACTCATTTAGCGCCCCCGGCTCGGATCAAAGGCATCGCGCACCGCTTCGCCGATAAAAATCAGCAGCGACAGCAGCAGGGCGAGGGCGAAGAAACCAGAAAGGCCAAGCCACGGTGCCTGTAAATTGTTTTTTCCCTGCAGCAGCAGTTCGCCCAGCGACGGCGAGCCCACCGGCAGGCCGAAGCCGAGAAAATCCAGTGAGGTTAACGTGGTGATCGAACCGCACAGGATAAACGGCAGAAAGGTGAGCGTAGCAACCATGGCGTTGGGCAACATGTGGCGCAACATGATGCGGCTATCGCTCACGCCCAGCGCGCGTGCGGCGCGGATATAGTCAAAGTTACGCGTGCGCAGGAACTCGGCGCGCACGACGCTCACCAGGCTCATCCAGCCAAAGATCACCGTCAGCAGTAACAGCCACCAGAAATTGGGCTGGATCACGCTGGAGAGCAGAATCAGCATAAACAGCGTCGGCATGCCGGACCACACTTCAATCAATCGCTGGCCGATGAGGTCAACGCGGCCGCCAAAGTAGCCCTGCAGGGCACCCACCACAATGCCAATCACGCTGGAGAACAGCGTTAACAGCAAACCGAACAGTAGCGAGATGCGCGTGCCGTACAGCAGACGCGCCAGTACATCGCCACCGTTAGCATCGGTACCCAGCCAGTTTTGCGCGGACGGCGGTGACGGGAAGGGCACGTCGGTGGCGAAATGAATGGTGCTGTCGCTGAAGCGGATGGGCGCCCACAGCGCCCAGCCCTGCTGGTCAATACGTTGTTTCAGCCACGGATCCTGATAATCGGCCGCCGTGGCAAACTGGCCGCCAAAATCGCTCTCGCTGTAGTTAAACAGCAGCGGTGCGTACCAGCGCTGCTGATAGTGCACCAGCAGCGGTTTGTCATTGGCTAATAATTCCGCGCCCAGCGACAGCACAAAAATGAGCAGAAACAGCCACAGCGACCAGTAGCCGCGCCGGTTGTGACGAAAGCGCTGCCAGCGCTGCTGGTTAACGGGAGATAAACGCATCAGCGGCCCTCAAAATCAATGCGTGGATCGACCAGCGTATAGGTCAGATCGCTGAGAATATTCATCAGCAGGCCAATCAGCGTAAAGATATACAGCGTGCCGAACATCACCGGATAGTCGCGCTGAATGGTGGCATCATAGCCGAGCAGCCCCATGCCGTTAAGTGAGAACATCACCTCAATCAGCACCGAGCTGGTGAAAAACATACTGATAAAGGTGGCGGGAAACCCGGCGATCACCAGCAGCATGGCGTTGCGAAACACGTGGCCGTACAGGATGCGCTTCTCATCCAGACCCTTGGCGCGCGCCGTGACGACGTACTGTTTGCGCACCTCATCAAGGAACGAATTTTTCGTCAGCATGGTCAGGGTGGCAAAGCCGCCAATTACCGTAGCCAGCACCGGCAGGGTGATATGCCACAGATAATCGCTGATTTTGCTGTACCACGGCAGCGTGTCAAACTGCGGCGAAGTGAGGCCGCGGAGCGGGAACCAGTCGAGATAGCTGCCGCCGGCAAACAGCACAATCAGCATGATGGCAAACAAAAACGCCGGAATAGAGTAGCCGATGATGATAAAGATGCTGCTCCAGATATCAAACGCGCTGCCGTTGCGCACCGCTTTTTTGATGCCCAGCGGAATCGACACCAGATAGATGATCAGCGTGCTCCACAACCCGAGGCTGATCGACACCGGCAGGCTCTCTTTAATCAGCTGCAGCACCGAGGCGTTACGAAACAGGCTGTCGCCAAAGTCAAAACGCAGGTAATTCCACAGCATTTCGCCATAGCGCTGCAGCAGTGGCTTATCGAAGCCGTAGCGATGGGTTATTTCTGCCACCACCTCCGGATCCAGCCCGCGCGCGCCGCGGTACTGGCTGTCGCCGGGATTGTCGCGCACCAGCGCACCGCGCGCACCGCTGTCACTGCCGCCACCGCCAGGCAGACCGGTGCTATGACCAAACTGGATGTTGGCCAGCGCCTGATCGACCGGACCGCCCGGCGCAATCTGTACGATAAAGAAATTCAGGGTGATGATGGCCCACAGCGTGGGAATAATCAGCAACAGCCTGCGCAGGAAATAAGCACCCAAACCGCTCTCCTCAGCGTCGATCGGCCGGTAAACGACCGGCTTTGTTCACATCGTACCACCAGTTTTCCAGCCCGGTGGCAAACGCCGGTTTAATCTGCGGATGGGAAAACTTGTCCCACCAGGCCAGCCGCTGCTCGGCGTTGTACCACATCGGAATCATGTAGGCGTTCCACAGCAGCAGGCGATCCAGCGCCTGACCGAGCGGCAGCAGCGCTTTTTCATCGCCCTGATGCGCCACGATCTGCTGCACGAAATGGTCGACCAGCGGATCTTTTACCCGCGCGGTGTTCCACGATGAGCTGATGTAATCCGACTGCCAGACATATTGCAGGCTGGTGGAGGGCCACGGCATCGCCTGATAAAGCGACGGAATCATGTCGTAATCGCCTTCGCGCAGCCGGCGCAGATATTGCGAACTGTCCACCTGACGCAGCGTCATCGTAATGCCAAGCCGTGCCAGGCTGTGCTGGAACGGCAGCGCCCAGTCGTTCTGAGAACCGCTGCGCAGCAACAGTTCAAACTGAAACGGCTGGCCGGTTTTCACGTTCACTAGTTGCTGATTTTTGATCTGCCAGCCGGCCTGCTTCAGCAGCGCCATCGCCCGCAGCAAATTGTTGCGGTCAAAGCCGCTGCCGTCAGAGTGCGGCGGCGCGTAGGTGTTGTTAAAGACCTCGGCAGGCAGCTGCGCCTTGTAGGGCGCGAGCAGGACCAGCTGATCGGCGTCAGGATAGCCTTTGGCGGCGTAAGCGGTGTTCTGGAAGTAGCTGTCGGTCCGCTTGTAAGCGCCGTAGAACAGCGCTTTGTTCATCCACTCAAAATCAAACGCCAGCGTCAGCGCCTCGCGCACGCGGCGGTCGGCAAACAATGCTTTCTCGTTATTGAACGCCAGCCAGCGCGTGTCGGTGGCGACGTCATTCGGCGTGGTGGCTTTCACAATGGCGTGGCTGGTGAAGTTGCGCCCGCGATATTGTGTGGCCCATTTCTTCGCCGAACCCTCCTCGCGCAGATCATAGGCACCGGCCTTAAACGCTTCAAAAGCCACGTTGTCATCGAGATAGTAGTCGTAGCGCAGGGTATCGAAATTAAAGCGACCGCGGTTCACCGGCAGATTGGCCGCCCAGTAGTTCTTCACCCGACTATATTGGATGAACTGGCCGGATTTGTACGAAGTGACGCGGTAAGGCCCACTGGCGAGCGGCGGATAGCCAATCGGCTCATTGAATTTTTTGTTCTGCCAGAATTTTTCCGGCAGCACCGGCAGCGTGATCCAGCTCAGCACCAGGTCTTTATCCGGTTTGGGCATCTCAATGCGCACTGTCAGCCGGTTCAGCGCTTTCACCTGCACGCCACGAAACGCCACGCGAAACTGCGGCACGCCTTCGGTCATGAATTTGCCGAAGGTGAAGGCGACATCCTGCGCGGTGATCGGTGTACCGTCCTGAAACTGCGCGTGCGGATTGATAGACACTTCCATCCAGTGATAATCGCTGGGATAGCGTGCTGATTCGGCGATCAGCGGATAGTAGCTGCCGGGCTCATCGTCTGAGGTGGTAAACAGGCCGTCGTACAGCGTGTCAGTGCCGATACCGGGGTTGCCGCGCGACGCATAGCGGTTGAAGTTGTCGTAAGTGCCCACCACGGCGAGGGTGATCTTGCCACCTTTTGGCGCCGCCGGATTGGCGTAATCATAATGGGTGAAGTTGACCGCGTATTTCGGTTCGCCCAGCTTCGCAAAGGCATAGCTTTCATGGATAGTGACCGCGTGCGCCGGCGCAATGGCGCTGCACATCAGTAGTGCTGTGGCAAGACGAAGCAGCATAAGTGGGGCGCTCTCCTGTGATAATCCGCACTGTATGGTAGCAGTTTCATGCGCGGTACGTGACGTTAACCCAAACTGGCCTGGCTCTGATAGTAGCTGATCAGCTTTTCCGGGCGCAGCGGGCGGCTAAACAGATACCCCTGCAGATGTGTGACGCCCCGGTTAACCAGCCAGGCCGCCTGGTCGCCGGTTTCCACGCCTTCCGCCACGGTTTTCAGGTTGAGTTTCTTTGCCAGCAGCAACACGGTGTCAAGTACCGGCGAGGTTACGGTTTCGGTGCCGATACTCTGCACAAAGCCGCGATCGATTTTCAGGTAGTCGAACGGATATTTTTCCAGGTAGATCAGCGCGCTATGGCCAGTGCCGAAATCATCGATGGCAATCTTGAAATTGTGTTCATGCAGCCAGGCGAAGATTTCGCCGGCGTTCTTCTCCCGCACCATGGTGCGCTCAGTGATTTCAAATACATAGTTAAAATGATCGGCGGGCATACTGGCGATCCACGCTTGCACGTCGCGGCGAAAACTGGCCGATGCCAGATGCTGCGGTGACATATTCAGACTGAGACGGGTGCCGCGCGGCAGTTGCTGACAGAGAAAACGCGCGTCGCGCGCTACCAGGCTGAACAGATGTTGGGTCAGAGGAATAATCAGGTTCTGCGCTTCGGCGTGGCTGATAAATACATCGGGTGGGATCATGCCTTCAACCGGGTGAGTCCAGCGCAGCAGCGCTTCAACGCCATAGGGTTTGCCGTTGTGTGCCGTTACCAGCGGCTGATACTCAACGTGAAACTGACCGCGCCGGATGCCGAGCAGGATTTCACGTCCCGGTCGCTGATGCAGCGACAGCAGCAGCCAGCTGATTGCGGCAACCAGCAGCGCCAGCAGCAGGCCGGTCAGCAACGCCAGCGTGTAATCGCGTGAGGCCAGCGTGCTGCCGTAAAGCACAAAGCGCATGCTGCCGTCATCAAGCGTCAGGTCGGTGAGGGCGGGCGGCAGATCGCGGCTGCGCACCACCTGGCTGGTGCCGCTGAGCAGCGCGCTGTCGCCTGCCACCAGCGCCATGCGCGTGATTTCGGGATGGTAAGAGGCCAGCAGCTGGTAAGGCGTCATGCTGAGGTTCATTGTGGCGAGGATGCCGGTTTCGCTCGCTCCTGGACTTTTCAGCCACAGCGCCAGCGCTGGCTTGGCGGGCTGCAGCGGTGTGCCGGGCAGCAGGCGGACGTCACGGTCGCGCTCCAGCTCTGAATCGGGTGAAATGGCGCTGGCGGCCAGCAGAAATGCGCCGGTAGCCGAAGAGCAGTAAGCGTTGCCGTCGCGTACCAGTAATATCGCGCGAATGTTGCCGGCAAAGGCGGCGCGAGAGGTCAGCTCACGGTTGACACTGTTGCAGCTGAGTTGAGTGTATTGCTGCAGTGGATAAAGGCTCTCGACCAGGGTTGACATCACCTGTTGCAGATCGTCACGGCTGTGAGCCAGCAGCTGCTGGTGTTGCTGGACGCGTTTTTGCCAGGTCAGCGTGAGCAGGACGGTGACAAACAGGATAAAAAACGCGACCCCAATAATTACGCTACTCCAGGCGATGCGCCGCGAGTAGCTGGCATGACGATTTAACGTCCCCGACAGTGGCATGGAGTTGGTTCCCCTGATCTTGCCCTTTTTGTTATAAAAACGCATACAACTGTGCTGGTTCAAGGCAACGAGAATATAACGAGGCTGCGCGAAAAGTCTCGTTATATTTTTGATTCACAATTACTTTTTCCGCCATGGATTTGGCTTAAGCAACCGCAGACGAAAAAAAACGCTGCCGGGGCAGCGTTTTCAGATTCTCTGGCTGAGAACATCAGGAAGGAAGGGGGTTAACTGGGGTTTTTTGCCAGTACCCGACGCGCTTCGCGGTAGCGGTTTTTCCAGTAACTGTCGTTAAGGCTGGAAATCATCACGCCGCTGCTGGTAGACGCGTGTACAAAATTGTCGTTGCCGAGATAGATGCCGACATGGCGACCGGTGGAGCCGGCGCGGAACAGCACTAAATCACCCGGACGCAGTTTACTGCGTGAAATCTCTTTACCGCTGTCCTGCTGTTCCGATGTGGAACGCGGCAGCTCTAAACCAAACTGTTCGCGAAAGGTGCGCTGAACAAAAGCAGAACAGTCAATGCCGCGTTTGGTGTCGCCGCCTAAGCGATAACGCACACCTTTCCAGTCACTGTACTGCTCCATGATGCGGGACTTAACGTCCACGTTCTGCACCATTTGTTCAAATTCGTCCTGAGACGCCTGAAGTAAAAAACCATTCTGGTTGTTAACTTCATGATTCTCGTTATTCGCGTTCTGACCGTTATGGGTACTGCTACATGCCGATAAGAGGGTTGCTAATGCTACTGCGGGAATAATCCGCCTGAGGTATCTCAGAATTGGTTGAGACTTGACCATTGTACGTGTTTTCCTTCGATGTCCTTACGACAGAATGTCGCCAGCCAGATGACAAAACGGGTTGAGATTAATAAGTGCGACCCTCTAAGACAATTCCTTAATTACTAAAATGTGTTAATGCACACATTTTTGTTGCTTAAGGTACCGAATTTTATGCTGCACGGTAGTAATCGGAGTTGAGGTTAACCGATTACAGAACGCGTGGCGAGTGCTTTTATATAAATTTTTATAGGTTTTTTTGATGTGAAATCAATCTGTAACACAACGGTTACTTTATCAACAACTGGTAGCGATTTAAGCGTCAATTAACGGCAGGAATAGCGGCTAATTCTGGCGCTAAGGGAGATTTTAAGAGGGTTCTGACTGGACAGGCCAGGAATAACGCCATTGTCAGACAATTTGACGCATAGGTTTTTCTTTTATCAGAAAACGCTTAGTCCGCTAATAGTTTATTGCAGGATTAAATAAGCGCAGGCGATCTTAAATACAGGGAATAATCGCCCGCGCTAAACTATTACGCCTGGGGTTTATATTTTCCGGGCAGCGAACGATAGAGCCAGTTCACCAGTTTGTCGCTGGCCGGTGTTAATAACCACCAGCTCAGGCCCACCAGCACCACCGACAGCGAACCGACCGCGATATCGGTAAACCAGTGTGCGCCTGCCATTACGCGCGGCAGGGAAAAGACCACCACAATCAGCAGGCCCATCAGGAAGGCGCGGAAGCCGAAATAGCGCCACATAAAGCAGGCGAAGATAATCAGCATCATGCCGTGGTCGCCGGGGAAGCTGTCTCTGGACGCATCTTTTGCCGGAATACCGGTCAGTTCGCTGACGCGATGCACGTTATCAAAGAACAGCGTCGGGCTGGCATGCTTAACCGGCAGCAGGTGGCCCAGTTGGTTAAGAATCACCGCCGTCAGCAGCATGGTGATACCAATCGCCAGCATACGACGTCGGCCCTGCGGCGTTTCGCGGCGCCAGAACCACAGATAGAGCAGGCCCATCGCCAGCAGCGACACCGCATCAAAACCGCGGAAATTGGTGATCGCCACCAGCAGCGCAAAGCCGTGATGGTCGACCATCTGGTCGTTAAAGCCAAAAAAGATGCCTTTGTCGAGAGCGAACCAGAACCCGTGCTCCGGCGGCAGATACCACGACATAAATAGCATCACACCCAGCGCATTCAGCAGCAGGATGGTGATCAAACGAGTAGTGCGCATAAAAGTAACTCAAAAAGAAAAAAATAACGGGCAAACCTACCGCAGCTAATTTAAACGAATCTTCAACAGGGCAGTCTGCAAGGCATTCCAGTCGGCGGCCTGATGGTGGATCAATTCGATACGGCTATCCGGCGGCGTGACCGGGCGCGTTTCGATGAACAGGTCTTCGCCCTGACGGTTAATGCTGACCAGACCGTCAGCGGTACGCAGCACGCCTTTCACGCGATCCACCGGCGCAAGCCGCGCCCACTCTAAAGCCGGAATGGTATCGAACACCGTGTCACCATCGAAAATCCAGCCACAGGAAGCATAGCCCTGACCTTCATTTAACGCACGACGCCAGCGCGCTTCGCCTTCCAGTTTTAGCGCCGCCAGCCCCTGCGGACGTGACGAATGATGATGATGCGCGGCATCGGGTACCGCACGATCCGCCAATGCCGGCTGACTCAGCAACGCCGGATCAATGTTGCCCCAGCTGGCTTCCACCAGTTGACGGTCGCCCAAATGCTGCTGCTGCCAGCTCGCCAGCCGCTGACGATCTTCCGCATCCCACTTGTCGCTTTTGTTGGCGATGATGATGTCTGCGGCGATCAGCTGGTCGCGAAAGTTTTCATTCTCCGTGACGCGCGTATCGGCTAACTGACGCGGATCGAGCAGCGTCAGCGTGGCGTCCACGCGGATCCACGGCTGATATACCGCTGCGCGCAGCATATTCAGTAACTGTTTGGGATGGCCAAGGCCGGTGGGTTCGATAATCAGGCGGTCCGGCTGAGTCTGCTTCAGCAGCATATTCAGCCCAACCTGCAGCGGCAGGCCGTTAACACAGCACATGCAGCCGCCGGGGATCTCTTTCAGCGTGGCGCCGCGGTCGGCGAGCAGGGCGCCGTCAATGCCGATCTCGCCAAACTCGTTGACCAGAATGGCCCACTTCTCATTGGCCGGTTTGTGCGCCAGCAGATGTAACAGGGTGGTGGTTTTACCGCTACCGAGAAAACCGGTAATCAGGTTCACGCGCGTCATGATTTACTCCGTTAAAATAGCCGCGCCGGACAACCGCATCCGGCGCGCAGGCTGTTGTTATACTATAACAATCAACCGCCGCCGGAGAAAATCGTGCGCTTAATCGGCGCGTCCCATATAACGACGCTCGGCAATATGGATACGGATGCGATCGCCATTGCTCAGGTACTCCGGCACCTGAATCGACAGCCCGGTGCTCATGCCCGCCGGTTTGGTGCGCGCACTGGCGGATGCCCCTTTGATGCCAGGTGAGGTATCAACAATCTCCATGTCTACCGTCTGCGGCAGTTCCAGCGCCAGCACCTGACCATCCATGGTGAGCACCTGGATACCGGGAATGCCGCCTTCCGGAATAAAAAGCAGCTCTTCTTCGATCTGATCTTTTTTAAAGCTGTACGGCGTGTAATCTTCGTCATCCATAAACACGTATTCGTCGCCGTCGATGTATGAGAAGGTCACCGCGCGGCGGCTGAGCTGGATGGCATCAATAATGTCGTCACCCTTGAAGCGCTCTTCAACTTTCAGGCCGGTGCGCACATCGGTGAAACGCATCTTGTACAGCGTGGCGGCACCGCGCGCGCTTGGGCTCTGGACATCGATATCCTTCACCAGCAACAGTTTACCGTTCCAGGTGACGGCCATTCCTTTTTTGATTTCGTTTGCCTTTGGCATAATGCTTGACTCGCTATAACCAGGTAGATGCGCGCCAACTTACTCGCGCGGTGAAAAACAGGCAAGTGAGGCCGGTGAAAATTGTTGGTCGCGCATAGAATTCCGCGGTGCAGACTGCTATTGTCGGCCGCTAATCTTTGCAGGAGCGCATGATGTTATGTCGAGACCAGTGCGGTGCCTGCTGCACAGCCCCCTCCATCTCTTCCCCCATTCCGGGTATGCCTGACGGCAAACCGGCCAATACCCGCTGCGTTCAGCTCGACGAACAGCAGCGCTGCAAAATTTTTGGCTCGCCGCTGCGTCCGGCGGTGTGTGCCGGTTTACAGCCACAGGTGGAGATGTGCGGCAACAGCCGCGCCGATGCCATGATCTACCTGCTGCAGCTGGAAGCCGATACCGCGCCCTGAGTTTAAGCTGACGCGAGCTGAACAGCACGCTCGTCACAGGTACCGCGTTACAGCAACGCGTCAGCGCGCCCGCTGTGAAAAATCCTAAATCCGCCGCGAAGTGTGCGGAGCATCAAAAATCTGCTACGCCGATTGCGCATTTTCTTGCCTGTAATCGGGGGCTGTACCATATTCCCTGAAACGTTTCAGCGTTGTCCTCCCGGCTAAGTCCGTGTCGCACAGCGTATTTTTTCGCCATCAGGCTGAAACGATTCACTTTCAGCAAGCGAGGAGAAATATGTTCCAGCTCGAAGTTCAGGCCATTCACACCGGCGCCAGCGCGTCCGATAAAGAACAGGCCATTCGTCAGGTTGCCGCTGCGCTTACCGCGGCCGGAAATGTGGCCGAAGGCTACGTCGACGGCATGCTGGCGCGCGAACAGCAAACCACCACCTTTCTCGGCAACGGCATCGCCATTCCGCACGGCACCACCGATACCCGCGATCTGGTGCTGAAAACCGGCGTGCAGGTTTATCAGTTCCCGCAGGGCGTGGACTGGGGTGATGGCCAGACGGCGTACGTCGCCATCGGCATTGCCGCCAAATCTGACGAGCACCTCGCGCTGCTGCGCCAGCTGACCCACGTATTAAGCGATGACAGCATCGCTGAGCAGCTGAAATCTGCCTCTGCTGAAGAGCTGCGCGCGCTGCTGATGGGTGAAAAGCAGGCCGCTGAATTCCAGTTCGATACGTCGCTGATCGCCACTGACGTGGCCGCCAGCGATCTGATGACGCTGCAGGCGCTGAACGCCGGTCGTCTGCAGGCGGCCGGTGCCGTTGACGCCAGCTTTGTCGCGGACGTTGTCTCGCACGCGCCGCTCAGCCTCGGTCAGGGCATCTGGCTGAGCGACAGCACGCACGGCAACCTCAACAGCGCGGTGGCAGTGAGCCGCAGCGCGACGCCGCTGACACATCAGGGCGAACCGGTAGCGCTGCTGCTGACGGTCGCCGCCACCGATCAGCGCCCGCTTGAGGTGCTGGGCTACCTCAGCAATCTGCTGCTGAACAAGCAGGCTGAACGCCTTCTGAAGGCGGACGCGGCAGGTATTCTCGCGCTGCTGACCAGCGAAGTTGATGAAGCTGCGGACGTCTTAACCGCGGAATTCACCATCCGCAACGAGCACGGTCTGCATGCGCGTCCGGGCACCGCGCTGGTGAGCGTGATCAAGCAGTTCAACAGTGATATCACCGTGACCAATCTCGACGGCAGCGGTAAGCCGGCTAATGGGCGCAGTCTGATGAAGGTGGTCGCGCTGGGCGTGAAGAAAGGCCATCGTCTGCGTTTCACCGCCAGCGGTGACGATGCGCAGCAGGCACTGCACGCTATCGAAGAAGCCATTAATAGCGGTCTGGGCGAGGGGGCAGCATGAGTCGTCGCGTTGCCACTATCACCCTGAACCCGGCGTACGATCTGGTCGGCTACACGCCGGAGATCGAGCGTGGCGAAGTTAACCTGGTCAAAACCACCGGGCTGCACGCTGCGGGTAAAGGCATCAATGTCGCCAAAGTGCTGAAAGATCTCGGCATCGACGTCACCGTCGGCGGCTTCCTCGGCAAAGAGAATCAGGACGGCTTTCAGCAGCTGTTCAGCGAACTCGGCATCGCTAATCGTTTTCAGGTGGTGCAGGGCCGTACCCGCATTAACGTTAAGCTGACGGAAAAAGACGGCGACGTCACCGACCTCAACTTCTCGGGCTTTGACGTCACGCCACAGGACTGGGACCGCTTCACCGCCGACTCGCTGACCTGGCTGGGTCAGTTCGATATGGTGTGCGTCAGCGGCAGCCTGCCAGCCGGCGTTGCGCCGGACGCGTTCACCAAATGGATGAGCGATCTGCGCACCCACTGCCCATGCATCATTTTTGACAGCAGCCGTGAAGCGCTGGTGGCCGGTCTGAAAGCGGCACCGTGGCTGGTAAAACCCAATCGCCGCGAGCTGGAGATCTGGGCTGGACGCAAGCTGCCGACGCTGCAGGATGTGATTGACGCCGCGCACCAGCTGCGCGAGCAGGGCATTGCCCACGTGGTGATCTCCCTCGGTGCGGAAGGCGCGCTGTGGGTCAATGCCTCTGGCGAATGGATCGCCAAACCGCCTGCGTGTGAAGTGGTCAGCACCGTAGGCGCCGGAGATTCGATGGTTGGCGGCCTGATTTATGGCCTGCTGATGCGGGAATCCAGTGAACACACGCTGCGTCTGGCGACGGCGGTGGCGGCCATGGCCGTCAGCCAGAGCAACGTCGGCGTGACCGATCGTACCCAGTTGGCCGCGATGATGGCGCGCGTCGACTTACAACCCGTTAACTAACAGCAGGAGAGCGATAATGAAAACGCTGCTGATAAAAGATTCGTCACTCGGCCTGGCATCGGGCCATTTAGCCTCGGAACGTCTGCAGGCGGCGGCAGGGCAGGCAGGACTGACGCTGGTCGACAGCGCCGCGGACGCCGAACTGGTGCTGGTGATTGGCCAGCAGGTTACCGACAACGCGCAGCTCGCCGGCAAGTCCGTTGCCCTCGTGGACGTGCAGCAGGCGCTGCGCGATCCGCAGGCCGCGCTGGCGCTGGCTAAAGATGCGGCGCAACCGTGGCAGCCGGCTGCGGCAACCCCGGCGGCAAGCGCACCGGCGCAGAGCACCGGGCAGAAACGTATTGTGGCCGTCACCGCCTGTCCGACCGGCGTGGCGCATACCTTCATGGCAGCCGAGGCGATTGAGGCGGAAGCCAGCAAGCGCGGCTGGTGGGTAAAAGTGGAAACCCGCGGCTCAGTCGGCGCCGGCAACCCGATCACCCCGGAAGAAGTGGCGGCGGCCGATCTGGTGATCGTTGCGGCGGATATTGACGTTGATCTGGCGAAGTTTGCCGGCAAGCCGATGTACCGCACCTCCACCAGTCTGGCGCTGAAGAAAACCGCACAGGAGCTGGATAAAGCGCAGGCGGAAGCTAAAGTCTGGCAGCCTTCCGGCAACCAGGCGGCAGCCAGCCAGAGCGACAGCAAAGAGAAAGCCGGTGCCTATCGGCATCTGCTGACCGGCGTATCTTATATGCTGCCGATGGTGGTCGCCGGCGGTCTGAGCATTGCGCTGTCATTCGCCTTTGGGATTACCGCGTTTAAAGAGCAGGGCACCTTAGCCGCGGCGCTGATGCAGATCGGTGGCGGCAGCGCCTTTGCGCTGATGGTGCCGGTGCTGGCGGGCTTTATCGCCTTCTCGATTGCTGACCGTCCGGGCCTGACGCCGGGTCTGATTGGCGGCATGATCGCCACCAGCATCAACGCCGGTTTCCTTGGCGGCATCATCGCCGGTTTCATCGCCGGTTACGCCGCGAAACTGCTAAGCAGCAAAGTGAAGCTGCCGCAAAGTATGGAAGCGCTGAAGCCGATTCTGATCATTCCGCTGGTGGCCAGTCTGATTACCGGCCTGCTGATGATTTACGTGGTAGGCAAACCGGTTGCCGGCATCATGAGCGGCCTGACCAGCTGGCTGGCGAACATGGGCACCGCTAACGCGGTCCTGCTGGGCGCGATTCTGGGCGGCATGATGTGTACCGACATGGGCGGTCCGGTGAACAAAGTGGCTTACGCCTTTGGTGTTGGTCTGTTGAGTTCGCAAACCTACGCGCCGATGGCCGCGATCATGGCGGCCGGTATGGTGCCACCGCTGGCGATGGGGCTGGCAACGCTGGTAGCGCGTCGTAAGTTCAATAAAGGTCAGCAGGAGGGCGGTAAAGCCGCGCTGGTACTCGGCCTGTGCTTTATCTCCGAAGGTGCCATTCCGTTTGCGGCGCGAGATCCGATGCGCGTGCTGCCATGCTGTATCGTGGGTGGCGCAGTGACCGGTGCGATCTCCATGGCGATGGGTGCCAAACTGATGGCGCCGCACGGCGGGCTGTTCGTCCTGCTGATTCCAGGCGCCATTACCCCGGTGCTGGGTTACCTGCTGGCGATTGTGATTGGTACGCTGATTGCGGGTCTGGGCTATGCGATTCTGAAACGTCCGGAAGAGGAACTGGCCAAAGCCGCGTAACGGCAGCCAGGAACAACAAAGGGAGCCGCGGCTCCCTTTTTTTATTGGCGACAGGCCCCGGTGAAACCCGTTACGCCTGCTGCTCGGCCTTCAGCCAGGCAATTTCATCCTTCCAGATATCCGGATTGATGGTTTCGAGAATCATCGGGATACCGTCAAAACGCGCATCCTTCATCAGCCAGCTAAACGCGGTCTTGCCAATGTTGCCCTCGCCGAGGCTGTGATGGCGATCCACGCGGCTGCCGAGCGTACTTTTAGCATCGTTGAGGTGCATACCGCGCAGATACTGGAAGCCTACCACGCGCTCAAACTCGGCAAAGGTGGCTTCACAGTCGGCTTCGCTGCGTAAATCATATCCGCCAGCGAAGGCGTGGCAGGTGTCGATGCATACGCCGACGCGCGATTTATCCTCGACGTGGTCAATAATCGCCGCGAGGTGTTCAAAGCGGAAACCGAGGTTGCTGCCCTGACCGGCGGTATTCTCAATCACCGCTACCACGTTGTGGGTTTTATCCAGCGCAATGTTGATCGACTCGGCGATGCGCTTCAGGCAGGCATCTTCATCAATCTGCTGCAGGTGGCTGCCGGGATGGAAGTTGAGCAGCGTCAGACCAAGCTGTTCGGCGCGCTGCATCTCATCGATAAACGCCTCGCGCGATTTCTCCAGCGCGTCCATCACCGGATGGCCGAGGTTAATCAGATAGCTGTCGTGTGGCAGGATTTGCGCGGCGCTGAAGTTGTACTGATCGCAGGCGGTTTTAAAAGCGTCGATCACCTGCGCAGAGAGCGGCGCGGCTTTCCACTGGCGTTGATTTTTAGTGAACAGCGCAAAGGCTGTGGCTTCGATTTCATGGGCCCGGATCACTGCCTGGTCTACGCCGCCGGATGCGCTTACGTGTGCGCCGATATATTTCATGCCGCTCTCCTGAATGGGCGATTGCTGATGCAAAACGCCCATGATAGCGGATGCGCTTACGCCATGAAATGTTGCACCAGCACATTCAGTGCGCCGCCGCCGAGAATCAGCCAGATAAACATCAGCAGACCGAGCAGCAGCGGTTTGACGCCCGCCTGCTTCAGCGCGCCGAAACGGGTGGTTAAGCCCAGCGCCGCCATCGCCATCGCCAGCAGCAGATTCGCCAGCTGATTCAGTCCCGTTACCACCGGCGGTGGCAGCAGATGCAGCGAGTTAAACAGCGCCACCACAATAAACAACAAGGCAAACCACGGAAAGCGGATCGGCTGCTGTGCCTGACGCTGGTGGCTGCGCTGGCGCTGCAGCCAGCTGCCGAGGATCAGCAGAAACGGTGCCAGCATCATCACCCGCAGCATCTTGGCGATCACCGCCGTGTTCTCCGTTTCCGCGCCCATCGCATGGCCAGCCGCCACCACCTGCGCCACTTCGTGCAGCGTCGAGCCGGTAAAGACGCCAAAGTGCTGCGCGCTGACCTGCGGCAGCAGCGTCCAGAGAAACGGGTACAGCACAATGCCGACGGTGCCAAACAGCACCACGGTGGCCACCGCGACCGCCACTTTCGACGGTGCGGCTTTTATCACCGGTTCACTTGCCAGCACCGCTGCCGCACCGCAGATGCTGCTGCCGGCACCAATCAGCCACACGGTTTCACGATCCATTTTCAGTACACGGATACCGATCAGGCAGGTGATCAGAAAGGTTGAGCTCAGCACCAGCACATCAATCAGCACGCCGCTGACGCCGACATCGGCGATCTGCTGCACGGTGATGCGGAAGCCGTAAAGAATGATGCCGAGTCGCAGCAGTCGCTGTTTGGCCAGCAGTACTCCACTGTCGCACGGGGTCGCAACGCGGGGATACAGGCTATTACCCAGCACGATGCCGATAATGATGGCCAGCGTCAGCGCGCCGAATCCCGCGCCAGCCAGCCACGGCTGACTGGCCAGCCACGCGGCACCTGCGGCGATGGCGGCGGTCAGCAGCAGTCCCGGCAGCCAGCGATGAACATGAAAAGGGGTTTTGTTGACGCTTAGTTCAGCCATAATACGCTTCTCCTCAGTGAGGCTTTAGCGTGCGCCTGGCTGGCTTAAAAGTGAAATTGATAATATATTTATAATCAACCGGAATAAGTGATAAGGAAGGGCAACAATGTTCATGCGCTTGCGCCGCTGGGCGAAGCTCATCAAACGGGACGTGCTGACGCTGTGGTTTGCCTGTCGCGATCCGCGTACGCCGTGGTGGTTTAAGCTGCTGGCGTTTGGCATCGTCGCTTATGCGCTCAGCCCCATCGATCTGATTCCGGACTTCATCCCGATTATTGGCCTGCTGGATGACGCGATTATCATCCCGCTTGGCGTGATGATCCTGCTGCGTCTGCTGCCGCGCGACGTGCGCATCAGCAGCGCCGAACGCGCCGAGGTGCAGCGGGCGCGCGGCAAAAAGATCGTCAGCTGGAGCGGCCTGATTCTGATGCTGCTGATCTGGCTGGCGGTGGTGATCTATCTGGTGAAGCGGTACGCCATGTAAGGAGCACGCATGCACATTACGCTGCGTCAGATTGAAGTGTTTACCGAGGTGCTGAAAAGCGGCTCCACCACGCAGGCCTCACAGGTGCTGGCGCTGTCGCAGTCGGCGGTCAGCGCGGCCCTGGCCGATCTGGAAAGTCAGCTCGGCGTGCAGCTGTTTGACCGCGTCGGCAAACGGCTGGTGCTCAACGAGCACGGCCGGCTGCTCTATCCGCGTGCGGTCGGGCTGCTGGAGCAGGCGATTGAGATCGAACAGCTGTTTAAAGAAGACAACGGAGCGATTCGCCTGTTTGCCAGCAGCACCATCGGCAACTATCTGCTGCCGGGGATGATCGCCGCGTATCGCCGTGATTTTCCCACGCTGCCGCTGGAGCTGAGCGTCGGCAACAGCCAGGACGCCATCAATGCGGTGGCCGATTTTCGCGTCGATATCGGCCTGATTGAAGGGCCGTGCCATGAGCCGGATATCATCAGCGAACCGTGGCTGGAAGATGAACTGGTGGTGTTCGCCGCGCCGGATGCGCCGCTGTTACAGCAGCCGGTGACGCTGGAGACGCTGGCCGCTGCGCCGTGGATCCTGCGCGAGCGCGGTTCCGGTACGCGTGAGATTGTCGATTACCTGCTGCTGTCGCACCTGCCGCAGTTTCAGCTGGGGATGGAGTTAGGCAATTCGGAGGCGATTAAACACGCGGTGCGCCACGGCATGGGCATCAGCTGCTTATCGCGCCGGGTGATTACCGATTTGCTGGAGGCGGGCACGCTGACGGAAGTGCCGGTGCCCCTGCCGCGCCTGTCGCGCACCCTGTATCGCATCCATCACCGGCAGAAACATCTGTCGAAAGCGCTGAGCCGCTTCCTCGCCTATTGCCGGGAATAGCTGCGGTGTGCCCTGTGCTGTGGCTAATAATTCCCGGCCGATTATGAAGGTAACTAATAACCCGAGGCGAATGCTATACAGTGCAGGCTTTGCTGCTACAATCGCGCCTTATTTTTATCCAGCATAGCGTTTACACATGCATAATGACTCAAAAACAACACAACAACCTGGGCTGCGCCGTGAATTAAAAGCGCGCCATCTCACCATGATCGCCATTGGCGGTTCTATCGGCACCGGCCTGTTTGTCGCCTCGGGTGCCACTATCTCTCAGGCGGGTCCTGGCGGTGCGTTACTCTCCTACGCGCTGATCGGCCTGATGGTCTACTTCCTGATGACCAGCCTCGGCGAACTGGCGGCGTTTATGCCGGTCTCCGGTTCCTTTGCCACCTACGGCGCCAAATATGTCGAAGAGGGCTTTGGCTTCGCGCTGGGCTGGAACTACTGGTACAACTGGGCGGTGACCATCGCTGTTGACCTCGTCGCCTCACAGCTGGTGATGAACTACTGGTTCCCGGACACGCCGGGCTGGATCTGGAGCGCGCTGTTCCTCGGTCTGATGTTCCTGCTCAACTATATTTCGGTCAAAGGCTTCGGCGAGGCGGAATACTGGTTCTCACTGATCAAAGTCGCCACCGTTATCATTTTTATTGTGGTCGGTGTGCTGATGATTACCGGCATCCTGCGCGGCGCAGAAAATGCTGGCTGGCACAACTGGACGGTGGGAGATGCGCCGTTTGCCGGCGGGTTTGCGGCGATGATTGGCGTGGCGATGATTGTCGGCTTCTCTTTCCAGGGCACCGAACTGATCGGGATTGCCGCCGGTGAATCAGAAGACCCGGCGAAGAATATCCCGCGCGCGGTGCGCCAGGTGTTCTGGCGCATTCTGCTGTTCTATGTGTTCGCGATCCTGATCATCAGCCTGATTCTGCCGTATACCGATCCGCAACTGCTGCATAACGATGTCACCGATATCAGCGTCAGCCCGTTCACGCTGGTGTTCCAGAATGCCGGTCTGCTGTCCGCGGCGGCGGTGATGAACGCGGTGATCCTGACGGCGGTGCTGTCGGCGGGTAACTCCGGGATGTACGCCTCAACGCGCATGCTGTTTAACCTGGCGCAGGAAGGCAAGGCACCGCGCATTTTTGCGAAGCTGTCGAAAGGCGGCGTACCGCGCAATGCCCTGCTGGCGACCACGGTGGTGGCAGCGCTGTGCTTCCTGACCTCGAAATTTGGCAATCAGGAAGTGTACCTGTGGCTGCTGAATACGTCAGGGATGACCGGCTTTATCGCCTGGCTCGGCATTGCTATCAGCCATTATCGCTTCCGCCGCGGCTATGTGGCGCAGGGGCTGAATCTGGCCGATCTGCCTTACCGCTCCGGCTTCTTCCCGCTGGGTCCGATGTTTGCGTTCGCGCTGTGTCTGATCATTACGCTGGGGCAGAATTATCAGGCATTCCTCGCCGATCGCATCGACTGGTACGGCGTAGCCGCAACTTATATCGGCATTCCGCTGTTCCTGGTGATCTGGCTGGGCTATAAGCTGACGCGCGGCACCCGCTTCGTGAAATACAGCGAGATGGAATTCCCCTCCTTTAAGCAGTAATGCCTGACAACGCGGCCACGGCCGCGTTTTTTTTGCGATCTATTACGCTATGCAAACCTGGCGCAAACCATTCGGGCTTTGTTACAGAGACAGCATTGATAATTATTATCACCTGCTCTATTGTGGCAGCCGTTATAAGGCGACAGGAAACAGGTAGAACAATGCGTAGTACGGACTCCGCGCTGGTGGCGGAACATGGCACCGAAGCCGATACCCTGACCCGTTATCGTCAGGTTCTGCGTCAGCGACTGCTGCTGATTGGTGTGCTGGTGCTGGCGATCCTCGCTTCAGTTATCCTCGATTTCACCCTTGGCCCGGCCGGCCTGACGCTCGACACGCTGTGGCAAACGCTGCTCCATCCCGCAGCGGTGGACGCCGGCACGCGCGTGATCGTCTGGGACATCCGTCTGCCGTATGCGCTGATGGCAGTGGTGGTCGGCTTCTCACTCGGCCTCGCCGGCGCTGAAATGCAGACCATCCTCAATAACCCGCTGGCCAGCCCGTTTACGCTCGGCGTCTCGTCGGCAGCGGCGTTTGGTGCCGCGCTGGCAATCATTCTCGGCATCGGTATTCCCGGCGTGCCGGACCAGTGGCTGATCTCCGCCAATGCCTTTGTCTTCGCCTTGTTTGCCGCGCTGATGCTGGATGGCATCACGCGCTGGACCAAAGTCTCAACCTCCGGCGTGGTGCTGTTTGGCATCGCGCTGGTGTTCACCTTTAACGCCCTGGTTTCGATGATGCAGTTCATCGCCAGCGAAGATACGCTGCAGGGCCTGGTGTTCTGGACCATGGGCAGTCTGGCGCGTGCCTCATGGGAAAAACTGGGCGTGCTGAGCGCCGCCTTTGCCATCCTGCTGCCGTTCTCGATGCTCAGCAGCTGGAAACTCACGGCGCTGCGCCTGGGTGAAGATCGCGCGGTGAGCTTCGGCATTGATGTGCGGCGTCTGCGGCTGGCGACGCTGTTGCGCATCAGCATTCTCTCAGCGCTGGCGGTGGCATTCGTCGGCCCGATCGGCTTTATCGGCCTGGTCGCGCCGCACATTGCGCGCATGATGTTTGGTGAAGATCACCGCTACTATCTGCCGGCCAGTGCGCTGACCGGCGCGCTGGTGCTGTCGCTGGCGTCGGTGGCCTCGAAAAACCTCATCCCCGGCGTCATCATTCCGGTCGGCATCGTCACCTCGCTGGTGGGCGTGCCGTTCTTTCTCAGCATTATTCTGCGGCATCGGGGGACAGTGTGATGGAGCAGGGCTTACGCGTCAGCCACTTTTACGCCGGTTACCCGAAGCGGAACGTCATCGACGATCTCAATGTCACGCAGCTGCCACGCGGCAAAATCACCGTGCTGCTGGGGCCCAACGGCTGCGGCAAATCGACGCTGCTGCGCGCGCTGGCCGGTCTGAGCAAAGGGCAGGGCGAGCTGTGGCTCAACGGTGAAGAGCTGATGAGCCAGCCGTTTGCCCGGCGCGCGCAGCGCGTGGTCTATCTGCCGCAGACGCTGCCAGCCGGTGTGCATCTGCACGTGCTGGAGTCGATCATCGTGGCGCAGCGTGCCTCCGGTGGATTACACAGCGCCGCCAGTGAAGCGGAAATCATGCACCTGCTGGAGCAGCTGGGCATTGCCCACCTGGCGATGCGTTATCTCGATCAGCTGTCCGGTGGCCAGAAGCAGCTGGTCGGGCTGGCGCAGTCGCTGATTCGCCGTCCGGAACTGCTGCTGCTGGATGAACCGCTCAGCGCGCTGGATTTGAATTATCAGTTCCACGTGATGGATTTGGTGCGGCGCGAAACCCGGCTGCGCAACATGGTGACGGTGGTGGTGGTGCATGACATCAATATCGCGCTGCGTCATGCCGATCACGCGCTGATGCTGAAGCAGGGGCAACTGCTGGCCGACGGTGTGCCGTCGCAGGTGATTACGCCGGAGACGCTGGCGCAGGTGTATGGCGTGCGCGGCCGCATTGAGCACTGCTCACAGGGCATGCCGCAGGTAATGATTGATGGGCTGGTGGCGGAATCGCTGGCCTGACGCCAGACACGTTCTGCCCCTCAGCATCAGAGGGGCAGAAAAGTGCACTACGCCAGTAAATGCTGCGCGTGGAACCGCAGATGGTCCTCCACAAAGCTGGCGATAAAGAAGTAGCTGTGGTCATACCCCGGCTGGATACGCAGCTCCAGCGGGAAGTTTTGCTCGCGCGCCACTGCTTCCAGCCGCTCCGGGCGTAGCTGATCGGCGAGGAACTGATCGCTATCGCCCTGATCGATCAGCACCGGCAGGCGATGTTCAGCGTTCTGCATCAGCAGGCAGCTATCCCACTCGCGCCACGTCTGGCGATCGTCGCCCAGATAGGCGGCAAAGGCTTTCTGTCCCCACGGCACTTCGGTCGGATTGACGATTGGCGCAAACGCGGACGCCGACGCAAAGCGCCCGCCGAGGCGCAGCGCCAGCACCAGCGCGCCGTGGCCGCCCATCGAATGCCCCATTACCGACTGGCGATCGCTCAGCTTGAAGTTATCCGCCACCAGTGCCGGCAGCTCCTCGCTGAGATAATCGAACATGCGATAATGTGCCGCCCACGGTTGCTGCGTGGCGTTGAGATAAAACCCGGCACCCTGGCCCAGATCGTACCCGCTGTCATTGGCCACTGCATCGCCGCGCGGGCTGGTGTCCGGCATAATCAGCACCAGACCGAGTTCGGCCGCCACGCGCTGCGCACCGGCTTTGGTGGTGAAGTTCTCATCGTTGCAGGTCAGCCCGGCGAGAAACCACACCACCGGCGGTGGCGCGTCGTCGCGCGGCGGTGGCAGAAAAATGCTGAACGTCATCGGGCAGTTGAGCACGGCGGACTGATGACGCCAGCGCTGCTGCCAGCCGCCAAAAATACGGTGTTCTTCCAGCAGCTCCAGAGTGGATGCCATGTCGCCTCCTGCTTATTTATTAAAATGCACCACGGAACGGATCGATTTGCCTTCATGCATCAGCTCAAATGCCTCGTTGATCTCTTCCAGCGGCATGGTGTGGGTGATGAAATCATTCAGCGCAAACTTACCGTCGAGGTAATCCTGCACGATGCCCGGCAGCTGAGTACGTCCTTTCACGCCGCCAAACGCCGACCCGCGCCATACGCGACCGGTAACCAGCTGGAACGGCCGGGTAGAAATCTCTTCGCCAGCACCGGCAACGCCGATAATCACTGATTCGCCCCAGCCCTTATGGCAGCACTCCAGCGCGGAACGCATCACGTTGACGTTACCGATACACTCAAACGAGAAGTCCACGCCGCCGTCGGTCATCTCGACGATAACCTCCTGAATTGGCTTAGCAAAATCTTTCGGATTAACCAGGTCGGTTGCGCCCAGTTTGCGCGCCAGGTCAAACTTGCTGGTATTGATATCAATACCGATGATGCGACCGGCCTTCGCCATTTTCGCCCCAATGATCGCCGACAGGCCAATACCGCCGAGGCCGAAAATCGCCACGGTGTCGCCTTCTTTCACTTTGGCGGTATTCATCACCGCGCCCATGCCGGTGGTCACGCCACAGCCGAGCAGGCACACTTCTTCCAGCGGCGCTTCTTTGCTGATTTTCGCCAGGGAGATTTCCGGTACAACGGTGTACTCAGAGAAGGTCGAGGTGCCCATGTAATGGAAGATCGGCTTACCGTCTTTAAAGAAGCGGGTGGTGCCGTCGGGCATCAGCCCTTTGCCCTGCGTGGTGCGGATTGCCTGACACAGGTTGGTTTTGCCGGAGAGACAGAATTTACACTTGCCGCACTCTGGCGTGTACAGCGGGATCACGTGATCGCCGACCGCCACGCTGGTAACGCCTTCGCCCACCGCTTCAACCACGCCGCCACCTTCGTGACCGAGGATCGCCGGGAATACGCCTTCCGGATCTTTACCTGACAGGGTGTAAGCATCGGTATGGCACACGCCGGTGGCCACGATGCGCACCAGCACTTCCCCTTTCTGTGGCGGCATCAGATCCACTTCTTCAATCTTCAGCGGTTCGCCAGCAGCCCAGGCCACGGCCGCGCGGGTTTTAATCATGTTCATGCAATCCCTCTTCCTGTGATGTCGTGATTGGATAAAAAATAACGCTTACTCAGCGGCCTGCAGCGGATGCAGCAGTTCATCGTTGAGCGGGCGGTCATCAAACATTTCAATAATCAGATACTTCAGCGCCTCAACGTTGGGCGTAAAGGCGTCGCGGCGCCACATCAGCCAGGTGGCCGTGTCGCGCCAGGTCGGCGGCAGGCTGTGCTGCTGCACGCGCGCGCGGGCCGGCATCTGCGCCAGCACTGAGGCGGGAATCATCGCCACGCCGCCGCCGCCGGCTACGCAGGCGACCATGGCGTGATAAGACTGAATCTCCATAACGCTGTGCGGTGCGCTCTGGCTGTCGCGATACCAGGACTCCAGCCGGGTGCGGTACGAGCAGCTGTTGCCAAAAGCAAACAGCGTATCGCCCTGCGTATCGCGGGCGCTGTGAATCGGCGCATGTTCGAGGCTGGTGATCAGTACCATCTCTTCACGAAAGGCGATGCAGCCATTCAGATCGTCATGACTGGCCGGACCGTCCACCAGCGCCGCCGCCAGCGTGCCGGCGCGCACTTTATCGATGATATCGCCTGAGGTGCCGGTCACCAGCGACAGCGCGACGTTGGGGAAGCGCTGATGATAGGCGGCCAGCAATCCCGGCAGGCGGGTGGCGGCGGTGCTCTCCATCGAACCGAAGGCAAAGTTACCACCGGGTTCACCGGCGCGCGCCATGTTCAGCGCCTCGTCGCTCAATGCCAGAATGCGCTGCGCATAATTGAGGAAATTGTGGCCCATCGGCGACAAACGAATGCGCTGCTTCTCACGAATAAACAGATCGACGCCGATTTCTTCTTCCAGCTGTCGCAGTCGCGTGGTGAGATTAGACGGCACGCGATGCAGCATTTCGGCGGCGCGCGCCAGTGAGCCGGTTTCGGCCACGGAACAGAACATGCGGAGCTGTACTAAATCCATATTCTCTTCTCGTAAACAACTTGGTTAATATTATTCACTTTTCGTGAGTCTAAACGTCATGCATGCTGCTGACAAGTGATAATCCAATCGATCCGGAGTCAGAATGGCGTGGCGAGTTGCGCTTAGCGCGTTTTTAAGTTTAGTGGTTGCAATGGGGATTGGGCGATTTGCGTTTACCCCGCAGGTGCCACTGATGATTCACGACGGTCAGCTCACGCTCGCCAGCGCCAGCCTGGTCGCGGCGCTGAACTATCTCGGTTATCTGGCCGGATCGTTTGACGCGATGCGCGCGCAGCGGCGCGTGGAGTGGCGGCTGCAGCTGGGCGTCTGGGGTGCCGTCGCGCTGACGTTGCTGTCCGCCTGTATCAGCGGGCCGTGGCTGCATGCGGTGGTGCGCTTCCTGATCGGCGTCGCCAGCGGCTGGGCAATGGTGCTGGTGGCAGCATGGAGCAATGAGCAACTGCTGCATCACGGCCGGCCGGGCCTGTCGGCAGCGGTGTTTGCCGGTCCCGGCACCGGCATCTTCATCAGCGGCATGCTGGCGGTAATGCTGCACGCCAGCGGCGTGAGCGCGGCGTTTGCCTGGGCGGCGTACGGTGTGCTGGCGCTGCTGCTGATTGCCGCGATTGCGCGTTTCCTGCCGCGCAGCGGACAGCTGCATCGCCCGCAACAGGCCGCCGAGCCGCTGCTGCTGACGCGTGACCTGAAGCGCCTGATCCTCAGCTACAGCCTCGCCGGCTTTGGCTATATTCTGCCCGCCACCTTCCTGTCGCAAATGGCGGCGGCGCGCTTCCCTGATAGCGCTTTTGCGCAGTTTGTCTGGCCGGTGTTTGGCGGCGCGGCGGTGATCGGCATCGTGCTGGGGATCGTGACGCGCCACTGGGGTAGCAGCCATCGGCGGCTGGCGCTGGTGCTGTGGGCGCAGGCGCTGGGCGTGATCGCCGCCATCGTACTGCCGGGCATCAACGGTTTGTTGCTGGCGGCTCTGCTGATTGGCGGCGGCTTTCTCTGCGTGGTCCAGCTGTCGCTGCAGTACAGCCGGGAGCTGGCGCCGCACCACGCGCGCTATCTCGCCGGCCTGCTCACGACCGGTTATGCCATCGGACAGCTCGGTGGGCCGCTGCTGTCCTGGATTTCCAGCCTGCTGTGGCACCGGCTCGATCCGGCGCTGTGGGTGGCCGGAGGCGGGTTGCTGCTGGCGGGGGCGCTGGTGATGCGGCGATCGCCCACCTGAAACGCTTTCATCTCCAATCGGATTGATTGCTGGATTAAGCGCGCGTTGTGTTTCACAATACGCGCTCAGAATTTCCCCCGCAGGCGCAGACCTGCGGGCGCATCACCTGCCGGAGAAGAGTACGATGAGCACCTTAAGTCAGGAAGCCGCCCTGGTTCACGAAGCACTGCTGGCGCGTGGCCTGGAAACGCCATTACGCGCCCCGGTGCGCGACATGGACGACGCGTCACGCAAGCGCGAGATCGCCGGCCACATGACCCAGATTATGCAGCTGCTGAATCTGGACCTGGAAGACGACAGCCTGATGGAGACGCCGCACCGCATCGCCAAGATGTACGTCGACGAAATCTTTTCAGGTCTGGATTACGCCAACTTCCCGAAAATCACCGTCATCGAAAACAAGATGAAGGTGGACGAAATGGTCACCGTGCGTGATATCACCCTGACCAGCACCTGTGAACACCACTTCGTGATCATCGACGGCAAAGCCACCGTGGCCTATATCCCTAAAGACAAGGTAATTGGCCTGTCGAAGATCAACCGTATCGTACAGTTCTTCGCCCAGCGTCCGCAGGTGCAGGAGCGTTTAACCCAGCAGGTGCTGGTGGCGCTGCAAACCCTGCTGGGCACCAATAACGTGGCGGTGTCGATCGATGCGGTGCACTACTGCGTGAAAGCGCGCGGCGTCAAAGATGCGACCAGCGCGACCACCACCACTTCACTCGGCGGATTGTTCAAATCGAGCCAGAACACGCGTCAGGAGTTTCTGCGCGCAGTACGCCACAGCTAAGCAGCGCGGGCGGCGTCGTTGTCGCCCGTGTTCCTCTCACCGTCAGGGCACTCGATGCAACGCTATCTCGCGCTGGATTTCATTCGTGGTTGCGCCATTCTCGGCATATTGCTGCTGAATATCGTCGGCTTTGGTCTGCCCTCGGCGGCCTATCTCAATCCGGCCTGGCAGGGTGAAGCCTCCGTTTCTGATGCCTGGACCTGGGCAATCATGGATGGCCTGGCGCAGCTAAAATTCCTGACGCTGTTTGCGCTGCTGTTTGGTGCCGGACTGGCACTGCAGGTGCCGCGCGGCAGCCGCTGGATCTCCTCGCGCTTAACGCTGCTGGTCTTCATCGGGTTCATCCACGCGGTGTTCCTGTGGGAAGGCGACATCCTGCTGGATTATGGCCTGATTGGGTTGATTGTCTGGCGCATGCTGCGTGACGTGCCATCGGAGCGGGCGCTATTACATACCGGCGTGCTGCTCTATCTGGTGGGCTGTGTCGTGCTGCTGGTGTTTGGCGTCATCTCCAGTCCGCAGCCGACGCGCTCATGGCTGCCGGGCGCGGCAGATCTGGAGTATGAGAGCTACTGGAAACTGGTCGGTGGCTGGGAAGCGGTGCAGAATCGCCTCGAACACCTGTCATCCGGCCTGATGGCGCTGGCTTCGCAGTATGGCTGGCAGTTGGCCGGGCTGATGCTAATCGGTGCCGCGCTGATGCGCAGCGGCTGGCTGAGCGGCCAGTTTAGTCTGCAACACTACCGACACGCGGCGGCGCTGTTACTGACCATCGGCTGGCTGATTGCCATACCCGGCGTGCTGGCACAGTGGCTGCTACAGTGGGAATTTCGCTGGAGCGGCTTTTTCCTGCAGGTGCCACGCGATCTCGCCAGTCCGTTTATCAGCCTTGGCTACGCTGCGCTCTGTCTCGGTTACTGGCCGGCCATCGCCGCCACGCGGTTCAGTTACGCCATTCAGTGCGTCGGCCGCATGGCGCTGAGCAATTATCTGCTGCAGACGCTAATCTGCACCACGCTGTTCTACCGCTTCGATCTGTTCCTCAAATTTGACCGCCTGCAGCTACTGGCTTTTGTACCAGCCATCTGGCTGGTCAATATTCTGTTCTCCGTGCTGTGGCTGCGCGTCTTCCCGCAGGGACCGATGGAGTGGCTCTGGCGCCGGCTGACGCAGCTCGCCGCCGGAAAAGCGGATAACGCGTCCGCCGGCAGATAATGATGTTCATCACAAAGGTTGCATAATTGTATGTAACCGTTTTCATCCGTGTGACGTAATTCACGCAGCTGTTTCCGATGCCCTGACAGAATAGCGCCGTTACGCGCCAGTCGCGCATTTTCTCCTCTGTGGAACAACTGCATGATAACGATTCGTGATGTCGCCCGTCAGGCCGGGGTTTCCGTTGCCACCGTGTCGCGGGTGCTCAATAACAGCAGTGCAGTCACCTCTGATACCCGCGAAGCCGTGCTGCAGGCGGTTGAATCGCTCGGCTACCGGCCGAATGCCAACGCGCAGGCGCTGGCTACCCAGGTGAGCGATACCATCGGCGTGGTGGTCATGGACGTTTCCGATCCCTTCTTTGGTGCGCTGGTTAAAGCGGTGGATACCGTGGCGCAGCGCATGCACAAGCATGTGCTCATCAGCAATTCGTGGCATCAGGAAGAGAAAGAACGTCATGCCATTGAGGTGCTGATCCGCCAGCGCTGCAACGCGCTGGTGGTGCACGCGAAAACGCTTACAGACGCGGAACTGGCGCAGTTTATGGATCAGGTTCCCGGTATGGTACTGATTAATCGTACTATTCCCGGTTACGAGCACCGCTGCGTCTGCCTCGACAATGTTACCGGGGCGCAGGTAGCGACGCGCATGCTGTTACAGCAGGGCCATCAGCGCATTGGTTACCTCAGCTCCAGCCATCCGATTGAGGACGTGGCTCAGCGCCGCGACGGCTGGCTGCAGGCACTGGCGGAGCAGGGCATCCGCCCGCCGGAGGGCTGGATTGCGCATGCCGAACCGGACATGCAGGGCGGTGAAGCCGCGATGGTGGAGCTGCTGGGGCGTAATCTGCACCTCACTGCGGTGTTCTCCTATAACGATGGCATGGCGGCCGGTGCACTCACCGCGCTGAAAGATAATGGTATTCAGGTACCGCAGCATTTCTCTGTCATCGGCTTCGATGACATTCCCATTTCCCGTTACACCGACCCGCAATTGACCACAGTGCGCTATCCCATTGTTTCTATGGCGAAACTGGCGACTGAGCTGGCCCTGCAGGGCGCAGCAGGCACGCTCGATCCGCACGCCGCGCACTGCTTCATGCCTACGCTGGTGCGGCGCCATTCGGTGGCGCAGCGGCAAATTGTGGAGTCGGTCACTAATTCAGGCGATAGCGCCGTGTAACCGTTTCCAATCTGTGATTGTATTCACAGTTAATTAACATGGCGCTCACTATGATGGCAGCGTCTTACCGGACTGAAACATTATGTAACGCCGGGCTTTCCTTCCCCGGTCTGGTTTCAGTAGCCGATTGAAATGGTTCACAACACACTTCAGGAAGCGTTTACCTACAGGGAAGTCAGGATAGCGATGGTGGTCCGGCTTGGTAGCAGCGCCTGCCCCATAAAAAATAGCGTTTCAACCGACTGCGCTGTCTGCCCGCAGGCAATACGGCGCGATGAAATACCCTGCATAAAAAAACCGGAGATACCATGAATAAGAAGGTTTTCACGCTCACAGCACTGGTTGCCAGCATGATGTTTGGTGCAACTGCGCACGCCGCCGATACCCGCATTGGCGTGACAATTTATAAATATGACGACAACTTCATGTCGATGGTGCGCAAAGACATCGAAAAAGAGGCGAAAGCCGTTGGCGGCATTCAGCTGCTGATGAACGACTCACAGAACGACCAATCCAAACAGAACGACCAGATTGACGTGCTGATGGCGAAAGGCGTGAAAGCGCTGGCCATCAACCTGGTGGATCCGGCTGCTGCGGCAGTGGTGATCGACAAAGCGCGCGCGAACGACGTGCCGGTGGTGTTCTTCAACAAAGAGCCTAACGCGAAAGTGCTGGCCAGCTACGACAAAGCTTACTATGTCGGTACCGACTCCAAAGAGTCCGGCATCAAGCAGGGTGAGCTGATCGAGAAACACTGGAAAGCCACGCCAGCCTGGGATCTGAACAAAGACGGTCAGATTCAGTTCGTGCTGCTGAAAGGTGAACCGGGCCATCCGGACGCTGAAGCGCGTACCAAATACGTTATCGAAACCCTGAACAAAGACGGCATCAAA
Organism: Pantoea sp. ICBG 985; assembly: GCF_002928365.1. Taxonomy (NCBI): domain Bacteria; kingdom Pseudomonadati; phylum Pseudomonadota; class Gammaproteobacteria; order Enterobacterales; family Erwiniaceae; genus Pantoea; species Pantoea sp. ICBG 985. The sequence continues at coordinate 206,413 of NZ_POWM01000002.1, forward strand.
ACCCAGCAGCTGGCGATGGATACCGCAATGTGGGATACCGCGCAGGCGAAAGACAAAGTGGATGCCTGGCTGTCTGGCCCGAACGCCAACAAAATTGAAGTGATCATCGCGAACAACGATGCGATGGCGATGGGTGCGGTTGAAGCGCTGAAGGCGCACAACAAAACCAGCATTCCGGTATTTGGTGTTGACGCCCTGCCAGAAGCGCTGGCGCTGGTGAAATCCGGTGCGATGGCCGGTACCGTGCTGAACGATGCGGAAAACCAGGCGAAAGCCACGCTGGACATTGCTAACAACCTGGCCAATGGCAAAGAGCCAACCGCAGGTACCAACTTCAAGATGGATGGCAAAGTAGTGCGTGTACCGTACGTACCGGTTGATAAAGAAAACCTGTCGCAGTTTGTGAAGTAATTCGTCCCGGGCGCGGCTTTTCTGCCGCGCCTTATTGCATCTGACCAACGCTTTTTTTAGCCAGGTAAATTATGGCCAGTGAGAATCCGACCACACAGCGAGAATATCTGCTGGAGATGACGAATGTCTCGAAATCATTTCCAGGGGTGAAAGCCTTAGATAATGTGAATTTAAAAGTGCGGCCGCACTCCGTCCATGCCTTAATGGGTGAAAACGGCGCCGGTAAATCCACTTTATTAAAATGCCTGTTTGGGATTTATAAAAAGGATACGGGGAGCATCCTGTTTCAGGGTGAGGAAATAGATTACAAATCCTCCAAAGAGGCGCTGGAAAATGGCGTTTCAATGGTGCATCAGGAATTAAATCTGGTGCTGCAGCGCAACGTGATGGACAACATGTGGCTGGGGCGCTATCCGCGCAAAGGTCCGTTTGTCGATCAGGATAAAATGTATCGTGATACCAAAGCGATCTTTGATGAATTAGATATTGATATCGATCCGCGCGATAAAGTCGCGACGCTTTCGGTATCACAAATGCAGATGATTGAAATCGCCAAGGCGTTTTCCTATGACGCGAAAATCGTCATTATGGATGAACCCACGTCATCGCTGACCGAAAAAGAAGTTAACCACCTGTTCACCATTATCCGTAAGCTGAAAGATCGCGGCTGCGGTATTGTTTATATTTCGCATAAAATGGAAGAGATTTTCCAGCTGTGCGATGAGATCACCATTCTGCGTGACGGCCAGTGGATTGCCACTCAGCCGCTGGAAGGGCTGGACATGGACAAGATCATCGCCATGATGGTCGGCCGTTCACTCAACCAGCGCTTCCCGGACAAAACTAACGTGCCGGGTGAAGTGATTCTGGAGGTGCGCAATCTGACCTCGCTGCGCCAGCCATCAATTCGTGATATCTCGTTTGACCTGCACAAAGGCGAGATTCTCGGGATTGCCGGCCTGGTGGGCGCCAAGCGTACTGACATTGTGGAAACCTTATTTGGTATCCGTGAGAAGTCGGGCGGCACCATTAAACTGCACGGTAAAGCGATTAATAACCACAGCGCCAACGAAGCCATCAACCATGGTTTTGCGCTGGTAACGGAAGAGCGGCGTTCCACCGGGATTTATGCCTACCTGGATATTGGTTTTAACTCGCTCATTTCTAATATCAAGAAATATAAATCCAGTATGGGTCTGCTGGATAATAAACGCATGAAAAGCGATACCCAGTGGGTCATTGATGCCATGCGGGTGAAAACGCCCGGCCATCATACCCAAATTGGATCGCTCTCCGGCGGTAACCAGCAAAAAGTCATTATTGGTCGCTGGTTATTGACGCAGCCGGAAATACTGATGCTTGATGAACCGACGCGCGGTATTGACGTTGGCGCTAAATTCGAGATTTATCAGCTGATCTCGGAGCTGGCGAAAAAAGAAAAGGGCATCATTATTATCTCTTCTGAAATGCCAGAGCTGCTGGGCATTACCGACCGTATTTTGGTAATGAGTAATGGTCAGGTAGCGGGCATTGTCGATACTAAAACGACCTCGCAGAATGAAATCCTGCGTTTAGCGTCATTACACCTTTAATGAAGCAAGGGCTTTAACATGAAAGCGACTACTAAAAAGAATGCGCTAACCTGGTTAAAAGAGGGCGGCATTTATGTTGTCCTGTTGGTGCTGCTGGCGATTATTATTTTCCAGGATCCGACCTTTTTAAGCCTGATGAACCTGAGTAACATTCTGACTCAGTCATCGGTCCGTATTATTATCGCCCTCGGCGTAGCCGGTCTGATCGTGACCCAGGGCACTGACCTGTCGGCGGGTCGCCAGGTGGGTCTGGCGGCGGTGGTGGCAGCAACGCTGCTGCAGTCGATGGATAACGCCAATAAGGTGTTCCCGCATCTGGAAACCGTGCCGATTCCGCTGGTGATTTTGACCGTGTGCATCATCGGTGGCGTGATTGGTCTGGTTAACGGCGTGATCATCGCTTACCTGAAGGTGACGCCGTTTATCACCACGCTGGGCACCATGATCATCGTTTACGGCATCAACTCGCTGTACTACGACTTCGTGGGCGCTTCACCGATTGCCGGTTTTGACGCTGGCTTCTCGAAGTTTGCCCAGGGCTTCCTGCGCTTCGGCGACTTCAAGCTGTCGTTCATCACCTTCTATGCGATTATCGCCATCGTGTTCGTCTGGATCCTGTGGAACAAAACCCGCTTCGGCAAAAACATCTTTGCTATCGGCGGTAACCCGGAAGCGGCGAAAGTCTCTGGCGTTAACGTTCCGCTTAACCTGATCCTGGTGTATGCGCTGTCCGGCGTGTTCTATGCCTTCGGCGGGATGCTGGAAGCGGGCCGTATCGGCAGCGCCACTAACAACCTCGGCTTTATGTATGAGCTGGATGCGATTGCGGCCTGCGTGGTGGGCGGCGTGTCGTTCGCTGGCGGGGTAGGTACCGTCGCGGGTGTGGTGACCGGTGTGATCATCTTCACCGTCATCAACTACGGTCTGACTTACATCGGCGTGAACCCGTACTGGCAGTACATCATCAAGGGCGGCATCATCATCTTCGCCGTGGCGCTTGATTCACTGAAATACGCGCGCAAGAAATAGCAGAGAACAAGGCCACCCATCAGGGCTGCGGCAACGCGGCCCTTTTTGTTTTTATTGCACAATAAGGATAGCGGTGAGAACTGCAGGGGATGGCCGGTATTTTGTAGGGTGCGCATTGATGCGCACCGGCAGCATCGCCGCGATCCTGCTTAACTCACCAACGTCAGATCCGGCTGCTGGCCTCTCGCCGATTATTTCCGCAGCTTCTCTTCCAGCTCGAGCAACTGTTCCGGTGTGACCGCCGGGTAGCTCTGCGCATCTTCCGGCACTTCATGCACCGCCGGAATCGGCACCAGCGGGCCAAGGAAACGCGGCTCGCGCTTCATCAGATAGAGATCCGCCAGCGCACCGAGACGCGCACCCACCTCGCGGAACCGCACCGACAGCATATTCTTGGGCGACGGCACGGCGTAGCACTGCGCCTGAATACCAAGGTGCTGGGCGATATACAGTGCGCGTTCACAGTGGAAGCGCTGGGTAATGATGATGAAGTCGTTGGTGTCGAAGACTTTGCGCGTGCGCACAATCGAGTCCAGCGTACGGAAACCGGCATAATCCAGCACGATGTCCGAGGGATCGACGCCGGCTTTGATTAAATCACGTCGCATGGTCATCGGCTCGTTGTAGCTCTGCAGCGCATTATCGCCGCTCAGCAGCAGATAATTCACCTTGCCGCTGTTGTAAGCGTTGAGCGCGCCCTGAATGCGATACAGGTAATACTGATTGATGACGCCGGTGCGGTAATACTTGGCGGTGCCCAACACCACGCCGACCTGGCGATGCGGCAGCGAAGCGACATCTTCATAAATAAACGGCGCGGTTCGCCAGCTAATCCAGCGATCGAGGCCGAGCGCGGTCGCCATCACCAGTAAGATGATGATAAACAGACCAAAGAAAACGCGTTTAAGTATGCGCACGGGCACTCGGTTGACGAAAATTCAGATGGGTCAAGGCTACTTGAGGCGGCACGGCTAAGCAAGTTCGCGCCGGTCGGCTGGCGTTTTTTTAAGCGCTGCCGCACCTGAAGCGTGCGGCAGCTTCGGTCTGCAATTAAATCGAGGTACGGCGGTAGTGACGATACTGCGGCAGCCAGAAGTTGTTGTTGATGGCTTTCGACAGCACGTCCTCGGAGGTGACCACCGCCACGCCCGCCAGCTGCGCCGCTTTGCCCACTTCCATGGCGATCACTTTGGAGACGCCCTGGATGTCCTTAATCTCTGGCAGCACCGGACCTTCACCGTCGTTAACCAGCGGTGAGCAGTCAGCCAGCGCGCGGCTGGCGGTCATCAGCATCGAATCCGTTACGCGGGTAGCCCCGGCAGCGATCACGCCGAGACCGATACCCGGGAAGATATAGGAGTTGTTGCACTGGGCAATCGGGTAGGTTTTGCCTTTCCAGGTGACCGGTGCAAACGGGCTGCCGGTGGCGACCAGCGCGTCACCGTCGGTCCAGGCGATGATATCTGCTGGCGTTGCTTCCACGCGTGAGGTCGGGTTCGAGAGCGGCATCACGATCGGGCGTTTGCAGTGCTTGTGCATCTCGCGAATGATCTCTTCGGTGAACAGTCCCGGCTGGCCGGATACGCCGATCAGGATATCCGGCCGGGCATTGCGCACCACGTCGAGCAGTGAAATCGAATCGCTGGTAACGTCCCAGTCTTTCAGATTGTCGCTCTTCTGCACCAGCTTGCTCTGGAAATCGAGCAGGTTAGGCAATTTGTCTGTGAGCAGGCCGAAACGGTCTACCATCATCACGCGCGCGCGCGCTTCATCATCGCTCAGGCCTTCGGATTTCATCTGTGCGACGATCTGCTCGGCGATACCGCAGCCGGCGGAACCGGCACCGAGGAACACCACTTTCTGCTCGCACAGACGGCTGCCTGCGGCGCGGCTGGCGGCGATCAGCGTGCCCACCGTGACAGCGGCCGTGCCCTGAATATCGTCATTGAAGCAGCAGATCTCATCGCGGTAACGCTCCAGCAGCGGCATGGCGTTTTTCTGCGCGAAATCTTCAAACTGCAGCAGCACGTTTGGCCAGCGGCGCTTCACCGCCTGAATGAATTCATCAACGAAGGCTTCATACTCTTCGCCGGTGATGCGCGGATGGCGCCAGCCCATGTAGAGCGGATCGTTCAGCAGTTGCTGATTATTGGTGCCGACATCCAGCACCACCGGCAGGGTGTAGGCCGGGCTGATGCCGCCGCACGCGGTGTACAGCGACAGCTTACCGATAGGAATGCCCATGCCGCCGATGCCCAGGTCGCCGAGGCCGAGAATACGCTCGCCGTCGGTGACCACGATAACTTTGACATTCTGCTTGGTGGCGTTTTGCAGCATGTCTTCAATGCGGTCGCGGTTGTTATAGGAGATAAACACCCCGCGCGCGCGACGGTAGATTTCTGAGAAGTGTTCGCAGGCCGCGCCAACCGTTGGGGTGTAGATGATCGGCATCATCTCTTCCAGGTGGTTGTCCAGCAGGCGATAGAATAGCGTTTCGTTGGTGTCCTGGATGTTGCGCAGGTAGACGTGCTTGTCGTTATTGTTTTTGAAGTCCAGGAACTGACGCCAGGCGCGCTCGGCCTGCTCTTCGATGGTTTCTACGGCGTCTGGCAGCAGGCCATTGAGGTTAAATTCGTTACGTTCTTCCAGCGAGAAGGCGCTGCCTTTGTTCAACAGCGGAAATTCCAGCAGGATCGGACCCGCGTAAGGAATATACAGCGGACGTTTACTTTCGTACTCGAGTTCCATGCAGTGTTTGCTCCGGTTGCAGTGTTTTCTGACGTGTCGCCAGCAAGAAGGTAACGCCAGACCCGTTTATTGTGAAGTTCTGGCGCCCGATCCTATGAAAATTCCTGCAGATGTACAGCTTTTGTTAATAGAAGGTCACAAAAGCGGTAAAAGGATCACTAAACTGTTGGTTTCGAAACTAAAGTAACTGAGAAATTGCTGCAGCCGAGCGCGGCGAGGGTGGTGCGCGTGGCATCAAACTGGCTCAGCGTGGCGTCGGCGCTTTCTGCCAGCACTGCCTGCTGAATCTCCTCCAGCGCTTCGTTGTGCATATTCATCAGAATCAACGCGGCCTGTAATGGCGGCAGGCTCGGGTTGAAAGCGGCATTTTCGGCATAGCGCCCGGGGTAAATCTGGCCGCTGCGGCTCTGCAACGCCACGCCGCTATAACTCTGGCTGTAAGGTGCATGGCTGCGGCTGGCGGCATCAATCGCGGCCTGCTGCAGCGCATCGCCCTGCGGCAGGAAACCGTGGTCGACCGGCGTCAGCAGCCGTTCACTGATATTGAGATCGGCCGGGCCAAAGGCATCGGGTAAATAGTCGGCCAGCGTGCTGACCGCGCGGCCCGGCAGGCTGATGCGAATCGCCGTACCGCTATTGAGTTCATTCATAAACTGGCGGCAGTGTCCGCACGGCGTGTAGTTGACGGTAATAGTCGCCAGCTGCGCTTCGCCCCGCAGCCAGGCATGCGTGACTGCGCTCTGCTCGGCGTGGACCGTTTGCTGCAATGGCGCATGTAAAAACTCCATGTTGGCACCGAAGTACCAGTGGCCACTGATGCCGCGCGCAATAGCGCCCACGTTAAAGTGCGAAACCGGTGCCACGGCACAACAGGCGGCAATCGGCAGCAGTGCGAGTGCCAGCGCATCATCATCCAGACCGGTTGCCTGTTGCAGCTGAGTCACCTCCTGCGGTCGCAGCACGCCGTGAAAATCAGCGGCGTCCAGCAGCGGCTGAAGCGCGCTCTGCAGCGTAGCGGGCAGGGCAGAGAAAGCGGAAGTGAATCGTGCATGCATGATGTTATGGCCTCATTAACTCGTCAGCGGCGAAGCGCCGCCTCAAGGTTTATATGTGATCCATGTCGCTATGACAATGCAAGCTGATTGGCTTGTTTCAACTTTGCGAGATCTCTCGCAAGTTTTACCCCAGTAAGCGCATCAGCAAAGGAAAAATGAAAGGCGCCAGTAACGAGGTGATGATGCCGCAGATTACCAGCGCCAGTGAGCTGAAGGCGCCTTCCTGATAGTCAATCTCCGCGGCGCGCGCGGTGCCGAGCGCATGTGACGCGTTGCCAATCGCCAGCCCGCGTGAGGACTTGCTGCGCACTTTAAACAGATTCAGCAGCATGTGACCAAACACCGCGCCCAGCACGCCAGCAATCAATACACAAATGGCGCTGATGGCGGGAATACCGTGTAGCGAGCTCGACACTGCCATGGCGATGGGCGTGGTCACCGACTTCGGCAGGATGGTGGCTGCGATTTCCGGAGTCGCCCCCATCCACAGCGCGATCGCCGTGCCGGACACCATGGCGGTAATGCTGCCGATAAAGCAGACGCTGATAATGGTTTTCCAGCGCGCGCGAATCTGGTGCATCTGCTCATACAGCGGCAGCGCCAGCGCCACCACGGCGGGCTGCAGCAGCTGATTAAGCAGCGCGCTGCCAGCGAAATAGCGCGCGTAGGGCAGGTGCGTCAGCAGCAGCAGTGGAATAATGATCGCCATGGCCACCAGCAGTGGATTGACAATGGAGAGGTTAATTCTGGCTGCCAGACGGCGTGCCAGCAGATACGCCACCACGGTAAGCGGCAGTGACCACCAGGCGTCACTCATGGCCGGACTCCTTCGGACGCTGCAGGCGCTCGGCGCTCAGGCCGACAATCAGTAATACCAGCAGGGTGCTGACCATGCAGGAGACGACAATCGGGCCAAACTGTGCGCTGAGGATATCGGTGTAGCCCATCACGCCAACGCTGATCGGCACAAACAGCAGCGCCATGTAGCGGATCAACAGCTGACAGCCGGGTTTCACCCACGTTACCGGGATAATCTGCAGCGCCAGCAGGGCAAACAGTAACAGCATGCCAAGGATGCTGCCGGGAATGGTAAATGGCAGCAGGGCGGCAAGGCCGTTGCCGGCATACAGCGCGGCATAGACAATGGCAAAGGCGCGCAGATAGCGCCAGCAGGCAGATAGCACGGTGGGCATGTCAGGCTCCTGTTTTCGTGGCGCTTCATCATACGCATTAAGCGCTTAGCGTGCTAGCGATCACACTGGAATGCAGATTCAGGATTTCAACACCTCTGCTTTGAAGCTGAGTAAAGCGGCGTAAGCTGGTTGCCAGAGCGAAGGAGCAGCGATGAACCACACCGTGCAACCGCAGCGCGCGCTGCGAAAGGCGATGCCGCAAGCGGAGCAAAAACTATGGCGCTATTTACGCAACCGAAATGTGTGTGGCGCGAAGTTTCGCCGCCAGCATCCAGTAGGAGGGTACATCGTTGATTTTGCCTGCGTTGAGCAATCGCTGATCGTGGAAATAGATGGCGGACAGCACAATATGCCTGAAGAGCAGGCTTACGATGCCCGGCGCACGGCGTATTTACGGTGCTGCGGCTGGCGCGTTATTCGCTTCTGGAATCATCAGGTGTTTAATGAGTTCGAGGCGGTGATGACGGAGATCTATCGCTGTCTGATGCTGGCGCGATGAGCGCGGTGCGGTTTTCCCCTCACCCCAGCCCTCTCCCGCAGGCGGGAGAGGGGGTAGCCTTGTGCGGGGTTTTGCTATGTGCAGGTCTGGCTCTGAACCCAACCCCCGCACTCAGCGGTTCCCTCTCCCGCAGGCGGGAGAGGGTTAGGGTGAGGGCCAGCGCGCACCAACCCTTACTTCACCGGCATACCCGGCTGGGCACCGCTATCCACTGACAGCACAAAGCTGCGCTTCTGGAATCATCAGGTGTTTAATGAATTTGAGGCAGTGATGGCGGAGATTTATCGCTGTCTGATGTTAGCGCGATAAGCGCGGTGCGGTTTTCCCCTCACCCCAGCCCTCTCCCGCAGGCGGGAGAGGGGGAGTCTTGTGCGGTGTTTTGCTATGTGCAGGTTTGATACATGGGTAACAACGTGCGCTGTTCGGCCCTTTCAATGCGGGAGAATGAGTCAAGCGAACGAGGTGCAGGCCTGGCTCTGAACCCAGACCCCGCACTCAGCGGTTCCCTCTCCCGTAAGCGGGAGAGGAGGTAGACTTGTGCGGTGTTTTGCTATGTAAAGGCCTGGCTCTGAACCCAAACCCCGCACTTAACGGTTCCCTCTCCCGTAAGCGGGAGAGGGTTAGGGTGAGGGCCAGCGCGCACTGACCTTTACTTCACCGGCATACCCGGCTGGGCACCGCTATCCACTGACAGCACAAACAGGTCTTTGCCGCCAGGGCCGGCAGACAGCACCATGCCTTCGGACACGCCGAAACGCATTTTGCGCGGCGCCAGGTTGGCGACGATGATGGTCATCTTGCCCACCAGCACCGACGGATCCGGATAAGCGGCGCGAATGCCGGAGAAAATCTGGCGCTTCTCGCCACCCAGATCCAGCTGCAGACGCAGTAGCTTATCGGAGCCTTCTACCAGCTCAGCCTGCTCGATCAGCGCCACGCGCATGTCGACTTTGGCGAAGTCATCAATGGTGATGGTCTCGCCAATCGGTGCATCGGCCAGTGGACCGCTTGCCGCTGGCTGGTTCGCCGCCGCTGCGTCCTCTTTCGAAGCCGCAATCAGCGCCTCCACTTTTGCCATCTCAATACGACCATACAGCGCTTTAAACGGCGCTACGCTGTGGTTGAGCAGCGGCTGCGCAATGCCATCCCAGTTCAGTTCGCTTTGCAGGAAGGCTTCTGTGCGCTCGCTCAGCGACGGCAGCACCGGCTTCAGCCAGGTCATCAGCACGCGGAACAGGTTGATACCCATAGAGCAAATCGCCTGCAGGTCGGCATCGCGGCCTTCCTGTTTCGCCACCACCCACGGTGCCTGCTCGTCAACGTAGCGGTTGGCCAGGTCGGCCAGCGCCATGATCTCGCGGATCGCACGGTTGTATTCGCGGCTGGCCCAGGCTTCACCAATCTTCTCTGACGCATCAACAAAGGTCTGATACAGCGCCGGATCCGCCAGTTCGCTTGCCAGCTGGCCGTTAAAGCGTTTGGTGATAAAGCCGGCGTTGCGTGAGGCGAGGTTCACCACTTTATTAACGATGTCAGCGTTCACGCGCTGGACGAAATCTTCCAGATTAAGGTCAATATCGTCGATGCGCGAAGAGAGCTTGGCCGCGTAGTAGTAGCGCAGGCTGTCGGCATCAAGATGCTGCAGCCAGGTGCTGGCTTTGATGAAGGTGCCACGCGATTTCGACATCTTCGCGCCGTTCACCGTGACATAACCATGCACAAACAGGTTGGTCGGCTTGCGGAAATTGCTGCCTTCCAGCATCGCTGGCCAGAACAGGCTGTGGAAATAGACGATGTCTTTGCCGATGAAGTGATACAGCTCGGTGCTTGAATCTTTCTTCCAGAACTCGTCGAAATCGATGTCGCCGCGTTTGTCGCACAGGTTCTTAAACGATCCCATGTAGCCGATTGGCGCATCCAGCCAGACGTAAAAATATTTGCCCGGCGCGCCAGGGATTTCGAAGCCGAAGTACGGCGCATCGCGGGAGATATCCCACTGTTGCAGACCGGCTTCAAACCACTCCTGCATCTTGTTTGCAACCTGCTCCTGCAGCGCACCGGAGCGCGTCCACGCCTGCAGCATCGCGCTGAAGGATGGCAGATCGAAGAAGAAGTGTTCAGAATCGCGCATCACCGGCGTCGCACCTGACACCACCGATTTCGGCTCAATCAGCTCGGTCGGGCTGTAGGTCGCGCCGCACACTTCGCAGTTATCGCCGTACTGATCGGGCGATTTACATTTCGGACAGGTGCCTTTGACGAAGCGGTCAGGCAGGAACATGCCTTTTTCCGGATCGTACAGCTGCGAAATGGTGCGGTTTTTAATGAAACCGTTCTCTTTCAGGCGCGTGTAAATCAGCTCAGACAGCTGGCGGTTTTCGTCGCCGTGCGTGGAGTGATAATTGTCATAGCTGATGTTGAAACCTGCGAAATCGGTCTCATGCTCCTGCTTCATTTCCGCAATCATCTGCTCCGGCGCGATACCCAGCTGCTGGGCTTTCAGCATGATCGGCGTGCCGTGGGCGTCGTCCGCACAGATGAAGAACACCTGATTGCCACGCATTCGCTGGTAACGGACCCACACGTCAGCCTGAATGTGTTCAAGCATGTGACCTAAGTGGATAGAGCCGTTTGCGTACGGCAGGGCGCACGTTACCAGTAGTTTTTTAGCGACTTGAGTCATAATTTGCGTAGCATTCCGTGAATAAAAAATCGGGCTTAGATGTTAACCGAAGCACCCTCTGGCGTAAACACAGCAGCTCGGCCACGTCACTTTTAGCGCCTATCTGATATGATTGATGGCACACCGCCATCGTCTGGCGTCATGACTAAATAAGGAGTTGGGATGACCGCACAATCCCGGGACCATCATTCACCTGAAGCATTGCGCGCCGTGGTTATCGGCGTGCTGAGCGAGTTTGAGCATCCGACGCTGCAACACAATCTGACTACCCTCAAAGCGCTACGCCACGTGGCGCTGCTCGACGACAAGCTGCACATTGAACTGGTGATGCCATTTGCCTGGGCCAGCGCGTTTGAGGCGCTGAAAGCCCAGACCAGTGCAGAACTGCTGCGCCTGACCAACACGCGCGCCATCGACTGGCGGCTGCGTCATGACATCGCCACCCTGAAACGCGTGAAAAATCAGCCGGGCGTCAACGGCGTGAAAAACATCGTCGCCGTCAGCTCCGGTAAAGGTGGCGTGGGCAAATCCAGCACCGCCGTGAATATGGCGCTGGCGCTGGTGGCCGAAGGCGCGCGCGTCGGTATTCTTGATGCGGATATTTACGGTCCGTCGATCCCGGACATGCTCGGCACCGAAAAGCAGCGTCCCACCTCGCCGGATGGCACGCACATGGCGCCGATCATGGCGCACGGCCTGGCAACCAACTCAATCGGCTATCTGGTGACCGACGATAACGCCATGGTGTGGCGCGGACCGATGGCCAGCAAGGCGCTGATGCAGCTGCTGAACGAAACGCTGTGGCCGGATCTCGATTACCTGATTCTGGACATGCCGCCGGGCACCGGTGACATTCAGCTGACGCTGGCGCAGAACGTGCCGGTGACCGGCGCGCTGGTGGTGACCACGCCGCAGGACATTGCGCTGATTGATGCGCGCAAGGGCATGGTGATGTTCGAAAAAGTCAGCGTGCCGGTGCTGGGTGTGGTGGAAAACATGAGCATGCACATCTGCAGCGAATGCGGCCATCACGAGCCAATCTTTGGTACCGGCGGTGCGCAGAAGCTGGCTGAGGATTATCACACCCGCCTGCTGGCTCAGCTGCCGCTGCACATTAATCTGCGCGAAGATCTCGACGACGGTGAACCGACCGTGATTCGCCGTCCGGAGAGTGAATTCACCGCGCTGTATCGTGAACTTGCGGGCCGGGTTGCCGCCCAGCTTTACTGGCAGGGCGAGGTGATTCCGGGCGACATCGCCTTCCGCGCGGTTTAAGCCTTAGCTGCCGCTGGTGCGTGACGCCAGCGGCAGGTGCATCAACACGTACTGACCCTGTTCGCTCTCTCCCAGCGCTTCGCGCTGCCAGCCGTGCTGCTGATAAAACTGCAGCGCCGCTTCGTTCTGGAGCAGACATTTCAGCGCGCCGGTGGAGGTAAAACGCTGCTGCACCGCGTTCAGCAGCGCACTGCCGACGCCCTGGCCCTGAAAGGCCGGATCGACATACAAACTGTGCAAAAAATTATCGTTATCCATCACGCCGGCAAAGCCTGCACGGTGGCCGTCGATCTCCGCTACCAGTACCGTTTCACCGGGGATAATCGCGTCGAAATCTTCCAGCTGCCAGTCGTCGCCGGCCAGCCATGTCCAGTTATGACGGCGCGCCGCGAGATACAGCGTGCGTAAAAAAGGGCGGTCGGCTTCTTCAAAAAGACGAATTTTCACTTCCAGACTCCATGACGAGTAAGCGGGCACGTTTTGTAGCGGCGTTGCGCACGCAGTTGAATTGTGCAGCAAAGATGATTGAATGTTTATAAAAAAATAGCAGTTGCCGCGCGCAAAGATAAAGCCTGTTAACTCTGCGGCTTTTCTGTGTAGAATGCCGCGGCAAGCCGCATCAAATCTGGCGTCGGCACTTTGATAGCTTTTGATTATCTGATTGATAACGTCTGCATATTAGAAGTTGGCCCGAAAATTATGTAGCCTGCATCACATCTTTTTAACGGAGGTCACCCATGTCTATCATCAATACCAAAATCAAACCGTTCAAAAACGCTGCATTCAAAAACGGCGAATTCATCGACGTAACCGAGAAAGACGTTGAAGGTAAATGGAGTGTTTTCTTCTTCTACCCGGCTGACTTCACCTTTGTATGCCCGACTGAACTGGGTGACGTGGCAGACCACTACGAAGAGTTCCAGAAACTGGGCGTAGACATCTACTCCGTTTCAACTGACACGCACTTTACCCACAAAGCCTGGCACGGTTCTTCAGACACCATCGCGAAAATCCAGTACGCGATGATCGGCGACCCGACCGGTGCTCTGACCCGTAACTTCGAAATCATGCGTGAAGCAGAAGGCCTGGCTGACCGCGGTACCTTCATCGTTGACCCGGAAGGCATCATCCAGGCCATCGAAATCACTGCAGAAGGCATCGGCCGTGACGCGTCTGACCTGCTGCGTAAAGTGAAAGCGGCTCAGTACGTGGCTTCTCACCCAGGTGAAGTTTGCCCGGCTAAATGGAAAGAAGGCGACGCAACGCTGGCTCCATCACTGGACCTGGTTGGCAAAATCTAAGTCACCTACGCCCTTTGATCTTTCTTCCATCGGGTGCTGCGGCACCCGATTTTCTTCACAGGAACTCACTATGCTCGACACCAATTTAAAAACCCAGCTCAAGGCCTACCTTGAGAAACTAACGAAACCGGTTGAGTTGATTGCCACACTGGACGATGGCGCAAAATCCGCAGAGATCCGTACTCTGCTGACCGATATCGCGAGTCTGTCTGATAAAGTCAGCTTCCGTGAAGAGAACGATCAACCGGTACGTAAGCCATCATTCCTGATTACTAACCCAGGCAGCCACAGCGGTCCGCGCTTTGCCGGTTCGCCAATGGGCCACGAATTTACCTCACTGGTGCTGGCACTGCTGCAGACCGGTGGACATCCGTCGAAAGAGGCGCAGAGCCTGCTGGATCAGGTTGTTGCGCTGGACAGCGACCTGCATTTCGAAACCTATTATTCTCTGTCGTGCCACAACTGTCCGGACGTGGTACAGGCGCTGAACTTAATGGCGGTGCTCAATCCGCGCATCCGTCATACCGCCATCGACGGTGGCATGTTCCAGAACGAGATCACCGAACGCAACGTCATGGGCGTGCCGGCGGTTTACCTCAACGGCAAAGAGTTCGGTCAGGGTCGCATGAGCCTGGCAGAAATCGTCGGTAAGGTAGACACCAATGCGGATAAGCGTGCGGCTGAAGAGCTGAACAAGCGTGATGCCTATGAAGTGCTGATCGTCGGCAGCGGCCCGGCGGGCGCTGCGGCGGCCATCTACTCGGCGCGTAAAGGCATCCGTACCGGCCTGATGGGCGAGCGCTTTGGCGGCCAGGTGCTGGACACCGTTGACATTGAAAACTACATCTCCGTGCCGAAAACCGAAGGGGCGAAGCTTGCCGGTTCCCTGCGTGCGCACGTTGATGACTATGACGTTGACGTGATTGACACCCAGAGCGCCATCAAGCTGATTCCGGCAGCGAAAGAGGGCGGCCTGCACGCCATCGAAACCGCTTCCGGCGCGGTGCTGAAATCACGCAGCATCATCATTGCTACCGGCGCACGCTGGCGCAACATGGGCGTTCCGGGCGAAGAGCAGTATCGCACCAAAGGTGTAACCTACTGCCCGCACTGTGACGGCCCGCTGTTTAAAGGCAAACGCACGGCGGTGATCGGCGGCGGTAACTCCGGCGTTGAAGCGGCTATCGATCTGGCCGGTATTGTCGAGCACGTTACGCTGCTGGAGTTCGCCAGCGAAATGCGCGCCGATAAAGTGCTGCAGGATAAACTGCGCAGCCTGAAAAATGTCGATGTGATCCTCAACGCGCAGACCACCGAAGTAAAAGGTGACGGCAGTAAAGTTACCGGTCTGACCTACATCGACCGCAATAACCAGACCAGCCACGAACTGGCGCTGAGCGGTATCTTCGTTCAGATTGGTCTGCTGCCCAACACCAACTGGCTGGAAGGCGCGGTAGAGCGCAACCGCATGGGCGAGATCCTGATCGACGCCAAAGGCGAAACCAGCCTGAAAGGCGTATTTGCCGCCGGCGACTGCACCACGGTGCCGTACAAGCAGATCATCATTGCCAGCGGGGAAGGGGCTAAAGCGTCACTGAGCGCGTTTGATTACCTGATCCGCACCAAACCGGCTGAATAAGTTTTGCGATAGCCACGCAAGCGCCCTGCAACCTGTGTTGCGGGGCTTTTTTTTATCCCAGCCAGCGACGCGCCTGTTCATCGCTGATATCGCGATAATAAATTTTATGGATGCGCTCGCCGCAGCGTTTGCATTCGGCTTCGAGGTACGTGGAGTACCGGTAACGGCCACCGGGGGCAACGGCGCCTTGACGGGAAATGGTGATATTGTGCCAGTGGTGCGCGTGCGGAAGAAAACTGAATAAAGTCATTAGCGATTCCGGGTGAAGGTGAAACAGCGGTCTTCAAATCCGGAAGGGAATTAGGCCGTGTTACGCCGCCGGCCGGTTTGATATTAATCAAGTTGCGCGCTTTCTTCTGTTTATTTCCCGCCTACTGCCCCGGCAGATTAAATTAACTATCCTGATGAATTTTAGGGCTTTTGGAAAAATTGATCTCCGTCGATTTGTTTATATTTTCCTGATGATCAAAAAATCATGAAAATTGATGGCGCACGTATTTTTGCTCATCGTTGTCCGGCAAAAAAAGCGCACCCGCCGCAGGATTTACAACTTTAAGCTGACCCTTTATGCTGTGAAGGCACGTCTGACACGGACGTGCATGACTCGGGGTGCCCTTCTTTGTGAAGGCTGAGAAATACCCGTAATACCTGATCTGGATAATGCCAGCGTAGGGAAGTCAGATGCCTGACCGCATTCGCCTTCCTGATTGCCGGTTGGGAGCCTTATGACACAGCCTGCCCCTCTTTCCCCGGCGCAACTCGCGCACTCTCTGCAACTGCTGCGGCAGCAGGCACCGCTGGTGCACTGTATGACCAACGACGTGGTGCAAACTTTTACCGCCAACGTGCTGCTGGCACTGCAGGCTTCGCCCGCGATGGTGATTGATGGCGATGAAGCGGCGCAGTTTGCCGGTTTTGCCGATGCGCTGCTGATTAACGTCGGCACCTTAACCTATGATCGCCGCGATGCGATGCTGGCGGCGGTACAGGCCGCTAACCAGGCCGGCACACCGTGGACGCTCGATCCGGTGGCGGTAGGCGCGCTAACCCTGCGTACGGAATTCTGTCAGCAGCTGCTGAGCCTGCGACCGGCGGCCATTCGCGGCAACGCTTCAGAGATTCTCGCCTTAGCCCACCAGGCCACGGGCGGACGCGGTGTGGATAGCGTGCACCAGACCGATGCTGCACTGAACGCCGCGCAGCAGCTGGCGCAACGCTGCACCACTATCGTCGCGGTAACCGGCGAAGTCGATTACGTCACCGATGGCCGCCAGACGCTGGCAATTCCCGGCGGCAGCCCGCTGATGACGCGCGTGGTCGGCACCGGTTGTGCGCTATCCGCCGTAGTCGCGGCGTGCAGCAGCCTGCCGGGTGAGCGCATCCAGCACGTGGCAGCGGCGTGTCGCTTGATGTCGCTGGCCGGTGAACAGGCCGCGCGTAGTGTGGCAGGGCCGGGCAGCTTCGTCGCCGCTTTTGTGGATGCGCTGTGGACGCTGGAGGTGGCTGCATGAAACGCATTAATGCCCTGACTATTGCCGGCACTGACCCCAGCGGCGGCGCAGGTATCCAGGCCGATCTGAAAGCGTTTTCCGCGCTCGGCGCGTACGGCACCAGCGTGATTACCGCGCTGGTGGCACAGAACACCCGCGGCGTGCAGTCGGTGTATCGCATCGAACCGGCATTTGTCGCGGCGCAGCTCGACTCGGTGCTGGACGACGTGCGCATTGACGCCGCGAAAATCGGCATGCTGGCAGAGACGACGATTGTCGAGGTGGTGGCAGAGAAGCTGAAACGCGCCAGTCTGCCGTTTGTGGTGCTGGATACGGTGATGATTGCCAAAAGCGGCGATGCGCTGCTGTCGCCTGATGCGGTAGCCAGCATTCGTGAACGACTGCTGCCGCAGGTATCGCTGATCACGCCCAATCTGCCGGAAGCCGCAGCGCTGCTGGGCTGCAGCATGGCGCAGGACGAGGCGACTATGCTGGAGCAGGGCGATGCGCTGCTGGAACTGGGCTGCGAAGCGGTGCTGATGAAGGGCGGTCATCTCAGCGATGCGGAAAGCCCGGACTGGCTGATCACCCGTGCCGGCCGCCAGCGCTTTACCGCACCGCGCGTTAACACCCGTCATACGCACGGCACCGGCTGCACGTTGTCGGCGGCGCTGGCGGCATTGCGACCGCGCCATGCGGACTGGGCGGGCACCGTAGCGGAGGCCAAGGCCTGGCTGCAGCAGGCGCTGCTGCACGCCGATTCGCTGGAGGTCGGCCACGGCATTGGGCCGGTGCATCATTTTCATCAGTGGTGGTAGGGCGTAACGCCAGATTGCCGTTTTTTCACTGCGTATCCGTCTGAAAAATGGAGTCAGCAATTTGCCAGCCTGGCGCGTTTCGGTCCAGGCTGTGGGGGCGAATCGGCAGGTGCCGGTTCTTTTCCAGCCATTTATCAGGAGCGAACATGACGGACATCGTACAGTTATTGGGTAAAGAGGCGGATACGCTTCTTCAACATCGCTGCATGACCATTCCAGCGGATAGCCTTTATTTGCCGGGCGCGGATTATGTCGTTCGCGTGATGATTGATAACAATCGTTCTCCTGCGGTACTGCGCAATATGCAGACGCTCTACAACACCGGCCGTCTGGCGGGTACCGGCTATCTGTCGATTCTGCCGGTGGATCAGGGCGTGGAACACTCTGCTGGCGCCTCGTTCGCTGCCAATCCGGCCTATTTCGACCCGAAGAATATCGTCGAGCTGGCGATTGAAGCTGGCTGTAACTGTGTGGCATCAACCTATGGCGTGCTGGCCTCCGTGTCACGTCGCTACGCGCACCGCATCCCGTTTATGGTCAAGCTGAACCATAACGAAACCCTGAGCTATCCCACGCAGTATGACCAGACGCTCTACGCCAGCGTCGAGCAGGCGTTCAACATGGGCGCGGTTGCGGTCGGCGCCACCATCTATTTTGGTTCTGAGCAGTCACGCCGGCAGATCGAGGAAATTGCAGCGGCCTTCGAGCGCGCGCACGAGTTGGGCATGGTGACGGTGCTGTGGGCCTATCTGCGCAACAACGATTTCAAGAAGGATGGGGTGGATTATCACGCCAGCGCCGATTTAACCGGTCAGGCTAACCATCTGGCGGCCACCATTGGTGCCGACATTGTGAAGCAGAAAATGGCAGAGAATAACGGCGGCTATAACGCGGTGAAGTTTGGCCACACCGATGAGCGCGTGTACAGCAAGCTGACCAGTGAGAATCCGATCGACCTGGTGCGCTACCAGCTAGCCAACTGCTACATGGGCCGCGCCGGGCTGATTAACTCCGGCGGTGCTTCAGCCGGTGCGACCGATGTGGCAGAGTCGGTGCGTACGGCGGTAATCAATAAACGCGCCGGCGGCATGGGGCTGATTCTCGGGCGCAAGGCGTTTAAGAAGTCGCTGAAAGAGGGCGTGGCGCTGATTAATGCGGTGCAGGATGTGTATCTGGCGAAGGATGTGACGATTGCCTGATGGTGTGAGGTGCGTTTTTCACCCTCACCCTAACCCTCTCCCGCAGGCGGGAGAGGGAACAGTATTGTGCGGTTTTTTAATGCGTTAATTCTCTGACAGCTTACTGGAACAGCTCCCTCTCCCGGTGGGAGAGGGCCGGGGTGAGGGCATCAAACCGCACCGCATCACACCCCACAGCATCACATCGCAAGCTCACCCCACAACACTACGGCCCTTCAAACCATTCGCTGTTGCGCTCGGCAATCGGCGTGATGGTCAGAATCATCTCCTGCAGATGTCGCCGCATCGCCTTCTCCGCCGCATCGGCATCTTGCGCTTTCAGCGCGGCAAATATCTCTTCGTGCTGCTGAATCAGGCTCTCCGGCGGCGACACTTCGCTTAGCGTCAGAAAGCGCACGCGGTCCATCGTCGCTTTAATGTTCTCCACCGTTTCCCACGCCAGCAGACAGTCAATGCCTTCGGCAATCAACCGGTGAAACTCATCGTCGAGCGCCAGAAACGCCTGGCTGTCGTGGCGTTCCGCTGCCAGACGCTGCAGCTGCAGATTGTGTTCCAGCGCCATCAGTCCGGTGGCAGCGATCTCCAGCGCGGCGCGGCGAACCACGGCGATCTCCACCGCTTCACGGATGAAACGGCCGTCGGCGACGCGCTGAGCGGAGATTTTGCGCACGAAGGTGCCGCGCTGCGGCAGAACCTGCACCAGACCGGCTTCCGCCAGTTTGATGAAGGCTTCCCGCACCGGCTGCCGCGACACGTTGAAGCGCGCCGACACTTCTTTCTCCGACAGCAGCGAGCCCGGATGGATCACGCAGGTCACGATATCCTTCCGCAGATAGCGATAAATCTGCTGATTTACCGGTTCGCTGGTGGTTATGGTATAGGCAATCGACATGCAGCAATATCCGTATTACGGCTGGCCGCCGCCAGCCCGATGAGAAAGCGTCAGTCTAATCAGCACGCTGCGTCTGCGCTACACATTTGTGCAGGCGGCTTAGCCTTCTGTGACCAGCGCCTGCACCGTGGCGTGTGCACCGGTAAGCCGCAGCTGCTGATACAGCTCGGTAAGCCGCGTAACAAACACTGAGTGATAACGTAAATCGTCGCCGAACACCGCCTGCAGGCGCAGTAAGGCCTCAACGCGTTGCGGGCCATCCTCGCTATTGGCAACAATGCTGGCCAGCTGCGCGCTGAGCGGATCGCGAACCTCAATCGCCGCGCCCTGCTCATCGATGCCGCTGATATAGCGCATCCAGCCTGCTACGCCCAGCAGCAGATAATCACAGGCCGTCCCGTTACGCAGATGCCAGCGCACGCTATCCAGCAGGCGCTGTGGCAGCTTCTGTGTACCGTCGGTGGCGATTTGATAAGTGCGATGTTTAATCGCCCGGTTTTCGTAACGGGCGATCAGCGAGTCGGCATAGGCGACCAAATCAACATCCTGCGTGCGCAGCGTGGATGCCTGATCCTGCAGCATCAGCGCGCGCGCCGCCTGACGAAAATTGGCATCGGCCATGCAATCGCTGATGTGCTGATACCCGGCCAGATAGCCGAGATAAGCCAGGAACGAGTGGCTGCCGTTGAGCATGCGCAGCTTCATCTCTTCGTACGGCAGCACATCACGCACCAGCTCCGCACCGGCCTGTTCCCACGCCGGGCGGCCGCTGACGAAGTTATCTTCAATCACCCACTGGAAAAAAGGTTCGGCTTCCACCGCCACCGGATCGCGACTGCCCAGCCGCGCTTCCAGCGTCGCGAAAGCTTCATCAGTCATCGCCGGTACGATGCGATCCACCATGGTTGAGGGAAAGGTGAGGTGGGTCTGAATGTAATCCGCCAGCGCCGGGCTGCGGCGCTGCGCCAGCTGGGTAATCACATTGCGCGTAACGTGGCCGTTCTCCGGCATGTTGTCACACGACATCACGCTGAAAGGCGGCAGATCGCGCTGGCGACGGCGTTCAATCGCCGCCAGGATCACGCCGGGCAGCGAGCGCGGCGCGTCAGGATGCGCCACATCGTGCACGATGTCAGGATGCGTCAGGTCGAGCTGGCCGCTCGACGGCAGCGAACAGTAGCCTTTTTCCGTGACCGTCATCGACACGATGGCGATTTCCGGCTGGCTCATCGCTTCAATCACCGCCTCAATACCGTCACTTTTCGCGTGCAGCGCCTGGGTAATTATGCCAACAATGCGCGTGTGCAGGCTGTCGTCGGCCATTTCGGTCACGCTGTACAGCAAATCCTGCTGGCGCAGAGCGGCGATCAGCGCGCCGCTGTTGAGATTCACTTCGCAGTAGCCCCAGTCGCTGCCGTGCTGCGCCAGTTGGTCAGTGGCCAGCGCCTGATGCGCGCGGTGAAAGGCACCAAAACCGATGTGCACCATGCGGGTTTTCAGCTGGCTGCGGTCGTAAGTGGGGCGCTGTACGTCAGCGGGAAGGCGATCGGGTTGTAACATGCATAATCCTTGTGGCAAACGGGGCGCGCGGCGCCCCGGCAGAGTCATTCGATTAAACGGAAACCGGTTTGTCGCTGGCTTTCGGGCTGCGAATCACAAACAGCACCAGCAGCGCGCCAAGTGCCGCTACCACGCCCGCCAGCACAAAGGCGCTGTCAAATTTGCCGGTGTGCTGCACGATGAAGCCGGTAACGATCGGGCCGATAATGCCGGACAGGCTGCCAATCAGGTGAATAAAGCCGCTGATGCTGCCGACGCGGCTCTTGTGCACCACATCCTGAATAATCGCCCAGTAAATGGCACCGGTGATGTAGAGGAAGAAGATGGAGATCGACATCATGATCACTGCCGAATTCACCTCTTTGATGGTGCCCGCCAGCGCCACACATATCGCTGCCGCCAGCAGCGACACTACCAGCACAATCTTGCGCGATAGCAGCAGCTTACCGGTGATATTAAAGATTTTATCGGAAATCCAGCCGCCCAGCGCCAGGCCAATGAAGCCGACAATCCACGGGATCATGGTCGTGATGCTCATGGCTTTGATATCCAGCCCGTGCGCCTGCACCAGATAGGCCGGGAACCAGCTCAGGAAGAAGAACAGAATGTAGTTGTAGCAGAAGAAGGCGAACGCGGTGACGAGGATAATCGGCTGACGCAGATAGTAGCCCATGCCGTGCGCTTTGCCGTCCGCGTCGATGATATCTGCCGGCTCTTCCGCTTTCAGTTTCTCTACCAGCGCGCGCTCCTGCGCAGAGACGCGCTTACTGCGCGCCGGATTGTCGGCGGCGAAGAAGAACCACAGCGCCATCCACACCAGACCAATCAGGCAGATCACCACAAACGCCGGACGCCAGCCGAAGGAGAGCGCCAGGTAGCCGACAATCGGCCCGGCGACCGCGCCGCCGAGCGGGGAACCGGCACTCAGCAGGCCCATGGCGGTGGCGGCCTGCTTTTTCGGAAACCAGCCATTGATGGCTTTGTTGGCCGAGGCGCAAATCGGACCTTCCGCCATGCCGAACAGTACGCGCAGAATCATCATCGACCAGAAACCGGTCGCCAGTGCGGTCATGCCGCAGAACAGCGACCACATGCCGACGGCGGTGCCGAGCACAATCGTCGGGCCGAATTTATCGGTGGCTAAACCGCCAATAAAATTGAACAGCGCATAGCCGAAGAAGAAGCTGCCGAAGATCAGGCCGAACTGCTCGGCATTGATCATCAGATCTTTTTCCACCAGCGGCACGGTGAGCGACAGGGCAATACGATCGAGGTAGTTGATCATATAAACCAGGAACAGCAGCAGTACGAGGGTCCAGCGTAGATTCTTCAGCATAGAAACTCCGTTTCCCTGTTCTTCTTCAGGCTGCAGCGTCACGGGGAGATGACCTTGATGACCGCGGCGCTGCGCCTGATTTATGCAGGGGATTATTGTTGTGGCCGGCGGGTACGCACCGGTATCAGGGACATCTGGTGTGGCGCATCACTCAATCCATTTGCAGGATCACTTTGCAGCAGGTGCGCGGGTCTTGTTCAAACAGCGTCATGGCGCGCTCGATCTGCGCCAGCGGGAAATAGTGGGTGACCAGTTTCTCCGGCTGGATCAGCCCCTGTTCCAGCCACGCAATTACCTCCGGGAAGCGGTTGCTGTTCAGGCGCGAGGTAAACAGCGACAGCTCTTTGCTGGTCAACGCCTGCTGCGTCAGGCTGCACGGCTCAGCAGAAAACCCGAGCAGGCCAATGCGCGCTGCCGGCGAGGCCAGCGCAGCCGCTTCAGCGAGGATCGCCGGATGGCAGGCGGCGTCGATAAGCAGCGTCGGCTGAACGCCTTCCAGCTGCGCCGCCAGCGGGATCTCGCTGTTGTTGAACAGGCGATCGGCACCGTTTTGCTGCGCCAGCGCCAGCCGCTCTGGCAGGCGGTCCACCACCAGTACCTGCTGTACGCCGTATACGCCTTTCAGCACCTGAATGGCGGTCAGCCCCATCGGACCGGCACCGTAAATCAGCGCCACATCCTGTGGCTGCGGCTTGAGGAACGCCGTGATATTCGCGGCAATGGTGAAGGGCTCAACCAGGCTGGCGAGTTGGTCGGGAATGCTCGCCGGCAGGCGATGGGCATTTTTTGCTGGCGCCACCGCATACTCGCTGAAGCCGCCGTCGCGGTGGACGCCAATCACCTGCAGTGACTGACAGACATTAGGACGGCCAACGGAGCAGGGATAGCAGTGGCCGCAGCTCACCACCGGATCGACCGCCACGCGCTCGCCCAGCCGGCTGGCATCAACGTCCTGTCCGACCGCGTCAATCACGCCAAAGAACTCATGGCCGATCACGCGCGGATAGCGGGCAAATGGATTGTGACCGTGCCAGATGTGCACATCAGAGCCACAGATACTGGCAAATTTCACTTTTACCCGCACTTCATCAGCGGCGGGCTGTGGCAGCGCGCGCTCGGCCAGCAGCAGTTTACCCGGTTGTTCAATCACCACACTTTTCATCATTCACTCCTGGCTGGTGGCCTGAAGGCGCGGCACACCAGTAATAATGCGACAGTAATGACGAAAAAATACGCGCAATAATACTACCATACAAGTTGCTGTTGCAGAGTTGTGAACGCAATCACAGAGCGCATGGGGTAGTTGGAAAGAGAAGTTTCAGAATGGCGTTGCGGTGCGCATCACTGCACACCCTTGAAAGTCGTTAACCGGTTACAGGGTCGCCATTCAGGGCGACCGGAATAAACGCAGCAAAATGACAGGCCTGCTGCGATCGACGGCACGTTCGCCGCGCAACATTACGGCCGCCGTAACGTCACCGCGCTGAGCGTGCGCCACAATAACTCTTTATCCTGCGGCGACACGTTACGCTGCTGAATGTCGCGCATAAATTCGGCCTTTTGCGGTGCCTGCAGCGTCGCGCCCTGTTTCAACTGCGCGGCAAGCTGCGTCAGAATCGCGTCGCTGTAATGACCAATGCTTTTGCGCACCTCATCCAGCGGACGCGGCTGCCAGTGCGGCTCCGGCGTTGCCAGCCAGTCGGCGCGATAGCGATACTGCACCGCTTTCGCCACATCCATCTGTGCCTGAATAAACGGCTGCACCGTGGCATCATCCAGACCCAGCTGACGCGCTTCCGCCAGGGCTTTGTCCAGCACCTTGCGCTCCTGACCCAAATCTTCAATCGGCTGATGATGCTGCGCTTTATAGCCCGCCACATCCTTCATGTAAGACAAACGCGTGTTGATAAGCTGGCCTGGCGAAGGACTGCTGAGTTCTGCCGCGGCGGCGGAACAGCTGCAAATCAGCAGCGCTAACGTGGCCGATCGTAACTGCATTTCCATACTGATGCTCCCAATGTTCAACCCAGGCGCTGGATCTGCGCGAGGCTCAGGCTAAGACAAAATAATGACATGACAAAGTACAGGGTGAAAAATTATCTTGTTTTTTAATCTACCAACTAGTAGGTTTGTTTTCCAGCGCCTTTTGCCGCAATGTTATTGCGCTTCAGGTTGAATGATTTCTGGCACAGGGCTGCCGCTGAGGCAGCGCTTATCATCAAAAGGAACACTCCATGACGGTCTTATCACATTACAAACGCCTTTCACTGCTGATTGCCGGTTCACTGCTGGCCGGCGCCACGCTGTCGCCGGCGATGGCGGCAGAGATGGCAGGGCAAAAAGTGCAGGTACGTGGCGTTGTTGAATCGGTAAACGGGCAGCAGCTCACTATCAAGTCACGCGAAGGATCGGAGGTCAGCGTGGCCATGAAGCCAGGCGCGATGGTGTCTGCGGTGGCGAAGGCCAGTATCAGCGACATTAAAAAGGGCGATTACGTGGGCATTGCCTCGCTGCCGAAAGCGGGCGGCGGTGATGGCGCGCTCGAAGTGCTGATTTTCCCGGCGCAGCTGAAAGGTGCAGGCGAAGGCAACTTCAGCTGGGATCTGAAGCCGGGCAGCTCAATGACCAATGCCACGGTCGCCAATAGCGTCACCTCGGTGGACAACAGCGAAGTGACGGTGAGCTATCACGGCCATCAGAAAAAAATTGCTATTCCGGCCGGTACGCCGGTGGTGACGTTGGCGGCGGCCACCCCGGATGACCTGAAACCCGGCACCACGGTGTTTGTTCCTGCCGAGAAGGGCGCCGACGGTAAGCTCACCGCAGGCAATATCATTGTCGGCAAAAACGGCGTAGTGCCGCCGATGTAATCCGGCTCCAGCCAGGCCTCGCCTGGCTGGTAAGGGGCTCGATGATGCAACAGCCTTCACCTTCCCGCAGTAAAACGCTAATCCGTCGTCATTCGCTGCTGGTGCGCGTGACGCACTGGGTCAACGCCCTGTGTTTTGCCGTACTGCTGATGAGCGGACTGCAAATCTTTAATGCGCATCCGCGTCTATATGTCGGCCTGTATGGCGCGGACCATGAGCAGCCGGTGTTTGAAATCGGTAATCGTCAGCAGCAGGGATTTGTCCGGCTCGGCTCGCTGCAACTGAATACCACCGGCGTGCTCGGTGTCTCGAAGCTGGAGGGCACGCTGACAGCGCGCGCGTTCCCCGGCTGGATGACGCTGCCGTCGTGGCAGGATTTGGGAGCCGGTCGCCACTGGCACTTCTTTTTTGCCTGGCTGCTGCTGTTCAACGGCGTGATTTATCTGCTGCACGGTTTCTGGCACCGGCACTTTCGCCGCGATCTGTTGCCCGACCGTCAGCAACTGGGCGCGCGTCATTTGTGGCAGGAGATTTGCGACCACGCCCGGCTACGCTTCGCCCGCGGTGACGCGGCGAGGCGCTATAACGCGCTGCAGAAACTCAGCTATCTGCTGGTGATCTTCATACTGCTGCCGCTGATGCTGCTCAGTGGATTAACCCTGTCGCCAGCGCTGGATGCGGCACTGCCGTTTTTACCCGATCTGTTTGGCGGCCGTCCCACGGCGCGCACGGTGCACTTTGTCACCGCCACGCTGCTGGTGCTGTTTGTGCTGGTGCATGTAGTGATGGTGCTGGTGTCAGGCGTGTTCAATAACCTGCGTTCGATGATCACCGGCCGTTACGCGATCGACAAAGAGGATACCCCATCATGAAAATCGAGCTGTCGCGTCGCCGCCTGCTGCTGGGCGCGCTGTCCGGCGCCGGCGCGGCGCTGCTGAGCGGTTGCGATCAACTGACGCAAAATGACACGGTCAGCGGCTGGCTCAATCAGACCGAGCGGCTGACGCGTGCCAGCCAGCGCCTGCTGGGCGGCCAGCGGCTGGCACCGGAGTTCAGCGAGGCCGATATTTCGCCGCTGTTCCGCGCCAACGGCACGCAAATGCCCGACTCCGACGAGTATGCGCGTTTGCTGGCGAACGGGTTTGCCGACTGGCGGCTGCGCGTCACCGGGCTGGTGCAACAGCCGCTGAGTTTATCGCTCAGCGATCTGCAGCGGTTCCCCAGTCGCACACAGATTACCCGGCACGACTGCGTGGAGGGCTGGAGCGCGATTGGCAAATGGCAGGGCGTACCGCTCGGACTGGTGCTGGATGCGGCGCGCCTGCGGCCTGGTGCCCGCTACGTGGTGTTCCTGTGTGCCGACGAGCTGGAGCAGACGCTGGACGGCAGCGGGCGCTACTACGAAAGTATCGATCTGCAGGATGCGTGGCATCCGCAAACACTGCTGGCCTACCGTATGAACGATCAGCCGCTGCCGGTCGCGCATGGCGCGCCCCTGCGTCTCCGGGTCGAGCGCCAGCTCGGTTACAAGCACGCCAAGTATCTGATGGAAATTAAAGTGGTGGATTCGTTTGCCCAGCTGTGGGGCGGACGCGGCGGCTACTGGGAAGATCGCGGCTATGAGTGGTATGGCGGTATCTAAACGTCAGAACGCAGAAAAGCAAAAAGCCTGCTGTAAAAGCAGGCTTTTCTAAATCTGGCTCCTCTGACTGGGATCGCCTTTGCCAGTAACTGGCTAATAAATAAGCTAAATCTAAAAACTCTTCCTGTCAAGACCACCAGAATGACCACCAATCAAAACTGATTAGAGCGGTCTCGTGCATTTGGTGATCGCTACTATTGTCACATCTATAAGGGCTGTCTGTTCTGTGCCAGAAACGGACACCCAATATGCCGTATTGTAATATTTGAATGACGTGATACACAATATTATTTTCAGGTAGTTAAAAATAATTCAATGGAGTTAAATTTTTTCTTCAGTCCATATATTTGGATAGTGACTCTTTATTTTTTCAATACGTATTGCTCCAGATAATTTGGAACAAGCATCAATGATCGCATTAAGCAAAGCCTCAAGTTTGGAGGTGTCATATTTACTTTCGATAAGCTTAACTTCTGATGTATCAAGATATCTTTTTGCGTAATACTCTTTAAACTCAAGTGCGCCTTGATACATCCCGGTCTCTTTTTTATAGTTAGTCCATCTAACAGTGTATGAGTCATATTCACTATATGTTAAATCCAAGTAACACTCTATAGCGGCAGCAGTTCCATTAATATTGGATAAGGTTAGGCCGTCTGGGCCACAAGTAGGGAAACTTTCAAACTCCTTAAGATCCGGAAGACATATGCAACTCATATTATGAGGAAGCTTCATCTTTATGATTTTCTTGAAAGCTTCAACCCCTTCACTATCATTGTCGAGTAAAAAAATGATTTGGTTCTGTACATCAATTTTTACTAATCCCTCAGCAAACTTTGATAATCCCCCAGTGCCGGGGAATGGATGGCCAGATGTTACATCGATGAAACGAAAAAATTCACAAACGCTAGGCTTAATTAGCTTAAATGCCTTTTGTAATATATGTGAGTCCGAGGAACCTTCAGTTGCTATGAGAAAAGAATTTTCACGGTTAATTTCAGTTTTTATTTGGTTAATGTGAACCCATCCGTTAGCGACTATTTCCCCATAGTCCCACTCGACATACTCACTAAGATTATGTTTGTTTTCACTTAAAAGTTTGATCATAGAGTATGGATGAAGTATGTTTATGACACTGAAAAACGCTGTTTTTTCTGACCAGTAAAAATTGTTATAAGGATCATAGAGAGGAATTCTTTTTAAAATGTCGTTAGGGAATAACTTCAAAATGAAATTATCATTCTCTGTTTTTTTTGAATTATCAAAGTCGATATCTTTATCGTTTAACTCCCCCAGATCATAGCTCTTAAGTAAGCCCAGAAACTCATCAAAACTAAAAAGATTTTCTAAAGGTTCCCAATTATCGGGATAGGCTTCAATCATTTCGTTTCTTTGATAAACCTCATGCTTTACAAGATTTTCATATTCCGCACGAATAGCAGTAAGAGAAAAACCAAGTAACTCAACCCGTTCAGCTACTGCTGCAAGAGGCTTCCTGAGTACGGTCCACTGAAGGCGTCTTTCTTCATCAATTTCATCCGTTTCTTCCAGATCATAGCGTTCGTGCTGAGGTATCATTATGTGGTCGGTTGACTGGAACAATGCACCATGATCAACACCTAAGCTATTTTTACTCCAATCTAGCGTTGCACCTGAAACCTTAAGTGAAATTTCCGTGCCCATAATTCCTCTTTTAAACTGTTGGCAATCACTTAATTAAACCATCAGGAATATCATCTGTCATCAACTATGCTATGAAATTACAAGCGGTATAATGTCTTCAAAATTCAAAGTGAATATCAATCATTAGAAATTAATCCAAGGGCAGAACCAAGCGATCGGCTCGTTGCAGATTATCGCGCTGTAAGTTACGTATTGCACCATCGGAGGTGAGAACAATTATGAGCTTCCACTTTTTGCTCATAGCGTATCTGACAGCCAACATGACTGGCCGCTTTGTGCCCGCAGTAGGCGTTGCTAACGGCGTAATGTGTCACTCAACGCGGAGCAGTCAAACTAATTAATAGACTTTGTCTCTTCCCTAAATTTGTTTGGTAAACACAGTCAATCAGTGGGTAGCATCATCTACATATTTGTAGACGGACTTCTGGCTTTCAGATGTTAACACGAGGGGCTTACTTGAGCACTTTGAGTCATTCTTCCATCTCGGCCAGATCCCGCACCCATCTCGTAGATAGTCGTTTTGGCTACAAGGCCAATCTCAATCTGCCTCAGCTCTTGGCGACGGATTGTGTTAAGAAATAGCAGAACGCCGTTTTTGATTAATTGAGAAAAGTCGTTAAGGACACTCGATCCGGAGATTTGTTTTGTGCGCGAGCTACAGTGCTGCTGTCGCGTCCAGTTTACTAATAAGTTATTCTGCATTTCAAACTCCGTGGGCATTTGGCGAAGCAAGGTTTGCTGACCTGCCACCAATATTTGGTGCTTTTCATTGGGTAACGGCGGAAATTCACAGGGACGTAGTAAGGTTTACCGAAGACTAATAGCAGCAGAAAAGGAGCGAGTATGGCGACGATAACGGTTTCTCCGGTTCATTTTGAGGACTACAGTGGTATCCAGTTCGAGCGCCTAGTTTTTGCATACCACCTGCGCGCGGGTTGGCATGATCTGATTTGGCACGGTCAATCAGGAGGTGATCAAGGGCGAGATATCTCGGGTATTGAACCATTTGATGACCAGCCAGCACGTAAGACCATCATCCAATGCGCGAACCGAGACACGTTGACACTGGCAAAAGCCAAGAGCGACATGAGTAAGTCGATTAAAGCAACTGGCAGTGTCCCAGACGTCTTTAAGTTCGTCTCTCGTGGTGCGGTCTCGGATGCTGGCAGAACGCGCATCGAGCAAGCAGCAGCTTCCTTGGGCGTCAGGCATGTAACGATATGGTCGGGCGTAGAGTTCGAAGAAAACTTGCGTCTTCGTGCTGAATATCTGCTGCACCGTTTTGTCCAGGGCGTCGAGTTTCCTGATGTTGAAGCTGATATTAAAAAATTCACGGATGATTTTCCCGACCTTTCCGACGCCGATGTTCTGCAACTGATGGCTGCCGTATTTGACCGGCCAGCATTTCGCACACCGTTTCAACAAGAAAGTTCTCTCCCTGCTTTTCAGAAGGCAATCGAAGATACCATTGGCGCACTAAATACAGGTTTGTGGAGAACGCGTGAGGGCGTCGAGATCAGGCGCATTCCTTCGATCCACCATCTCAAAAATCAACGCATCCAGACAGTGATGGGAAAAGTGGTTCGTCAGGTCGACCAACTGCGGCGCATCTTCGTAACTCGGCTTAAGGAAGGGGAAATCAGACCTTGTGGATGTGGTCAGCCCGATTGCCCCACGTTTACGCTCACGCAACGCGTGGCTGACGAGCTAGACGACGCGAGACAGAGAATCCTCACGACGTTTCAATCAGTGTATACTTCCTTCAGTGTGAGCCTTAGTTAGGCAATGAAAAATGGAACCTACAGCGTACTCATTCTTCTTGAAAGCCCAATATAATTTCTTAAGTATGCGAATGTGATGATGGCACTGACCCCGGAACAAATTCACTACCTCAACCAATATGCACCAGGCGAAGCTGTGTCACATGCATTATCCGAGCTACTATTCATTGATCATGATCTTCTCGGTATCGATGCTAACGAACGGTCGATTACCTTTCGCTTTGCGATGTACCTCCAACAATGTTTCCCCGGTTGGACTGTAGATTGCGAATACAACCGGGACAGCATTGAACCTAAACGGCTCAGACATTTGGAACTTTATCCAGACAGCGAAGACGTTGAGGCAAAGACAGTATTTCCTGATGTGATCGTGCATCGGCGAGGTACACGACAGAATCATTTGGTCTTGGAGTTCAAAAAATCAACGAGTCGCGTAGATAGAGAGATCGATCTACTAAAACTTCGAGGTTATAAGCAGCAGCTTGCTTACGAGCACGCTCTGTTTGTGGAGGTCGGCACCGAAGGGCAATCGATCATCACGTCGCTCGTGTGGGTCTGAGAGGTGATAGAAAGATAATTCATGATACGTATTCCATCATTCAACTCTCAGCACCTTGAGGCCGCCTGTCGCGTCCTTGCTGATACCGAACGTGGCTTGAGTGGGTCGCAGATCGAGCGACTGCTACAAGAAATTAAAGTTGCGGACATATCGCCAGGAATGACAAAGTGGAAACGTCTGTTTAATGCGCTCGCAGGTGCGCAGAACCAGTATCAGGTCGGCAACCATCTTATTATGTTCATTAACCGTGCGATGAACCCGGTTAATTACGCCCGTGATCCATCGGTGTTTGCCTGGCGACGTGATGAACTCAATGTTGTCCTGGCTTTTTCCGGTTTTTATATCCGTGAGGATGGTAAGGTCGCGAGCGCCGCTAAAGTAACGACTCTGGATTCTGCTCGAGCCCGCGCCGGGCGACTTAAGGCTGCACTCGAAAGCCGTGCTGTGCATGCGGAAGTTTTGAACTATTGCCGTGCCGAACTTCTTGACGAAAACTATTTTCATGCCGTCTTCGAGGCGACGAAGGGGGTTGCGGAACGTATTCGTCAGTTGTCCGGGTTGAGCGGTGATGGTGCTGACTTGGTGAACAAGGCATTTACCGGACAACAACCTGTTCTGACTTTGGGATCGCTCACCACCGACTCAGAAAAGAGCGAACAGAAAGGTTTTGCGAATCTACTGATTGGTCTATTCGGCGCTGTGCGCAATCCACTAGCCCATGCGCCTAAGAAGAATTGGCCCATGTCTGAACTGGATGCGCTGGACATCCTTACGTTGGTTTCGCTTATTCATCGCAAGCTGGATGGCACACACAAAAAATAGCCTCCCCATAGGAGAGTTGCATGAGCTATACGGACTGGCGAGTTTATCAGGAGGCCATTGTAGAGGTATTTCTACGTCTTGGATGTAATGCTCTGATTGACTATAGAGGCAAAGGCAATCGAGCGGCTCATGATATTGACGTATTCGCGATCTTTCTTCGACCGGGTAGTGGATGTCGAATCGTGGCGGTGGGAGGGTAAGTAAACGCTAAAACGAAGTATTTATTATTGGCGTTATTACGATATATCGAATGGCCTTATTAGAGGAGTATACAGTCTGATATTTTAATCCATTAGTACAACCGGCTATCTTCATTTATCTCGGAGGCAATGCTGTTATTCATGTTTCATTAAGGGGCATATGGATTGATTGCCCCTGTTTAGAGTTATGCTGCTGCTGCATAAAACTCTATGTAACATTCAATAATGCTGGTTTTATCATTAAAAGTAAGCTCATGCTCAACTAGTTGTAGTTGAGCACACAGCGCTGGCTTAATTCCTAAGAATCTACGGTAGTCTTCAATAATTATTGCTGCAGATGGGATTCTTTGAACGATTCTGTATGAGGATAAACAGTCCCTTATGATTTTTATGAATTTTTCAGGGCTATTGTCATGTGACATAATGTCTTGTCCTGAAATATCTGAAATATATTTTTGATATCGGTATTTTTCATTGTCGACAATAATTGCTAGTTTGCTTTTTTGATTTTTACTCGAGCCAAATTTTTTAGCACCAAGAAATAACCCTAGTTCCAACGGCATATTAAATCTAGGCAAATTATTGACGTGATCTAATTCAGTTCTAGATATGTCATGGATTCCAATTTTACAATCTTTGATTATGCGATTTATTTTATCGAGCCGTTGATCACCAGCGTCATTTATTTCCAATGCGCATCGAGGTTTAAAATTACAACGGTAAACTGCAAACAATGCTGCATCAATAAAATCAGTGTAAGCATCGTCAAATGGGCAGTTTATAAAAACATTAGTCTCATAGCTCATACTTACGCCTTGTTTTTTTCTATGTTGTCAGCAAGGATTTTAAATATCTCTTTCTTAGCTATTCTGTTGCTAGTATTTGCCCTTTTAATGTTCCAATTTTCGCTGTTCTGGCTAATGACATCACGTATTTTTCCATCTGCAGAATGAATGGACACAATCCCTCCATTCTTAATTAAATTTCTTGCTGCCTCTATAGCATCTTTTTGTGTCCTGTAATTTTGACTGGTAGCTATCTTTTCATTTTTGGCCGACAATATTCGCCAATCAGCGCCAGATTTAACAATGGTATAGTAGTTTTTCATGAACTCCCCCATTCAGTTAGAAAAATTAAGGCACTAGCTGCTTTAAGATTCAGCATACCTTACAGCCTGGTTTTTGTCAGCGAGCTTCGTACGGTTGAAAAAATTTTTTCAATAAGAGTGATACTTATCAAACATATTCACAGGTAAAGACCATCAGAGCACCTAAAACTGATGAAAAGAAGCACTGTCAAAAAACCTGTTGTTTTAGACGCGCAAGAGGCGCCCATACAAACAATGTTGCATTAGGGTCTCCTGTGATCTTTTCGTTCAATTATAGGCTTACGGCTGATCGTTTCCTAACACAACCCGTCCCGCTAGGATTAATGACAGGCGTTATGTGCACTTGCACGACAGAACAATGTCTGGAAGGTGAACTATCAGGCAATACGAAGACAAAATCACACTACATAACGGAGAAAACATCATGACAATTTCCCTGCATACCCGGATTAGCGTCCTTAACACAGTAGTGGCGACAAGCGCACCTTACTCTGTGTATTTGTTGAGGTTAGCTGATGCATACCATACTATTTGATACTCTCGTTCTGTTTAAAGTACTGTATAAAAACCTAGTAACTCAAAGGGTCGCAAGGGGAGAAAATTGAAACGTCCAAGGTGCATCTGATGAGCTGCACTCTATCCATTTGATGGATCTACTGTGAAAGAGGCTAAAAAGCATGATCTGATAGACTTTGTGTCATTCATAAATTAAATTGATAAGAAATATTAATGGTGAGCCGAGTCATCTCCACTAGAAGGATGGACTTATCAATGGAAAGTAATATTTTAGGTCATGCTCAGAGAGAAACTTCAGGAGCAACTACATTTGGAAAATATAATTTCCAATATCATTGGGCTTTATGCAGAATAATTGAAAAACATAAATCCAATGCAGACTATGCATTATTAATTGAATATCATGAGGATGTCGTTATCGCAGACTCATTGTTTGGCAGTTCGGCGAAGTTTGAATTTTTTCAAGTGAAAAATACTGGGAATTCCTTCACTGTTGACTCTTTAACTAAACGAGTAAAAGGTGCAGAGGGACTTAAGAACTCCATTCTAGGAAAACTATTAAGCTCATGTATAGGCACTGAGTATGAAACACGTATTACGGAAATAGGTCTTGTATCCTCTAGTGGCTTCTCATTTGATCAGAAAGATAATAAGTTAAAGTTAGATATTATAACTTCGGGTGATCTTAGCGTGGATTGTCTATCGGGCTTAACTGGGAAATTAAAGTACGAGCTTGGGATAGATATTTTTCCAGAAAATCTAAAGTTCATCATTCCAAAAATAAAGTTAGAAAATCAAGAAGAATTCGTTATTGCCAGATTTGCTGAATTAGTAAATGAAATATTTCCAAATAGTCATTGTAATGCTGTCAATATTTATAGGGCAATTATCGATGAGATTCATCGCAAAGGACAGAATACTTACGACTTTACTATGTGGGAGAAAATGGTAGAGGATAAGTCTCTCACATCTCATACGGTAAAAGATGTCATAGCTGTAAATACAACGAGTCCAAAATTTGAAGACTTTGAGAAAGACTTTGAGTATTTAGCTAAAAGCGATATGAAATGGAATACCTTAACATATCGAAAGATGGTAAGAAAAATAAAACAAATTTACTTACGTAGAGTCGGGTATGCTTCAGCTTTTGATATGAATATAATGAGAATAGCTCAACAGGCGCTCAGTAATGTTCCGGAAGAAGACTATACTGAAACAAGCGATTACATTAAGGCAGTTGTTATGAAAGCTAAAGAGCTGAATATTGAAAGCCAAATCCCAGAAGATGATGATATACTTTGCGAGATAATTTACTGTTTTTTGAAGGTGATGCATGAATAATATAAAAATAACAAAAGATCATTATAAATTATTAATTAGAAATTTAAGGAACAAGAAAAATGAGAAGCTTGCAATTTCAACGATTGGTTCTGATATCAGATTCGAAAAGACTTGCGAATCAGTTCACGTTCCCGAAGAGATTGAATCTAATTACAGGAGAAGATAACAGTATCGGCAAGTCCACTCTAGCCAAGAGTTTACTATGGTCGCTAGGATGCGATCCAGTTATCGACGAAGAATGGAAATCAAATGACATTAAATCGATATTATATTTCACTATAAATAATAAAGAATATTTTTCTTGCCGTGGAAGCCACTCAATAATTTTGGGCGCTATCGATGGTGAAGCGAAAAGATACACACATATAACTGGTGATTTTTCACAAGACCTATCAGATCTTGTTAACTTTAAAATGAAGCTTCCTAATCGGACTGATGAGAAATTAGAGACTCCTCCGCCAGCATATTATTTTTTACCATTCTATATTGACCAGATAAAAAGCTGGAGTTCTCCTTGGGATTCATTTGAAAACTTAGGTCAGTATGCCAACTGGAAAAAATCGTTAATAAAGTATTTTACTGGCTATCTGAAACCAGAACATTTTGAATTAGAAGAAGAAATTTATGAATATAGTGAGGTAAAAAAAGAATCAACAGCAAAAATAGAAAAATTTCAAAGCGCAGTTGACGTCATAGTTGATAATTCTGCTGATATCACCATAGCATTAGATAATGAGAAATTTAGCGAAATTCAGAAAGAGATAAATACTGAGCTTCAAGAGTTTATCGATTACCAAAGGAAGCTTTATGATGCTCAGGCTACGATTACCTCAAATATATATGATCTCGAAAAACAGTATGAATTAGCCACCAGTTCTGCAAACGAACTCGAAGAAGATTATAAGTTTGCGGTCGAGTCTATACCGACAGATCATTTAGAGTGCCCATTGTGTGGTACTCTTCACGATAACTCACTGACTAACAGAGCATTGCTTCTTTCAGAGAAGGATTCGCTACTTGACGAGGCAAACTCAATAGCATCAGAAATAGAGGCGCTTAGATCCTCATTATTTGAGTTAAATGAAGTAGCTCAATTTGCTACTAATGAAATTGAAAGAATTAATAAGAAGTATCTCACCGATGACAATGAGGGCGAAAAAACACTCATTACACAAGTAATTGATGCTATTTCGAAAGAAAAGGTCTCAAGAAGTATTCAAGTTAAAATTGATAATGAAGATCTTAAAATCAGCAAAGCCAATAACTCTGTCGCAGAATTGAAAAAAGATCAGAGAAAACTTCTTTCAAACAAGGATAAGGAAGAACTGAATTCTTCTTTTATGTCAAAGCTATTGGGAAATATTGAAGCACTAGGTTCAACAGGAGTAAATCTTAGCAAAGTGAAATCGCCTACTGATTATAAACAGTTACTTGGTGGCGGTGCTGCTGAGGCTGCCAGGGGATTGCTTGCTTATCAACTCTCCGTACTGCAACAAATACATAGTGCTAAAACTTGCATAGTGCCTCCTTTCGTCATTGATACACCCAACCAGCAAGAACAGGCGGAGCATCGTTATGAAACCGTCATCAAAGAACTAATGCGCAGTATCCCAGAGGATTATCAGATAATACTGTGTGCAATGGAGAATAATGCATTAAATGAATTTAAACATGATGCCAATGTTATTACATTAAATTCTGAAAAGTTATTGGATTCTTCCCAATATGACTCTCTAAGATCTGAGTATAAAAACATTCAATTGGCTGTAAGAGAAACGAGGGATGATGATTAAACAATAAATATTATTTGTAGCTTTATGCATAGTAGCGAGTATATTGCTATATACCATATGAATCTTACTTAGCACTGATCTAATTTTATATAGTAGAGCTAAGTAATTATTCATGACCTTTCTGTGAGGAGGATAGTGGTCTTTTCAAAATTACTACGGCGTTTAACAAATAGTTGAACGCTGCTAATTATTACCGTTTAATAAATGGTGTAACATAACCAATATATTCGGATTGAACAGTTCGATGGACTTCCCAACGTTTGGCATTAGCAGGTCGTTCACGCTGTGCAGCATGAGTTAAAAATAATCGTCTCTTCGTCCGTGAAACACCAACGAAGAATGCACATCGATTCTCATCTTGGTTACCAAAGAAAATCTCGTTTTCCACCGCCATTATAATTACAGAATCGAACTCAAGCCCTTTGCTTTTGTGAATGGTTAAAATTCTGACTGCTTGGTCATCCGTAAACCGTCCAAGAGCTTGTGGCAAATCTGATTCAATTTCAAGCAACTCTTCAATCCTTGCTTTGGTATCACGAAAAACTTCCTGTAGACGCTTGTGTGATTCGTAATCAGGTGATAGGGCTACGATTGTATCAGAGCCAATATGTTTTAAAAACTCCTTTACAAACTTCCACCAACAAGAAAAAGGTGAATCAAGCTGTTCAGCACTAGTTGCTTCTTTGCGCTGTTTTTTTAACAAACGATCAAGGTCCTTTCGCGCACAGGACTGTACTTCTTCATCAGCAAAAGGAATCAGCTGATTCATCAGACGGATCCAAGCCTTGGGTTCACGCTTTCCATAGAGGCATGAAAGATAATCTACGATTAAACGTGCAACTGGCTCAACAGTAATATCCTGCATTTGCTGCTCGTTTCGATATGGAATTCCTCGTAATTCCAGCTCCATCATTAGGTGGTCAGCATAGAGATCTAACTGCTTAGAAACTAAGACGGCAATTTCTGTTGGTGCCAATCCTTCTTTATTAATCCAGTCATTAATAATATTTGCCAAATAAATGGCTTCTTCTTGACTGTTTCTGAAACTCTCGACATGAATCTCACCTTCGTCACCATTCAATTGTTCATCTGGCATGACAGATGCAAGATCAAGCCGACGGATTATTTCGTTTTGTACTCGCAGCAATTGTGGCTTTGACCGGAAATTACGGTACATGTTAAGTGGAACTGCATTGAAATCATCAGTAAATGTTTGGAATATACCATCCATCGCTCCCGCCCAACCCATGATTTTTTGCTTGGTATCACCTACTGCAGTAAGCCGGATTTTAGTCCCTAGAAAAGCAAGTTTAACCAATTCATATTGCAAATTTGTACAATCCTGAAATTCATCAAGGAAAATATCGCTGTAAGTCTGACGAATAGAATTACGAGCAATTTTTGAGTTTTGCAATATTTTAATAGCCAACGGAACAAGATCACTAAATTCGATTTGGGAACGAGAAATACTGATTTTCTTATCAACGATCGTATAGTCTGAATCTAATGCCTCTCTTCCTTTCAGTACTGGTCTAAAGCGATCAATTATTCGCTTGGCAAATGCATGGCAAGTATAACTATCGAAACGGGAG
Organism: Pantoea sp. ICBG 985; assembly: GCF_002928365.1. Lineage (NCBI taxonomy): Bacteria > Pseudomonadati > Pseudomonadota > Gammaproteobacteria > Enterobacterales > Erwiniaceae > Pantoea > Pantoea sp. ICBG 985. Next base: position 245,040 of record NZ_POWM01000002.1, read on the forward strand.
GCAAGGTCTGCACCACAGCGCCGTTCGACGCGCTCTTTTAGATTTCTACTAGCATCAACCTTGAAGGAGATAGCGAGAATCCGCTTCGGATACCGACATGTCCCTGTCCGTAACAGGAAATCTGCCCGCTGCGCAAGCATTTCAGTTTTACCTGCGCCCGGTCCAGCGGTAAGAGCTAAGCAACGTTTACGGGCTTTTGCTGCTCGTTTTGCATTTGGTTCCAGCGTTAATCCATCTGCGGGTTGCCATGCTTCAATAGGAATCATTCAGGTAATTCTCCAAGTTTGGCAATAACGGCATCAACTAGTCTATTAAGCGACTCTGGCATATTCGCAATTAATTTTTTGTCGCTTAGTTTCGCTAGAGCATCAATGTGTGCGGCGGGCTTACTACCTAATTTAAAACGTAGATGATATGTAGCGAAAAAACTCTGTTCATCTACGCTATATTGAGAAATATTGTTATAGCTTTTGCCAAGCACTGCTTTTATTGTTGACTCATCCGGCTCCTCTTTTTCAACTCCATAAGCTTCGGGATAAGCTAGCAACATAGAAAAGTCCAAATCCATAGGAAAGGAAAAAAACACAGATCGGTTTTCAAGTTCTTCGAAAATGTCTTGAGTGCCTTTATTAAAAAAATGGTGAGTTCTTATTGGCGTAGTTTCATCATTCCATTTTGTAATTTTCCATTCTGTAGGAAGTACTTTCTCCGGCTCAAATGCTGCAAGCTGAACGTTAACGTATTTAATTCGCCCCCATCCAGCGCCATACCGAGCTACATCCAGGTCAAGCAAAGTCAGATAGGGAATCTGCAGTGCTGAAAGCAACCGCCAGAAATGATTTACATGCCTGCCACCTAACGGTGCTACCGTAATAGCTGATTCATCCACAGGAGTGCCCTTAACTTGGAGCAAACGAGGCAGTACGATTCCTTCACTATCTCCTTCACCAAGCACAACCAAGCGTGAGAAATAGATCTCAGGGAATGCTTGTACAGCCTCTCTCACAAATTTATGTGCTTCATCTGTTTTAGGGGGCAATTTGATACACGTAATTCGTGTTTTTCTTTCCTCAGTAAGTCGTAGATAACGTATAAATTTAGGATCAACTCTTCGTAACATTGATGGTGCATGAGTAGCAATTAAGGCTTGAGCATCAATATTTTTTGCCATGGTATTCAAGGCACTGACGATACGTCCCAGGTAATGGGGAGAAAGGCTATTCTCTGGTTCTTCCACTGCGACCAGCGTAAAAATCGGAGGGCGCAACTTGTCGGGATCAAATGTAACATCTTCCTCTGCGAGAACAGCTCTACCGATCGCTTGAGATGATAGAACAAGAGAAAGGTAAAGCATCGATTTTTGACCATCGCTCAACCGAGAAAAATCGACAAGAGAGCCATCATGGCCGGGAGTAAATGAAACCGATAAATGGCGTAGCAATGCTTCAATCTCCGAAGCCACAAATGTAATTTTAGGATCCGAGAAAAATTTACCTTTGTGTAGGGTTGCCCAAGTTAATTTCAAACTTTCACTGAAAGCATTGATGGAGGGATTAGCTGCTAGGCTGTCGCTTATCTGGTTGGTTAATCCTCTAATCGTATTACGTTCATCATCCCAACGAACAGCACGGAGCAAACGTCCGAGTAAAGCGTTAGCACCGTAAGCAATATGGTCTGCAGGGTCCCGTCTGGCTGGTAAGTAGTGAACTTGAATATTATTACGCTCTGCCCTGGTTACTTGAGCTGTGGTTTGAGGTGAGCTATCAGGACTGACATCCAAAACATATGCTAAGTTTTCTTCTATATCCCCATCTATTCCCATAGTAGCAGTGAGGCGAAAACGCACACGTGGAATACCTTCTGGCTCATCAAGTCGCATGTGACCAAAATAAGGAGCCACAGTGCTGTTATCCTCGTCCTCCGCAAGTTCGTGAAACAGAAAGTCAGCTTCAATCCACAACTGTCTCTCAGGAGGAACTTCATCCTCATCAAAAGGGACATGGAAATCTGTTCGCTGGACACGACGCAATGTTGGATCAAACGCAAAAAGTCGGCATAAAGCCTGAAGTGCTGCTGTTTTACCTGATCCATTAGGACCAATGAGATAGGTCACATCTTCCAAGCCTAGTTCAGTTGGTTCTTTGCCAAAAGACTGGAAACCAGATAACCGAATTGCTTCAAGCTTCATTCTACTTCCTCCCTCAGTACAAGTTATCCATTGAAATGATAAGCGAACCCACTTGTTGTTAATAATACGGTAACCATTCTGCCATTAATCCCATACAGCCCTTAAAGAGAGTTGTTAAAGGGTATAGTCATTAGCGAGCCTAGGGAGTCTAGGTGGCCTTACACTCATAGGAAATTTCAGCGATTGTAATTAAACCGGATGCAACAAAAAATTTCTGGTAAATCTTGAAGCAAAGATCAGTTTTGGGTGGCCCCGACAAAATTACCTTATGCCTAAATTCAATAAACCGCTATACCCTCAAAAAAATAAAACCATTTCACTTCTGCGGAGCAAGGGCGCTACGCCCGGATATGCAGGGGCAAGTTTTTTCTCCTGTGCGCTTTTCGTTCCGATATCGGCTTCCGGTTAATCGTTTCCCAACACAACCCGTCCCGCAAGGGTAAATGGCACGCATGCTGCGCCCTTGCAGGACAGAACGATGCAGGGAAAGCGAACCGTCAGGCGATACGAAGACGAAAATCACACACTGACGGAGATAAAACCATGACGATTTCCCTGCATACCACCCGGACAAGCGCCCCTAACACCGCAGCGGCGACCAGCGTATCCCCGCTGGACCCGTCAGGCTCCTCAAAAACGAAATTTTCTAAAACCAGAGCCGACATTTATCAGACCGTTACCGACAACATCATTGCAGCACTTGAAGGCGGTGTAAAACCGTGGTCCTGCCCGTGGCAACGCGTATCCGGCATGTCTGGTCTGCCATCGAATTACGCCACCGGCGTAGCCTACAGCGGTATGAACATCATGTTGCTGTGGTGCAGCGCATCTAAGCAGGGTTTCAGCGATTCACGCTGGATGACCTACAAACAGGCACAGGTAGCAGGTGGACAGGTTCGCAAGGGGGAGCATGGTACAACAGCTATTTTTTACACCACGCTGGAGAAGGAAAACGACGCCGGAGAAGTTGAACATATCCCGATGCTGAAAACCTTCACCGTGTTTAACGTTCAGCAAATCGACGGCCTGTCCCTGACAACTGAAACTGTCAGCCCGGAAGCAACCTTTGACCCGTTGCCGCAGGCTGAGAACCTGTTGCGGAAGAGTGGCGCAAACATCATCGAGAAAGGACAAAACGCCTTTTTCAGCCCATCAACAGATGAAGTCTGGCTACCGGAGCGCCATCTGTTTTCGGATGCGGCTAATTTCTACGCTACAGGTCTGCATGAGCTGGTTCACTGGAGTGGTGGCAAAAAACGTCTGAACCGTGAAATGAAAGGGAAGTTTGGCAGTGCGGATTATGCAGAGGAAGAACTGGTAGCAGAGCTGGGAAGTGCCTTTCTGATGGCGGATCTTGGGATTGAGGGAGAGGTACAACATGGAAGCTATATTGCTTCCTGGCTGAAAGCGCTAAAAAACGACAAGCGTTATATTTTCAAAGCGGCCAGCGCAGCCTCTAAAGCACATCGTTACCTGATGGATAAACTCTGAGACCGGAATCAGACACCGCAAGGGAATGCGGTTACATGGTTTTTAACCGGCAACGCTGCAAGGCGCAGACTGAGGCGGAACGCAGCACAGCGAGTACCGAACAGTCTGCAGCTCGCAGTGGAATAAAAAATTTCCGGCCTAGCGGTATCGCCGCCAGGCCGGTGACGCCATCACGATGGCCTGAGTAAAAGCTTACGTATAGCTGCCTAATGACAGGTGTTTCAGTTCATCAAAGGTATAAATGCGAAACACCCTACGGTGGCGTTCTTCCAGCGGGATGTGCTGATGGTTGATGATGACATGCCTGATGCTGTCAAACAGCAGTTCAAGCGCACGCTTCTTCTGTGGATCGGGCACAACATAAAAAATGTAAATCCAGTGCTTGTTTGTTCGGGCCAGCAGGTGGCTGGCGATAATCGACTGGTAGCGGGCTCGGGTTTTCAGGCGGCGCTCGGTTTCAATGGCAATAACGTTACCGTCAGGCAGGGTCAGTAACCCGTCCGGGCGATGTTTTACCTGATACTGGCTGAGAAAGCTGGCACGGTCGCCGTTAATCCATCCCGAAGCACCTTTCTTCTCCAGAATAAGCCTGACGGCCTGATTATCAAGATGGTGCTCCAGTGTCCAGCCGGTGATTTTTGATGGTTCAAACCGCGCAGGAAAGATTTTATCATTCGGGGTTAAGACCGCCGCCAGCCCGTCGCTGGTGATCCCCCATAATGAAATCTTGATTGTCCGTGATTCAAGCATATGCTTCTGGATTAACCCCATTCGCTCCGTTTTTGCCAGCAGCGAATAAAGCGACTTATGATCCCGGAAGCTAAATAACTGCATCAGCGTTTTAAAATCACTGTAGGTTTCTTCTTTCAGGAAGTTCAGCAGTTGTCTTATTTTCTCGCTGTTGCGCGTCTGGCGCTCGTGATATGACGAAATCAGCATAACCACTCCTTAAAAATGCAGTGGGGAGAAGTGTTCTTCATCATCAGATTGGGACTTTGCCGGTTTTACTTCGCTTTCGTCGAAGAAAAGAGCCGGATGGGTTGTCATCACATCCGGTATGGCTGGTTTATCATCCTCGCCAAAATCCAGCATGATCTTCACCGGGGCTGCCGCTGCGGCAATATCAGGGGAAACCGAGAAGATTTTTAGCTGACGCTTTCTGACCTTTATCGGTGAAATCAAGGAGGCAAAAGGTAGCGTTTTTGTCGTAAAGATAAAGCTGACAAAATCGGGTAGGTTCAGGATCATATTGCTGTCAATAAAGAAACGTTCGGCCTGGCGGATTGTGCGCTCACTGTCGATGGTTTCTGTCAGCATATTATCTGTCTTAGCCTTGCGGAGTTCGTCATCCACCAGAATCGTGCCTGACATTCTTGCCACCCAGTCTGCCGTATCCGGATCCATAACCCGGTAAACCAGTTTGAATTTGGCATTTTCAACGACCGCACCGACAACGGCGTCACCTTTCAAATCTGCCGGGCAGTCTTTTAAATCGGCGATGGACTGGTGGTCCATAATAATGTGTACGCCTTTATCCCGCGCCGCGCCTAAACCTTCCAACGCTGGCCTGGATAAATGGTATTTCAGTTCGGAAAGATAAACAGCAATGGGGCGGGGTACGTCTGTTACACGGTCGCGCCTTTCTGCTAACTGGTAAAGGCGAACCAGCAGCATGCGCTGGGCGGTAATAATTTTGCTGTTTCGCATGGAGCCGACTACATAACAGCAGCCGCCCTCATCAAATATGTGCTTAATCGAAAAGCCTTCTGGTGAGTTAATGGCATTGAGTAATGCCAGTTCCTCAATCTTCCCAAAGAACGCTTTGATTTTTTCGGCAATACCCTGAACGTAATCACCGTTATAAATATCACGGAGAGTTGCCGATGGGTTATCACTGACAAATTGCGCGGCCATACGGGCGGCTTTTCGGTCATCAATACGATAGAAGTCCGATTCCTGCCCTTTTTCTGCCAGGCTGAAACCGGCAACGAACAATTCTTCCAGTTCATCTGGCGTAATATCTTCAATCAGGTTTAGCTGGTATTGCTGTTTTCGCAGGTCAATTAAGGCAAAGGGTTTTCCTGCATCCTCGCAGGCTTTGCGGTAAAGGTGTGGTGCCCATTCATCGTCTTTGGGGTCCATAACAAAAACGCCTTCACCGGCAATAATACTTTGATATAGCAAGATCCCGGCAGCTACCCCTTTACCGGCTCCGGTGGTGCCAATAATATCCGCGTGCTGTTTCTGCCAGTCTTTTAACGGGAGATACATTGGTTCGTTCTCCCTGTCCATGCCAGTAAAAATGCCTTTATTCAGGTCGATATAATCCAGCGGATCATAATGCAGTGTTTCGGGCAGCAGGGACTTTACGGTGCGGACATCGGTGCGCAATTCCCGTTCAAGGGTGGTTTTTTTAACAAGGCGTTTCTTTATTTTGTCCAGTTCCGGCGTGAATACCCGGCGAAGCATAATATGAAAAATAACCCCGGTTACAGTGAATGCAATCCGTACTGACCAGGCCAGTACCGTATTATCACTGCTGGGTCTGATCTTATACAACCACTGAAAGGTTCCGATAACGACCGGAGCCACTGTGCCGGAGAGAAAACACAGCAGGGAAAAAGCGATAATCAGCTTTTTCCAGAGCGGGGCTTTCTGCCGTTCATCGCTTTTCATCGACGCAAAAAACGGCATCGTCAGCCCCGCTAATAACGCCAGCACCAGTTGTTGCTGTTGCACAAAAGCGAGCAGCGCCAGCATCCCGTTCACTATCGGTGACAGTGAAGCGGCAAGCTTATTTAAAATCATGATACCTCCCTCGTCAGCTATTCACCCCATAACATCGCCCCATCAATTCGCCCCATGGTGTCGGGCGAAAAGGCGGGGCGAGCGTATGGGGTAAAGAAGGTGGCCGCTGTGCGGCCATGTGCAGGAAAGCATGCTTTCCTGCACGACACGGCGTGCGCCAGTACATGCGGGCTGGACGCCCTTATTGCCTGTCGCATGGGGGTAATGTTGCGGCTGAACGCCGCGTCAAAACCCCCAAGGTCAACGGCGGCACACCGTCGCACGCTACGCGCGACCACCCCCTTTAAGACGGTCGCTTTCGCCTTTTTCTTCCCTTTGCTCGTTCCTCACAGCGGGAATAAAAGGGAAGCTGACCTTTAAAGGGGGTGGTCGCGCCATGCTACCGGCTTTGGGCCGGAGACTTAGCCGCGACGGTGTGCGGGGCTGTGCCCCCCGGGTAAACCGCTGTCGTGGGCGACAGCTTTTCGCTCGCTGGGGCGGCGAAATTTATCCGGCTCCCCCCCGGCCTGCAAAATCCGCGTGGGCGCGGCTGTTTGCAGGTGAGGCGCGGTGCCTGAATTATTTTCGCTCCTTAACCCGCGAAAATATTTCTGTCCGCTGCCTCATTTTTACGGCCCCTGTTTCTTCGCTTCTTAATCCGCGAAAAACAGAAGCCGTAAAAACCTGAAAACCGTCATGCTCTGTGCCGTCTCGCCAGTATTAACTACGAACGCGGCCATATTTACTGATGATTTGACCGATAGCCGCCGGGTCTGCCAAATCACATTCACTTAAAAATAATTGTCTGGCATCGGCCGTATGGTCAGGAAGAAAGCCGTGTTTATTCTTTTTCACGATATTAAAGAATGCACGTTCAGCGGAATGACATTCACTGCCGCCGCCATTTCCGGTTGCTTTACCGTACATACATAACACCACTTCGCAGGCATCAGCAGCCAGTACAGTTGTTGAACATGACGCAATAACGCAGAGCAATAATACGGAGGATATTGTTTTTTTCATTTCAGTTACCGTTATGATTAATGAAAGGTGTAAGCGTATCGTTCAGACCGTCTTTCATTTCTGCCCGTGTTTCTTACCATGGACACTTTCGCGAACATGGACACTACCGTGGACAGAAACACGCCTTACACCAACAGGCCCTGGATCATCTCAGCGCTGAGCCTGCGGTACAATGACGCTCTCACATACCGTGAAATCGCGGAGAAGCTGAACATCAGCGCCTCTGCTACCCACAAGATGTTTACGCGTTTCCGGCGCACCGGCATTGCCTGGCCGCTTCCGGCGGACTACACGCCGGAAAAGCTCGAGGCTGAACTCTACGCTTTTAATCTTGAGACGAATCAGCCCGTCAAAAAACGCCGGCCTGACTGGCCGCTGGAGTTCAAAATCCGCATGGCGGAGCTGAGCCTGCAACCCGGCATCTGTGTGGCTGAGCTGCGCGGGAAAACGGCGTTAACGATAACCTGATTTTTAACTGGCGAAATCAGCACCGGCACGGCATGCTTGCCCCCGCCACCCGCGCCGGGCTTATCCCGGTTACAGTAGAACCCCTTCCGGCTCCTGCCCGGAAAGGTAATGTCGTATCTGCGGAGACGATGCCGGTAATCAGTTGCAAGCTTACCCTGCCGGGCGGCACTCTGAGCCTGACGGGCCCCATGACACCGGAACTGCTGCGGTCGCTGGTCAGTGAACTAAGGAAAGATGAAATATGATTAGCTTTCCTGCAGGCTCGCGTATCTGGCTGGTTGCCGGTGTGACTGACATGCGCTGCAGCTTTAACGGGCTGGCGGCAAAGGTGCAGAATACGCTGCGCGCCGACCCGTTCGGCGGTCATCTGTTTATCTTCCGTGGCCGTCGCGGCGATATGGTTAAGGTCCTCTGGGCAGACCCCGATGGTCTTTGTCTTTTTACGAAGCGCCTTGAGCGGGGGCGTTTCGTCTGGCCGGTGAATCGTGACGGCAGGGTACACCTCACTCAGGCACAGCCTGCGATGCTGCTGGAAGGCATCAACTGGAAGCATCCGCAGCGGACAGAACGGCCTGGCCTGCGTATCTGAACCGGAGTAAGGTGGAGGAATGGAACGCTCACTTTCTGCAGAAAACACCCGGCTCCGGGCCCTGCTGGATACGCAGCAGCGAAGCCTTAAGCAGATGGCCGAATATAACCGCCTCCTGTCACAGCGGGTGGCGGCGTACGCCAGCGAAATCAGCCGGCTGAAGGCGCTGGTTGCGAAGCTGCAGCGCATGCAGTTCGGCAAAAGCTCCGAAAAGCTGAGCGACAAAATGCAGCGCCAGGTACGGGAGGCAGAAGAACGCATCAGTGCACTGCAGGAGGAGATGACGGAAGTGCTGGGTGAGCAGCATGACCCGGTACTCCCACAGTCGTTGCGCCAGTCTTCAGCCCGTAAACCGCTGCCGGACTCACTTCCACGCGAAACCATCACGCTGCTGCCGGAAGATGCGGTCTGTCCGGCCTGCGGCGGTGACCTCAGTCCGCTGGGCTGCGACATCTCAGAACAGCTGGATCTCATCAGCAGCGCCTTTAAGGTTATCGAAACGCAGCGGCCGAAGCTGGCCTGCTGTCAGTGCGACCAGATCGTTCAGGCACCCATGCCCTCAAAACCCATTGAGCGCAGCTACGCCGGCACCGGTCTGCTGGCACGTATCGTCACAGCGAAGTTCGCAGAGCACACACCGCACTACCGCCAGTCTGAGATATACCGCCGGCAGGGCGTTGAGCTGAGCCGCGCCACTCTGGGACGCTGGTCCGGTGCGGTCAGTAAGCTGCTGGAACCCCTGTATGAACTGTTGCGCCAGTACGTGCTGATGCCGGGCAAGGTTCACACTGATGATATTCCGGTACCGGTGCAGGAACCGGGCAGCGGCAAAACGCGCACGGCCCGGCTGTGGGTGTACGTGCGGGATGACCGCAACGCGGGGTCACAGCTCCCACCTGCGGTGTGGTTCGCGTACTCGCCGTACCGCAGGGGCATGCACCCACAGCAGCATCTGAGCGGGTACAGTGGTATTCTTCAGGCCGACGCTTACGGCGGGTACAATGCCCTGTATGAGGATGGCCAAATTTCTGAAGCGGCCTGCATGGCACATGCCCGGCGAAAAATCCTCGACGTGCATGTCCATACGCCGACCGATATCACCACCGAGGGACTGAGGCGTATTGGCGAGTTGTACGCCATTGAAGCCGAGATTCGCGGCAGTCCGGCAGAAAATCGACTGGCGGTGAGAAAGGCCAGAACTGTTCCGCTGATGCAGTCGCTGTACGACTGGATACAGAGCCGGATGACAAAACTGTCACGCCACTCCGACACGGCGAAGGCATTCGCGTACCTACTGAAACAGTGGGACGCCCTTAACCTGTACTGTACAAATGGCTGGGCAGAAATTGACAACAACATTGCGGAGAACGCGCTGCGCGGTGTGGCTTTCGGCCGAAAAAACTGGTTATTTTCCGGTTCAGACGAGGGGGGAGAAAGAACTGCTGTTCTGTACTCGTTGATCGGCACCTGCCAGATGAACGGTGTTGATCCCGAAGCGTGGCTCCGTTACGTACTGGGACATATCCAGGACTGGCCGGCTAACCGTGTACGTGATCTGATGCCGTGGAAAGCCGGTATTACATCTCTCTGAGAATGAATACGGGTTCTTACAATACCGGCTATCCGATACCAGTTTTTCCTGACTCAGGAGCGGATCAGAGCCGGTCTTTTTGCATCAAACCGCCAGTTCTCAATCAGAAATTGCATACCAAGTGCATCGTTGCGATTTTTATCCGGCAGTGCATTATAGAGTTCATGTGCTTCCTCTACGCGTTTCATATCCAGTGAGATGCCAAGTCCCGGCCCTTCGGGCAGTTCAAGGTAACCCTGACGGATTTGCGGCGGCTGCTTTGTCAGATGCTGGCCATCCTGCCAAATCCAGTGCGTATCAAACGCCGTCTGACGCTCTCCCGGAGCAGCCGCGCCCAGGTGCGCCACCATTGCAAGAGAGATATCGAAATGGTTATTGGAGTGGCAGCCGGTGACCAGTCCCCATTCATTGCACAATTGTGCCACCATGTTAGCATTGCGCATCGTCCAGAAGTGCGGGTCAGCAAGCGGGATATCAATAGCATTCAACTGCAAAGCATGATTCAGCTGACGCCAGTCATTGGCGATCATATTTGTTGCGACCGGCACACCCGTGGCACGCCGGAATTCAGCCAGCGTCTCCCGGCCGGAGTAGCCCTGTTCTGCCCCACAGGGATCTTCCAGATAGGGCACTTTTCCCGCAAGTTGCCTGCCGTAGCTTATGGCCTCTCCCAGTGACCAGCAGGCATTGGGATCAACTGTCACACGGGCCTGCGGGAAATTTTTCAATAACGCTTCAACTGTCTCGACCTCTACGTCGCCGTGGTGAACACCGCCCTTCAGTTTGAAGTCGCGAAAACCATAGTGGTCCTGTGCAGCTTCTGCCAGCCGTACCACCGCAGCACTGTCCATCGCTGGTTCATGCCGCAGCCGGAACCAGTCACTTTTGTCTTGACGGCCCGCCTGATAATTCATGGTGGTTTTACTGCGATCAGCGATATAGAACAGATAACCCAGCACAGGAATACGGTCGCGTTGCCTGCCGCTGGCAAGCAGATCCGCCACCGGGAGGTTAAGAAACTGGCCCTGCAAATCCAGCAATGCTGCTTCAATTGCGGCCGCGGCATTGTAGAATTTCTCAGGGTTCATCTGCGGAATATGAATATCTCGGGTATGTGCTGTTTGCTGATGGCGGGCATCGCTGGCAAATAACTGACTCAGGGTGGCATTGAGGCGCAGCAATGAACTCCCCTCAATCTGCGGTCTGAACAGTTCCAGCAATTTTAACGTTGTCGCATGACAGGGCGTTTCGCCTACCCCCTGGTGTCCTGCGGAGTCGGTCATAATTACCAGAATACGGGTAAAGTAACAGTTATGCGCGCCACCAATATTCAGCAGCATGCTGTCGTAACCGGCAACAGGCACAATTCGCATTGATTTAATGACTGGACTCTCTGACATGGTGCTTCTCCTTCTCCATATGACCAAAGGCGGGGGGAACCGGCCTGCGCCGCATCAACAACCAGATGCCGGTGATCGCCGAGATGCTGGTCAGTGCATACAGTCCCCCACGGGTGCTGCCGGTTTGCATTTCCAGGTAGCCAAAGACTGTCGGAGCAAAGAACCCTCCAAGGTTGCCGACAGAATTGATTAATGCAATGCCCGGTGCAGCAATAGCCATGGGCAATTGCGCCTGTGGCATCGGCCAGAAAAAAGCCGCACTGACTTTTGAGCCAATGCAGGCAACTATCATCGCGGCAAAACCGAACCAGGGAGTACCTGTCGTAGCCATAAATGTACCGCAGGCGGCAAGCAGCATTGCCAGCCCCAGCCCTTTATCAAGTCTGTCGCAATAGCGGTCGGTGGTTTTACCCAGAAGAAACAGGGCAATGATGGCGCATAACCAGGGAACAGCTGTAAGCAACCCGGATTCAAAACTGTTGAATCCCTGAATGCGCTGAATGATCTGCGGCAGCCAGAATACCAGCGTGTAGCCAGTCATAGTCATAGTGAAAAATATCAGGCAATAAAACAGGAGACTGCGATCTTTCAGCAATCCCCAGCGACCATATTCCTGTGAGAGCTCATTACGCGCAGTATCTTCCTGAGCCAGCTGCAACGTCAGGGCCTGTTTCTCATCGGCAGACAGCCAACGTGCCTGTTCCGGTCGGGAAACCAGTACCATTGCCGCCAGCAGACCAACCACAATAGATCCACTGCCTTCGATAAACATCACCCATTTCCAGCCGGCGATGCCCATAAAATCGTGCATCATCAGAATTGCTCCGGTCAGCGGGCCGGAGAACAGAAACGCACTGGCAGTTGCACTCAGTATCATCGCGGTGGCGCGCCCGCGCCAGGCATTGGGCACCCACTGCCTGAAATAGAACAAAACTCCGGGGAAGAATCCCGCTTCTGCCACGCCAAGTAGAAAACGAAGCAAATAAAAATGCACCGGAGAACTGACGAAACCGGTGAGTACCACAACCATGCCCCAGGTGATCATGATACGTGTCAGCCACACCCGCGCACCGAGCTTTTTCAGCATGATATTACTCGGCACCTCAAACAGCGCATAACCGATGAAAAAGAGTCCGGCTCCGAGACCGAATGCTGCCGCACTGATGCCGGCATCGGTTTGAAGCTCTGCTTTGACAAAGCCTATGTTGGCCCGGTCAATCTGGTTGATAATCAGCATTACCGCCAACATCGGGATAATCCGGCGGAAGAATTTGCTGATAGCGGTAGTCAACAGCAGGGTGTGATTGGCTGAGAAATCAGCATATTGTTGCGTTGCCATGTGTCACCTTTCGGGTAAGAAACACTGCATATAGATATATACATTGTTAATTCGTGGGGTACTGTGTGAATGCCCGAAGTGTTTTGGGCATTCGAACAAAAAGACATTTATTTCAGAAGGTTAGTAAACCATGTTGCAAAAATTTTAGTAAAGAATTGTGCGCTGGCTCACCGGTCACCTTGAATGAACAGTCTCCGTACATATTCAACCCCACCGCTGTCAAAACAGATTTCATTATTGCTGAGAGTCAATACGGTTTTAATGTGCCGCTTACTGAAAGGTTACGTATTCTGGATAATGTTATTTGCCAGAGTTATTTTCTGAATGTCTCTTTCATGCTATTTAAATGAACTGGTTTAAAGTAAACATTATGCATCCGGCGAACATCGCCGTGTATATCAATACTGACGATGACATCAATGCTTTTAAGTACCTTGCGTAACAGCACATCAAAAGGAATATTCCGGCAGTCGGGGTTTTCATAGCAGCGGTCAATGATACCTTCAATGCATTCTTCCGGGCTGCCCGCATGCATGGAGGTGATTAATCCCTCATGCCCGGAACCAATAATTTTCAGCGCGTCCCACGCTTCCCGCCCACGAATTTCCGCCAGTAATATCCGGTCAGGGTTCATCCGATAATTAGCACGGATCAGCCTGCCGGGCGTGACAATAGCGTTATCCCCGGCATCCGCCGGGTAAAAAAGATGAACATAATTGCCGTGGTGATAAAAACGGATTTCGGGATTATCCTCAATCGTTACCAGACGGAGATGCAGCGGAATATATTGCAGCAGCGTTTTCATATAGGTGGTTTTGCCGGAGCCGGTTTCACCCACAATAAAAATCGTTTTGCCGTATTCCACCGCCTTTTCCATAAAGCGGGGAATATCCCCGCTGTGATATAACCGGATCAGTGCATTATCCTGGCTTTCCGTTTTTTCCTGTCCGGCCACGCGCTGGTAAAATCCCGCATCAATCCATGACTGATGTGTTTTCTGTTCAAACGAGGGCTTGCGCAGCGTAATGGACACCGTCTTACGCTCACAGGCCGGGGGAATAATCGTCTGAATACGCTCGCCGGATTCGAGCGTGGCCGACAGTATCGGTGACGTATCGTCAATATTATCGTCCTGCCAGGACGCCAGTGCTCTGGCAAAGGCGTAACACTGACGCAGCGTGACCGGGGATTCACGCCGCTTCCATGCACCCTTTATTTTTGTATGCAGTTCCCCTGGACGGTTAATCACGATTTCGGTCAGCCCTTCGACTGGCAGATAATCACCGAACAGCTGATTTTTCATAAAATCCAGTGACAGGTTTTCAGTGCTCATACCATTTCTTTTTCAGTCGCAGTTGATAAACAGAGGAAAAATCAATATCCGTACCGGTCATGATGCCGATCACGTCGCCCTGGTTCAGATACATCGTAGGCGGGATACTGATGCTGTTTTCCAGCGTCGTTTTCGCCATTTCCGCCGTAGCGGCGCGGGTGTTTTCGGTATAATCGGTATTACGGTCTTTCCCCGGCGCGGCATCCGATGCCGCTGCCGCCACGTCCTGCACGGTACTCAGCAGCAGGGCGTTGCCGAAACGCGCCCAGAAATGGCTGTCGATCCAGCCCGCGATCCCTGCCTCGCCTAGCGGGCCGGTGGCCTGCGTATCGGTGAGCGGGATTTGCAGGCTGCCGGGCTCCGGCGTGCGCAGCTCCGTCCACAGCACAAACATCCGGCTGCGCCCGTGTTGCAGTGCGCCGGTGCGGTAGACGCCACGGGCGACTGTTCCGGCCGGGATCAGCTTCACATGGTTGCTGGCGCTCCAGATATCCTCCCCAATCAGGCAGGATATATGACCGCCAACATCGGATACGAAGCGCCGCATCATCGAACACGGAATATAGCGGTCTACCGGAATATAGAGATCGGGATCGAGGCCCAGTCGTCTGACACCGGTGACACGGGCAACGCCCGGATTGTCGTTATTATTGCTGCCTGCCGGTGTTGTCGTATCCGGGCAGCGCAGGCGTCCATCTTCGCCACTGACCAGTGCAGACTGACAGGATGTGTACACCGTGGAGGCTGACGGGCTACCCGACGTTTCCGCGTTACTGCGCACTCCGCTTCGGGACGTGCGTGTATTGTCGCCTGACCCTGTGCTGCCGCTGTTCAGCCCGTCTGCCAGTGCTGCCGCCTTGTTCAGGGCGGGCGGCCCGGGCGGCAGAGCTGGAGTGGCCGGGGCGCTCTGACTGGCAGGGTCTGCACTTTCCTTCCTCCCGGGCCCGAACAGGCCAAACGGGTTACTGTCCAGACCCAGATTCTTACGCTCCTGCTGCACCGCCCCGGAGGAAGAGGGCGGCGCGGTGTCGGATTCTTTCTCATCACCCCTTTTCAGGGCGTTGAGAAGACGATCGCCACCGGATGCCAGTGCAATGACCAGAACCAGACTCAGCAGGCTGACGATCAGCGTGCGGCGACCTGAAGCTTTACGGAAACGGGTCACTTCCGGCTGACCGGGCGGCGTTTTCTGCTCCGGCTCCTGATATGCCATTGCCGCGCGGGCGCGTTCACGGGCTTCCGCTTCCCGTTCTGCGGTGGTTTTTTCCGGTTCGTCCGGGAAAGATTTGTCGGTCATTTTGCCTCCAGCATAACGGAGGGTGAAACAGTGTCACTGTTGGTCAGCGGGATACGCCCGGACCCGTCGTTTTCGATCCCCACCACCGAGGTGCCGTAACGCAGAACCAACTGCGGCGATGCCGGAACCGCCATCACGGTGTAGTTGCCCTGTTTAATGGTCCGGGGCGTGACCGCCTGCTCCTGACCATTAACCACCCGGAAAACGGAAGGCAGGGTTTTCGAGGGAGAAAAACCGATATACGCAAAACGACCGTCATCCCAGGTAAAGTCCGGGGCGATGGAGGCTGAGCCTGCGGCCACCCGTTTTGTATAGCGCCAGTTGCGCGGCGTGGTGGCCTGCCCGAATGCCGCCGCTATCCGCTGCCGGTCCAGTGCTTCCTGCTGATGTTGCTGACGGGCGATGCTGGCGGCGGCAGACTTTTTCCGCAGTTCGTCGGGATAGCGGTAGCGGATAACAAAGGTCTGAGCGGGCGAGTCTTTATCCAGCACGTTCAGCTCCAGGCTGTAATCGCGCTTCGATGTCACCACGAACAGGTTAGTTTTCCAGTCTTTTGCCGTCGGCAGAAACACCTGGCTGACGTTGTTGCCGCTGGCATCCGTGACCGGCTGGGTAATCGGGTTCGGGCTGACGCCTACCCGGTTATCGCTTTTCGTCACGGTCCAGCCTCTGGGAAAACCCGCCTGCGCATCGATAACGGTTTCATCATCGTCAAACACCAGCATGGTGACGTAGCCGGGGCGGGTACTGACGACCGTGGCGTTCTGGCTGTTGTACGTGACGTTCTGCATCCGGCTGTCATACGCGCTGCCGCGCGGTGTCGCCGCGCTCCATGCCACGCATGACGCCAGTAAACCCGTGAGGAGCAGAATGTGTTTCAGCATCATTCCCCCCTCAGCTCTTTGTCGCGCTGGTAGCTGGTGACGATAAAGCCCAGCGGGTTCACTTCGCGCTGGCTGTCGGTCAGTTGCCGGTGCGGGACGTAGCGGTATGTGAGGCGGATATTCCAGACATCTGTTTTCACGGAATTATCAGCAATACTGCGGATGGTACGCTTGATACGCAGGGTTGCCAGATTATCCGGCCCGGTGGCAGGCGCATGCACATTGGAAATAATGTCGATATCAACAATATATTCCGCCTTGTTAAAAATCACGTCCGGGGCCTGGTCGCCGTTAAACCCGTCCAGATAGTCCCGGTTCACGCTGTCGCTGTTAAATAACTGCACGTCGTCATAATCACGCTGGAGGGAGAAATAATTATATCCCTCGCGGAGTCTGACATAGTGTGCTGCCAGTGAATGCGCCAGTGCCTTTTCAGACGAAATATCCCGCTCCTTAACACGGGTCATATATTCATAGCGCCCGGTCTGTTTATCCACCGACCATAATTCAGTGTCGGTAGTTTTCAGCGGCAACAGAATAATAATGGCCGCAACTGCCATTGCGGCCAGAATCAGTCCGGCAGCGGCCACCCGCCAGGCGGTTTTTCGGTAACGCTCTTCCTTTTCCAGCAGGATGGATTCAAAAGAGCGGGAAACATTAACAATCTTCTGAATATCAGACATGGTGAGTCAGCTCCTGAATGATGGCGGGGGAATTCACCGGCTCGGGTTCGCCGGATACCGGCGGGAGGTCGCCCTGATGCTGTGCACAGCCTGTGAGCGCGCACAGCATCAGAAGGATGATGCTGAATTTCATGGAAGCCCCTTATCATATGGATGCAGGAATGCCGCACCGGTGGTGCAGGCCACGGCGTGACGGGGAAAGGAAATTAACGGCAGGGAGGATTAACGGTGACGCTGACGGTTCAGGCGTTTCATGCTTTCGATGGCGGCGGCGCGTTTCTGCCAGGCGCTCACGGTTTTACCCGCGCCTGCGCCGGTGAGCCTGCCGGTCGACGCGACGACGGCCATGCCGCCTTTCGCAGCCAGGCGGGCACCGCCCTTTATCCCCGGCCCGGCGAGGTCGGCGGATTTATTCGCCAGTCCGCTCAGACCACTCATGGCTGCCCCCTGCAGCACTGCCTGTACGGCGGCCCCGCTGAGTGCGCTGGCGAGCTTCGCGGAGAACCAGACCACCACACCCGCCGCAATCCCGGCCAGCAGGCACTGTGCTGCCAGCGTCACCATGTTACTGACATTGGATGTCCGGGTCGCTGCATCAAGGATTTTATTCAGGTAATTGATGGCGATACGGATGGATAAGGCGGAAAACATGATCGTTAATATTGCCGCGAAAATCGTTTTCAGCCAGTTATCAAACATTGGCTTAAGAAAACCGTACAGCAGGCAGAAAATAAAGAGCGGCGCGGTGGTCGTCATTAACAGGATGGTAATTTCGGCGAGCAGGTTGACAAAGGTGGCCGCCAGTAACAGAACGATCGCGCCGCCCCATACCAGCACTTCGGCAAAGCCACCATTAAGTTTGACGTAAGTCGAAGTGTCCATACTGAACAGCGTCTGTCCCAGTGTCTGCGCCTTTTCCCAGACGGTATCAAGCAACGCCCAGACGTTATCATCGCCGCTGACACCGTCTTTGAGTCCCTGGATAGCCGCTACCGCCATATCCAGCCAGCCATCCCGGTTTAACGCAAAGGTGGTGATCATCAACATTCGCCCCACATCCCAGGCGACATCTTCTACCGGGGTCCGGAGTTTGCCAGCCAGTGTCTGGTAACCGCGATACAGTATAAATAAGGTAAAAGAACTGACGATGATGACGCTGATCATAGTGCCGTAAGTGGAAGACTGACCTTCCAGAACGGCATTCAGTCCATCCATGATGTTTTTGTCCATACCAACAAAAATACCACCGGACATGGTGCCTCACCTGATATATAAAGAAAGGAAATAAAAAACAGGGAGAATTCCCTGTTTTGCTGGAGGAGATATTACCGGGTGACGGATTTTCTCTTTTCGGCTTCCAGCTGAAAGAGTGTCTCAAATTTTTCTTTTGTTCCGGGCTTGCCAATTTGAGCGAACATAATGGCAGCCCGTTGAGCAAACTCGCAGTTATCGCTTGCCTCACCATCCTTCAGGCATTGCGTATAAACCGCATATGTTTCGTCAGGATGCTGCTTATACCAGGCTTCGGATTTGGTTTCCTTGCAGCCGGACAGTAATATCACGCCTGAGAGTGTGCATAAGGTGAATAAGGATCTGAGCATGGATAATCTCCTTATAAATTATTAAGGTCAGCAACAGGTGCCGTTAGCTGCTGCTGTTCAAAGGCTTTCTGTCTTTGCTGTTCCAGCAATGTCGTTCGCTGTTCAGCCTGCCTGACAGACATCTCCCACTGATTTGTCAGCGCATTTAACTGTACGCTTTTCGCCGCGATGGCGTTAGCCAGATCCTGAGACTCTTTCGAGTCCTGCGCATTCGATATACGGTCAGATAAGTCTGATATATCGCTGAGTGTGCTGTTGATCCTGTTTTCAACGTCAGTGGTATTCTCAATCGCCATTGCCTGATTGAGGATTATCTGTTTGCAACTGTCGGCCAGAGACTGAGATTTTATTCCTTCCTGTTCAGGGTTGCATACGCTGAACGATTTGTATTTACTGTAAAGGTGTTGCAGTTCAGCAGAATAGGAACTGTTCTGCGTGGTCAGTAGATCATCCAGTGAAATACCGCTCTTACGGAGATTATCAATATCGGTTTTCAGGCTTCGGGCATCACTGAGAAAACCCTGAATATCCCGTACGCCGGTTGCAGTGGCTAATTGTTTTTTATATGCATCAAGTTCACTTTTATAATGGGTAGCCGTATCCTCCCATTGCTGTAGTTTCTGCATCCACTGATTAATTGACTCGGTATTCTGCACGGCGTCGAAAACCGGTATTCCGGCGCTGAACGCCTGCGTCGAGAAAAATAACGATAATGCCAGATAGGTATATCTGGTACGCATATCAATGACCTCCGTATGAATATTAGATGGCCCGCTCAAGGAAAGCGTCTTTCCATTCATCAGGTCGCATACCGTCCTGATAAATGGCATCGAATATTTTCAGATTGTCCTCACTGCCGCTGAGAAGCCGGGTGAGTTTACCCAGTCCGGACAGATCCATTTTTGCCATTGCCACAAACGGGCGGGTTTCTCCGGCCCGCAGCGGTGTTTTCAGGATGACCATATAATGCTCGCCCGGATCCAGATTTCTGACCGTCTCATAAACGCTGTCCGGCACTTTCATTTTCTCCACATAATCCGCATAGCTGGCTTTCGGATTGGCGAGGAAAATCTGGGTACCGCACTGCTCAATAATCGCCGGGGCGATGGGGTGTCTGACGATTTCATCCGGTGACTGTGTTGCCGGAACGAAGATACCGTTCAGCTTGCGGATGACTTTCAGCATATTGAGCGAGAAGCGGGAAAATTCGACATCGGCCAGCCAGCGCCAGAACTCATCCATAAACATCACCAGGCGGCGACCATCCAGAAGACTGGTCACACGGTACAGCAGGTAAAAGGTCACGGGGCCGCGAATATCGTCATCATCCAGAAATTCGGTGCCGTCGATACCAAAGTTATCGACATCGCTGATGGTGAAAGTATCAGCCTCGTTATCAAACACCCAGCCGAACTCGCCCCCCTGCGCCCACTGTTTCAGGCGAATACGCAGCCCGTTGGTGCGGGCGTCTGTAGTCGGCGGTTCCGGCAGCACTTCCAGCAACCGGGTGATCCCGAACCGGCGGTACTCCGGCGGGTAATCAAGCATGATGGTATCCACGGCGGCACTAATCCGCTCCTCATCGCGCGGATCGAGCGGCTTACCGTTGCGGCGGCACAGCATGCGCACCAGCCGTTTGATGAAACGGATGTTCCGCCGGGTTGGCTCCAGCGCAAACGGGTTGAAGCCGGTGGGCTCGCCGGTACGGATGCGGAAGTATCGTCCATCCACCTGGCGGATCGCCATCTCCGCCGCCCGGTCCTTATCGAAATACACCGTGGTCAGCCGTTTGAGGGTGGCAGAAGGTGCAAACGACGCCGGGTTACGGTATTTCTGCATCAGTTGTTGCATTACGGTCATCAGCAGGGTTTTACCGGAGCCGGTTTTCCCGATAATCGCCGTATTCCCCGGCGTTTTCTCACCAGTGTCATCCCGCCCGGCCTGGCTGTCATGCAGGTTGAGGTAATACCCGCCACCGCCGGGAGATGTGAGGAGGGCGATGGCTTCCCCCCACGGATTACCGCTGCGTTTGTGGGGATGGAAGTTATGCAGGCAGGCCATATCGGCGAAATTCTGGCTGCTGACGGCCACTTGTCGGGGGCGCAGCGTATAGACGCCCGGCAGTTGCGCCAGATATGCGGCGGGTAGTGACAGGGTGGAAAGCGCCGTCATAATACCAAGATCGGCGAAGGGCTGGGCCAGAACATTAGTGTCCTTCACCACCTGTCCGGCACTGTCTGAGGAGATCAGAAGGGAAAAGTGGAATTTACCGCATGACACATGCCCGGACTGGAGCAGGTCGCGCAGGACAATCAGCTCTTCTCGCTGGGAAGTCGCGTCGTCGTCTGCCGAATTCAGCCTTTTTTCCGCCAGCCGGATATGATTCTGCGCCTCATCCCGTGCCATACAGGTAAAGGACTGCGTCAGAACATACTCGCTTTCGGCGTACAGCAGCGCATCCAGCATACCGGTATGGGTTTTCGGGGAATAATCCTTAATCTCCAGACTGCGAAAGAAGCGGGAACCGCTGACCGTCTGGCATTCACCGGTGTCGGTGGTGAAAAAGACATCTGGCGTACTGAGCGTTTCATAAAATGGTGAGCGCGTTACGGCCACCTTCTGCCACTGACCGGTAAGCAGACGATGGAAGAACGCCAGTTGTGAGGAATACACCCGCCCGTTTTCTTCATATATCCCCAGCGGCGTTGCCATATAGCGGGATAATGAAGATTCCAGAGATTCGCGGTATTCCAGCATGATTTTGAGCGCGTCATCCAGTGTTGCCTGCCGTTTACCGGGCGACTGCGCTTTCATGGTTTTCTTCTCAATCTGAGAGAACGGCGCGTAGCAGACGGTGAAAAACAGCCGGTGCCGCCAGAACGGTTTTTCTTTTACCGGCTGGTAATACCGACGTGTTACCTCATCGGAAAAGGGAATGCCCGAACAGGCTTCAAAAGCATCATGGTATTTTTCACGGAGCCGGTGAATATAGAATGTTACCGGCAGACCTTCATACGAACGAATAACGTTATTCAGGTGCGTGGCCATCAGGGTCAGGTGATGTTCGTCTTCACATTCAAAGACTGTGCCGCCCAGCTCCCAGGTGGCAACAAAATCACGGTGACGGTTTCTGATGACGTAAGGGTGAATATGGGAGGAGTACGGAATATATTTATCCAGCGTAATACGCTCGTTTAATTTCATCTTCTGAATAAACTCCGAGACATCAACGTTATCGTACTGATTCGCCAGAAGGGCATTCGCGCCAAAATGGGTATTGGTGAAAAGTCGTCCACGGGTTTTAAACGCCAGCCAGAGCAGACTGAAATAATGAATGTCCTTTCGGGCTTTATTTTTCATTTCCGCCCAAGCCGGGATCAGCAACAGTGCCAGGTAATAGCTGACATAGACCGCCAGCAGGACGATAGCCCCGCTGACGAGAACGAACGGCACGAGAGGAATGCCCATAATGGTGGCAGGCCGCGTAAGCGCTTTATTCAGCGTAGCCATCGTTGCCTCCCTTATGATGCCCAGTAGGCACCGAAGCCGGACGCGCCAACAATCAGGATCGCGCCGATGATGACGTTACGCATGTCGTGCAGGCTCTTGCCATCGAACAGCACCTTGTAGCCCACCCACATTGTCGCCAGCGTGATGGTGACGGCGGCCAGACCCAGCAGGCCGGTCGAAGTATTGCTCAGTGTCTCACTGGCCTTGTTAAATCCGCTGTCTGCCGCCAGCGCCGGGGCAGACAGCAGCATGGAAGCAACAGCAGAGTAACGGCGTTTACGCATGATCATTTCTCCTCATCAGGGACAACAGGGATAGCGCCGCGAATGACGGCACCGGGATAATGCAGGGAAGTGAGGACCGGCGCAGTGGCACCGGCAGGCTCGCCGCGCAGCACAACGGCGGGATAACGGACAGACGGTTGTGTGCTCGGGTAAGGGGAAGGGGCACGCTGCCGGTCTTCCCGGGTGGACGGGACGACATAGCCAATGCGCTGTACGTAGCTGGTCTGGTTAAAGGCGGATTCCGGTCGCTGGCCGGTTTCAAAGTTGCCGGAGTAGTAACAACTGAGCGCCCGTTTCAGCGTTCTGCCGCGCCGGTAACAGTCGGCGAGAATGCGCTCAAATACCGACAGATTGATGCAAGGGTTAAGCAGGTCGCTGGCCGTGACGCCGTAATGGCGGAAATTGGTGCTGGAGATTTGCATCAGGCCGACCGAATAGCGTCGGCCCTGTGCAGTCAGCTGTCCGGTGAGGCGG
Source organism: Pantoea sp. ICBG 985 (assembly GCF_002928365.1). Classification (NCBI taxonomy): domain Bacteria; kingdom Pseudomonadati; phylum Pseudomonadota; class Gammaproteobacteria; order Enterobacterales; family Erwiniaceae; genus Pantoea; species Pantoea sp. ICBG 985. Next base: position 267,982 of record NZ_POWM01000002.1, read on the forward strand.
ACCGCCTCCGGCAGGCTCGTGGGAAAATGAGAAATCACGCCCCGACTGTCTGGCAGGATTTCAGCAATGGCGTAAGGGTGGAAACCGGATTCGACCCGCGCGACGTCAAGTGCCGTAGACGGGTGAATACTGGCGGCGCACTGCACCGCCAGTGCCAGAAAGGCAGTGGTGGAAAGCATGCTGGCCTCGTAACAGAGAGACCGACGGCTTATAGAAAAATATGCCGCCGGGGGAGAAGAAGAGAAAATGGATTAAGCGGCCGCATTCTGTGAAATGTCACTATCTTCCCTGGGTTCAAGTAGCACCAGTCTGCCGGAGACGGCAATACCGGGTATCAAAACGATATTCAGACCGGGCTTGCCGTTATGTGCGAAGGCTACGCCAACTTTTGTCCAGTACGTGTTTTTTTCGCCCTGAGCATCGGGCTGGCTTTCCTGGGTAACAAAGACGTGATAAACGGGTTTTCTCATGGAATTTCCTTTAATAAAACAGCAATGGATGAAATAAATGAATCACATTCCGGTTCTGCATTCCGGTTTTAACGGGTCAGCGAGAACATTCAGCGGCACCCTGAATTGTGGTTACGTGACAGCCCGATCCATTTTGTTAAAGAGCAATACCCGCCCGGACGAATTAACGTCCATCAGGGCAACCATGTTGTAATGGCGTTTTCAGAATCGAATATCTGGCGAGGGATATAAATGAGAAACTCAAAACAAAAAGAAGAGAGAAAAATAGCGGAGTATTTAAGATGCAGTGAGAGTAATGAGGATTTAAAAAACACGAGAGAGTGGTATTAACATTCACCGTGAATAATAAAGACGTGCAAAGATATAACATCTCTACACGTCCTTTTTATCCTGTCAGCGACTGCTACGTTCAAGTTTTTCCTGACATTCCGTACAGGTGGTTACACCCGGCAGTGCTTGCCGTCGCTTTTCTGGAATGGGTTTACCACATACACGACAGTGAAATAATGATGGTGTCGACCCCGGCTTAAAACGACTATGTTCAATCATCTCCTCCAGGCGCTGCTCATTAAATTCCTGATCGCGATCGATCTCATCGGGCATGGGGCGCCCTCCTGTTAGCTACGACCTCCTGTTCACACAACGCAATACGCTTCCAGACCGTGGTGAGTGACAGTCCTTCGGTCCTTGGCAGCAGGGATTCAGTCACCTTCATCATTGCTATCAGCGCGTCGGGTGATTCAAGGTTATCCACCCTGCATCGTTGCCATTGCCGCCAGATCTCCGTATCCGTCTCTTCATCTGGCTCAGGTGTACGCCCATATGGAACGCTGATACCCAGTAAACGTCGGCGAAGGCAGACTTCATTTGATGTCAGGCCAAAATAGCGGTTGAGCAAAGCGATAGAACCACCCAGGCGGATAGCGCGTTTAATCTGCTGTTGCCGCCGGTATTCCCGGCGGGCCTGTGTCAGTAAATGAGACAGAACATCATGGCTGATAGTAATCGAAATGAAGGGTGCCACTGTTCGGCTGACAGTAAACAGTTCATCAAGAGATAATTGATCGAGAGCATATATTTCGTCGAAAGTAAAACCCAGAGCTTCACAGTGGCGAATATTGCCTTCTTTCAGTGCATGCAATGCATCGGTCATGATGGCGTAATTAATTGATGGGATCATTCTGTTATCTCCTCAATTTGTTGGGGGGAAAGTTGAGTACATAAACGGATGTTTTAACTACTCTCACGTCTGGATAATTTCCGGTTGATCCATTCATCAAGTTCCGATTCGAGCCATGCCACACTAGCAGGGCCGATTTTAATGGAACGAGGAAAGTCGCCATTTTTCATATACAGGTAGATCTGCGAGCGTTTCAGGCCAGTTTTTTCTTCGACCTGTTTTAAACGTAATAACTGATGTGTTGTCATCGTCTGCTCCTGCATCACAATTAACCGAGGTGTCCGGCAATCATAAAAAACACAGGAAAGAGCGGAGGAAAAGTTTCTGAACCATTATTAAGGTTTACAATATCCTTAATAAGGGTTTTAGGGTGAATGAAATGTCTTAACTTTTGTGTTGAATTGCCAGGGTAGTGGTCTTTTCTATTTGGCATACAATCGATTTGATGTTTTGGTTATTCTATTAGGTGAGAGATAAGGCAGGTTTGATATGAAAAGAAATGGGATTCGACAGGGAAGGAAAAAGTTAGTGAGAGTGTGAGTCCGTATTATGAATGGTTTTACTATTGATACGAATCTTAATTCGGGTATGCCATATTATTTTGAAATCTGATTCGGGGAACCGCGTTCAAGCGCTCTTTTCAGCGTGTCCGCGCTCAGATGATCGGTAATACCATCGACTGATGCCCATTCTTCAAAAATGGGAAGAAGTTTATAGGGATGCCTTAGCAGTGGGCTGATCGAATCATTATGTTTGCATGCTAACCAGAATAAGCGTGAGAGAGGTGTAGAAAGCCTACTGGATGAAGTGTGGGTATAGCGATCTGCATGTGTACCGAGTAATTTATCAAGTTCCTCTTGTCGTATCACAAAGCAGGCATCTTCCGGGAGTTCATAAACAGGAAAATATCCTTTATCGGAACAATTCATGAATCTGTTTACTGATTCATCCTCGTAAATATCTGCAATGATATGCGCCGGTAATCGCGTGATTTGCTGATTAATTCTGTCCTGCCATGTCTTTTTTTCAAAAATCTGATATGATTGACCTGCCAAAGTAATTGTAAAACCATAATTGGCATTATTTGCACCTGTAATAGGCAACGGCATATTTAGAGAATGTGCAAGTAGTCGCTGAATGAGAACGAATTCATGTCCCAGCATACCTATGTTCATGACTAATTGAGCAGGTGAGATATATTCCCCCTCTGTACTGAGAATTAAACCTTTACCATTTAAAAATAAATTTCGTTCAAGCATGCAAAGCCGATATGGTAGAGAATCACCTACTGGGCGTAATTTTATTTTGTTCACTGAGGAACGAATTTTTCTCAGTATAACAGGTGATTGAAAGTATATCGAAAGTGAAATGTTACCATACAAGGCATGTCGATAAATATCATATTCTGCTATTTTTATATCCCTAAGTTTATTGGTTATTTTTACAGCTTCACGGATGGTAACCCAGGCTGGCTTAGGGAAAAAGGTATTGTCTTTACTAACATCATATTGCATAAAATAAACCTCTTGAATATCACAGAGTAAATATGATATTACTTGCTATGCTTAATGATTTTATTCTTATAATCTTTGATGTATCTTAAAAATCGTGTACCACTGCCCACGGATAAATCAGATTATATACTTAGAAAGTTTTAAAATTGTCATGCATAATGTTCGTAAAGTTAATGATGCCGTTTTCCGCAGCATTCACATACGTTGCGATAACAACTGTTACCACAATCATTATGTTATAGTGTTGGTTTCGCCTCGTCTGATTATGACGAGTCTGCGAAATTTTTATCCGTCTCAATACCGATTAAAGGTCGTTTCTGGAGAATTGATAACCATGCTCCAGCTGCTGCAATAAAACAGGTCAAAACTCCCAACAGGAAGGAAATGACACTCAGCTTTCCTGCAATAAGTAACAGCCCTGCTACTGTAGCAGTGGCTTCAGCAGCGCCCCAGACACAGGTCTGTATTGCCATTACAACAGATCGACGTCCTCGCCAGATTCTAACTGCCTGCGCCTGATACAACGGACCACAAATCATTTCTCCGGTTACGATCAGAACGACGACAATATACATAACGGCTTGCTGCTCAGATGAGAATATTAATAATGCACATCCTGAACCAATACATAAGTTTGAAATGACAACCCGCCATAGTCGGCTTATCCTGTGTGAGAATGAAGTGATATAAATCTGTCCGATAATGATGATAATACTTGATAGAAGAAATAGAGTACCCACCAGTTCACTGGAAAACTTTTCCACCGCATAGGTCGGAAATACATAATAAAACTGGGCATAGCCAATCATCGTCAGGAAATTAATTACCATAAACGCGATAATTTGGTGATTACCAGTATCCTCTGATGAATTTGCTGTTTCACTTTTTGTGTCAGCCACCTCAGGATGGGTTGCTGAGGGTAGAGGAAGGGTGGCTATTGCGCCCAGTGTCCCAAGTAACAAGGGAAAGGTAACAAACCAGTAACCTGTACCTGAAAGCATGAAGGACGCCAGAAATGGTGCAATACCAGCGCCAGCATTGGCTGCAACGTTTTCATATGAAAGCACACGCTCATGCTCGCTGTCATGGAAAACATGCACGATATATGAAATCTGCGATATGACTGATACAGAGTTAGTCAGGCCAAATAAAGTTGCAAGAACAATCCAGACAAAGATATCAGAAACGTCCATTACTGCTGCGACGAGCATCAGGAATGCTGATATGGCAACACCCAAAAGCGTCATTGCGATCTCTGCTTTTCGTTCTGTTTTGTCCAGCAGGCGATGGAAAGCGAGCGCGCCTGTACGGTTCGCCACAATAGCAAACCCGACGACGATACCGGCAGCGCTACTGCTGAGTCCCACAACGCTATTAAGCCAGACAGCCATGAAGGGATAAAAAAAGCTCCAGGCCGCTGCTGAGAAAAAGCGAATAATGTATATCATTTGAATACAGGTACCCTGTCCCCATGGTCAGTTTTTACGCGTATCAGGTTGATTTCCTGCTGAACAATGTCGGTGTACCCGGTAAGCATCCCGACCCATGAATAATCCGATACCCCCACAGGCTGGATGCGACTGCCTGGACTGGCTATCGGGGTATGAATGGATGAAATCGCCGGAACGTCCCATCCACGGATAACCGATTCTTCCGCCAGACCATACCAGTAGCTCAAGGTATTATTGATCTGAGCTGCTTGGTCATATGCGGGGATGGATTCTGCAAGACCTAAAGGGAGTAATGCTGCATGCTGCAAAACAGATGAAGGAGGAAATCCATAGGCGAGAGCAACCTGTTCTACGATAGTTGCCCCACCTAAACGTCCCATATTGGCATCAATAAGATATGCTGTCGTATCTGTGGCGATAAATTCACAGTGGAAGAATCCGTTATCAAATCCTGAACGTAAGACAAGATCGTGAATAGCCGCCTGAATTTTTGCATGTACGATGGGCTCAATACCGCAGTCGTTTGGAAAATGGTTTGCCACCTCAGTAAACCGAACTCTTTCACGTCTGGACAACCCCAGGTAAATAGTTTTACCTCCCTGCACAAATCCTTCCATGCTCACTAGCGTTCCTGAACAATATGCTTGGATAATCCAGGGAAGGGTTTCACAGGATTTAGCACCGCTTGCTAATATCGCTGACTTGATCGCATGCGTCGGGTCCTGGTCTGCTTCAATATGCAATGTGGATGTAGCAAGCGCGCCGGAACCGATCGCTGGTTTCAATATGATCGTATTGTTTTCACGTACCTTAAGCCAAGGTAGAACGAATTTCTCTTCGGAAAATGAGATTTGTACCTCTTCCGGAACATGCTCAGGGACTATCTTACCGACCGCATATTTTGACGCCAGCTCAGCAAAGACGGAAGGTGGACCTCTAAAGTTAAACTCCTCAGCGATTTTGTTGACCATCGGGAATAATTCATCAAAAAAAGTCGTAATGCTGTGGATATTCTGAGTGACATCCGGATGGGCATTCAAATAGTCAGACAGAGCATTATGGTCAGAAAAAAGAGGAATACATTGAACATCACTAATTGCTTGTAGGGTATCGCCACAAAGTGCAGATTTATCAATAGAAAGAATAAGGTCGTGACCTGCATGGCGAATTGCGTCACTAATATATTTCACCGATATCTTGTTTATTCCTACGATTAATATGTAATGCATGGTAAATATTCCCGTTTTAGTGTAACCAGAATGATTATGCTTATTCCGGCCAATACATTTTTGCTGGATTCATGATATTATGCGGATCCAAAGCAGACTTAATGGCTTTCATCAAATACAGAGCTGCACCATGCTGCACTGACATCCATTTTATTTTTCCCTGTCCGACACCGTGCTCGCCACTGATGGTTCCACCATATGACAAAGCTCGTTCAGCCAGACGACTCAGAAATCCCTGTATAACAGGAGTTTCTTCCTCTCCTTCACGGAGCATAAGTAAAAGATGGAAATTACCGTCTCCAACATGCCCTATTAAGGGAGCCTTGAGCCCGGTATTCGCGATATCCGTTTCTGTTGCAGAAATACAAGCACTCAGGCATGACAGAGGGACACAGATGTCTGTAGGGATCCCCTGGCAACCTTCATAAAAGGCATGGAATGCCCACCACGCATCATGACGTGCTACCCACAACGCTTTTCTTTCTTCTGGATGAGAAGAAAGCTGTACTTCCCCCCCGTACCTGTGCACATGTTCTTCAAATAACGCGATATTACCTGGCATTGACAGGCTATTAACGTGTAACTCCACAAACAAATGCGGTTTTTCTGATAATCCCAGTTTTGAATAAGCATTACATGCCCGAACTGCGGAAACATTAAGGAGTTCAATACGTGCAATAGGTAGTGCAGATTTCAGGGTGTCTGTCACAGCCCTGACGGCATTCTCTACTGAGTCAAACGCACAAACACCGGAAAGAATAACTTCAGGGAGTGGATGAAGCTTAACGGTTAACTCACTGAAAATGCCTAGTGTGCCTTCCGAACCAACGGCAAGTGAAAGCAGGTCAAGACCCATAGCTGATTTCACCGCTCTGGATCCGATGTTTGCTATAGACCCGTCAACCATGACAAGACGGGCAGCCCGGACATTCGTTGCCATCGTGCCATAACGCACTGAGTTTGTTCCTGAGGCACGGGTTGCGGCCATACCGCCAATTGAGGCATTTGCACCTGGATCAACTGAAAAAAACAACCCTGTTCCCCGGAGAGCTTCATTCAATTGTTCGCGCGTGACACCGGGCTGGATTGTCGCGGTCATATCTTCAATGCTGATGTCCGTAATGGCATTCATTTCAGAGCAATCAATGCATATACCTCCTTGCGGGGCATTGATCTGTCCCTCGATTGAGGTCCGGGCACCACTTGGTATCATGGGCAGTCCTTCAACAGAACAGAACGTCACGATATCCACAATATCCTGCTCATTACGGACGATCACAACCCCATCGGGAGGACTAAGAGTAATTCCCGTCGGAGCTTGGCAGTACTGTTCCCTGAATGTCGGCTCCGTATGAAAATGATCGCCAAATTTTTCCTGTAATTTTTCGATAACTGACATGTTCATTCATTGCCTCCATAGTAAATATAAAGTCAGGACTTTATGGTGGAACTATTCTGGCTTTTTAAACCCTGAAGTTTTTCTGGCAGTTCGACCGTCATATTCTGGTCTGCCTGAAATGATCAATTCCAAAAAATAAGGATGTGCATTCTCATCTTCAAGCTGTCGTCCGGATTTAGTGTGTACCTCAATAGCGGAAAAGAGATCAACAAGTCTGTCCTGTATTTGTTCAATTTCCGGCGATTTAAGCGTAACCATCGCACTAAATTTAAATGTCCCATCTATGTCAAAATATTCACTTTTTTCGGGTTTGGACAGGGATTTCTCAGTTTCATAACACATAAATTTGTCTTTAAGATTAATAGATTCTGGGGTCCTTGGCATTCTGAGTGTCGGTGCTTGGCGAATGAAAGGGGCTTCCTCATGGTTTCGTTCTTTTGCTACAAGACTCAAAAATTCGACCACACGAGAATCGAATGCAATGTCAAGTTGATGGCAAACTTGTTTGATTTCGGCCACGGATGCAGTGTCAACCATATATAGATATGTCATAAGAGGCCATAAATCAAAATTGTTCTTAAATCCTCTAATTATTTCATCAGAAATAATAAATTCGCGTTCATATCGACTTAGGCTGAGTGCGCGGCGTAATATTTTGGAATCATGGTCTCTCAGTTCTAGTCTTGAAGACAGATCTCTTGTTTCTATTCCTTTCCCAAATAACATTTCATGCATATCAGAAGGTAATAAATCCTTGAAATAATGCCAGAAATAATCAAAGCTTGATTTGCTTGATGTTTCTATACCAAGAGAGTTGTGGAGTTCTACTGCTGAGTCTATACTGAGATATTTCCTGCCTGCTTCGATATCACGATAATAATTAGCAGAAAAAGGAATATCTATCCCTTCCAGAAACGTCGAAACTTTAAGATGTCCCCTTTCAACACGAAGTTGTGTCAGGAATGAACCAAGAGCATGTTTTTCATCTGGCTTGTTAGACGTTTTACCAGGGAGACTATCTAAGTGCTTTGTTTTGTTTTTATTTGTTCTCATACCAGAGGCTACCATCGTTATTTGTTGATTAGATATTGACTCTATAGACATCTACCAAGTTAACCTGAATTATCAGAGAGCCTGAGTGCTATACGCGTCATGTTTTTTTTGATTTTTAACGTGGAAAATATCATCCCGATCTCTTTTGTATCTTTTACATGTGTACCTCCACAAGGAATTGACCATCGTCCACATTTCCATATCCGAAAGTTATTTCCCTGTTCGGTAACATTTACAGTTTGTATCTCATGTCCCGATGAACAAAATTCATTTAGTTCTGTTGTTGCCTTTTCAAGAATATCTTTATCAATATAGTCAAGAAGTTGATAATGATTCTCTCCGCTTTCATCATTGAGTGGTGAACGAACAGGGTAAGGGATTGAATGGCCTGTTACCTGCTCGAGTATACAATGGATCAGATGTACAGCCGAGTGTATACGCATCTGGTGATATCGCAGATCCCAATCAAGAATAGCAGTCACTTGCTGACTTGTCTGCTTTTTCAGCAAGTCAAAACCGATCTCATTAATATCAAGATAGTGTCTGATCTCTTCATCTTTCCGTTTTGTTGTGAGAACACCGATTTTTTGTTGTGATGTCAGCATATCCGGTAAAACAAGATAACCTCTGTCACCCAATTGCCCACCACCCTGTGGGTAAAAAATGGTCGGACTGAGGACACAATAGGGAGAATTTGACTCATCAAGATTAACATGAAGGAGTCGCGTTTGGGTTTGACTTAGATATGGGGCTGTATGGTATAGCCCAGATACTTTATTCATATTCTTAAACCTCAATTGAATAGATACTTTTAATTATTTATTTGAATGAATGTAAATAACCTTGGCAGAATCTATGCTTTTAGTTCTTTCTCTAAAACAGAGAATAACTTTTCCATTTGTTCCCGGGGTCCGAATGAAATTCTCAGGCAATGATCCAAAGAATAATCGGTCAGCCTGGCTATAAGGAAACCTTCACTGTTAAGACTGTTCTGGAACTCCCGGCTGCGTTCTTCACTGTCAAATTCAACAAAGACGAAATTGACATATTGGGCACTGGCTTTGACTCCGTAATCTTCAAATAAACCTACCAGTTTTCTTCCCCAGCTAAGACAATATTCCGTTGTTTTGAAAAGATGCTCACGATCCTGTAGTGCATGTTCACCAGCAAGAGCAGATAAAGCACTGACATTGTAAGGCGCCCGGCGAGCTTCCAGTTGTGGATACAGATCTGCGCTGACGTAAGCCCAGCCAAGACGCAATCCGGCAAGTCCATACGCTTTTGAAAATGTTCGTAAGCATATCGAGTTAACGCGTTTATGAACTATTTGAATACCTGCCGTATTTTCGATATCAGGTGTAAATTCTACGTAGGCCTCATCAATGATAATGGTCGTTTCTGGCGGTATGGTTTCAATTAAAGATATCATTTCTGAAGGTGCAATATAGTGACCCAAAGGATTAGAAGGATTAACCAGGACCAGAATGTCAGGTTTATGACTGACCGCCTCTTGCAAATCCTCAGGGAGGATGCGCCCACTATTCACTGGGATCTCACTGTATAAGGCTCCGAGAATATCAGTTCTCTTTTTGTACATCATAAAACTGTGACGAGGAGCGGTAAGCCGTGCACCTGGTTTCAGCAGACTACGCAGTGTGATATCAATGAGTTCGTCAGAGCCATTACCCGTGATGATCTGTTCCGGATTAATATTCCAGCGTACTCCAATTGCTGCTCTCAGTGCATTGTAGGTGGGATCGGGATACTGGCTCAGCAAAGACACATCATATCGTCCTGTTTGTATTAGGTCTGGTGAACCCAACGGATTTTCATTGGCGTGCAGGCGGGTGGAAGCATTATTATTTGCTCCCTCAACACATTCCCGGATTTTTTTAGATAACATCATGAGTGGCCTCCAAGTATCCGGGATACGAGTTCTTCCAGATAAGGTGTTATTGACTCGTCATGGTCCAAATAAGGGACTGACTCCCTCACTTTTGCATACCACAGGCGACCTGAATTTCCTAATTTTGTGGCATCCCTGATATCAGCTGCCTGAGCGGCGCAGACCAGCTCAAAAGCAATAACATAGCGGGTATTCTGTAGTACCTCCGCCGTTCTACGAGCAGCAACCAGACCGAAAGAGACTACGTCCTGAAAATCACCTGTTGTTGTTAGTGTCTGTATTGAAACCGGTGTAGCCAGAGAACGATTTTCCGCTGTGACTGAAGATGACATAAACTGTCCCCCCATTAAACCAAACCGCAGCCCACCATTTTCTGCACATAGAAAAGGGGGGAGCCCGTTGCTGTTCGCACTGGTCAGCAATCTGTCTATTCGCCGGTCAGATAAGTTACACATGGTAATGATTGCTATCGTCAAATAGTCCATCGCGGCAGATATATACTGTCCGTGAAAATGACCGTTATGGAAGACCTGACCGTTTTCGGGTGTGATAAGGGGGTTATCATTTGACGAATTTAATTCATTACTCACTATTCGTTCTACAAATTCTATTGTCTCCAAAACCGGGCCAAGTATCTGTGGTGTGCAGCGAATTGAATAGGCATCTTCAATCGGCATATCTTCTTGTTTGATGCTATTCGTAAGCCTGCTTCCGAGTTCTGATGAAAGCTGTAGATCATCAACCGCCAGCCTTGTTCCCTGTAGGTTATTCCATATCATCTCTGCAATTTTTTGCTGGCCTGTATGCGGTTTTAGTTGATGAACGTCGGGATGAAATGGCCGAATCCTGGCAAGAAGCGTTTCTGAGGCAAAGGCGGAGATTGATGCATATTGTTCAAGAAGTGACCTGGTTTCGATGACATTCAGGGCGGCAAGCGCAACCATGCAGGAGGTGCCGTTGATGAGTGCCAGCCCTTCCTTATAACTTAGCTCAAGCGGTGCGAGCCCCAGCTGGTGCAGAATATCTTCTGCAGCCAAGCGTTCACCATTGAACTAGGCATTGCCCTCACCAGTGAGCATACGGGCCATGGCTGCCAGTGGCCCCAGATCTCCGCTGGTGCCCAATGACCCTTTACGTGGTATCTCAGGAATCAGACCAGCGTTGTAGATTGCGATAAATCGATCGAAATTTTCCAGAGATAATGCTGAGTTGCCGCGAGAAAGTGAGATAATTCGGGCGAACATAGTTGCCCGGCAAATTATATCTGAAAATCTTTCACCAACATTTGTAGCAACACCACGGATAAGGTTTTTTTGTAATTCTTCAGCCCTTTCGAGCGGAACGAGATGATCGACAAACCCACCCATCCCAGTGTTGACCCCGTAAATAACCGAGCCTTCTTTCACTAATTTTTCAAGGGCTCGTCTTGATGTGGCAATTCTTTCTCTGATTTCTTCTGAAGCAACTATTTTTTTACTGAACTTAGAGAATTCAATAAAGTCTTTCAGACTGACGTTACGGCCTGGGCTGAGAATGAAGGTATCGCCTGTGGATGAGCTATTATGCTGTGTAATATTCATGACCATTTTCCTTCTGTTTGTTTGAATTAATGTTCAGTCCAGTCGGCAATAATGACGTTAATCTCTCTGTTTCCTGAAAATGCATGCCTGCCATGAGCAAACTGCAGGTTATCGAGCAGCAAAATATCGCCGGTGTTCAGATTCACGTCCTGTTCTAACCCCTTGACCAGATGAAATAAGTTAAGTGTCAGTTCTTCCGGTAGCGGTTCTCCATCGCCGAAACACATGGATTCGAGAAGTTCAGGACAATTCTGAGCAGCATCTTTTAACTCCTCTTCGTCTTCGTTTCTGGAATCCACCCGCGCCCATTCAATCATCGCAGCAGCACCCCAGAAATGTGCCTGATTGCACCAGATCAACTCATTTTTAAGAGGATGCTGACTTACCGGCGAAATACAGTCCTGCCAAAGGATTAAATCATCATTCCACCATTCAAATTCCCAACCCCTGGAGCGGCAGGCAAACTCTGCCTCTTCTTTTGTTTTTGCAGAAAGCGCTTCCTGCCAGCTTTTTTTTATTCCGGGTTTCAGATGAACTCGGTTTTCATCAGGCAGTGTTCTGCGCAGTCTGAGGCCGCGTTCTGTCAGAAGTTGTAATGTTGAAGGCTCTACCAGTTTTGTTATTCGGCGCATATCGCCAATAGTAGATTCTCCGCCCTCTGCGGCGGGTTTGACGCAAGAGAAGGCAATGATTTCCGGTGGGTGTTTTACATAGGCCATTTCCTGATGGAGGATGATTGACCATGCCGGAGGCGTTCGGGTTGCCTCCATAACTTTACCTTTTATGGTTGAACGGGGAGATGAACCACCAATGTAATCTCTGGTGCGAAAACCTAGCGCATTCATTATCACTTCAAACACAGAGGGTTCTGCACTTTGCGCAACGCCGCGTAGGAGCAACGCTCCGTTGTTGAGCAGTGCTGCCCGAATATCTGGTGCAGCTTGAATAAAGAAGTTTTGCGTCTCAGTGACCGATAACCCATCAATGGTGAATCCACACAGTCCACTCTCATTACATTCTTTCAACATCACCATCTTAGTCTCCTTGAGTCTTAAGAAATGTTGATATGTCTGTCTACTAATTAATCGTTACGGGTCATCAAAGTCAACAAAAAGATTATTTTTTCTTTTAAAAGAAATAAATGGCACTCAAACATCATTTGTTAATTTTTAATTGATTTAAAATCAATAACATATAAACACACAAAACTATTGGAAATATTTTTCATTAGTTTGTTTATTCAGTAGTTGTTTGCATGGTTAACCAAAATTATCGGTCAGTTCAGTAACAGCACCTACAAGTTCTCCCCTGTCAGACGGATACTAATTCCCAAAGCTGATGGTAAGACCCGCCATTTAGGTATACCAACGGCGAGTGACAAACAGGTGCATTCGGTAATGAAACTTATTCAGGAGCGCATTTATGAGCATGTATTTTCGCCGAAATCATATGGTTTCAGGCGGGGATGCTCGTGCCATGAAGCACTTCTTGATATTAAGCACCACTGGATCGGTGTTAAGTGGTTAATAGATATCGATGTGGTCTTTTTTTTGACAACATTGATTACCGTGTTTATTGAAACTGCTGGGCAGGAAGAACGAGGACAAACGTTTTCTCCAGCTGATTGGAAATATTCTGAAAGCGGTTTATATGGAAGACTGGAAGTTCAATGTCATTTACAGTGGAACACCACAAGGCGGTGTTGTTTCTCAAATTCTTGCCAATATTTACCTGCAAGAAATGGACCAGTTTCTGGAGCAGAAAAAGGAACAGTTTAACAACGGTAAATATCGGGATGAAAATCCACAGTATGGAAAGCTGACCAGAAGAATGTACCGACAGAGAGTCCGGGCCAAAAAGTTGCGGAGTGAAGGCAACAACACGACCGCGAAGGCAGTATTAAAAAAGTCCGGGAAATAAAGAGAATGCGGGTTTCTATACCGTCAAAAGATGAATGGATCCCAATTATAAACGTTTAGGGTTCTGTGGTTATGCTGGTGATTTTCTGTTTGGCGTCGTTGGTTCCAAAGATGAAGCCAGAGACATAATGTGTGAAGTCACAGTGTTTCTTTCCGAAAACCGCCATCTTGAGGTGTCACCAGAAAAGTGCAAAATCAGTAAGGCGACAGACGGTACGAGCTTCCTCGGTTCCACGTTGCTGGCGGCAGAGTTGAATGGCGCCGGCGGACTGAAGTCATGTGTGTCGACCACAACCAGCCTGTACTGCCGACAGTACGGCATGGAGTGGCCGGCTGGGCACAATGTCAACTGGCAGCGGAATACGCCAAACAGTCTTAAGCAGCAGATGGATACGCTCTGGCTCCCGCCGTCAGGTGAAGTGGTCGAGGAAATCCCAGCGGTGTTTGACTGCGAGGTGCGTCACAGCTATGGCGAGCCCGTAAGCGGTCTCAGTGGTTACGACTGCTATGACGGCGGTGAACATGTCGACGGGCACAAAGGTGCGCCCGTCGCGCTTCAGCCCGGCCTGGTTTTATCTGGTCAGCGATGAGCTCGATTCACCGGCTCAGGACGCTGCATCATATCGTGAAGTCCGGGATTAAAAGCCTGCTCCTCCGTTTACCCAACCACGGCACTGCCGTGGCTTTTTACCCTCATGGGACACTTCACCTGGTCAGGTTGCGTATCTTCTTTTTTTATGGAGAAAAGTATGTCTGGCTTGATTACCACGAAAAAGCTTTTGTTAAGTTGTTCAGTCAGACGGCCCGGTATCACCACCGGTTCAAAGTATTTAAAGACTCCATCAACTGCTGCGTTATCGCACTTGAAAACCGGCTTCGCTTCAGTGATGCAGGAGCAATGGTATCTGCTTATCATCCAGAGATCCGTATATCCCGGAGCCGCGGTGAGGAGCTTAATCTCGTTGACAGACTGCTTTGAGCGAGGGGAGGTCGATGCTATCTTTGTCTCTCTGAACGTTTTAACAGTGCCCGATGGATATGAAATTATCTGGTGGGTGTTTATGTGGATTTATCAGATTCACAGCGGTGAATCCTTCAGCCCCTCATTCCTGCTCTTGCGATATATGCCAGAAACATACTGGCTGTCTTACTGCAGTATGGCTTAAATTTGACTCCGCGATGTTGAATAGGCTGCCGAAGGGGGCACTTCATCCATGTTCCGCTCATCTGCGGCTTCATCCAGGGCATTTTGCGATCGGTGTAGTACCTCGGTCGGTGTTACCGATGACACTCAGGTGACGGCTTTGCTAAGCGGTATATTTGGCATGGAGGTTTTCTTGCCATAGGATATCCCCTCACCATGCCAATTCAGGTGGGTCTCCCCATTCGGATTTAGCGAGGATTTCAAGCACGAACACTTCTTTTGAACAGGCGCTGATGCAGTCGGCCTTTCCCTCGCAGCGGTTTCGAGCTATAACTGGCATAAATTTGCCCGGCCGATGCTTACACCGCTCAGCCTCAACTTCCAGTGTTTTTTCCAGAGGTCCTTTCTTTTGTGTTATGGTTTACCAAGAAGTGTATCGCACGTCGAAGACGCGGTGTTCAGTCCATTTTCACTTTATTCTGGCGCAGAGGTCCATTTTTCATTGTGCATAAGTGCTTCTCAATACCATGAAGGCAGGGCAATTTGAATGAAAGCGAAGACCCCCAACCTTCGTGAAAGGCGAAAACAAAGTACCCGAACGGACTTGTCCAACATCGGACTGGAATTGTTTTTGAAACAAGGGTTTGAAAACACCACGATCGAGCAGATCGTCGAGCCGCTTGGCATCGCGCGTCGCACCTTCTTTCGCTACTTCAAGACGAAGGAGGAATTGGTTTTTACGTGGCACGCAGAGAAGACGATTGAGTTGATCGAGGTATTGAAGGGCAGACCCGTGAAGGAGAGCCCCTTGGACGCGGTCAGCGAAACCATAGCGACAACCCTCATACGCTATGACGCGAATCCAGACCTCGCCTTTGCGTTGGTACGCCTCCTGAAAGAAACTCCGGCCTTGCTCGCCAAAGAATGCGAAAAGCGGATGGAGCGGGAGTTGGCGCTTACTGCTGCATTGGTGGAGCGAGAAAGTAAGCAGGGGTTGAGTCCCCTCAAAGCGCGCATTATCGTTGGTTCGGTAATGTCAGCATGGATGGCAGCGCTGGATGAGTGGTATGCAGATGGTGGGCAGGCAAACCTGAGGCCCATCATGACAAGTGCGTTCGCCTTGGTACATGAGCTGTGATCACCACCATAGCTGACGCGCAGCATTGCCTTTGACCGGTGTACCATTGCCCTGGAGCATGTTCCGGGGGCTTTCCATACCGGCTGTTTCGCATCGTACAGAAGGCCTTGCATTTCCTATCAACAGCCCTCGCAGCAGAGATGGCTTGTGGCCGACAAGAGAAGCATCCAACAGGATGCGTCGTACATTCAATATCGCCTCAGATGTTCCCTGCACGCTTGTGCCATGACTTAAAGACCCTCCCGAACAACGCGCCTTTGAGGTGTGCACTGGCATAAGGCACCACGCCGTCTTTAGACTGCGCCAGTACATTTTTAGGGTGTTCGTTGCTAATGATCGAATGGTTGCTTGCCCTCGTGCTGATCTGCAATTGCGCAGCCGCATGCACGAATGGGTCACGATCGGTCAGGTTGCTAATGCTGTTCGGGATGTGCCGCAGTACGGAGCTGCAGTGAAGACGGCACGTGTGAGTTGCGGTATCGGTCGAAACTTAGCATATTCAGTCAGATCATGCTGGCATTACGCGTACGAGGCCATTACTGTTTTCGCTCCCGAGGGCAACAGGGGCCTCATCGTCTGACCTTGATCAGATACCAAAAATCTCCACAGTACGGCCTTACGCTTTGGCTGACTCGCACCATTTCGCATGAGGCATGCGAATAGGTTCGCACGGCTCAACCGTGGCTTAGGATACGTCTTCCATAGAGCTTCTCTCCTCTGAAGCCAATGAAACGGCAACAGGGCCGATTCAGCCAAAACTCCTTTTTTTGACACTGAGTGACAATTGTCTCATAATGCATTATTGTCACTCGGTGCCATATTAGGCGGGATTCATCCATGACACAGGAAAACTCAGGCCTACGCGAAAAACACAAGGAGAGCACCCGCAGGGAGTTGTCCAAGCTCGGGTTCGTGATTTTTCTGAAGCAAGGCTTCACCCACACCACCATCGAGCAGATCGTGGAGCCCCTAAGCATTGCGCGGGGCACCTTCTTTCGCTACTTCAAAACTAAAGAGAATCTGGTCTTTGCCGGGCATGAAGAAAAGAACGTTCAGTTAGCCGACGAGTTGAGGGGCAGGCCAGCCGAGGAGAGCCCCTTGAATACGGTCTGCGAAACGCTTGGGACGGTGCTCAAACTCTATGACGCCAAACCTGACATGGCTTTCGCTCAAGTGCGACTCCTTAAGGAAGATCCGTCCTTACTCGCCAAGGAGTGCGAGAAACGAATAAAGCGGGAGGTGGCGCTTGCTACTGTACTAGCTGAGCGATGCAGTGAGCGTGGCCTGAGCCTGTTGGAGGCGCGCATCATCGTTGGTGCGGCGACGTCATCATGGACGGCAGCCTTGGATGAATGGTACGCCGGCGGTGGGCAGGCAAACATGTGCCCGATCATGGCAAAAGCGTTCTCACTGGTGCACGAGCTGTGATGGCAACGATGCACGATCTGACGCGTCTCGGGGGCCGCGGACCGCAGCTTGAGGCGTGTGTGATGGCCGCAGTACTTTGCGTCGGTAGCACTGAGACAATCAACGCTACCAAGTGTTCCCTAGGTGCCAGCCCCGCCTGGAAGCTTGATCTTTGGGGCCGTGCTCGTGCGACGGAAGACGTGACCCGTGACGTCGAGGACGCTCTGGCTGCTTTGTCGTCGGCGCAGCAGCGTGTGGACATGCCCCTACAGGATACCGATGTAGCTCGCATCGCCTTGCAAGCCAATGAAGCTCGGTATCGCGCCGGTGCCATCAGCCTGTTCGAGCTGGAGTGCTCGTGTCTGCAGTTAAACAGTGTGCAGGATAGCGCCATTTCGGCTGCTTCTGATCGCGCTCGATCCTGGGGTTCCCTCGTGCGTGCCGCAGGGAATCCGCCGCTGTCGGCGGCGGCACCGGAGCCGCCGGCGGCCCAAAACATGGCCGACACCCCTATCGCCCGCAACGAAAGTAATCGCAGATGAGCTCAGAACAAGTGCACCCCCGCAATTCGCCCACTCCTGGTCACCTGCGCAGGAACCGGGTCGCGTATGCCATCGGGACCATCGCCGTCGTTGCGGCGGCGATGGCGCTCGTCTTCGTGCAGCGCGATCGGAGCCCGGCCGAAGTTACTCCCGCCGCCACGCCAGCGCTCACCGTGACGAGCGCCGCGCCACGCGAGGTGTCCTGGCCGCTGCAAATCAAAGCCACCGGCGCGATCGCCGCATGGGAAGAAGCCAGCATCGGCTCGCAGATCGGCGGCTACCAACTCATCGACGTTCGCGTCAACGTCGGGGACGTTGTGAAAAAGGGCCAGGTGATCGCCCGTTTCGATCGCGCGCTGTTGGAGGCGGAACACGCGCAACTGAAGGCGAATGCCGATCAAGCGGCCGCCAACCGCCAGCGCGGTCTGGCGTTGCAGCGTAGCAGCGCCATCAGCGATCAGGACGTGCTGCAGCTCGTGACCCAATCCAAGACCGCCGATGCCTTGCTCGCGGCCAATGCGCTACGGCTGCGCTACACCGACGTCAGGGCGCCCGATGATGGTGTCATCAGCGCCAGAACGGCGACCCTCGGCACCGTCGTCCCGGTGGGCCAGGAACTGTTCCGGATGATTCGCCAGGCGCGCCTGGAATGGCGTGGCGAGCTGACAGCCGGACAACTGGCCCAAGTCAAGATCGGCCAGGAAGTCACTCTTGAACTTCCCGACGGCAACACCGCGACGGCGACCGTTCGACAGACTTCGCCCGTGCTGGACAGCGCCTCGCGCCTGGCCATCGTCTATGCCGACCTCCGACCAGGTAGCTCGGCCCGGGCTGGCATGTACGCCAGCGGCAGCCTTGGGCTGGGGAGCGGCGCGGCGTTGGTCGTGCCCGCCGAGAGCGTCGTCATTCGCGATGGGCGCAGCCATGTGCTCGCGTTGGCCGACGCCAGCTCAACGCCCCGGGTGTCGCTGCGAAGCGTCACTGTCGGCCGGCGCAATGGCCGGGAGGTCG
This sequence comes from Pantoea sp. ICBG 985, assembly GCF_002928365.1. Taxonomy (NCBI): domain Bacteria; kingdom Pseudomonadati; phylum Pseudomonadota; class Gammaproteobacteria; order Enterobacterales; family Erwiniaceae; genus Pantoea; species Pantoea sp. ICBG 985. The sequence continues at coordinate 286,925 of NZ_POWM01000002.1, forward strand.
AGATCACCGACGGGCTTGGCAAGGATGAACATGTCGTCGTCCAGGGCGCAGGGTTCCTCAAGGATCGTGATCTGGTGCGCATCTCCCAAGGCCGTCCGGCAGGAGCGGCCAAGCCATGAACTTCGCCACCTGGTCCATTCGCAATCCCATACCCTCGATCCTGCTGTTCGCGCTGCTGGCGCTCGCCGGATTGTGGGGATTCCAGAAGCTGCCCACGCAGGACTTGCCCGACCTCGATCTGCCGATGGTTACGGTAGCGTTGTCGCAGCCGGGGGCGGCCCCCGCTCAACTCGAAGCGGAGGTCGCACGCAAGGTCGAGGACGCGCTCGCGACCTTGAGCGGGCTGAACCATCTGACCACATCAGTCACGGATGGCTTGGTGTCGATCCAGGTGCAATTCGTACTGGAAAAGAATCTGTCGGACGCGCTGATCGAGACCAAGAACGCGGTGGACGGCATTCGCTCCGACCTCCCGCCTGATCTGCTACAACCGACGGTCAGCGCGTCCAACAGCGTCGGTGCTCCGGTGCTCACCTATGCCATCGCTTCCTCCCGTCTTAGCGAGGAGCAGCTTTCCTGGTTCGTGGACGATACAGTCGCCAAGACCGTGCTCGGCGTGTCCGGTGTTGGCCGGTTCGAGCGGCTTGGCGGTATCGAACGCGAGGTTCGGATCGAGGTCGATCCGCTGCGCATGTCTGCCCTTGGCATCACCGCGGCGGATGTCTCCCGAGCGTTGCGCCAGGTACAGCAGCAGTCCTCTGGTGGCCGCGGACAGCTCGGCGGCGAGGAGCAGTCGGTTCGCACGATCGCCACGGTTCGCCAGGCATCGGAGCTTGCGGGCCTGCGGATCTCGCTGTCGAACGGCACGAGCTTCAGGCTGGACCAGATCGCGACCATCATCGATGGTCAGGCTGATCCCACGCACGCGGCCTTGCTTGATGGCAAGCACGTGGTCGGCTTCAGCGTGTATCGCGCCAGGGGCTTTGACGAAGTGCGGCTGGCCGAGGGCGTTCGCGAGGCCCTGGCCAGCCTCCAGCAGGCCGACCCGGCGCTCAGCCTGACGGAGATTTCGGGGTCGGTCGGCCAGACGCTGGAGCAATACGAAGGTTCGATGGCGATGCTGTACGAAGGCGCCATCCTGGCGATGATCGTCGTCTGGCTCTTCCTGCGCGACTGGCGCGCGACACTGATCGCCTCGACCGCGCTACCGCTGTCCATCCTGCCCGCGTTCGCGGCCATGGCCTGGCTGGGCTTCACGCTCAACACCGTCACGCTGCTGGCGCTTGCGGTGGTCGTGGGCATCCTGGTCGATGACGCCATCGTCGAGATCGAGAACATCGAGCGCCACCGGCACATGGGCAAATCGATTCGGAAGGCAGCAGAGGATGCCGTGACCGAGATCGCCCTGGCCGTCATGGCGACCACCATGAGCCTGGTGGTCGTCTTCCTGCCGACCGCCATGATGAGCGGCATTGGCGGCCTGGTCTTCAAGCAGTTCGGCTGGACCGCCGTGATCGCCGTGCTCGCGTCGCTGCTCGTCGCGCGCTTGCTCACGCCAATGATGGCAGCCTACCTGCTCAAGCCCGAGCCGATTCCCGAGAAGGAAGATGGCCGGGTCATGCGCTGGTACATGGCAACGGCGCGCTGGTGCCTGAAGCACCGCAAGACCACCTTGGGCGGCGCGGTCATCTTTCTGGCCGCTTCGCTCGCCCTTGTACCCTTCATCGAGACGGGCTTCATCCCGGCCTCCGACAGTGGCACGACGACCGTGAGCATCGAGTTGCCGCCGGCCAGTTCGATGGCGGACACATTGGCGGTTGCCGAGTTTGCGCGCAAGGCCGTCAGCGATGTCGATGGCATCGCTGACGTCTTCGCCACGGTGGGCACTGCGCAGAGTGCCGGGCCAGGAGGCACGCGTGCTGGCGAAGTTCGGCGGGCGTCGCTCACGCTCACGATGGGGCCGCGTGGCGATCGGCCATCGCAGCAGGTCATTGAGAAAGCTGTGCGAGAGCGCCTGCTCAACGTTGCAGGCGCGCGCTTCGCTGTTGGTGGTGGAGGGCCGGGTGAGAAACTTTCGATCATCCTCGCCAGCGACAATGCCGAGGTGCTCAAGGCGAGCGCAGAGGCGGTGGAATCCGAACTGCGCGACGTCAAGGGCCTCACGGGCATCGCCTCCACCGCGAGCCTGGAACGTCCCGAGATCATCATCCGCCCCGACCCGGAGCGCGCGGCCGAGCGTGGCGTGACGACCGCAGCGATCGGCGACGTGGTACGGGTGGCGACGAGCGGCGATTTCGATTCGCAGGTCGCGCGCCTGAACCTGGACAACCGGCAGGTCTATATCCGTGCGCGCATTCCCGATGCAGCACGGCAGGACATTGACACGATCGGCAACATGCGTGTTCCGGGCCGCGACGGGCCGGTGCCACTTGCCAGCGTTGCCAGTCTGTCCGTGGAGAGTGGTCCTGCGCAGATCGACCGGCACGACCGCCTTCGCAACGTCACCATTTCGGCTGACCTGGGGGGCACCGCACTCGGAACGGCGCAAGCGGCAGCCGCCAACCTGCCGTCGATCAAGTCCCTTCCGTCCAGCGTGAAGGTGGTCGAGGCCGGCGATGCAGAGATCGTTGCCGAACTCGGCGCGGGCTTCGGCATTGCGCTCGTGGTCGGTGTCCTGTGCATCTACTGCGTGCTGGTGCTGCTGTTCAGGGACTTCCTCCAGCCCATCACCATACTTTCGGCCATACCGCTGTCCATCGGTGGTGCGTTCCTCGCGTTGCTGGTCACGCGCAGCCAGTTGAGCGTGCCTTCAATGATCGGGCTGGTCATGCTGATGGGGATCGTCACCAAGAACTCCATTCTGCTCGTCGAGTATGCGGTCATCGGCATGCGCGATCGCGGCTTGTCGGTTCACGACGCCTTGCTGGACGCGTGCCACAAGCGCGCGCGCCCCATCGTGATGACCACCATCGCAATGATCGCCGGCATGTTGCCCATCGCGCTGGGGCTTGGCGCGGATTCGAGCTTCCGCCGGCCCATGGCCATGGCGGTGATCGGCGGCCTGATCACATCGACCGCATTGAGCCTGCTCGTCGTGCCTGCGGTGTTCCTGTACGTGGACAAATTCGAGAAATGGCTGGCATCGCTCGGGTTCTTTCGACACGCCGAGCGCGCAACCGCCGGCGAGGGGGCGCTTGAACGATGACACAGCAGCCTTCGCCACGATGCGGCACTCCCGCAGCACGTCCGTCGCATCCCTGCATGGCGAGCAGCGTGTGGCCGGACTGGTGCGAGACGACGTCGGGTCGTCAAAGCGAGATGGAAGTCAGGCAGACAGTGGAGTGCGGCCATCTGCCGATGGTCCGCGAGCCTATCGGCGCAGTTCGATGGCGCGGTCTGCCAGCAGCCGTTCCCCTGCATGGGGAGAGGCATTTTTCACGTTCTCCTTGAAAGGGATCAATCATGTCATCACGCCTTCATTGCGCAGCCCGGCTGCGACGCCATCCGTCTTATGCAGCGTTGCCGATTCTGGTCGCTGGCATTTTTTCCGCCCCAGCCGCATTTGCTCAGACCGACGACACGAAGAAGTCCGCGAGAGGCCAGGCCATGGCCGAAGCCGAGCGCAGTGAATCGACGTGGGGGATCGGCGTCGCCGGTGGCATGCAGTACCGGGTTTACCGGGACTTCGATAACCGCGTGCGTGGCTTGCCGATGATCACCTATGAGAACAAGTGGATTCAGGTGGCCGGCCCTGGCCTGGACGTCAAGCTCCCGTCGTTGGGGCCGGTGTCTTTCAGGCTGCGTGGCCGGTATCTCATGGAGGAGTTCGATTCTGGCGACTCGCCGTACTTCGCGGGTATGCGTGACCGGGATTCCAGCTTCTGGGTCGGCGGTGCCGCCATCTGGCGCACCGGCATTGCCAACCTGTCCGCCGAAGTGCTGACCGATGCCATGAGCAACAGCAAGGGAACGCGGGCGACGCTGCAGATCGATCGGCGTTTCACCGCAGGTCCGATCGGTTTGACACCGCGGCTCGCGGCCGAGTGGGTGGACAGCAAGTACGTGGATTACTACTACGGCGTGAGGTCGGACGAAGCGCAAAGCTGGCGCCCGGCCTCCAGCGGCAGTTCCTCGGTCAATACCGAAATCGGACTGCGCGTTGACTGGCAGCCTGTGCCCAAGCACACGGTGTTCCTCGATATGGGCGCCAAGCACATGGGCAGTTCGATCCGCAACAGCCCGCTGGTCGAAAAGAGCACGCAGTACGGCGTGGGACTCGGCTACCTGTATCGGTTCTGAGAAAGCGATTCATGGCATGGCCCGTTGTGGGCTTTTGCCGTGTTTGGGATTTGACTCGAAATGAGCGGGACGCAGGGCATTGGGAATGTGTGCTGGCGGGCCACTTCCAACTGCGTTCATCTCGATCTTCTTTTGTGAGAGGGGTAGCTATGGCAACTCGCAATGGCTCCAGACGTTTCAGGAATCTCGACGGCAGCGCGGCTCCCGGTACGGTGGTGCCGGCATTTCGCATGTTGGTCCTGGACAGCCTTGCCGGGCGTGGCCGTGGTGTTTCAAGAAAAGCACCCGTCCCGCGTATCGAGGCCGACCTCGCAGGGATCGCGATTCCGCCGGGACCGGGCGAAGGCGCTCGCCTTACCTGGATTGGACATGCAAGCTGGCTGGTACAGCTAGAGGGCAAGTCGCTTCTCATTGATCCGATCTTTGGCGACCTTGCCCTGGGGCCAGGGGGGCGCAATGTTCCGGCCGGCGTGTTGCCCGAGCATCTACCGCCCATCCACGCCGTGCTGATCACGCACAACCACTACGATCACCTCGATCTTCCCTCCGTACAGCAGGTCGGTGCGCCGGTAATCGCCGGTCTGGGCATGCAGGCGTTCCTGGCGAAGAAGGGCATTCCCGCAAGCGAATTGGATTGGTGGCAATCCATCGAACTTGGCTCCACCAAGGTGTCGTTCGTGCCTGCTCAGCACTACAGCCGTCGAGGCCTCACCGACGCCAACGAAACGCTGTGGGGCGGATTCGTTGTCGAAGGGCCATCCGCCTGCGTCTATCACTCGGGCGATACGGGATATTTCGACGGCTTCCGGGAAATCGGCCGTCGCTTTCCGGCGATTGACGCGGCGCTTCTCCCGATCGGCGCCTTCGAACCGGCTTGGTTCATGCGGGCGCAACACATGAATCCAGAGGAAGCTGTCCAGGCCTATCTGAACCTGGGTGCGCGGAGCTTTTTCGCCATGCACTGGGGGACGTTCAAGTTGACCTACGAACCGCTCGATGAACCTCCGGTTCGCCTGGCGACGGAGTGGGAAAGACTTAGGCTGACTGCATCAGGAAAGCGGGTTCTCGCCGTTGGCGAAACCGCAGAAGTGCGACGTCCAAATGAATAAGCCGGCTCTACAGCGGCGGTCCGCGCCGTCACGTGCTGCAACGCCGCGCCGACAACGCTTCATCGACGGCGCATGCGAGCCGGTCATGTGCCAGACAGAAGTGCCCGAACTGGAGACGCTGTGCTCCGTTCGCCTGGCGGCGAAGCGCTCTGGCCGCTTGCCACATGTAGCGAGTGAATCCCCTGCGTGGAAAGGCTGGATGGCGATTGGGGCAATGCTCTGGAGTGGCTCGGCGCTGGCTGAGGAGCGCTGCGACCGCAAAGGCATTGCGGCCGAATCCACGGTGAATCTGCGGATCGATAACGATATGTTCGGCGGTCTCGGGCAGGACCAGGGCTACTCCAATGGCTTCCTGCTCACGCTGGTTTCGCCGAACCTGATCCACCGTGCGGACGACCCGTGCCTGCCCGATATCGCCAGACGGTTGAACCACGCGTTTTCCGGCTTGCAGCCTGGCGGGTTCGATGAGTTGAACATGACCATCGGACTCGGTCAGATGATGTACACGCCTACCGACCGCGAGCCGCGCGAACTCATTGCAGACGACCGGCCTTACGCTGGCGCATTGATGTTCAGCGTGGGCTACAACGCTCGAAAAGGTGACGACCTGCGGACTTCGCAACTACGGTTGGGCATCGTGGGGCCGGCTGCCAAAGCCGGAGAAGTTCAGGACTGGTGGCACGGCGTCATTGGCGTGGACAGGTTCAATGGCTGGGACAACCAACTACACAATGAACCCGTGGTCCAGTTCATTCACGAGCGGCGCAAGCGCTTCGCGTTGCAGCAGCCTGCTGGCCCATGGCGGTGGGATGCGATCGCCCATTGGGGCGGCAGTCTGGGCAACTTCGCCACCTACGCCAATACCGGGATTGAGTTTCGGTTCGGCTACTTGATGCCGGACGACTTCGGTACGGCGTCATTGCGGCCGGCGGGTGAAAACACATCGCCGATCCGCACGAGCCCGACACAGGGCTGGCGCGGCCACTTCTTCGTCGCTGCCGATGCGCGTTGGGTCCTGCGCGACATCACGCTTGACGGCAATACCTTCCGCTCCAGCCACAGCGTGGACAAGCGCCCACTGGTTGCAGATATCGGCTTCGGTTTCGCATTGACCCATGGCCACTGGCGCTTCGCCTTCGCGCGCTACCACCGGACCCGCGAGTTCGATGGACAGCGCGAGCGGCCGGCCTTTGGGAGCTTCACCATTGGCAGGCGGTTCTGATGGAAGAAATCGCGTTCTCGCTGCAGCGACTAGACCGTCGCGCAGATGGTCTGACCCAAGGAGAAACGAGGTGGAACCCGTGAACTCGCAGTATGTCGTCGTGATGACCGGAGCCACAAGTGGCTTTGGTGTATTCACCCTCCAGGATCTCGCCGTTTCTCCTGACACGAGAGTGATCGTGGGCGCGCGAGGAAACAACCGCACAGTGCCGAAGGGCGTCGAGGTGCTCCCACTCGATCTTTCCTCTCTGGCCAGCGTCCGTGACTTTGTTGGTGCCGTGATACGGCAGCTCGGTGACAAGCGCATCGACATCCTTATCCTCAATGCCGGCCTGCACGGCACGGCCGCTGACAAGCGAAGCGCTGAGGGCTATGGCCTCACGTTCGCGGTCAATCACCTTGCCCACTATCTGCTGGCGCGGCTCCTGCTGCCGCACATTGCCGAGCAGGGCCGGGTGGTGATCACGTCGAGCAACATGCACAACCCACCCATCAAGGCGATCGGCCCCAAGACACTCGACCTTCAGGAGTGGGCGCATCCGTCAAAAGGCGGGGCGGGCGACGGCATACGCTCCTACACGGCCTCGAAACTGTGCAACCTGATGACGGCACTATCCCTGGCCCGGCATGACACGTTGGTGGCGCGCCAGATCGAGGTCATCGCCTTCAACCCGGGCCTAACGGGTGGCGCTGCCGGCCGCGAGGCGTCTGCGTTGCAGAAGGCGCTCCTTGGCATCGTGATGCGCACGATCTTCCCTCTGGTCGGTCTCTTCCGCCCCGAGTTCGTGATGAATGCGCCCGAGCACTCGGGTCGAATGCTGTCCGACGTGGCGCTCGGAACGCTTTCCCTGCCGGATGGACGCATTTACATCTCCCTCGTCAAGGGTAATCCCACCTTTCCCGATCCCTCGGAGCTGGCTCGCGACCGTGAGGCCCAGGAGCGCTTGTGGCGCGAGAGTGCCGTGATGGTGGGCTTGGAGGAGTCGTCTGCATGAGCTTCTCAAGAGGGCCGATTCGGCCAATAAACAACCAAACTGGGAGTTTCTTGTCGTGGACAACCTGACTCACACTTTGGTCGGCGCCGCTTTGGGGCAGGGCGGGCTTAGTCCCAGATGCTATATCGCGATGTCGGATTGAAGATTCAAGAGAAACCTTGCTTGATGTAGGTGCTCACCTCGTTGAATTAAGCCTAGTCTTCTGGAGGAACACAGGGTTTTAAGTTATTACTACTACTGCCGATCCGTGCAAAGTCCTTGGCGTGAACGTTCCCACGCACGAGCGTTGGTCGCAATTCTTTTCGCAAGGGCTGCGATCATACGTTGTTGGGCTTGAACCATTTCAGCATAGCCACCTGGTGCAGGCTCCCCCAATTGGCTACGGCAAATTAGTCGTGGTTTTCCCTGCTCATTCGCGAAGCTCAAACTCCAGTCGGCATCGAGCTGAACCCGCTGTCCGGGCCAGGCATCGAGCCGCCGAAGCTGGAGCTTGATCCTCATTACAGGCTTGGCAGAGGGCGGGGGCAACCCCGCAGCATCTTGAGTGGCCAACTGATGTGTCAGCGCCGACGACAAAGCACTGCGAATTTCGTCATCGAATGAGCCAGTCCAACGCTCGCCATCAAGGACGACGGCGCCTGTGCCGCCCTGGCGCACCACCAGTTGCGACTGGTCGTACTGTGACGGGATGCCAACAGGTAACACGTCAATCACGAAAGGAGCAGGTGGCTCCACCGTCCCTGTTCCTAAAGACGGTGCGAGAAGCGTGTAGTAATGGATCGGCGCGGAGGTGCAAGCATTCAGGAGCAAGGCAAGCACGGCAGGCCCAAGAAGACGGAAATAATTCATCGAAGGGGTTCCTGTGAAGCGGTTGTCCTGTCAGTTCCTGTTGGTGGCGAGGACTGATCAACTGGTCGGCCACGCAGCAGGGATTCAGGATGCCTGCTGAGCATGTCGGTGAGCACACGCAGTGAGCGTGACGCCCGCTGCACCTCCTGTAACGTCTGGCCCAGGTTTTGCTGCAATGGTGCATCCTCAGCCAGTGCACCTTGTGCAGCTCCGAAGATTTGCTGAGCCTGCAGTAAGGTACGAGTGGTTTGTGGCAACGTCTGGGCATTGACTTGCTTCAGGGTCTTATCCAATTCTGCCAGTGTGGTATCGAGGTTGCGCCCAATCGAGTCGAGCGGCATCTTCTCGATCTTGGCGACGATATTGGCCACCTGCGCCTGCAAGTGATCGAAACTTCCACTGATCGTGGGAACAGTTAGTGGCCGTGCCGATACGTCAATCGTTCTTTTCGGGGCATCCGGAAAAAATTCCAGCGAAACATAGAGCTGCCCGGTCAGTAGATTGCCCGAGCGCGCTTGTGCTCGGAGACCATGTTGGACCATATCACGCAGAAACTGTGCAGCTTGTTGTTCGGTATCTGTACCCGGCAGCTTATCTAGCAGACGTCCGAGCCGTTGGGGGTACACCACGATGCCAACAGTCGTGGGAAAGCGACGCGTGCTCGGATCGTAGTCGAGGTCTATGGAGACAACCTTGCCCAGATCTACCCCTGAGAATTGCACGGGAGCACCGATGGACAAGCCGCGTAACGACTGATCGAAGCGTAGCTCGACATACTGCGCCGGACCATCCGGCGGCGCCATGGCGCTGGCCTGGTCTGGAGAGAGTGTGAACTGCGCATATTCAGGCGCTTTTTCAACATTATCCTGGGTGCGCGGGAGGGCGGCGAAGGCAATCCCGCCCGCAACAATCGTGGCCACGGATTGCGTTTTGAGCTTGAGCCCGTCGGCACCCAACGAGACATCTACCCCACTGGCGTTCCAAAACCGGGTGTCGGTAGTGACGAAGCTGTCGTAGGGTTCGTCGACGAAGACCTGCAAGCTGACGTAATTGCCATCATCATCAAGCTTGTAGGAGGCCACACGGCCCACCTGAATGCGCCGATAGTAAACCGGCGAGCCAACGTCCAACGATCCCAGATCCTCGGTATGCAGGATAAATGACTTCCCGGGCATTCCACCAATCACCGTAGGCGGCATTTCAAGGCCGGTAAACACTTTGCTGGACGCCTGCTCCGATCCTGCATCAACTGCGATGTATGCACCAGAAAGCAGTGTATCGATGCCTGATACCCCCCCGGTTCCGATGCGCGGGCGGACGACCCAGAACCGCGTGTCCTTGCGTGTCAGACTCCCCGCGCTCTTGGCCAATGATACCGTGGCGACCACGTGTGATCCATCGTCACTCAGCGTTATCGCCGTTACCGCGCCCACAGTCACGTCCTTGTATTTGACCGGTGTTTTGCCAGCCTCCAGTCCCGCCGCCGTGCGGAAGGTGATGGTGATTTCGGGACCCGCCGATAGCCAAGCATGCGCCAGCATGGACAGACCGATCAGTGCGGCCAAGGCTGGCACCAGCCAAACTAGCGAAATTCGCCAGCGGCGTTGGTTCACAGTGGGATAGCGTGGTTCTTGCGTCTGTGTGCGCACGTCGTTCATTCCTTGTCACCATCCCATATTAGGCGAGGGTCGAAATTCATGGCCGAGAGCATGGTCAGAATCACCACCATGCCAAAGAAGAAAATTCCAATGCGTGGCTCGATATCACTCAGGCCCGGGAACTGGACCAATGCGGCAATTACAGCTACCACCAGTACGTCGAGCATTGACCAATAACCAATCAACTCAACGAGGCGATAGAGCTTGGCGCGCTCGCGCCTGGCCCAGCTGCTGCGTTGCTGTGAAGTAATCAGTAGCAGTCCGAGGACAAGAAACTTGGTGCAAGGGACTGCCACGCTAGCGATGAAAATAACCACGGCGATGCCGTAAGATCCTGATTTCCAGAATTCGATGACACCGTCCATGATGGTGCTGTCGGTCCCGCTGCCGAGTAAGCTGGTATACATAACTGGCAACACGTTGGCCGGGATGTAGAAGATCACACCAGCGATCAACAAAGCCCAGGCGCGTGCAATGCTGTCGGGGTGTGTGCGATGCAGTGCTACCCCGCAGCGCGGACAACGCGCACGCCCGGCATCAGCGGGCGTGTCCTTGCAGACCAGCCCGCAGGTATGGCAGCCGAGGACGCCCAGCTGTCCTGCGCGAGGCGGCGGGGTCATACAAGTGCCGCCTTGCGCGGCCGGTTGTATTCAGTCAGGTCCCACAGCCAATGGACGTCGCGGTTGGCGATCAACGTGATCAGCAGCATCAACCCGGCTGTAGCCCAGATACCCGGTCCAGGAGCCACCTGGAGAAAACTAGACAGTTTGATGACTGCCACCAAAATGCCGAGTAGACCGACCTCGATCATGCTCCAGGGGCGTAGCATGACCAGTATCCTCATTGCCTGCGCGAAACCTGGTGCGCGACGTCCCATGCGAGCATAAGTCAGTACCCAGGCCAGCAGACCGATCTGGATGAGTGGCGCCACAATGATCGATATTGCCGTCGGCACTGCGATGGGAGAGGCTGGCCCGTGCGCGAGCGCCGCCGCCGACTGCCAGAGCGTGGCCTCGTTGTGCAACCCCTGCAGACTGATGCGCACGACTGGGCACACGTTGGCGATCACGGCCAAGATGGCCGCGGTGAGGGTCAGCGCCAGCCAGCGATCGACATCGAGACGGTTGGCACGGTAGAGAATGGCGGCGCATTGGTCGCAGCGTGCCACCTCGTCCGAGGTCAGAGCGATGCGCCGGTACACGCTATCGCAGTGCTCGCAGACAACGAGGTCCGGAAACACCGCGAGGCTCTCGGAGACATATAGTTTCTTTGTCAAAGTCGCATACCCGTCTTTCTAGTGGCCGCCGCTCATGTCAATGGGTCCCTTTGGTCTCGGAGAGAACCAGATCAATGCGGCTGCGAAGGCGAAACAGATGGCAATCGCGGCGAACATATTGAGCGTAGCTAGCATGACGCTCTGGCCCTCGACGATGCTGGTCAACATGGCCGTGGCGGCTTCCCTCGACATGCCGCTTGCCATCATGCCGTCGAGGGTAATCTGCCCTTGCGTCATCGCGCTGGCCAGCTCGGTTTGGTTTTCACGTGTCGCGCTAGCCCAGCCGGTCTGAACTATCGAGGTCGCGAATGCGCCGGCGAGCGTGCGCATGAAGTTCGAGATCCCGGCGGCGTCGGCCTGTTCCTCTGCCTTGACGCTGGCCATGCACAGGCCGGTGACGGGAATGAAGAACATCATTAGGAATGGTCCCGTTAACAGCATGGGCCACGCCATTTGGAGGAAGGTGATGTCGGGCGTGAATCCCACGCGCCATGCGGATATGCCGCCTAGCCCCAACACTCCGATCGATACGATTAACCGAGGGTCAAGCTTTCCGGCGACCTGACCGATAACGGGTGAACTAAGTACCGCGAAGATACCCATGATTCCAGTGGCGTAACCTGCCCATGTGGCGGTGTAGCCCATGTTTTGCTGCAGCCAAAGCGGGATCAGAACAATGCCCGCGAAAAATGCACCGAAGGCAACGGAATAGGTCACGGAAGCAGCGACGAAGCCGCGATGGCGAAACACCTGCAGATTAACGATGGGGTTTTTCTCAGTTAGTTCCCATATCAAGAAGGCGACAAAGCCGATTACTGCAATCACGGCAAGCACGCGGATTTCTGTTGCAGCGAACCAGTCATGGTTGCGGCCTTCATCAAGCATGATTTGGAGAGCACCAACCCACACAATAAGCAGGCCAAGACCCACTACATCAATCGGAGACTGGGTGACCGTTTCCTGCTGGCCTCGCATCAGGTACAGAAGTCCAAGGCCACCGGCGGCAGCAACCGGCACATTGATGAAGAATATCCACTCCCACCCGATGTTATCGGAGATCGTGCCGCCAAGAATGGGGCCGGCGATCGGTGCGACTGTGGTTGTCATCGCCCATATGATTGTCGCGATTGTCGCCTTCTCCGGTGGGAAGATACGCAGCAGAAGAGTCTGCGACAGGGGAATGATCGTGCCACCAGCCAAACCCAGGAATATGCGCCCGGCGACGAGCATGCCAAGCGTGCCCGACAGGCCACACACTAGCGAGAGCACGCCGAAGGCCAGATAAGAGGTAATGAACACACGATAACCACCGAAGCGGCGCATGAGCCACCCGGTAAGCGGCACAGTAATCGCTTCGGCCACTGCGTAGGAGGTGATAACCCAGCTTGCCTGGCTGGACGAGACCCCTAACCCGCCGGCGATATGGGGGATCGAGACGTTGGCGATAGTGGTATCCAGTACGACCAAAAAATTGCCCAGCCCGATCAGGATAGCGGCGAGGATGAGTTTCCCGCCCCTTAATGACCGGGCGGTTGGATTTTCATGCTGAGACATGGAATCAACCATTATCGTCTGGTTCCTCGCAATCAGTTGGAAACGTCGATATCGGCGGTCATAGACAGACCGACACGAAGAGGATGCTCTGCAAGTTGTTTGCGATCGAGTGCAATCCTCACTGGCAGGCGCTGGACGACCTTGATCCAGTTGCCGGTTGCGTTTTGCGCCGGCACTACAGAAAAGGCCGAGCCGGTACCGCCGGAGAAACCGACGACTTTGCCGTCATACTTAACGCTATTACCGTAGAGGTCTGAGGTGAGCTTAACTGACTGGCCAGGCTTAACCTTCCTGAGTTGACCCTCCTTAAAGTTAGCGTCCACATAGCTGGCGTGGATCGGGACCACGACCATCAACATTGCACCAGGCTGCACACGCTGACCAACCTGCACCTGGCGACGGGAGATGATCCCATCAACGGGTGCACGAAGAATGGTGCGTTCGAGGTCGACCTGAGCCTGCTCCCGTGCAGCACGGGCTGCCAGCACCTCGGGATTGGTGTCAGGTGTACTCTTGTCTATAAGTGCCCGGTTGGCGTCACGGTTCCCGATGGCAGTGGCACGATTGGCCGCGGCCTGCGTACGGGCTGCTTCAGCAACTCTCAGACTGGCGAGCGCAGTGCTGTAGGCATTGCGCGCTGTCGTCAACTCTTCGCCTGAGACGGAGCCCGACTCAGCCAAGGCGTTGCGGCGGTCAAGATCGATTTTCGCTCTGGCAAGATCAGCCTGTGCAGAAGAGACCTGCGCCTGGGCGCGCACTTCGTCGGCAGCCCGTGCCGCTATTTGCGCGTCAAGGCCCCCATCGGTGGCAATAAGTCCGCGCACGCGGCGCTCGGTTAACGCCAGTTGCGCTTCGGCGCGTGCTAGCGCGATTCTGGCATCCGTATCATCCAGTCGAATAAGAACGTCGCCCTGCCGCACGGGCACAGCGTCATCCACCAGCACTTCGCGTACAGGACCACCGATCAGTGGCGTCACTTGCGCGATATTGGCCCCAACGTAGGCGTTGTCGGTTTCAGCATGACGGGATGCGACGAAAAGATCATATGCGTAATAGCCACCACCGAGCGTAGCAACGCTCGCCAGCAGGCCCAGAAATAGCCGCTTTCTCTTGGAGTTTTGCGTTCTGCTATCCGCAGCAGTATTGTTTGCAGCGGGAACATCTTGTTCAATGGTGTTGGTGGATTCAGACATGGCTCGGATTTCCTTCATGAGCGATAGCCGCCACCGAGCGCACGGATGAGGGCGATCTTGAGGACAAGGGCGCGGCTTTTCAGAGACGCGACCGTGCGGCGGGTGCTGATGAGGGCGTCTTCGGCAGCCAGCACATCAAGATAGGTCGCAAGGCCGCCACGATAACGATTGCTGGCAACGAACCATGCGGCACTGGCAGCGCGCTCTGCCTCCTGTGCGTGGTCAAGCCGCAGGTCCAGCGCGCGTGTGCTTGTGGCTGCATCTGCCACATCTCGCAGCGCCTGCGTTAATGCGCCGTCATACTGAGCAACGGCCACCTGGTAATCGGCTTCGGCGGCACGGTACTGTCCGCGCAAACGCCCGCCGTCGAAGATCGGCAAACTGATGGCCGGGCCGACTGTTCCAAAATCGGAGCCTGACTCAAACACATTTCCAATGCCGAGAGCCTGCAGGCCAATCAGACCTGTCAGATTGACGTTTGGATAGAAGGCCGCCCTGGCTTCTTTGATCTGGCTCGCAGCAGCTTCTGCCCGGAGCCGTGCGGCAATGATGTCAGGGCGTCGTCCGATTAATTCGGCCGGTAGATTGGCTGGCAGGCCGAAGCTGCCAGTAATGGTCGCGACCGGACGCGATATAGTCAGTCCGCGATCAGGGCCAGCCCCAATCAGTGCTGCAATCCGGTGACGAGTGAGGGATAGGGATTCATTCTGTTCAGCCAGATCGCCCTGAGCTGTGGCGAGTGCTGAACGGGCGCGCTCAACCGCACCTTTATTTTCCAGCCCTTGCTTATTACGACCCTCTATCAGTTCCAGTGTGCGCTTACGCACTTCAATAGCATGTTCGGCGGCATCATGTTCGGCATAATCTCCGGCCAGAACTCCGTAGGCGCTGGCGATGCCTGCTGACACAGCCAGACGAGTGGCCGCAGCTTCGGCACCTGTTGCTTCGGCTTGTGAGCGCGCTGCTGCTAATGCAGCGCGGTTGCGGCCCCAGAAGTCGAGCTCCCAGGTAAGATTGAGGGTTGTCTGACCATAATCACGCCAGCCCTCGGGCAGCCCACTTGCCGGGGAAAGATAGTTGTAGCTTTGCTTGCTCGAACCGACCTCACCATTTGCTGTGACGGCGGGAAACAACCGGCTCCCGGTCTCCTGAACGAGTGCTTCGGCACGGGCAAAACGTGCTGAAGCCACGCGCAAATCGGTCGCTCCCTTCAATCCCTCGGTGATCAGTGCATTGAGCTGGGCGTCGCCAAATTCTTCCCACCAGCGATCCGAGGGCCAAGCCCTCCCGGGTGCGGAAAAGCTTGTTGAACTCGCGAAGCTTTCTGGCCCTGCAGGCACCACGTCATTTTTTTGTGGCATGGGAGCACAGCTGCTTAGCATGAGCACAACCACAAAGGCGGTGACCCCTCCCGACGCCGTGGTCCGCCATCGGAAATTTGACGACACCATAATATGTCTCTTTATAACCATACTGTATGGTCATTTTAGATATATGATCTTGCAGGTGTCAATGCAAAATCGTACAGTGCTGTATGAAAAAAGTGAGGCTTTGAATGAGAGTAAAGACAGACGATCGTCGTAAGGCGATCCTTGATGTGGCAATCGAGATTTTTCGCGAGGTCGGTTATGCGCGCGCCAGCATGGCGATGATCTCAGCGCGAATCGGAGGATCGAAAGGCACCCTGTATGGTTACTTCAAATCCAAGGAAGCGTTATTCGCTGCTGCCATGATGGCAGTTATGGAAAAGCAGGCAGATGAACTCATGGCGCTGCTTGACCTTTCCGAACCGAATGTTTCACTGGCACTTCGGCGTTTTGGTGAGGCCCTGCTTGCTTTGCTGACTTCTGCAGATACGCTTGCCATCATGCGAGCTGCCATTGCCGAAGGGGCAAATTCTACGCTGGGAGCCATTCTCTACGAGATGGGGGCCGGGCGAGCGTGGGAACAAATGACAAACTATATTGCTCGTCAGCAGGAGAATGGTGTGATTCGTCCGGTAGACGCTCGAGTAGCCGCGGCGCATCTAAAGGGTTTGATAGAAATCGGATTTATTGAACCATTGTTATTTGGTGCTCAACCCTGGTTTACACCAAAGGAAGCTGTAGCAACAGCGGTCGATGTGTTCCTTCGGGCTTATGGCAGTGGCAGCAACGACGGAGGACAGTAACCATTGTTCTCGGTCTGACCTTCTCATCGCAAAGCCCAAATTCAGAGCGAAAGAGCACAGGTCACCACCGACAACATGCTGCCCGGAACCTTCGTCACGGTACAGCAGTAGGTGCCGATACCTGTGTCGCTGTAAGACCCGTATTCTCGTGCACCACTGGCGATCCGTGTACCTTGCCGCCCGGGCTAGGCTGGAGTCGTTTCGTTGCTTTAGTCCATGCGATATTGCTGTGGCATTGCTCTTCCATGAACAATCTTGTTTAACCAGAGTCGCCATGCACCGTCATGATCGCCACTGAGTTTCAGTTGGTATTATGTTCGGCAATGGCAGAAAACGGCCATTGCCGGGTTACTGAGACAGGTCTGTAGCTGATTACATGATCAGCACAATCCGCCCGGCAGGCCGCCGGCCGAGTTCTGCGTTCCTGATGACAGTCAGCGCGTCGGTGAACGGAGCTTCCAGTCCAATGGATACATGGATTTTTCCTTCACAGGCCAGTCGGGCTATCTCCCGCAGGTTCCTGAATCCCCCTGTTGCGAACACCATCCGGTAGCGCCCTGAAATAAAGCCGCGCAGCATTCTGCCCGGTGTCGGATTAATGTCGATGAAGCGTCCCCCGGACTTCAGCATCGCCAGGCCATCGGCGACGTCGAGCGTGCCGAGCGTGTCGAACACCGCGTCGTAAGGACCATAAGCGGCGAAGGACGTTTTGTCCACGTAGGTAAAGGCCGGGCGTACACCGGCCAGCTCTACGCTTGCCAGCGAGGCTTCGCCGCAGGCGCCAGAAACCTGCGCTCCATAGGCCTGAGCTAGTTGCAAAGCACTGCTGCCGACCGCGCCGCTGCAGCCGTGAATGAATATCCGCGACTCGCTGCCTGCACACGCTGCGCCCACAATGGCCGCCCAAGCGGTAGCGAATGGAATGGGTAAGCACGCAGCTTCACTGAAAGACAGCGCGGCGGGCTTGGGGGCAACTAGCCTCGCGTCAGCATCGACGACCTCGGCAAACGCACCCTGCCTTTTGATTTCTACTGTGCCGAACACCTCATCGCCCACCCGGACGTCTGTCACGGCGGTGCCAACCTCGTCGACAATGCCTGCAAAGTCAGACCCCATGCCTTGGGGAAACCGGTTGCCAGTCACGAACTTCATGACGCCACGCCGAATCTTCCAGTCGAGGGGGTTGATTGCTGCGGCCTTCACGCGCACGCGGACTCGCCGGGGTTCGAGGGCTGGCAGCGAATATTCTGCAAGCGACATTTTTTCGGGGCCGCCGTAGCGGTTGAACTGGACTCTCTTCATGGATGCCTCGTAATGACAATGGTATTTAGAACGTCACCGCGTCGCGCAGCGCAATAGTGATGTCGATGTCTTTGCCTCTGGCAGCTGTCGGCCTTTCGCAGGAAGCATCCGCTGTCTGCGGCCTGCCCAAAACCGTCGCCATCACCGAGTTCTGCCAGTTGAAATAGGGATTGAAAGTCAGCCGCGCGTGGACTTTTCCCTCCTCACGATGGCCCCAGTCCGAATACCAGACAGGTACGCCTTGCTCGCAGGCCTGCGTGTCTTTTGCACTAAAGCCATTCAGGCAGATACGAATAATTCCGCCTTCGCCATACACGGGGTTGGCCGGGTCAAATGTCAGGCTCATGTGCGAGAACTGACTAATGCGCCATGCGGCGAGCCTGTCGGGACGAATCATAACGCGTTGCTTATCCACCAGACCGTCCGGTGCAACGCCATACCAGATCAGGCGGCTGTCCGGGTGTGTGAAGCGCCGCTGGAAAACGTCTAGCAGATAGCCGGTATCCAGCACGGAGTCATGCCCGGCGACCACCATAAACACCGGCCTGTCATAGGCCCGCTCGCGCAATAGTCGGCGTGCGTTGGCGCTGGTCCGGTAGAATTGTGCGAAACCGTTGGCCGGTATATTGAAGTATTTGACGGCATTCTGCATCGGAACGTTGCCGTCCGGCGTGATGAGCCAGGGCCTGATATGGGCTGCCAGTGGCGCAAGCCAATCGAATGGCATGCTCTTGAACCCTGGCGAAAACAGCACCAGCCCTGCGATTTCTGGATGGGAGTAGGCGTAGTCGAGAACCAGATTGGCGCCCGTGGAGAAGCCCCCCATGTAGACTGGTCCTTCGACATCCTTCTGCAATGCGTTGGCCTGTTCCCACACGACCTGCTGCCATTGCTCTACTGTGGTTTGTAACAGATCCTCAGGGCGGGTCCCGTGTCCGGGGAGAAGCACCGTTCGCACAAGAAACCCTTGCATTGCCAGCGGCTGGCCAAGGTCCCAGAATGACCACGGCGAGTCGCCCAAACCATGCACAAGCAATATTCCCTTTCGGGGACGACTGCCGTTCTCCGACGACGAGGGCCGCCACTCCTGCGGTGTATTCCACGCCAGTTCGACATCGTGATCGGCAAGCTGGAAGCTACGACTTGCCTGTATATGTTGGATCGCTTCTCGTCGATAGTCCTCGAAGCTCACTGCTGCAGCGGGCGGGGCGCTTAGTTTTACGCTTACGCAGCCGGCCAATATGCTCGCTGCGATCACGGCCGTTGCGAGCAGCATAAAACGGCACCTCGGGCGACCCAGAATTCTGCGGCGAACCGGTTTAGGCCAGTTCGGCATGATCTTCATCAGTGAGCCGGATGCCGAGAGCGGCGACATTTTCTTCAAGATGTTTGACCGACCCTGTACCAGGTATGGCCAGCATGACCGGCGAGGACGCCAGCAACCACGCTAGCGCGACTTGGGCTGGCGTAGCACCGTGCCGCTTTGCCGCGCGGGTAAGCCGCCCATCGTCGATCTCGCCCATACCGCCGCCTAGCGGGAAAAATGGGCAGAAGGCGATACCTGATGCTTCGCACGTCAGCAACATGTTCCGATCCTCGCGCTTGCCGATATGGAAGTTGTTTTGCACAGCCACGACCGGAGCGATAGCGCGGGCCTCATTGAAATGCCCGATATCGACATTACTGATGCCGAGGTGGCGAATCAAGCCTTCTTCGCGAAGTGCGGCCAACGCCTCGAAGCGCTCCGCCAGCGACTCACCGTGGGGCACAGTCATCTCACCGATGCGCAGGTACACAAGGTCGAGGCGGTTTACGCCGAGGCTTGCTAGGTTCTCCTCGACAAGCTTGCGCATATCCCCACCCGAAGCGGGCCGGTGGCTGCCGTCTGAATTGAATACAACACCAACCTTAGTTGCGATCACCAAATTGGATGGATAGGGGTGTAGCGCGTCGCGAATGAGCGCATTGGCTCGTACTGTACCATCTGTGCTTTGGTAGAACTCGGCCGTGTCGATCAGGTTGACGCCAAGTTCAACCGCGCGGCTTAGCACTGCGCGGCCGGTCTCCGGATCGCGAGCCGGACCGCGAAAACCATTGCAAGGCAGTCGCATGGCGCCAAAGCCGAGCCTACTGATCGGTAGATCTCCGCCGAGATGGAATTCAAGGGAGGGTGTAGCCGATAAGTCCATGTCATGCTCCGATAAAATTTGAGAGGACCGAAAGGTTCAGCGAGATGCGCATTTACGCGCGCCCAAGCCGGTCTGCAATCCGGTCGAAAATGAGTTCGGTGGCCGTGGCGTAGCCTCCGATCTGGCAGTGCGACTGTGCCGTCGAAGCTTCATCGAATAACAGATACTCTTTGGGGCAATTCAAGGCTTCGAAGAACGGCCTAGCTCCGTGGAAGACCTCGCCGGTGCCGTCCAGCACGAGCGTTTCGCAGGTCACCTGGTCTAGGATAGCCGAGTTGTCATAGGGCTTGAGTGCCTGCACTACATCCTTAATAGAGTTGGGTACGCCATGCTTCCATGCGTAATCGCTTACCAGATTCTGCAACTGCTTAGGAAGCTCGGCCAGCGGCCGGTCGGCGAAACGCTCCAGTTCCGCGATGATCTGACGTCCCCAACTGATATTGCCCGGATCAGTGATGCAGAGCTTGATGCGTTTATCGAACGCAGCCACGCGAGGCACCAGATAGCCGCCGAAGCTCAGGCCCATCAGCGCGATATTGGAGGCGTCTATCTCCGCGAATTTCTCGAGCGCGAAGTCGATCAGCGGGCTGACAACCTTCTCCCAGTCGGGGCGGAATGTCAGGTTGTTCATACGTAGTGCGAAACCCTGCCCAGGACCATCGTAGGTCAGGCAATGGATGCCCCGCTGAAGCGCACCTTCGCAAACCCATCGGGTGTCCTCGGCCCAGGTATCCCTACCCGGTGTGACGATGAGCAGCGGGGCTTTCTCGCCAGCATGAGGTGATCTGTAGAAATAGCCAGGTAGGAAGCTGCCTTCGTAGGGAATTTCGATGCGTTCGGCTGGATAGCCGGACAGAGAGATGTGTCGTTCATAGCACGATGCGCTGGCGATTGCGTACTCCTTCATACGCTTATCTTCGAAGTCGCTGAAGTACAGCAAAGCACAGCGCCAGTACGTCGAAGCGCGAAGGTAGGCGCTGGCCGCAGTGATGGACCTGCCATTTCTGTCCGCATCTTCGGCCCTGTCTTGCAACCGGGTTGCCAGCGCGGCCCAGGCACTGACCCAGGCCTCTTCGTCGCTGCCCCTGAGCTGGTGCACCACATCCATGACCTCGCCGAAGTCGGTCATGCCATAGGGCATTAAGCCTAGTATGTGCTTGACCAGCGCATCAAGCAGCACGTTGTCGTTGAAAAAACTCGGTTGTGCCCAGTGTTTTTTTTGGGGGCTGGCAACTTTTTCATTGACCGCATTCTTTTTGGCCTGCTCTTTACCAGTCTGACTAATTTGTGTATTCATACGTTTCTACCTCGATCCTTTCTACTGGTTGCTACGTGGTTAAAAAACGTGTCATTTCTTACAGTTCTAGTCCGTACGCCCACCCGCTGATGCGCCGTGAAGAAAGATTTGTACTGCATGACCAACGATTTCCTCAATCTCGGCATCGGACAATGATGGTGATCGAAGTCCTGATGCAACATGAAGCTTAGTGTTAGCGGCCACCAGACTGACAAAATGTTCCGCCAGCGCTTTGGCGGGGACGTCGTGGCCTAATCCTTTTCCCGGCTGCTGTTGCGCGGCAATCCAGACAGAAAGAATTTGAATGGCTTTGCCGTAGCTAACGTCCCACATAGCCCTGGCAACGTCTGGAAAGCGCCGGCCTTCATTGACCAGAAGTCGATGCAAAGCCAGTGTGCGCGGAGACAGGGCGGATCTCAGCAGTTGCTGGCCGAGAACTGGGAGTACCTTACTTGGCTCTCCATCCGCGATGTGCAGTTGCTCTAGCGGCTTGGCAACCTCGGTACATAGGTCGATCATTGCATGCCTGAAAAGACCTTCTTTGCCTCCAAAGTGGCTGTAAATGGTGCTTCGTGACCCGCCAACACGTGCAATCAAGTCATCAACAGCGACTGCATCAAAGCCCCGTTCAAGGAACAACTCGCTGGCGGCATCAGTCAGGTCACGGACTCGTTGGGCTCCTCTGGCAGTCCTGTGCATAGGGGGTGAGGTTCTTTCGTTAGCTAACATTTCATTATTCCAGTCTGAATATTAATATGTACTGTACTATACGGTACATATGGTAAAACGCAAGATTTGAGAAGAAATAAGAGCGCAATTAGACGGTCAGGCAGTGAATGCAATGTCTCACATAAAATCCATCAACTTTCGGGCCACAGCTTTAATGGCGACCTGAGGTTTATTTCCCTTTGCAAAAGGATATTTCACCGGGAATATAGCTGGTGTTGGGCTTCCTGTGGAATGTTTATTGCCCCTTGAGATGTAAGTGAAGCCGTAGTTACTCAGTGTTCTTGACACATACCAAGGCCACAACCTTACATTGCTGAATGGCGTGCGTCTGATGCGTGCTGACGGCGCGCTGGGGCGTACCCCCGTGTTGTATGAACCAGGCATTGTTATTGTCTGTCAGGGGCACAAAAGAGGTTACCTGGCCGACAGGGTTTACCACTACGACACATTGCACTACCTGGTGCTGTCAGTACCTCTGCCATTTTCAAGCGAGACAGATGCCAGTCCGGCAGAGCCTTTGCTTGCTGTGACCATTCATCTGGATATGACAGCTGTGGTAGACTTGGTTATGGCTGTCGATCACCATGCCACTGCATCAGGTTCACCCGTTGGCATTGTCTCCACACCACTTGACAACACGCTGGCAGATACGACAGTTCGTCTTCTGAAGGTATTATTTTCACCACTTGAAGCGCGGGTTCTGGGGCCGGGGATTGTGCGAGAGCTCATTTTTCGTGTTCTGCTGGGTGAACAGGGCGGAGCCATTCGTGCTGCGCTGGCCTGTCATGGCAACTTTGGACGTATTGCGCGTACGTTACGGCGTATCCACCTCGATTACGCCCGGCCACTGGATGTGGTTTCACTTGCGCACGAAGCTGGCCTGAGCGTTCCGGCTTTTCATGCACATTTCAAAGCCGTTGCGGCGACTTCTCCCATCCAGTACATCAAGTCA
This sequence comes from Pantoea sp. ICBG 985, assembly GCF_002928365.1. Taxonomy (NCBI): domain Bacteria; kingdom Pseudomonadati; phylum Pseudomonadota; class Gammaproteobacteria; order Enterobacterales; family Erwiniaceae; genus Pantoea; species Pantoea sp. ICBG 985. The sequence continues at coordinate 309,718 of NZ_POWM01000002.1, forward strand.
GTGCGTCTTCATCAGGCGCGACTGATGATGATACGGGACAACGTTACTGCAGCAGGGGCAGCAGCGCGGGACGGCTACGAAAGTGCGTCGCAGTTCAATCGGGAGTTCAAAAGACTGTTTGGTCGCAGCCCCGGAGAGGAGACGCGTAAAATGCGCACAGCATTCGCACTGATGGAACCTGCGCAACTCGAAGCAGCGACGGCGACACACTAATCTGCAACTGTCGATATTCATGCGCAAATGTTCACTGTAAATGTCCTGTAGAGAACCTCCGTAAAGAGGCTATAGTCTTTTTCAAAAGAAAATACCTTACAGGAGCCATTACTCCTTCGCAGTCATGGGATTTAAACTAAAAAAACCATATCAATTGACGCCGATATGGGGTTGATTTGTTACGCCAGATAGTTCATGAACTATCTGGCGTAATGCTTTATTTTCTGATAAGAAAATATGGTGGAACGTAGGCTTCACGGCATATATCCAGATAATCGGACCACCACTGCATCATCGCCTTGCGGGCTTCCAGATGTTCTGCCTTGTGAATATAAGCCATGCGCACGGTATTGCGCTCCTGATGACTCATCTGGCGTTCTACTGCGTCCTTTGACCATAAACCCGATTCCATCAGCGCACTGCATGCCATCGCCCGAAAGCCGTGGCCACAGATATCCTTTTTTGTGTCGTAGCCCATCACCCGCAATGCCTTGTTAACCGTGTTTTCACACATTGGCTTATACGGGTTATGGTCGCCGGGGAAGACCAGTTCATTATTACCGGTGATATCTTTAATCTGTTTCAGAATGGCGATGACATGTTCTGAGAGGGGGACGATATGCGGCATTCGCATTTTGGCCCCGCGCCCGGAATAACGCACGCCAATAATGGGTTCTCGCGTCGCGGGTATCGTCCAGACCCGGTTTGTGAAATCAATCTCTGACCAGCGGGCGAAACGCAGTTCACTGGAGCGAATGAACACATGCAGCATCAGCAGGACGGCAAGCCGGGTAAGTTCGCGGCCCTGATGATATGCCTCAATACGTTCAAGCAGTTCAGGCAGCCGCTCCAGTGGCAGGGCAGGATAGTGCCGTCTGACAGGAGGTGTGGTCACGCCGCCAAGGTTTGCTGCCGGGTTCGTATCGATTAACCCCTGATGGACCGCATGGCGCATTATGTTACTCAGGTGCTGCCGCGTGCGGGACGCAACTTCCAGCAGACCTTTTTCCTCGATCCCTTTCAGCAGGTCAATGAAATGACGGGGTTTAAGTTCTGATACAGGCAGGTTCCCGATGACCGGAAAGATGTGATTGTTCAGGCTGGCAAGCAGACGGTCAGCGGTGTTCTGCGACCATTTCCGGTTACTTTTATGCCACGCCAGCGCCACGTTTTTAAAAACTTTATCCGGTGTTCGTGAGTCACGTTCAGCAGCCCGCTGCTGTACCGGGTTGATGTTCAGCGCCAGCATTTTACGGACACCTTCACGCTGCTGTCGCGCCTCAGACAGGGAGATGGCAGGATAGGCACCCAGCGCAATGCGGGATTCTTTACCGTTAATACGGTACTTGAGATACCAGTGACGTGAGCCACCCGGCTTGACCAGCAGATACAGACCGTGGGAATCGGATACTTTAAAGGGTTTATCAGAAGGCTTGAGAGTGCGGATTTTCGCGTCGGTAAGGAACATATGGGGGTCACTCCATTATCGAACTAACCTGACCCCAGATTTGACCACCAATTTTTCCCGATGCGGAGGGTAAAATCAAAATGCACCGGGAAGACTTTTCACGCTAACCTGTTGAACCAACATCATATAATGATTCGCAAGGATGCATGAAAACAGGAAATTGGCTCCTCTGACTGGACTCGAACCAGTGACATACGGATTAACAGTCCGCCGTTCTACCGACTGAACTACAGAGGAATCGTTTGGAACGGGGCGCATATTATCGGGCAGGCTGTGGCTTGTCAAAGCTCTTTTTCACAATTTTTTCTGACTGCTGAATAAAGCGTCAATTGCCCGACGCGGGCCCGCGCGATGGCGCGAATTAGCGCCAGCACTGCGCCTGATTGTGAGAGATGTCACCAATGCTATGCAAAATTACATTCTGATTTGTCGCTTCTGTCAGATACCTCGCATGTATGATCACAGATATTTCATTTCGCCGTTGTCGCCGCCCAAAACGAAACATATATTCCGTGAAACTCTTCCCCGTGAACCGCAGGTGCAGCATGAACAAAGTCAGAATCGGTATGATTGGCAGTGGATATATTGGGCGTTGTCACGCGATTGCCTATGCGCAGGCACCCACGGTGTTCGCCCTGAAGGGTGAGATTGTGCGTGAGATGCTGGCAGAGGTGAATCCGGTGCTGGCGGCGCAGCAGGCGGCAACGTTTGGCTTTGCCCGTTCGACGGGCGACTGGCGCGAGCTGGTGCGCGATCCGCACATCGACGTGGTCGATATCTGCGCGCCCAATTTCCTGCACAAAGAGATGGCGCTGGAGGCGATTCGCCACGGCAAGCACGTCTACTCCGAAAAGCCACTGTCGCTCTCGGTGGCCGATGCCGAAGAGATGGTGCAGGCGGCAGAGCAGGCGGGGGTGAAAACCCTGGTAGGCTTCAACTACATGAAAAACCCCACCAGCCAGCTGGCACGGGAGATTATCGCGCGCGGTGAGATCGGCGAAGTGGTGCACTTTTACGGCACCCATAACGAAGATTACCTGGCGCGCGCGGAGACGCCGCTCGACTGGCACTGCCAGAAAGCGCTGGCCGGTCTCGGCGCGCTTGGCGATCTGGCGGCGCATATCGTCAACATGGCGCACTATCTGGTCGGTGATATTGATGAGGTGAGCGGTGACATGATGACGGTGATCAAACAGCGACCGGATCCGAAGGCGCCGTCACGTCTGCTGCCGGTGGAAAACGAAGATCAGGCCAGCGCGCTGCTGCGCTTTAAAAATGGTGCGCACGGCGTGATTGAAACCTCGCGTATCGCCTGCGGCAGCAAGATGGGGCTGACTTATGTGGTGACCGGCACCAAAGGCACGCTGCGCTACACGCAGGAGCGCATGGCTGAGCTGGAACTGTATCTGCACGACGATCCGGCCGGTCGCCAGGGCTTTAAAACCATTCTCACCGGTCCGGCGCACCCCGATTACGCCAGCTTCTGCGTCTCGGCCGGCCACGGCATCGGTTTTAACGATCAGAAAACGGTCGAGATTCGCGATCTGATCAACGGCATTGCCGCCGGCGATCGCATGTGGCCGGATTTTGCCGAAGGGCTGCAGGTGCAGAAGGTGCTGGAAGCGGTGGCGATTTCCGCCGTGGAGCGCCGCTGGATGAAGGTGTGATGCAGAGCGTCAGCCGCAGACGCACGTGACCGGTCGCCATCAATGGCGACCCTACACGGTGCGTGCAGGGATGGCGAGCCTCACAGGGTGCGCATTTATGCGCACCGGGATAATGCAGGAATTTTCCAATGATTACGCCAGCAACGCACACTGCGGTGGCAGGCGGCAGCTCAACGCACCGGGCTGCACCTCAATCACAAACTCGCTGCCGGACAGCGGCTCGCCGTCGAGGTTAAAGGTCATCTCATGCGGTGAACGGATGGTCAGCGACGTCAGCTGTGCCGCGACAATGTTCGGGTTTTCGTCGTCGCGCGTCAGCGAGTGCAGCAACGTTGGCAGCAGCTCCTGGGCGGTTACGATGCTGAGATTGAGCTGTCCGTCATTGATCAGCGCTTCCGGACATAACCGCTGCCCGCCACCGGCCTGACGGCCATTGCCAATGCCAATCACCAGCGCGTCACCCTGCCAGTGAAAGCCCGGTCCGCTGATTTCGCAGCTGTCCGGCTTCAGCGCATCAACGCGCATCAGGCCATGGATAAAATAGGAGACGCCGCCCAGCGCCGATTTCAGTTTCTCCGGCGTTTCCGTCGTGATGCGCGTGCCAAAACCGCCGGTCGCCATGTTGATGAAGTAACGGTCGCCGTTCACCCGCGCCAGATCGATGGCCGTGGCTTTGCCCAGTACCGCCAGCCGCAGTGCCGCTTCCATTTCTGCCGGGATACCGGCGCTGGTAGCAAAATCGTTGGCAGTGCCAAGCGGTAAAATCCCCAGCACCGGCCGCTGCGCTGGCGGCAGGGCGGCCAGCGCGGTGGCAATCTCATTGATGGTGCCATCGCCGCCGCCAGCCACCACGGTCTCCGCCTGCAGCTGCAGCGCTTCCTGCACGTAGCGGTCACCGTCGCCTTTTTCCCAGGTCACGCGCACCGCCAGGTTAAAGCCTTCGTCGCGCAGGGTATTCACGGCGGCACGCAACTCTTCATTGCCTGCGCCTTTTCCATTCAGAATCAGCAAAGTGAGGGGTTTATTTTGCATTATCGCTTCCCTGATGAGTAAGACAGAGCTGTGGTTATAGCATAGCTGCGGCGGGAACTTTATCGGCGAACGATGAAAAAAGAAAACCCGCACGGGGGAGCCGGGCGGGTGAATGAGGTGGTTCCTGGTACTACCTGCTGTTTGTTGTTACTCGTTAGCAGCAGGCGCGATTCTAAAGCGCGGCGAAGCGGCGGTCTGTGATCCTGTTCTAACTTCGCCGTTTTCTTTTCATTTAGTGCGATTTTTACCGTGCGGATCGTAAGTGCTGTTACCGTCGGTAAAATTGCGCAGCAGCAGCGCATAGGCCAGATCGACTCCCTCCGGCACGCTAATCCAGACGCGATGACCATCTCCCGGCGCCACCTCAACCGCGGCACCCTTGTCATTCTGCATCGCCTGCAGCGTGCAGTTGAGATTGCCGTCCGGCGTCATGATCTCTACGCTATCGCCCAGCATGAACTTGTTCTTCACCGCCACCTGCGCCCATGTACCGCGCCGCTCACCGGTAAATTCACCGACAAACTGCTGACGCTCCGAAATGGAAAAACCCTGCTCGTAGTTTTGATAGCTGTCATGGGTGTGGCGACGCAAAAAACCTTCGGTATAGCCGCGGTGCGCCAGCCCTTCCAGCGTCTCCAGCAGTGCCGGATCGAAAGGTTTGCCGGCGGCCGCATCGTCGATTGCGCGGCGGTACACCTGCGCGGTGCGCGCGCAGTAGTAGAACGATTTGGTGCGGCCCTCAATTTTCAGCGAATGCACGCCCATCTGGCTCAGGCGTTCGACGTGCGCCACCGCGCGCAGATCTTTCGAGTTCATGATGTAGGTGCCGTGCTCATCTTCGAACGCGCTCATCACCTCGCCTGGCTTCATCTTCTCTTCCAGCAGGAATACCCGGTCGGTGGGCTGACCGACGCCGAGCGTCGCGGGCTGCACCGCAACCGGCTGATGGAAGCCAACAATGTTGCCGACCTCATCCTGCTGGCCTTCGGCCACGTTATATTCCCAGCGGCAGGCGTTGGTACAGGTGCCCTGATTGGGATCGCGCTTATTCAGATAGCCAGAGAGCAGGCAGCGGCCGGAGTAGGCCATGCACAGCGCGCCGTGAACAAAGATTTCAATCTCCATCTCCGGCACCTGCTGGCGAATTTCAGCGATCTCCTCCAGCGACAGCTCGCGCGACAGAATCACGCGCGTCAGCCCCATCTGCTGCCAGAACTTCACCGTGGCCCAGTTCACCGCGTTAGCCTGCACCGACAGGTGAATTGGCATCTGCGGGAAGGCGTCGCGCACCAGCATGATCAGGCCGGGATCGGACATGATCAGCGCATCCGGCTGCATCTCAACCACCGGCGTCAGATCGCGGATAAAGGTTTTCAGCTTGGCGTTGTGCGGGGCAATGTTTACCACCACGTAAAACTTCTTGCCGAGCGCGTGCGCTTCGCTGATGCCTTTAGCGAGGTTTTCATGGGTGAATTGGTTATTGCGCACGCGCAGGCTGTAGCGCGGCTGGCCGGCATACACCGCGTCGGCGCCGTAGGCAAAGGCATAACGCATATTTTTCAGCGTGCCTGCCGGCGAAAGCAGTTCGGGTTTAAGCATGGGGCGTTCTCACTGATGTCAGGTCAGCATGCCATCACGGATGGCACGTGCAGCGGCCGCGTCAGGCGGCCCTGCAAAAGGTGGGGAATTGTAGGCAGGGCGACTCCCGATGTAAATTGACCTGGATCAATCTAAGCGGTTACAGCAGGCGGCCCACATCCGCTTCCCAGCGATATCCCATGCCGTACACAGCGCGAATAAACGGCTGTTCGGCATCAAGGTTCTCCAGCTTGCGCCGCAGGTTCTTGATGTGGCTGTCAATGGTGCGATCGGTGACCACGCGATAGTCGTCATACAGATGGTTCAGCAGTTGCTCGCGCGAAAACACTTTGCCCGGCTCCAGCGCCAGGGTTTTCAGCAGGCGGAACTCGGCGGGCGTCAGCTCCAGCGGCTGTTCGCGCCAGCTGGCCTGAAAACGCCCTTCGTCGATCAGCAGATGCGAGGCCAGCTGCGCCTCTTCTGGTGAACGTTTCACCCGGCGCAGAATGGTTTTCACCCGCGCCACCACTTCACGCGGGCTGAAGGGTTTGCAGATATAGTCGTCAGCGCCAATCTCCAGCCCGAGCAGGCGATCAATCTCTTCCGTGCGTGCGGTCACCATGATAATCGGCAGCTCGGAGAAGCGGCGGATTTCCCGACACAGCGTCAGGCCGTCACGGCCCGGCAGCATCAAATCCAGCAGCATCAGGTCTGGCGGCGTTTGTTGCACATAACTCAGTACCGCGTTGCCATCGGCGAGATGGTGCGTGCGGTAGTTTGACGCCTGCAGATAATCAATCATCAGCTGCGCCAGTTTGGGTTCGTCTTCCACAACAAGAATCAGGGGATCGCTATTTTCCGTGCTCATAAAGGGTGTCTAGTGAGGAACATACGGCAAGTTTAGCGTGATTTTCAGCCCACCTAAATCAGAGTCGGCCGCATTAATGCTGCCGTCATGCGCCTCAACAATATTCTTGCAGATCGCCAGACCGAGCCCGGAGCCGCCGCTGGCGCGATTGCGCGAGCTTTCGGCGCGGAAGAAGCGCTCAAACAGCTGTGCCTGCTGCTGGCGCTCGACGCCCGGTGCGCTGTCGGCAAACTGCAGCTGCCACTGCTCGCCGCTGAGCTGCATACTGAGCTGCACCGTGCCGCCGGCATCGGTGTAGCGCAGGCTGTTTTCCAGCAGGTTAGTAAACAGCTGCATCAGCCGGTCCGGATCGCCAAAGCTGCTGGCCTGTGCCGGCAGCATCAGGCTGAGCGTCAACCCCCGGCTGCGATAGCGTTCGCCAAAACTGCCCGCCACCACCTCCAGCAGACTGACCAGATCCACTGGCTGTTTGCGGTAGGCGAGGGCACCCGCGTCGGAGAGCGACAGCTGGTGCAGGTCTTCCACCAGCTGGGTCAGCAGCGCGACTTCACTCTGCAGCGAACTAATGGCGTCGGGCGTCAGCTTGCGCACGCCATCCTGCATCGCCTCCAGTTCACCGCGCAAAATCGCCAGCGGCGTACGTAGCTCATGGGAAATATCGGCCATAAAGGCGCGCCGGTTGCTCTCATTTTTCTCCAGCGAGCGCGCCAGCTGGTTGAAGTCGCGCGCCAGCTGACCAATTTCGTCGCTGCTGCCGACCTCCACCCGGGTGGTAAATTTGCCCGCCGCCAGCTGATGGGTGCCGTCCACCAGCCGTTTCACCGGCGCCAGCAGGCCGCGCGCCAGCAGCCAGGTGACCAGCGCGGCCAGCAGCGTGGTGAGGCCGACAATCAGCCAGCTGGTCTGGCGCTGCTGATGGTCAAAGTTGATGTCGGTGCTGCGCGTCAGCCGCTCGGCGGGCGAGGCAATCACCCAGCCAACAATCTTGCCGTTACTGGTGGTGATATTGCGGCGCGAGCCTTCCGGCGGCACCGGCGAGCGCGGGCCGGACAATATTTTGTACTGCTGATCGATAATCCAGAACTGGGTGCGCCAGCCGTGCGGCGGCAGCTGCGTGCCGCTGCCGGGATTCTGTTCCAGCGAGCGCAGAATGGTGAAAATCAGCCGGTCGTTGTTACGCAAAAAATCCCAGCTACCGTGCTGTTCGTATTGATCGGCCAGCGCATCGCTCAGCAGCGTCAGGCGCTGCTCGTTGCCCTTTTTGATGTAATCGACAAAGCCATGCTCAAAGCTGAGGCGCACGCCCCAGTGCATGGTGATGATCACCAGCATGCAGGTGGAAAAAATCGCCATGAACAGTTTGGCGCTGATGCCGAGTTTTACCGGCTGCTTCATCCTTTTCTCCTGCCTCTCAGGTCCACGTTTTTACTCACATCGGCGGGTACGCGCCAGAACACCAGTGCCGGCAGCGCAATCACCAGCGCCATGCACAAATAGGTGTACATAAAGGTTTGATGGGTCGCGGCGCTGTCGCTCACCGCGCCATGGCCGAAAGCGCCGAGCAGCAGACCGGCCACGGTGACGCCGATACTCATCGACAGCTGCATGATCATCGACAGCAGGCTGTTGCCGCTCGAGGCCAGCTCGTCAGGCAGCTCTTTCAGCGTCAGGGTATTCATGGACGAAAAGCGGATGGCATTGACCATGCCCTGCAACAGCAGCACCACGGGCAGCAGCCAGATCCAGCCGAGCAGCGCCACCACGGGAAACAGCAGCACCACCAGCGCCAGCGCCAGCGTGCCGCCCACCAGCGCGTTACGATAGCCAAACAGGTTCACGATGCGCACCACCACGCGTTTGATGCCCATGTTGCCCAGCACCATCGGGATCATCATCAGCCCGGCGTGGAACGGGCTAAAGCCGAGACCCACCTGCAGAAAAATCGGCGTCATAAACGGCAGCATGCCGCTGCCGATGCGGCCGGTAAAGCTGCCGAGCAGGCCGATGGCGTAAATACGGTTATCAAACAGCTTCAGGCTAAACAGCGCGTTATCGTTGTTGCGACCGTGCATCAGGTAGAACAGCAGGGAAAACACCCCCAGCAGAATCAGCAGGCACAGCAGCAGCGGTGAGCCGCCGGCGCTGCGCTGGCCGTCGAGCGCCAGCGTCAGCGTAGCCATGCCCACCGCCAGCAGCACAAAACCGAGGAAGTCAAAGCGTCGCGTCTGCATGGTGTAGTTCGGCATCAGCAGCAGCGTGGCGATGGCACCGATAATGCCGACCGGAATGTTGATCAGGAAGATCCAGTGCCAGCTGGCATACTCCACCAGAATGCCGCCCAGCGCCGGGCCGAGCAGCGGGCCAATCTGGCCGGGCAGGGTGACAAAGGTCATGGCTGACATGTACTGCTCACGCGGCACGATTTTCATCACCGTCAGCCGGCCGACCGGCACCATCATCGCGCCGCCAATGCCCTGGACCACGCGCGCCATCACCAGCTGGTCAAGTGACGTGGCGAAGGCACACAGCAGCGAACCGAGGCTGAACAGCACGATGGCGCAGAAGAAGATGTTGCGCACGCCAAAGCGGTCCGCCAGCCAGCCGCTGAGCGGCAGCGTGACCGCCACGGTGAGCACGTAGGAGACAATCACCGAGTGCATATGCAGCGGGCTGACGTTGAGATCGTGGGCCATCGCCGGTATCGCGGTGTTCACAATGGTGGTATCCAGCGTCTGCATAAAAAAGCCGAAGGCCACAATCCACAGTTGCCAGCGGACGGTGGCGGTTTGTGCGTTCATGGTCATCCCGTGTTAACAGTTTCATCAGCCGCAGGTCGCGTAGCGGCGCGATTTATCGCGCGTTGAATTGCGCCGCTACGCTTAGTGCAGGTATGACGTTATGGCTCCGTTATCAACCGCGGCTGCTTTTTCCGCCGGCGCAGTTTATCCATCATCAGGTACACCACCGGTGTGGTGTACAGCGTTAGCAGCTGGCTCATCACCAGCCCACCGGCAATGGTGATGCCCAGCGGCTGGCGCAGCTCCGCGCCGTCCCCGCTGGTCAGCACCAGCGGCAGCGCACCAAACAGCGCCGCCAGCGTGGTCATCAGAATCGGGCGGAAACGCAGCTGGCACGCCTGGAAAATGGCGTCGCGCGCCGACAGGTTGCCGTTGCGCTCCGCCTCCAGCGCGAAATCCACCATCATGATGGCGTTCTTTTTCACAATGCCGATCAGCAGCAGGATGCCGATCAGCGCAATCAGGCTGAACGGCGTATTAAACAGCTGCAGCGCCAGCAGCGCGCCGACGCCCGCCGAGGGCAGGGTAGAGAGAATCGTCAGGGGATGCACGTAGCTCTCATACAGAATGCCGAGCACGATATACACCGCGGCAATCGCCGCCAGCATCAGCCACAGCTGGTTCGACTGCGAATCCTGAAATACCTGCGCGGTGCCGGCGAAGCTGCCGCGCACGCTGGACGGCACGCCAATCGCCGTGATGGTGCGGTCAATGGCCTCTGACGCCTGCGACAGCGAGACCCCTTCCGGCAGGTTAAACGAGATGGTCGAGGCCGCCGACAGCCCCTGATGGTTGACCGACAGCGGCGCGTTGGCCGGCTGCCATTTGGCAAACCAGCTGAGCGGAATCGCTTTGCCGTCGCTGTTGATCACGAACATCTGATCCAGCGCGCTGACATCCTGGGTATAGCGCGGATCCACCTCCATCACCACTTTGTACTGATTCAGCGGCTGGTAGATGGTGGAGATTTGCCGCTGGCCGAAGGCGTTATTCAGCAGCGCATTGGCCGCCGACACGTCGATGCCGAGGCGAGCCATACTTTCGCGATCGTAAGTCAGCGCCATTTCGCTGCCGTTGTCCTGCTGATCCGAGTTCACATCGGCCAGTTCTGGCAGCGCGGCAAACGCCTGGCGGATTTTCGGCTCCCACTCACGTAAATCGGCGAGGTTATCCGACAGCAGGCTGTACTGATAGCTGGCGTTCGACTCGCGGCCGCCGACGCGAATATCCTGCACCGCATTGAGGTAGAGGTTGGCACCCGGTTCTTTCGCCAGCTTCACGCGCAGGCGGGCGATCACTTCCTGCGCGCTTTCGCTGCGTTCTGACAGCGGCTTGAGTGACACAAACATCGAGCCGCTGTTGGTGCGCGAGCCGCCAGTGAAGCCGGTGACGTTATCGACCGCCGGGTCAGCCTTGATGATGTTCATGAAATCCTGCAGCTTGCCGCGCATCGCCTGAAACGAAATGCTCTGATCGGCGGAGATAAAGCCGTTGAGACGGCCGGTGTCCTGCTCGGGCATAAAGGTTTTCGGGATGGCGATAAACAGCCAGATGGTCAGCCCGACGGTGCCGAGCAGCAGCAACAGCACCCAGATCGCGTGGTTCAGCACCCAGCCCAGCGAGCGCGCATAGCCCTGCTGCACCGCCAGCAGCACGCGGCCAAATCCGCGCGTGCGCGGCTGGCTGCGCTTCGCCTGTGGTTTCAGCAGATAAGCGCACATCATCGGCGTCAGGGTAATGGAGATAAACAGCGAGATGAGAATCGCCACCGACAGCGTGATGGCAAACTCCGAGAAGAAGCGGCCAATAATACCGCCAATCATCAGCAGCGGCAGGAACACCGCAATCAGCGACAGGCTCATCGACAGCACGGTAAAGCCCACCTCGCGCACCCCGGTGAGTGCCGCCTGCAGCGGCTTCATCCCAGCTTCGACGTGACGCGCGATGTTCTCCAGCACCACGATGGCGTCATCCACTACAAAGCCGGTGGCGATGGTCAGCGCCATCAGCGACAGGTTATTCAGGCTGAAACCGCACAGGTACATGGCGGCGAAGGTACCAATCAGCGATACCGGTACCGCCGCCGCCGGAATCAGCGTGGCGCGGCCGTCGCGCAGGAAGAAAAACACCACCAGAATCACCAGCGCCACGGCGATCACCAGCGACTGCTCCACTTCATGCAGCGAGGCGCGGATAGTGGGCGAACGGTCCTGGGCGATTTGCAGGTCGATAGCTGCCGGGATCACCTCATGCAGCTCCGGCATTTCCGCCCGGATGCGGTCGACGGTATCAATGATGTTGGCGTCCGGCGACTTGCGCACCACCAGCAGCACCGCTGGTTTACCGTTGGTCATCCCGGCGTTGCGCACGTCCTGTACCGAATCCTGCACGTTCGCCACATCGCTCAGCCGTACCGCTGCGCCGTTGTTGTAGTGCACCACCAGCGGCTGGTAGACGCTGGCGGTTTGCAGCTCATCGTTGGTCCGTACCTGCCAGCGCTGCTGGGTATCGTCGATGGCGCCCTGCGGACGGCGCTGGTTGGCGTTGCTGATGGCGGTGCGCACCGCATCCAGCGACACGCCCTGATTAAACAGCGCCTGCGGATTGAGGTCGACGCGCACCGCCGGCAGCGAACTGCCGCCCACCGTGACATCACCGACGCCATCAATCTGCGACAGCTTCTGCGCCAGTTGCGTCGACGCGTAATCATACAGCTGACCGGGATTATAAATGTCCGAGGTCATGGTGAGGATCATGATCGGCGCATCAGACGGGTTGGCTTTGCGGTAGGTTGGACGATTGGGCATGCCAGTCGGCAGCAGGCTCTGGGCGGCATTGATCGCCGCCTGCACGTCGCGCGCCGCGCCGTTGATGTCGCGGTCGAAATCAAACATCAGAATGATGCGCGTGCTGCCCAGCGAGCTGGTGGAGGTCATTTCACTGACGCCGGCAATGCGCCCCAGCGAGCGCTCCAGCGGCGTGGCGACCGAGGCCGCCATGGTTTCCGGCGACGCGCCGGGCAGCGAGGCCGAGATCAGAATCACCGGGAAATCCAGCTGCGGCAGCGGCGCCACCGGCAGCAGACGGAAGCCGAGGATGCCCGCCAGCGCAATCGCCAGCGTCAGCAGCGTGGTGGCAACCGGCCGATGGATAAACAGGGCGAAAAACTTCACGACTGCGCCTCCGTGCCTTTCAGACGCCGGCGCGTGGCATGAGCAAGGCGATCAAACAGCAGATAGATCACCGGAGTGGTAAACAGCGTCAGCACCTGGCTCAGCACCAGACCACCGACCATGGCGATGCCGAGCGGACGACGCAGTTCCGCGCCGACGCCGGTGCTGAGCATCAGCGGCAACGCGCCAAGCAGCGCCGCCAGTGTGGTCATCAGAATCGGCCGGAAGCGCAGCAGACAGGCCTGATAGATCGCCTCACGCGGTGCCATGCCCTGTTCACGCTCGGCGGCCAGCGCGAAGTCGATCATCATGATGGCGTTCTTCTTCACGATGCCGATCAGCAAAATGATGCCGATGATGGCGATGATATCCAGCTCGTTGCCGCTCAGCATCAGCGCCAGCAGCGCGCCAACGCCGGCGGTGGGCAGCGTCGACAGAATGGTAATCGGGTGGATGAAGCTCTCATACAGCACGCCGAGCACAATATACATCGCCACTACCGCCGCGACGATCAGCCAGATGGTGCTGGTCAGCGCCGCTTCAAACGCCAGCGTGCTGCCCTGGAACTGCGTCATCATCTCTGCCGGCATGCCGACCTGATCTTCCGCCGTGGTGATCGCCTGCAGCGCATCGCCGAGCGAGTAGCCGTGCGCCACGTCAAACGAGAAGGTGGCCGACGGGAACTGGTCGAGATGATTAATGCTCAGCGCAGCGTGGCGCTCTTCGACTTGCGCGATGGCGCTGAGCGGCACGCTGCCGCCGTCGCTGCTGTTCAGGCGAATCGCGTCGAGGCTGGCGAGACCGGGGGTTTGCGTGTTGTCCTGCTCCAGCACCACGCGATACTGGTTGGCCTGGGTGTAAATCGTTGAGATCAGGCGCTGGCCAAAGGCGTTGTACAGCGCGTTATCAATGTCGGCCATGCTGATGCCAAGCCGGCTGGCGCTGTCGCGATCGACGCGCACAAAGGCTTCCAGCCCCTGATCCTGCCAGTCGCTGCTGACGTTGCGCAGCTGCGGCAGCGTATTGAGCTGTGCCAGCAGTTTCGGCACCCAGCTGCCCAGCGACTCCAGCGAACCCGACTGCAGGGTAAACTGGTATGGCGTGCGGCTCGCCTGGGTATCAATGGTCAGATCCTGTACCGGCTGCAGCCACAGCGACACGCCGGGCAGGCGATCGATCGCCTGCTGCAGCCGCTGCTGCACTACCGGAATACGATCGTCACGCTGGTCCAGCGGTTTCAGGTTGATTTGCAGCCGCGCGCTGTTAAGCGCCGCGTTGGTGCCATCCACACCGACGAACGAGGTCAGGCTCTGCACCGCCGGATCTTTCATAATGATCGACGCCACGTCGCGGGTGCGCTGCGCCATACTGGCGTAAGAGACCGACTGCGGTGCCTGCAATGTGCCCTGAATGATGCCGTTGTCCTGCTGCGGGAAGAAGCCCTTCGGAATCACCACCCATAGCAGCACCGTCAGCAGCAGCGTGCCAAGCGCCACCGACAGCGTCAGCCACGGATGGCGCAGCACGCGCGTCAGCCAGCGGCTATAGCCGGCAATCACTTTATCGAACATCGCCTCGCTGGCGCGGGAGAAGCGGTTCTGCCTGCGCAGCGATTCGGCGCTCAGCATGCGCGCGCACATCATCGGCGTCAGCGTCAGCGAGACCACCGCCGAGATCAGAATCGCCACCGCCAGCGTTACGGCGAACTCGCGGAACAAACGGCCAATCACGTCGCCCATGAACAGCAGCGGAATCAGCACCGCGATCAGCGAGAAGGTGAGGGAGATAATGGTGAAGCCAATCTCACCGGCACCTTTCAGCGCGGCGGTCATCGGCTTTTCGCCTTTTTCGATGTAGCGCGAGATGTTCTCGATTACCACGATAGCGTCATCGACCACAAAGCCGGTGGCGATGGTCAGCGCCATCAGCGTCAGGTTATTGATCGAAAAGCCAAGGAAATACATGGCGGCAAAGGTGCCGACCAGCGACAGCGGCACCGCAACTGCCGGAATAATGGTGGCCGGGACGTTGCGCAGAAACAGATAGATGATCATCACCACCAGCCCGATGGCCAGCATCAGCTCATGCTGGGTATCCGCTACCGAGGCGCGAATGTTGGTGGTGCGATCGGTAAGCAGTTTGACGTCAACCGACTTCGGCAGCGTGGCAGTCAGCGACGGCAGCAGCGCGCGGATGCTGTCAGCGGTAGCGATAATATTGGCGCCCGGCTGGCGCTGCACGTTCAGTACAATCGCCGGCTGACGGTTGGCCCAGGCGCCCAGCCAGCTGTTCTCTGCGCCCTGTTCAACCGTGGCGACGTCGCCCAGCCGCACCGGCGCGCCGTTGCTGTAGCTGACGATCAGCTTGCGGTAATCCTCCGCGGAGGTCATCTGGTCATTGGCCGACAGCGTGATGGAGCGCGTTGGGCCATCGAGGCTGCCTTTCGCCGAATTGACGTTGGCGTTGCTGATGGCGGTACGCACTGTCTCGCTGGTGAGGCCGAGGGCCGCCAGTGCCTGAGCGTTCATCTTCACCCGCACCGCCGGACGCTGGCCGCCGGAGAGCGTGACCAGACCGACGCCGGAGACCTGGGAAATCTTCTGCGCCACCCGCGTCTCCACCATATCCTGCACCTGCGTCAGCGGCATGCTGGTGGTGGTAACGGCCAGCGTCATGATTGGCGGATCGGCCGGATTGACTTTGCTGTACACCGGCGGATTCGGCAGATCGTTAGGCAGCAGGTTAGTGGCAGAGTTGATCGCCGCCTGCACTTCCTGTTCGGCAACGTCGAGCGCCAGCGTCAGCTGGAACTGCAGCGTAATCACCGAGGCACCGCCGGAGCTTTGCGACGCCATTTGCTTCAGGCCGGACATCTGCCCGAACTGACGCTCCAGCGGCGCGGTAATCGACGAGGTCACCACATCCGGGCTGGCGCCGGGATAGAGCGTGACGACCTGGATGGTCGGGTAATCGACTTCCGGCAGCGCGGAAACCGGCAGGAAGCGATAGCCCAGCACGCCGGCCAGCAAAATCGCGATCATCAGCAGCGTGGTGGCCACCGGGCGCAGAATAAACTGGCGTGACGGGCCGCCGCTGGCGTCGGGAGGCATCACCTGCATTATTGACGTTCTCCGCGAGCCGGTTGCGCCGCGCGCGTGCTGTGCGTGGCGGTACTCTGTGCGGCGACAATTTCCACCGTGGCGCCTTCGGTCAGGCGGTCGAGACCGTCGGTGACCACGCGCTGACCGGCCTGCAGCCCGGCATCAATCACCACTTTCTGGCTATCCTGCAGCCCGGCGGTGACGCGTTTCTTACTCACTTTGTTATCGCTGTTCACCACCCAGACAAAGTGGCCGTCGTTGCTCATCTGCAGCGCGGCGGTCGGGATCACCACTGCGTTTTGCAGCGTATCCACCTTCAGCCGGGCATTAACAAACTGATTGGGAAACAGGGCGTCGTCCTGATTGCTGAAGCGCGCCTTGAGTTTAATGGTGCCGGTGGTGACATCGATCTGGTTATCAATGCTCAGCAGCGCACCCGTGGTCAGCAGGGTTTTATTGCTGCGATCCCAGGCTTCAACCGGCAGCGGCTGGCCGCTTTTCTGGGCTTTCAGGATCTGGCTGATGTTGTTCTCGGCAACGCTGAACACTACGTCAATCGGGTGCGTCTGGGTGATCACCACCAGACCATTGGTATCGCCGGCGGTAATGTAGTTGCCGACATCCACCTGCTTCAGCCCGACGCGTCCGGCAATCGGCGCGGTGATGCGGCTGTAGGTCAGATTGAGCTGCGCGCTGGCCACATTGCCTTCGTCGGCTTTGATGGTGCCGAGGGTTTCACTGACCAGCGAGCGCTGGGTATCCAGCTCCTGCTGCGACACCAGCGAGGTTTTCGCCAGCTTTTCATAACGGCTGAGGTCGCGGCGCGCGTTAGCCAGCGTCGCCTGATCTTTGGCCAGCTGGCCCTGCGCCTGGGTGAGCGCTACCTGCCATGGGCGGGGATCGATTTCTGCCAGCAGCGCGCCGGCCTCCACCTGCTGACCTTCCGTGAAGTGCAGCGCCATCAGCTGGCCATCGACCCGACTGCGCACCGTAACGGTATTGGCCGCGGTGACGGTGCCAAGTCCGCTGAGGTAATAGGGCACGCTTTCGGTGGTCGCCGTTGCGGCCTGCACCGGTGCCAGCGGACGGCGTCCGCCGCTGTTGTTGCCACCGCGTCCGTGATGCGGCTGGCCATCAGCCTGGGTAGCCTGCGCAGGCTCGGCCGGATGCTGCCACCAGTAGTAAGCGCCCGCCAGCGCAGCCAGCACCACCACGCTAATCAGGCCTGTTTTTAATCGTTTATTCATTGCTCTGTGTGCTCTCCGGCGGTTTCGTTTTCCCCATATGCGCGCGCAAACGAACCGCGGCGCAAACGAAATGATTGTAGTCGCCCGGGCCGGGCAAAAATTGAAGGAATTAAGAATATCGCCCCGGGCACGCTAAGTATTCATATTCAGTAAATATTTTGGCAGCAATACGCATAAGCGTGACTTTTTCCTTTGCTAAGCTGAATGACAGACCAGTCTCGTTTCACTAAGGAGGATCACATGCGTCAACACAAAACCCGTCAGCTGGGCGACAGCGGTATCAGCGTGCCGCTGCTGACGTTTGGCGGCAACGTTTTTGGCTGGACCGTCGATGAAAAAACCTCGTTTTCACTGCTCGACGCGCTGGTGGAAAAGGGGCTGTTCTTCATTGATACCGCAGACGTTTACTCACGCTGGGCGCCGGGCAACGCCGGCGGTGAATCGGAAACCATCATCGGTAAATGGCTGAAAAAAAGCGGTAAGCGCGACAGTATCGTGCTCGCCACCAAGGTAGGCATGGAGCTGACGCCGGAGAAAACCGGGCTGAAACCGGCCTATATCCGCCAGGCCGTGGAAGATTCGCTGCGCCGCCTGCAGACGGATGTCATCGATCTGTACCAGGCGCACCGTGATGACGACAGCACGCCGCTGGTGGAGACGCTGAAAGCCTTCGACTCGCTGATCAAAGAGGGGAAAGTGCGGGCAATCGGTGCGTCCAACTACAGCGCGCAGCGCCTGCAGGAAGCGCTCGACATCAGTAAGCAGGAGGGACTGGCGCGCTATGAAACCCTGCAGCCGGAGTACAACCTGTACGATCGCCAGGAGTATGAAAGCGGACTGGAGCAGGTGGCGGTGAAAAACGGTCTGGGCGTGATTAACTACTACTCGCTGGCCAGCGGTTTCCTGAGCGGGAAATACAAAAAGCCGGAAGACGCCAGCAAAAGCGCGCGCGGCCAGGGCATTGTAGAAAAATACCTCAACGATCGCGGTAAGCGCATCATTGAAGCGCTGGAAGATGTCGCGGCCTCGCACGACGCCTCTGCTACCCAGGTGGCGCTGGCGTGGCAGATTGCGCGACCGAGCATCACCGCACCGATTGTCAGTGCCACCTCGCTGCAGCAGCTGGATGAGCTGGTGAAAGCCACTGAGCTGGAGCTCAGCAAGCAGGAGATTGAAGAGCTGGCCAGCGCCAGCAAGCCGTAACGCGAAGCGGGACGCCGCGGCGTCCCGTCACGTAATATTTTTTTCGCCACGCAAAAAATGCCTTTTTCCTCCAGAACATATCCATTCATCGATCACTGTCACAATTGCGTTAAGTCACTGTCACCTTTGCACTCACTGCGCACAGATTTGCAAAAATTGACATAACCTCAGCATTATTCTCTGCCCGTTCCTCTCCGGAAACTCACAGAAGAATAATCATCATGAACAGAAAAAAAGCAGTGCAGCATATGCCTCGCCTGGCAGCGGGCACCCTGATGTTTGCCATGTTGAGTGCGTCGGCGGTGGCAGCCGATGCGTTCAGCTACGATTCCCCCTACATGTTTGGCGACTGGGGCGGTAACCGAACGCAGCTGGAAAACGACGGCGTGAAGTTCGACGTTAACTACACCATGGAGAGTGCCTCGAACCTGGGCGGCGGTGCCGATACCAACACCTCGATGCGCTACAGCGATCAGTGGGCGTTTGGCCTGAATCTTGACCTGCAAAAACTGCTCGACTGGCAGGATGCGCAGTTCCAGATGACCATTACCGACCGTAACGGTCGCAACATCTCCGATCAGGTGGCAGACCGCCGTACCGGCATGCTGTCATCGGTGCAGGAAGTGTACGGACGTGGCCAGACCTGGCGTCTGACGCAGTTCTGGCTCAGCAAAGGGCTGTTTGATAACACTGTCAACCTGAAAGCCGGTCGCGTCACCGTCGGGGAAGATTTCGACAACTTCGACAGCAAGTTCCAGAACCTTGCATTCGGCAGCGGCCAGGCGGGTAACTGGCGCGGCGACCGCTGGTTTAACTGGCCGGTTTCCCAGTGGGGCGGCCGCGTGAAGGTTAACTTCACGCCGGAAGTGTTCTTCCAGGTGGGCTTCTACAACCAGAACAGTGCCAACTACGATCGCGGTGACGGTTTCCGTCTGGATACCAGCAACTCCGAAGGCAACCTGGTGCCGGTGGAACTGGGCTGGAAGCCGACCTTCGGGCCGGCCAACCTGCCGGGTAACTACCGCATTGGTTACTACTACTCGTCGGCCAACGGCGATAACTACGGCAGCTGGCGCGATGGCGCTTATCAGAGCAAGGATCACGCCTACGGCGGCTACGTGCTGTTACAGCAGCAGCTGACCGCGCAGGGCGGCGATGCCAGCCGGGGTCTGGGCGTGACGGTGCAGGCGGTGATGAACGATCACAAAACCTCGAAAACCGACAACTATCAGTCCATCAGCTTTACCTGGAAAGGGCCGTTTGATGCGCGTCCGCAGGATGAGATTGGCGTCGGCGCGGCGCGTATTCACGTCAACAGCGCGTATACCCGTTCGCTGCGTCAGCAGAATGATGCCAACGGCGAAACGAATTTCGACAGCCCAACTTATCTGCCGATTCAGGATGGTTCCGAGTACAACTACGAGGTTTATTACAATGCGCAGCTGACCAAATGGCTGCAGTTGCGTCCAAACCTGCAATACGTGGTGGCACCGGGTGCGGTGAGCGAGGTGAAAGATGCGTTTGTGGGTGGGATCAGTGCGAACGTGAATTTCTAATCTGGCAGAATGTGTGACTTTTCCCTCTCCCTTTGGGAGAGGGCAGGGTGAGGGGAAAATCGCACAGGGCTATCTGGCCCTCACCCTAACCCTCTCCCGCAAGCGGGAGAGGGAATTATCTGAACATCACTTCGGCCCAGCGCGCCAGGCCGGCGGTGACCGAGCCGAAATCATCGCCGCTGGCGATGGGCGTGTCGGGCAGTGCCTGCTGCAGCGCGGCGCGCAGGATCGGCGAACGGGCGCTGCCGCCGGTGAGGTAAATCACCTCCGGACGGGTGTCACAACTGGCCAGCGCCAGCTGCACCTGCTCAAGAATGCGCGCCAGCGGCTGATTGATCGCCTCTTCCAGCTGCGCGGCGCTGATCTCCGCCTGCAGCGTTTGCGCAATAAACGCCAGCGAGGCTGCGGTCTCGCGCTCCTCGGAGAGCGCAATCTTGCTCTCTTCCGCCGCGCGCACCAGCCGGTAGCTCAGCTTCTGCTGCCATACTTTCAGCAGATGCGCGACTTTATCGCCCTGTTCGGCATCACGCACCAGATCGCGCAGCAACTTACCGCTGGCGGCTGAGTAGAAGTCGCTTTGTGCCGGCACATCGTTAATTGCCACCGCGTTCCACCACGGCAGGGCGGGCAGGGCAGTGCCCTTCAGCGTGTTACCGCCCAGACCCAGCAGCGGCATCAGCGTTTTGAACGCCAGCATAATATCGAGATCGTTACCGCCGACGCGGCAGCCGCTGTGGCCAAGCAGACTGGCACGGCGATCGGACTGATTACGCCACTGCGGCCCCATCAGCAGCATGGAGCAGTCGGTGGTTCCGCCACCGATATCCACCACCAGCACGCGTGTCTCCTGCTGCAGCGTGGCTTCAAACTCCAGACCGGCGGCAACCGGCTCGAACTGAAACTCGACGTCGCGGAACCCGGCACGCTGTGCGGCACGCAGCAGAATGCCCTGCGCCTGCTGGTTGGCGTCGTCACCGCCCAGCCCCTGGAAGTTGATTGGCCGGCCAATCACCGCCTGGTCAATCGGTTGATCGAGCTGGGTTTCACCCTGCTGGCGAATGTGCAGCATCATGGCGCACACCAGATCTTCAAAGAAGGCGATCTGCTGGGGTTTCAGGCCGCTGGCGCCGAGGAACGACTTCGGTGATTTGACGAACCACACCTCTTCCGGATCGACCATATAATGCTGCAGCGCGGTCAGACCAAACTGCACGCTGGCAGGCGTTACCTCGATATCCTCTTCGCGGTTATAACGCAACGCGCGCTGCAGTAGCGCGGTGCTTTCGCTGTCTGGCGTGGGGATTTGATGGTGGCGGTGCAGCCATTCACTGATGGCTTCGCGCGTGGGCGCGCAAATCATGGAGGGAAGCAGGCGCTGACCGTTTTCCAGTGTCAGTAACCGCGGTGTGCCGCTATCCGTTACCGCGATGGAACAGTTAGCCGTGCCGTAGTCGAATCCGATAAACATTGTATCCCCCATGCCAGAAAAAAGGGGGCGACTTTAGCGCAGCCAACGCGGGCTGGCAATGGGCAGCGCCGCAGTTTATCCCTGAACTTCCTGGTAAACCTGATACTGGCCGCGCCCGGCGTGTTTGGCGCTGTAACAGGCGACATCGGCCTGCGACATCACCACATTGCTGATGCAGTTATGCTGATCGATTTGCGTGATACCGGCGCTGGCGCCGACGTGATACGGCCGGTCCTGCCACATAAAGGTAAAGTCATGCACCGCGCTGACGATGCTCTGCACCACCTCGCGCACCTGGTCAACATTGCTGTAGGGCAGCAGCAGGCCAAATTCGTCACCGCCGAGGCGCGCCAGCACATCGCTATTGCGCAGGTGCTGCTGCATGAGATCGGCCAGTGCGCGCAGCAGCGCATCGCCGGCAGCATGGCCGGCGGTATCGTTGACCGCTTTAAACTTATCCAGATCGATAAACACCAGCACGTGCTCGCTGTGATGCGCGGCGGCGTCATTCACCAGTCGCTTCAGCTGCTGTTCAAAGCTGTGACGGTTCGGCAGGCGCGTCAGCATATCGTGAGAGGCGCTGTAGCTCAGGCGTTTCATCATGCGGCGCGACTCGCTGACGTCATGAATGACCATTACGGCACCAATGTCGCTGCCGGTCAGGGTTTTCAGCGGCGTGATGCTGTAGTGAATCTCGACCTGGGCACCATCCGGTGTATGCAACACCAGCTCTTCTTCGAGGTCCGGTGTGGTTTTGCTGGCGGGCAGGCTGCACAGCAACAGATTCTCCACGCACGGCCCCTGCGCGCCACGCGTAATCGTCAGCAGTTCGCTCAGCGCCACGCCAGCCGCTTTCGCCTGCGGCCAGCCGCTCAGCGTCTCGGCCACCGGATTCATGAAGGTCACCCGCATCTCATCGTCAGTACAAATCACCGCTTCACCGATCGAGTCGAGGGTGATCGCCATGCGTTCCTTCTCCTGGAACAGCGCTTCATTCAGCGTGCGCAGCGAAGTAATGTCCTGGCAAATGCCGAGCATGCGTTCGATCTGCCCGTCCTTACTGATGATGCTATTGGCCTCGGAGCGCACGTAGCGCACGCCCTGCGGCAGATTGATGCGGTACTCCAGCTGGAAGGCGCTGCGGCGTTCAATCGCCTGCTGAATGGTGAGCGCGGCCGCTTCACGTTCCTGAACATCGACCAGATGCAGCCACAGGTCGTAGCTCGGTACCCGGTGGGGCTCCAGCGCAAACAACTCGTACATGCGCTTGTCCCATAACATCTCGCCGTTTAGCAGGTTCCACTCCCACACGCCGATGCCGCCCGCTTCGTTGGCCAGCGTGATGCGCTCCATCAGTCGCTGGTTGACCTGCTCGCTCTGCTTCAGCTCGGAGATATCCACAATCTGCGCGATAAAGTAGAGCGGGTGCAGCTGCGCATCACGCACCATCGAGACCGTGAGGCGCGCCCAGACGATCTCGCCATCTTTACGGAAATAGCGCTTTTCCAGGGTATAGGTCAGGATCTCACCGGCGATCAGCCGCTCCAGCTGCTGCAGGTCGCTGTTGAGATCGTCCGGATGGGTGATCTGCTGGAAGGTGAGTTTTTTCAGCTCTTCCGCCGCGAAGCCCAGCGTGCGGCACAGCGACTGGTTGACCTGCTGCCAGCCGCCTTCCGGCGATACCAGCGCCATGCCGATGGCGGAATACTCCATGGCGTTGCGGAAGCGGGTTTCGCTTTCGCTGATGTGGTGCTTTTCACGCTGGAAGGCATCCATCACCAGCGACATCACGTGGCTCGGCAGCAGCACCAGCAGAAACGGCAGCCAGGTGCTGACCTGGCCGAGCAGCAAATCGTTGCGCGCCAGGTTGACCCAGTCGAGCGCCAGCAGCAGCGAGATAAAGCTGGCGTTGAGGAAAAACAGCAGAAAGGCTTCGAATTTGGGCAGGCGCACCGCGCACCAGAACAGAATCACCACGATAAAGGTAAACGGCCACGGCAGGAAGCGCAGCGCCAGATAGCTGGCCAGCAGCGTGACAATCAGCGTGAGCAGCGTTTCCAGCTGACGTTCCGGCGTGATCAGCTGGCGCAGCGGTTTATCAGGCCACAGCAGCAGCACCGGACCGAAGGCCAGCACGCCAATCACTTCAGAGATCACCCAGGTGGAGAAAAACGGCAGCGAGGCGTGGCCGTCAACGTGCAGCATCCATAGCGCCACGACGCCGCCCAGCAGCGGCGCGATTAGGCCCGCAGCCAGCGCAAAGCGTATCCAGTCGGCCAGTGAGTTGAGCGGGGCTTTGCGGTCGAGCAGCGCGCGCAGCATCAGCCCGCCGAGGATGGCCTGCACCATATTAAGGATGGCGAATTTGACATTGCTCAGGGCCGGGCCGATCACCAGCAGATTGGCCAGCGCCGTGCCGAGCACGCAGCTGGCCAGCAGCAGCGGTACCTGTCGCGAGGGCGCGCGGAACACCACGACAGTCATTAACGCGGTGGAGTACCAGAGCGGGGAAATGCGGCCGCTGACGACAATCAGTTCCAGACAGAACAGCGTCAGTAAAAATGCCAGCGCGCAAAGCAGCAGGGCGCTGAGCCACTTTTTTTGCGGATTATCCTGCGAGGTTACTATCTCAAGAGTCATGCACGAATCCAGCAGCGCGCATTGATTACTCGAAGAAAAATGCGCCAGTCAATCTCTTAATCCATGCTAGCACATCTGTCAGATATCTTTGTGCGGAAATGTTTTTTTGCGGCCTGCATCCAGGTGCGCATAAATGCGCACCCTACAAAACCGGTGAAATCTGCTGGCAGTATCGCGACTGCTGGATCTGCAGCGATTCAGGTAAGGACACGACAAATTGCACAATTTTGTAGCGGCGCGATTTATCGCGCAATAAATTGCGCCGCTACCGTATGTGCAATCATTTGTGGAACGTGTTCAAAACGTATTGGACAGACCTTACACCCTTTACCGCGCAACGCACTCAGCGGAACAAATCGGCGCGGGTGAAGGGCTTTTCCAGCCCGGCGAGGTCAGCGGAAAAACGCTCGAGGAACTGCTGGGTGGTGGCGACGCGGCCGTGGCCCATCAGCAACAGCGGAATCAAAAATGCCACTGCCACCTGCACCACGCTAAACCCCTTCAGCGCGGTGCGGCGCTGGCTCAGCAGGAACGCGCTGCTCAGGGTAAAGCCCAGCATCAGTCCGGCCAGCACTTCACTCACCGAGTGCGCATGGATCACCAGGCGCGATAATCCCACCATCAGCGGAATCAGATAGCCGATACCGATGGTCAGGGCGCGCCAGAACGTGGGCCAGCGGCCGGAAATCAGCCACATCATCACCGGCCACAGCGTCGCTGACATCGCGCTATGACCGCTGAACCCGGTGAAGTTGTAGCGCGCGCTGCCAATGCCGAAGCCGAGAAACATAATCTTCGAGATGCTGACCAGCAGGCCCGCCAGGCCAAACGCCAGCAGCCAGTACCAGACGGTGCGACGGTTGTCGCTTTTCCACGGCAGCACCAGTGCGATGATCACCGCAGTGGGGATCAGCAACATACTGTCGCCGAAATAGGTCAGGGTTCTCCAGCTCATACTTTTCCTTGCAACGACTATCGGGCTCCCGCCAGTCACACGGCGGGCAGAGAAACAGTGTATCGATTAAGCCGCTGGCTGCAAAACGGGATAGTCTGAAAAGGCGGCGCGCCGGTTTTCACTGGCATCAACCCGGTGAAATCCCTATAATTGCCGCCAACTAACCCTCTCAATCGGCCTGTTTTTGTGCAGACAGAAACCGGCTCCAGTTATCAGGTCTTAAAAAAGTATGACTGACAAGTCTCATCAGTGCGTGATCGTTGGCATTGCAGGTGCATCCGCATCCGGAAAAAGTCTTATTGCCAGCACGCTCTATCGTGAAATCCGTGACCAGGTCGGTGACGAGCATATCGGTGTGATCCCCGAAGATGCTTACTATAAAGATCAAAGCCACCTCACCATGGAAGAGAGGGTGAAAACCAACTACGACCATCCGAGCGCGATGGACCACGATTTGCTGCTGCAGCATCTGCGCGCGCTCAAGGCCGGCGAAGATATCGACCTGCCGGTTTACAGCTACGTTGAGCACACCCGCACCGACGAGTGTATTCACCTGAAGCCGAAGAAAGTGATTATTCTGGAAGGGATTCTGCTGCTGACCGATGCACGGCTGCGCCAGGAGCTTAACTTCTCGATCTTCGTTGATACCCCGCTGGATATCTGCCTGATGCGCCGTATGAAGCGCGACGTCAACGAGCGCGGGCGCTCGATGGACTCGGTGATGAGTCAGTACCAAAAGACCGTGCGCCCGATGTTCCTGCAGTTTATTGAGCCTTCCAAGCAGTATGCCGACATCATTGTGCCGCGCGGTGGTAAAAACCGCATCGCCATTGATATCCTCAAGGCCAAAATTAACCAGTATCTTTGACGACGCCCGTCCGGTTCAGCGGGACCGGAACGGGACACCGTGCGTCCGGATGGACGTGACGCGAACGGTTTGTCACAACCTGACCACCTTTCGCTACACTTAATCATGGAGTTGCTGCGATGAGATTATGCGATCGCGATATTGAAAGCTGGCTGGACAGCGGCAAGCTGGCCATCGATCCCCGTCCGCCGGTTGAGCGCATCAACGGTGCTACCGTGGATGTGCGCCTCGGTAACCAGTTCCGAACCTTTAGCGGCCACACCGCACCGTTTATAGATTTGAGTGGTCCAAAGCATGAAGTGAGCGCGGCGCTGGATCGCGTGATGAGCGATGAGATTGTGCTGCCGGAAGGCGAAGCGTTCTTTCTGCATCCGGGTGAACTGGCGCTGGCGGTGACGCTGGAATCCGTCACCATTCCCGACGATCTGGTGGGCTGGCTGGATGGCCGCTCGTCACTGGCGCGCCTCGGGCTGATGGTGCACGTTACCGCGCACCGTATCGATCCGGGCTGGCAGGGCCGTATCGTGCTGGAGTTTTACAACTCCGGTAAGCTGCCGCTGGCGCTGCGTCCCGGCATGCTGATTGGCGCACTGAGCTTTGAACCGCTGTCCGGGCCGGCGGCGCGTCCTTACAATCGCCGCGAAGACGCCAAATATCGCGGGCAGCAGGGCGCTGACGCCAGCCGTATTGATAAAGACTAACGTTTCTCCTGGAGTGATTTCGCGCCAGCGGCCTGAAATCTGACGGTGATGAGGATGCAATGAGAAGACTGATAACCACGCTGGCCATCCTGTTAGTGGTGGTCGTAGCGGGCATGACGGCACTGGTATTGCTGGTCAATCCCAACGACTTTCGTACCTATATGGTACAGCAGGTAAAACAGCGCAGTGGTTATCAGCTTGAAGTGAGCGGCGACCTGCGCTGGCACGTCTGGCCGCAGCTCAGCATTCTGGCGGGCCGCATGAGCCTGACCGCGCCCGGCGCCAGCCAGCCGATGGTGACCGCTGACAATATGCGTCTGGACGTCAATCTGTGGCCGCTGCTGTCGCATCAGCTGAGCGTCAGTCAGGTGATGCTGAAAAACGCGATTATTCGCGCTACGCCGGACAGCGCGGTGCAGAAACCGCAGGGCGCGCCGATTGAGCCGGGCGACAGTGAACCGGCCATCGCAGCCAGCAATGGCTGGACCTTTAACATCAGTAAACTGCGCATTGCCGATAGCCTGCTCATCTGGCAGCAGCCGGGCGGTGACGAGTACAACTTCCGCGATCTCAACCTCAATCTGAATCAGGACGATAACCGGCAGGCCAGCGTTGAGCTGGCGACACGCGTGTCCCGCAATCAGCGTAATCTCAGCCTGAACCTGAAAGGGCAGATGGACGTGGCGCACTATCCGCACCGTATCAGCGGCCAGCTGGATGAGCTGGATTACACGCTGGACGGCGCGAACCTGCCGCCGCAGGGCATTAAAGGGACGCTGAGCGGGCAGGCGCAGTGGGATGGCGACCAGCAGCAGTTTGCGCTGAACAAGCTGCAGTTAACCGCGAACGACAGCGCCCTCGACGGCAGCGCTGAGGGCCGGCTGGCCCTGCCGCAGCAGCTCAACCTCGCGCTGCACGCGACCTCGCTCAATCTGGATAACCTGATGGCCAGCGCGCCCGCCAGCGATAACAGCACCACGCAGCAGGCTAACGTGATGCGCACGCCGGTGATCGCTGAGCCGCGCGCGCACAATAATGCCGACTCGCCGCTCAACAGCATGGATTTGCAGCTGACGCTCGACGCTGACAGCAGCGTGTGGCGCGGTTTGACGCTCAGTAATCTGCAAATTGACGCCCGCAATCAGCGCGGGCTGCTGACGCTCAACAAGCTGCAGGGCAAATTTGGTGACGGCCACTTTTCCATTCCCGGCTCGGTGGATATCCGTCAGCCGGTCACGCAGGTGGCGTTTCAGCCGGAGCTGAGCAGCATTGCCATCGCGCCGCTGCTTAAAGCGCTGGAACTGCCGGCTTCGCTGCAGGGCACGGTCTCGCTCAAGGGCGACATCAGCGGTGCCGGGCTGAGCGTGGCAGAGGCGAAACAGAACTGGCAGGGCAGTGCAGAACTGGAAGCGACTAATCTGCAGCTGGCGCAGCTGAATCTGCAGCAGATGGTGCGCCGCGCCGTGGCGCGCGTCAGCAATCGCGTCAGTAACGATCAGCCGGATGATCAGGGAATTGAACAGTTAAGCGGGCGCATCAGCCTGAAGCAGGGCAACGTCACGCTGCCGGATCTGCAGGGCGGCAGCAGCCGGCTGGCGCTGCAAACGCACGGCAACGTGGATGTGGTGAAGCAGCAGCTGGATGTCACCATTAATATGATTCTGCGCGGCTGGCAGGGCGACGACCGGCTGGCGAAAGTCCTCAACGGCCAGCCGATTCCGCTGCGCATGTACGGTAACTGGAACAACCTGCAGTATTCGCTGCCAGTGGATGATGTGGTGCGCCAGCAGTTGCAGGGCGAAGCCAAAACGCGCCTTAATCAGTGGCTGGATAGTCAGAAGTCTGCACCGCGGCAATAAAAGGACCAGGACGACGTTATCGGATTGTTCATCGCGCGATGATTCGCGCCGCGACCCCGCGTTGCACTGACGGGTAGCGGCGCAATTTATTGCGCAATTTACAACGGTGCGGATGTCAGGCATGCGCGATAAATCGCGCCGCTACAAATCGCAACACTGGTGGCCGGACACGCATAACAAATCACGCCCCGGCACCGGGTTAAATAAATGGTGCGGGCGCGACCGGCACAATCTCGACTTTTTGCACCCGATGGTTCTCCACCTGCAGGATGCGCAGCAGATAATCCCCGACGCGCAACTCCTCACCTTCGGCCGGCACGTGCTGCAGGCTATCCATCAGCAATCCCGCCAGCGTATGGTAATTGCGCCTCTCGTCGAGCGGCAGCGCCACATACAGCGCTAAATCTTCCAGCGGCATATGGCCGTTGGCGATCCAGCCGCCATGTTCCGCAGGCTGAATATCGTAACGGGCATCAATCTCTTCCCCTTCATTGGGCAGGTTGCCGGCGATGGTCTCCATCACGTCGCTCAGCGTTACCACGCCTTCCACCGAACCAAACTCATCCACCACAAAGGCAAAATGGGTGCGCGCATGGCGAAACTGCTCCAGCGCCTGCAGCAGGGTGACGCGCTCGGGAAACACCAGCGGCTGGCGAATAAGCGCACGCAAATCCAGCGATTTACTGTGCAGCGACTGATGCAGCAGATCGATCACATGCACCACGCCCAGCGGCTCGCGTCCCTGTTCGGTGATCAGCAGGCGCGTATGCTGGTTGCGGTCGAGTTTATCCATGATCGACTGCGGGTCTTCGCTCAGATCGATGTGCTCGACGTCATGGCGTGACGTCATGATGCTGTTGATCTGGCGCTGACCCAGACCCAGCACGCGCATTATCATGCGCCGCTCCTGACGGTTAAACAGCGCTGCGCCCTGGTTATCGCTCAGTAGCGATGCCGTGTCGGCATCCAGATCGGCGCGCTGCGCTTCACCGCGCAGAATGCGCAGCACGGCTTCGGCGGTGCGCTGGCGCAGCGGCCGTCCGGCGGTAAGAAAACGGCGGCGATTAAACAGCGCCAGCTGATTAAAAATCTCAATCACAATCGAGAAGCCAATGGCCGCGTACAGATAGCCTTTCGGAATGACGAAGCCGAAACCCTCTGCCACCAGACTAAAGCCGATCATCAGCAGAAAGCTCAGGCAGAGAATCACAATGGTAGGATGGCCGTTAACGAAGCGCGTCAGCGGCTTGCTGGCCAGCAGCATTAACAGGATGGCGATGGTCACGGCGATCATCATCACCGGCAGGTCGTTGACCATACCGACGGCGGTAATGACGGCATCAAGTGAAAAGATGGCGTCCAGCACCACGATTTGCGCCACCACCGGCCAGAATTTAGCACCGCTGTTATTTTGACCCGATTCCTCGTCGCTGCCCTCCAGCCGGGCGTTCAGTTCGGTGGTGGCTTTAAACAACAGGAAGATACCGCCGCCCAGCAGCAGCAGGTCGCGTGCGCTGAAGCTGTGCTGGAAGAGGGTGAACAGCGGTTGGGTCAGCGTAACCAGCCACGACAGCGACGCCAGCAGCACCAGCCGTGATACCAGCGCCAGCAGCAGGCCGAACACTCGCGCGCGGTCGCGCAGCGTCGGCGGCAGCTTCTCCACCAGGATGGCAATGAAAACCAGGTTATCAATACCCAGCACCAGCTCAAGAACGATTAGCGTGACTAATCCTGCCCAGAGCGACGGATCGATGATCCACTCCCACATACTTTCATCACCATAATGTCTAAAAATGAGCTTAGTCTGATGATAGTTAATCGTCAGACAGGGTACAAATACGCCCCGGCCGCGCGGATGTCGCGGGCTGGCGGCTTATTAGGATTAATCTTACCTTGTTCAGCCGGGCGATAAGTGAAAAGTATGGATAAACATCCTGTGTGGATGAAGACCACTATTTATTCTTATCCAGCGGCAAAAGCGTACATTTTTAATGCGACTAATCTGAAGGCGGGTATCGAATTATTCTGAATTTTGGCGTGAAATTGCCTGGCGGGGCTGGCATCAATACTTATGGCTGGTAGTCTTTTTCCTAAAATAGTGCAGGGAAGACGGGGCCTACTTGTAAACAAGCCAGTAATAACTAGTATAGCAACGTGTTAGTAAATGTCTGCGCCAATGTTGTTAATAGCGCGCTGTTTAGCTTCTTAATGTTGTGAATTGTGATCGTGCACGGGTTAAGGCGGGTATTTCCCGGCGTGGCGACAAAGCGCGGACAAAAAATAGGGTGTTGTAAGCGGTATTGGCAGCGACAGCCAAGGGCGGTAGCGTGCCTGACGTGGTTTTCACAGGTTAAGAATTGTCTGGCCTTGCGGCAAAAGGAAGTCAGACTAATCTGTTGGTATTTATCACAATTTTCTTGCTTAACTGGAAAGAGAATTGGCCTAAATGCCGGGGAGTTCGCCGCAGTTTGTCTCGCTGGTTTAGTTAGTGCATCGCTCATTAATTACTCAGGCTTAGGCGTTAGGGATTAAGGGAAATAAAATAAAAGAGTCAAATATGCGCGATAATGAATTTACATATAAAAGTCTTCTGACAAAAATTTTACTGGCGTGCTCGGATTTAATTTGTTTCAACGCGGCATTGTTTATTGCACTCGCGCTGATTAATTCGTTCGCCGATTCTCCACTGGCAGATATTTCTGAAAAAGACCTCAACTTAAAAATCGCCACCCATGTCTGTCTGTCCTTAATTTGTACAGGCTGGTTCTGGGTTCGCCTGCGTCATTATACCTATCGCAAACCCTTCTGGTTTGAGCTGAAAGAGATCTTTCGTACCATTCTCATTTTCTCTGTCATCGATTTGTCAATTTCAGCATTATCACAATGGCAGATGTCCCGTTTTGTCTGGGTATTAACGTGGATTTTAGCGCTGGTGCTGATTCCGCTGGCGCGTGCTATTTCCAAACGCGTGCTGAATCATTTCGGTATGTGGAAAAAGCAAACCATTATTATTGGTAGCAACCGTAACGCGCAGGAAGCCTGGCAGGCGCTGCAGAGCGAAGAGGTGATGGGCTTTGACGTGATCGCCTTCTTCGACGTCGATGGCAGCTGCCCGCAGGCTAGCATCTCCGGTGTACCGGTGCTGCATAACGAGCAGGAGCTGTGGCAACTGACCAACAGCGAAACCCAGTTTATCGTTGCGGTTGAGTTCGAGCAGAGTCAGCACCGCGACCGCTGGCTGAAAATGCTGGCGATGCATAACTGTCGCTCGGTCTCGGTTATCCCGACGTTGCGCGGCGTACCGCTGTACGGCACCGATATGGCTTACATCTTCAGCCATGAAGTGATGATTCTGCGTGTGAATAACAACCTGGCGAAACGCACCTCGCGTGTCCTGAAGCGGGCATTCGATATCGTCGGCGCGCTCAGCATCATCATCGCGCTGTCACCTGCGCTGCTGGTACTCGGCTTCATGGTTGGCCGTGATGGCGGACCACCGATTTACGGTCACGAACGTGTGGGTCTCAATGGCCGCAAGTTCAAGTGCCTGAAGTTCCGCTCGATGGTAATTAACTCGAAAGAGGTGCTGGAAGAGGTGCTGCGCACCGACCCGGTAGCCCGTGCCGAGTGGGACAAAGATTTCAAACTGAAAAACGATCCACGTATTACCAAAGTCGGTCATTTCATCCGTAAAACCAGCCTGGATGAGCTGCCGCAGCTGTGGAACGTCGTGCGCGGTGACATGAGCCTTGTTGGCCCGCGCCCGGTGATTGAAGATGAACTCTGCCGTTATGCCGGTGATGTTGATTATTACCTGATGGCAAAGCCAGGCATGACGGGATTGTGGCAGGTCAGCGGTCGTAACGACGTTGACTATGAGACGCGCGTCTATTTCGATTCGTGGTATGTCAAAAACTGGTCGCTGTGGAATGACATCGCGATTCTGTTTAAGACGGTCGGCGTGGTACTCAAACGCGACGGCGCTTATTGATAGACAGCAAGGGCAGGGGACGAAATAACGTTCCCGCCTGATAACTGCCGGTGCTGGGAGTGTCTGTAACTGATAACTGCCATTATCGAGCCCGAACAGAGCGGGTTATTAAGCCGCTTAACGATAACCCACTTTAATTGAAGTCGTCTGCAACCAGGATGACAACATAAACCAGGGAGCTAATGATAATGAACCTCAGTTTCAGTGTTTAATTCCTTGCCTTTATTTTTGTTAGACGCTTACACAGCGGCGTTTTCGCCTCTATCAATCATTAACTGATAGCGAAGAACCAGATGATAATGAAAACTAAATTGATACCGTTACTGGTATCCGCGACTTTCCTCTCCGGGTGCACCATCGAACCAGGTTCGCACCTTTCCACTAGCGGAAAAGATGTCATTGAGCAACAGGATAGCAATTTTGACATCGACAAATACGTTAACGTCTTCCCTCTGACGCCGCGTCTGGTTGAACAGATGCGTCCGAAGCCGCTGGTTGCTCAGGCTAACCCGCTGCTGCAGAACGAGATTCAGAGCTATCAATACCGCGTTGGCATCGGCGACGTACTGAACGTCACCGTATGGGATCACCCTGAGCTGACCACGCCGGCCGGTCAGTACCGTAGCGCCAGCGACACCGGTAACTGGGTGCAGGCAGACGGTACCATTTTCTATCCGTACATCGGTAAAGTGCGCGTTGCAGGCCGCACCGTGACGGAAATCCGCAGTGAAATCGCGCGTCGTCTGGCGCAGTTCATTGAAAGTCCGCAGGTGGATGTCAACGTGGCCGCGTTCCGTTCGCAGAAAGCCTACGTGACCGGTTCGGTCACCACGTCCGGCCAGCAGCCGATCACCAACGTGCCGCTGACCGTGCTGGATGCGGTGAACGCCGCGGGTGGCCTTGCTGCCGACGCCGACTGGCGCAACGTGGTGCTGACGCACAACGGCCGCGAGCAGCGCATTTCGCTGCAGGCGCTGATGCAAAACGGCGACCTGAGCCAGAACCATCTGCTCTATCCGGGCGATATCCTTTACGTACCGCGTAACGACGATCTGAAGATCTTCGTGATGGGCGAAGTGAAACAGCAGACCACGCTGAAGATGGACCGCAGCGGCATGA
This sequence comes from Pantoea sp. ICBG 985, assembly GCF_002928365.1. Lineage (NCBI taxonomy): Bacteria > Pseudomonadati > Pseudomonadota > Gammaproteobacteria > Enterobacterales > Erwiniaceae > Pantoea > Pantoea sp. ICBG 985. The sequence continues at coordinate 343,223 of NZ_POWM01000002.1, forward strand.
CGCTGGCTGAAGCGCTGGGTAACGCACAGGGCATGGATCAAACCACCTCTGACGCCACCGGCGTATTCGTCATTCGTCCGATTCGCGGTGCTAACCGCACCAAGATCGCCAACATCTATCAGCTGAACACCAAAGATGCGGCGTCGATGGTGATGGGCACCGAATTCCAACTGGAGCCGTACGACATTGTCTACGTCACCGCAACACCAATCACCCGCTGGAACCGCGTGATTTCCGGACTGCTGCCGACCATCGTGGGTATCGACGATGCAAGCTCCGCAGCGCTGCGTTTCCGCAACTGGTCGGACTAAGGTTTTACCATGATTAAGTCAGTGTTAGTCGTCTGCGTCGGCAACATTTGCCGCTCCCCCACCGGGGAGCGTCTGTTTAAACGCGCACTTCCGCATACCCGTATCGCCTCTGCCGGTCTTGGCGCCCTGAAGGGCCATCCGGCGGATAAGACGGCCAGCGCCGTCGCCGCTGAACATGGCGTCTCGCTGGACGGTCATGAGGCTCAGCAGTTAACGGCCAGCATGTGCCGTGACTTTGACCTGATTCTGGTAATGGAGAAGCGCCACGTTGAGCAGGTGAATCGCATCGATCCGGCCGCGCGGGGGAAGACCATGCTGCTGGGCCACTGGCTTAACCAACAGGAAATTGCGGATCCGTACAAAAAAAGCCGTGAGGCCTTTGAAGAGGTTTACGGGTTACTGGAAAACGCTACCCAGAAATGGGTTAACGTACTAAGCCGATAGTTGGGAATATCCATGAATATCAAAAACAAGGTTATGACTGCGCCAAAAGAAGATTCGAATGGATGGGATCTGGCGCATCTTGTGGGACAGCTGATCGATCATCGCTGGATCATCGTGGCGGTCACCGCTTTCTTTATGCTGATGGCAACGCTCTACACACTGTTTGCTACGCCAATCTATAGCGCGGACGCTATGGTGCAGGTGGAGCAGAAAAACACCGCCTCGGTGCTGAACGAATTACAGGATGTGATTCCGACCACGCCAGCATCAGACACCGAGATTCAGATCATCGAATCCCGCATGGTGATTGGTAAAACCGTTAACGACCTCGGTCTGGACACGGTCATTCAGCAAAACTACTTCCCGGTAATCGGTAAAGGTCTGTCGCGCCTGATGGGCAACAAGCCGGCGCAGATTGCCATTTCACGCCTGGAAATTCCGCGCAGCATTGACAAACGTACCGTTGAGCTGGAAGTCACCGGTCCGCAGACCTATACCGTGAGCAAAGACGGCGACGAGCTGTTCAAAGGCCGCGTCGGTCAGCTGGAGCAGCACGGCGACGTCACCATGCTGGTTAGCGGCATTCAGGCTGACGAAGGCACCAGCTTCAGCGTCACCAAGCTGAGCGACCTGCAGGCGATTAAAACCGTACTGGGCGCGCTGACCGTCGCCGATAAAGGCAAAACCACCGGCGTGCTGGGCCTGGAGTTCCAGGATGAAGATCAGGAGCAGGCGAGCCGCGTGCTGAACCAGATCGTCAACAACTATCTGCTGCAGAACGTTGAGCGTAAGTCTGAGCAGGCGGAAAAGAGCCTCGAATTCCTGCGCACCCAGCTGCCTAACGTGCGTGCCAAGCTGGACGATGCGGAAGACAAGCTGAACACCTTCCGTCGTCAGAACGAGTCGGTCGACATGTCGCTGGAAGCCAAATCGGCGCTCGACTCTTCCGTTAGCGTCCAGAGCCAGCTGAACGAGCTGACCTTCCGTGAAGCCGAAGTTTCCCAGCTGTTCACCAAAGACCACCCGACCTACCGCGCACTGCTGGAAAAACGCAAAACGCTGGAAGCGGAACAGGCGCAGCTGAACAAGAAAATCTCGGCCATGCCGCAGACCCAGCAGGAGATTCTGCGTCTGACGCGTGATGTGCAGGCCGGTCAGGAAATCTACATGCAGCTGCTGAACCGTCAGCAGGAACTGGGCATCAGCAAGGCCAGCACCGTGGGTGATGTGCGCATCATCGACCGTGCTGAAACCAGCACCAGCCCGGTAGCACCGAAGAAGCTGCTGATTATTGTCGCGGGCCTGATTGTGGGTCTGATGCTGTCGGTTGGTCTGGTGCTGCTGAAAGCACTGTTCCACCACGGTATCGACAACCCGGAGCAGCTGGAAGAGCTGGGCATGAACGTCTATGCCAGCGTACCGCTCTCCGAGTGGCAGCGTAAGAAAGACACCGAAGCGCTGGCGCGACGCGGCAGCAAAGAGAAGTCGGATCCGCACAACACGCTGCTGGCGCTGGGCAATCCGACGGACCTCTCCATCGAAGCGATTCGTAGCCTGCGTACCAGCCTGCACTTCGCCATGATGGAAGCGAAAAACAACATCCTGATGATCACCGGTGCCAGCCCGGGTATTGGTAAAACCTTTATCTGTGCCAACCTGGCGACGCTGGTATCCAAAGCAGGTCAGCGCGTGCTGTTCATCGATGGTGATATGCGTCGCGGCTATACCCACGAGCTGCTGGGTGCGGATAACAAGACTGGCCTGTCTAACGTACTGTCAGGCAAGAGCGAGTTCTCGCCGGCGATGATTCAGAAGGGCGTGTACGGTTTTGACTTCCTGCCGCGCGGTCAGGTGCCACCGAACCCGTCTGAGCTGCTGATGCATCGTCGCATGCAGGAGCTGCTGGACTGGGCGAGCAAGAACTATGACCTGGTGCTGATCGATACGCCGCCGATTCTGGCTGTGACCGACGCTTCCATCATCGGTAAGCTGGCCGGTACTTCGCTGATGGTGGCGCGTTTCGAAACCAACACCACCAAAGAGCTGGATGTCAGCTACAAGCGCTTCGCCCAGAACGGTATCGAGATTAAAGGCGTCATCCTCAACGCCGTGGTCCGTAAAGCGTCGAATGCCTATGGTTATGGCTACGACTATTACAACTACGAATACGGCAAAGAGAGCAAAAGCTAAGCACTATCGGGGGCGGATTTTCCGCCCCTTTTTATGGCTAAAAAGCGTTAGCGAGGTGCGCATAAATGCGCACCCTACGTGGACGGTGCAGGAGAGTTGACCTCTTTACCCGTGCGCATAAATGCACTGACGGTCAGAACCGTACCCGACGCTGTAGGGTCGCCATTCATGGCGACCGGCAAACCGCTCTGTCGGATATAACGCCATTGATGGCGACCCCAAATCGCTTTCTCGAACATAACGCCATGCATGGCGACTAAATTTTTCGGTGCGTTTTGCACCACCCAACATACACACAGCACAATCTTAGGTATTTCCGTGACGGTACGAAAAGTCTTATTGAAAAAGAATACTAACGGCATGATTTTTCAGAACAAAGCCGATTCCTTTCTACAGGCCGCTCGCGTTACCGTTGAATCTGGAACAGCTGTTTAAGAGGTGCTGGCAATGCAGGACATCCGCTTCTCAATTGTAATTCCCGCTTATAACGCGTCGAAATCGATTGTCACGACGCTGGATTGCGTCAAAGCGCAAACCTATCGCAACTTTGAAGTCATCATCGTGGATGACAAATCCGCCGATGCCGCGGAACTGGCGCAGGTGGTGCGCGGCGAGCGCTATCAGGATCTGGACATCAAACTGGAGCTGTCTGAGGTCAAACTCAACGGCGCCGGCGCGCGGAACAAAGGTATTGAACTGGCGCAGGGCGACTTCATCAGCTTCCTCGACGCCGACGACGAGTGGCACGCGGACAAGCTGCTGGAAGTGTGCGATACCATCCGCAAGCTGGAAGCGCAGGGTAAATCGCGCTATGTCATCTTCAGCCAGGTCAATATTCATCAGGACGGCAGCTTCCTCAAAGTGATGCCGATGCAGCCGCCGGGTAAGAACGAGACCGTGGCGGAGTACCTGTTTGGCTGTTACGGCTTTATCCAGACCAGTACCATCGTGCTGAAACGCGAAGATGCCGCCAGAATCCAGTTTGATGCGCGCTATATTCGCCATCAGGATTATGACTTCTGCATCCGCGCCGACCGCATGGGCTATGAATTTGTGATGATCGCCAAACCGCTGGCGACCTACCATCTGGTGACCAAATTTGGTTCCAAACACAAAGGCGAGTCGGTGAAGTACTCCTTCTTCTGGCTCGACACCATGAAGCCGCACCTGACGGCGCGCGATATCCATACCTACAAAGCGTTCAAGCTGCCGCTGCGCTACAAAATGGATGGCAATTCGCTGCTGGCCAGCGTCAGTTTTGCGCGCTACTTCTTCCTCACCAACCGTGATAACCGCGCCTACTTCATCAATCGCCTGGTCGATAAGCTGAAGTCGCGCTTCACGGGGCGAAGAGCGGTTTCCTGATCGATTTATGACTTTCACTTGCTCCCGCAGCGGGAGCATTTTTTCGGTTCCTGACACTCCGGGTATACAAATGACAAATCATGTTGGCACCATCGGTATCGTGATGCCGATGTACAACGCGCGCAACACCGTGCTGCGTGCGGTTGAGTCGATCGTGAATCAGACCTACAGCGACTGGCATCTCTACCTGGTCAATGATAAATCCACCGATGATTCACTCGCTTTTGTACGCGAGCACTGCCAGGACGCGCGCATCACTATCCTCAGCAACGAGGTCAACCTCGGCGCGGCGGAAACGCGCAACGTGGGCTTGCGCGCGGCCAAAGAGGAGATCATTGCGTTTCTCGACAGCGATGACGAATGGCACGCGGAGAAACTGGCCGAGCAGGCCGCGGCGCTGGCCGCCGGTGACGACTTTGTGATCACCCATTATCACTACAAAACCAAAACCGCCGATCACGACATCAATTACAACAAACCTTATCTGCAGCAGGAAAACTTCGTGAAGAAGCAGTATCGCGTCTGCTTCTCCTCGGTGTGTTTCCGTCGTCCGCCACAGGGCATCTTCTTCCAGCGTAAAGGCCATGAAGACTTCCTGTTCCTCTATGAGCTGTTCCTCCGCTACAAACAAGCCCGGGTGATCCAGAAGACGCTGGTCAACTACTACGAGCTGGGCGATTCGCTGTCGCGTAACAAAAATAAAGCGGCGAAATGGCACCTCGAATTATTAAGAATTATCTATAAAAACAATCCTTTAAAAATCTATTACTATTACGGCTGGTATATGGTGAATGGGGTTCTTTTCACCCTTAAGCATCGCTAATAACCGTCTTACTTTGAGCTGCAGCGGCGTTGGCTGCGCGTGCCCACCACAGTCACTTACCTGAGTAAGCTCCTGCGGATGGTCCCGCTTGCCGCCTTGCTGCAACTCAAACTACTCGGTTATTGAAATCGCCATTTGTTTGAGGTGGAAAGCATTTTCATGAAAAAGATTGTTTTGGTTATTAAGGATGCCTACTCCTACGCAGGCACGGAGAATATCTGCAACTTCATGTCGGAGTGCCTCGGTGAAGAGCATGCCGTCACCATTTACTCGCTGGAAGGGCACGGCAAAACCTTTTACCCGTTTGAGCGGGTGAAAGAGATTGTCAGCTTCGAAGGCCACAGCAACCCGATTAAAAGTGCCGTGGCGCGCATCCACCAGGAGGGCTTCGACAGCGTATTCCTGATCAGTATGGGGCGCCTGAGCGTGATGTTTGCCTTCTGGAACCTGATGGCAATGAAGAAAAAAACCTTCAAAGCCTACGCCTGCGAGCACATCGCCATCAACTCGTTCAGCAAGCCGATCAAACTGCTGAAGTGGCTGCTGCTGCGCTACTACGACCAGGTGATCGTGCTGACTGACAAAGACCATCAGGTCTTCACCCGCTGGCATATCCCCAGCCAGCAAATTCCTAATCCGGTGGTGTACAAATCATGGCAGCGCGAGACGCGTAGTCGTCAGGCGCTGGCGGTGGGCCGCCTCGATAACCAGAAGGGCTTTGACCTGCTGCTGGATATCTGGGCCGACTTCAGCAAAAAACACCCGGAGTGGAAGCTGGTGATCGCCGGTGACGGCGAACTGCGCCAGCAACTGCACGATCAGGCCGCGGCGCTGGGCATCACCGGCAGCGTTAACTTTGTCGGCAAAGTCAGCAATATCAATGATTACTACCGCGACAGCGACATAGCGCTGATGACCTCACGTTATGAAGGACTGCCGCTGGTACTGCTGGAAGCCAAATCCTGGTCGCTGCCGGTGGTGGCCTATGACTGTCCGACCGGACCGCAGGAGATCATCAATCACGGCGAAGATGGCTTCCTGGTGCCAATGAACGACAAAGCCACTTTCCTGGCGCGCATGGAGCAGCTGGCCAGCGACGATCGCCTGTTCTTTGCCATGAGCGAAAAAACCAAAGAGACGGCGCTGAAGTTTGACGGTAATCAGATCAAACAGAGCTGGCTGGCGCTGGTGTAACCACTTTTATCGTGCCTCGGGGATACCTTTTCGGCCGCCATGCGGCCCCATGACCACGGGATTGTTAGCATGAAAAGAAGAGAAGTCTTGCAAACTGCAGCCTCCTCCATTGTTGCCGCGCTGTCGGTGAGCGCGTTTTCCAGTTACGCCGCCAAAAGTGGTCAGCCGGCGCTGAAAGCGGTTGATGCCTCCAGCGTCCCGCCGGGCGATGTGCCGATTCTGACGCCGGAAAACGTCTATACCATGCCACCGCAGTTCTGGCAGAACTTTGAGGGCAAACTGTGGATTGGCGCAGCAGGCAAAGATGCCAGCCAGGCCGGCAACCAGATTCCGGTGTATCTGCGCGACGCCAGCGGTAAGGTTTCCCAGGTGAGCCAGCCAATTGCGCTCAATAAAGGCAACTTTGCCCAGTTCATTCACGATAATGCCGCGTTAATCGCCAATCCTGCGCACTCGATGGTGGTGGAAGATAACCAGGGTAATACGCTGTTTTCCATCAGCGATGTGTCGCGCCCGAACGCCAGCAACTTCAGCCAGCGCCTGGCGCAGCCGAATGGCTATCAGCTGATCGGCGAAATCCCGTCGGTGGAAGAGCTGCGTAAAACCCGACCGCTGTTTGCCGGGGCGAAAATCAAGCTGAAAAGCTGGCACGAAGGGCTGGAAGTGGGCGGCGGCGAGTTCGTCGGCGTGTATGGCGAAGGCGAAGATGATGGCGGCGTGATTTTCAGCGGTAACGGGTTCTACTGGCGCCGCGTGGTGGAAGATTTCAACCGTCTGACGCTGTTTGACTTCGGCGCCATCGCCGACGGCAAAACCGATACGGCACCGGCGATCAAAGCCATGTATCAGTGGTCGCTCAAGGCTAACCAGCAGATCTGCGTTCAGTTTCCGGCAGGCACCTTCTTCGTGACCGGCTGTGACTTTGGCGATCAGCAGCAGCGCTTCTTCCGCATTTCCGGCGCGATGGTTAACTTCGGCTATTTCCCGGCGACTACGCTGGTATCTGACGGTCGTTCCGAATTCCTGTTCCAGGTGAATGCGCGCTGGACCGAAATCTCCAACCTGATCTTCAACGGTCAGAACGACAAGCGGCCAAACAAACAGGGGCTGTTCCGCAACACCTGTCCGGGCGGTCAGTTCTTCCGCGGTGCCTGCCTGCGCTTCAACCGCGTCGGCGGCACCTCAATCAGCCTGCTGGATACGCTGGACTGCAAAATCGACCAGTGGTACGCCGACACCTGTACCGGTGACGTGATCAAAGCCAGCTGGTCCGGACAGAAGCAGGGTGCATGGGACCACAGTACGGCGATTGAACTGTCGAACTTCAACGCCCAGCGCTGTACCGGTGGCATGGTGCTCAACCTGCCGCGCTGCAGCCAGTCGATCATTCATAACGGCTGGATTGAGCACAGCGAGCACCCCGGCGACATCTCGAACGGCCAGTGGATTATTGATGCGCTGAGCCTGGAAGATTGCAAAAACCCGCTGAACGCGCGCAATTCCCGCCTCAATATGCGCCAGACCAATCTGCAGTCTGGCAGCTGGATCGATAACTCGCTGGAAGGTGAGCGCTGGCTGAATATCTGGGAGATGGGCTCAACGCGGGTGGAGTCTTACGGCGTGGCCATCGACGGCAGCCTGAAATACAACTACATCACGTCGCGTTTCCGTCTGACCAACAACACCAATCAGGCCACCTGGTTCGAGTTGGGGAATTTTTACTCGCCAACCGTGGGTGACAGCTGGGAGATCGAGCTGTTTGGTCAGTCGCAGTTCAGCAACGGCAGCGACAAGCAGCCGCTGCTCGACGTGATGGGCGGTAAACAGACCGGCGGTCGCGCGGTGATTCATCTGCAGCGCAAAACCAGCAAGGCGGAAGCCAGCTGGTCCGCGGAAGGCAGTTCGCCGGTGCTGGAGGTGCGCGTCGATGCGCGCAGCGATACCGATAGCAAAGTGTTCGTCAAACTGGCGGGCTGGACGCCGACGGCGGTGGTGCTGATTAAGAGCACCGCCAAAGACCGGTTCCTCACCGGCCGCTGTGCGCGCGTTGACGCCACCATGGCGCAGGGCAGTCCGACCAGCGGCAGCCAGCCGGCCCCGCAGCGGTTTAGCCTGCACAACGGTAAAGCCGGCATCGGCGGCAATGAGCAGGGCGATTTGCTGCTGGCGTCGCGCGCGCTAAAGCCCGAACAGGTGGATACGCGCCAGCCGAAGGGGTTTGTTTCAGTGGTGATCAACGGCGAGCAGGTGGCGCTGCCGTATTTTGCGCTGAAGTCGTGAGGATTTAACGCAGGTAACGGTGCAATTTATCACGGAGGCCACAACGGCATCGAGCCAGGACGGGCAAAGCGCAATAAATTGCGCCGCTACGGTTTGTGCAGAGGTGATTTCTGCACTGACCCTTTGCACAGTCTGTAGCGGCGCGATTTATCGCGCATGTAACACCTGTCGCAGGTATCAATTACGTCACAACAGGCAGTCGTTAATTTCGGGCCGCTGGCCCATTAGCAGTTTTTTCTTACAGAGTTCACTTAGCCAGTATGGAACTGGCGGCTTGTAAAAAATTACAAAAATTTATCTGGAGTTTTTATGAAGATTTTATTGGTGGGTAACCATACCTGTGGAAATCGTGGGGATGGCGCGATTTTACGTGGACTGATTGATTCATTACAGGCCGCGCGTGGGGATCTGGATATCGATGTCATCAGCCGCTATCCAACCAGCTCCGGATATTTACTGCAGCAGCACATCCAGCAGGATTCGCTGTTTCTGCACAACAGTAAGGCGCCAAAAGGGCTGGTCAGCAGCCTGAAGCGCAAAGTCGCCAACCGTCTGATGCCGGACATCATGATGGCGCACCTCGGCAAAGGCGGCGTGTATAAATCCTTCTCGGTGCCGCCGCATCTGGCGGAATTCACCCGCAGCCTGGCGAAATATGACGCCATCATTCAGGTCGGCGGCTCGTTCTTCGTCGATCTGTACGGTGTTACCCAGTTTGATCACGCGCTATGCGCGCTGATGGCGAAGAAGCCGCTGCACATGATCGGTCACTCGGTGGGCCCGTTCGAAAACCCGCGCGTCAATGCGCTGGCAAACTTTGTTTTTGACCGCGTCGACAGCCTGGTGCTGCGCGAAGAGGTCAGCCTCGATCGCCTGAAGCAGGATGGCGTGACCACCAGCCGGGTGAAGAAGGGCGTGGACACCGCGTTCCTGGTGCAGGCGCGCGAGGTGGAAAATCCGAGCCACAACCTGCTGCACTGGCAGAACATCATTCAGTCGCGCAAAACCATCGCTATCACCGTGCGTGAGCTGGCACCGTTCGACAAACGTCTTGGCGTCACGCAGAAAGAGTACGAAGCCGCGTTTGGCCGGGTGATCAACGCCATGATCGCCGAAGGTTATCAGGTGGTGGCGTTCTCCACCTGTACCGGCATCGACAGCTATGCCAAAGATGACCGTATGGTGGCGCTGACGCTGCGCGACCACGTTGAGCAGCCGGAGCACTACCATGTGATCATGGACGAGTTCAACGACCTGGAACTCGGCATCCTGCTCAGCCACTGCCATCTCACCATCGGCACGCGCCTGCACTCAGCAATCATCTCCATGAATTTCGGCACGCCAGCCGTGGCCATCAACTACGAGCACAAATCGCTCGGCGTGATGAACCAGCTGGGTCTGCCGCAGATGGCCACCGACGTGCAGAGCCTGATGGACGGCTCGCTGATCGACAAAGTGCAGACGGTGCTGGCGGACTATGACAACGTGAAGCAAAAAGTGAACACCGCGGTGGCGCAGGAGCGTGAAATCGGCAACCGCATCACCGAAGAAATTCTCAACGTCCTGGGGTAAGTGATGAAGCTAACCTTTTTCACCATGCGTTTTCCGGTTGCCTCTGAGACGTTTGTCCTCAATCAGGTGACGCATTTCATCGATGCCGGCTATGACGTCGAGATCATCTCGGTGTTTCCGGGCGACATGATCAACCGTCATGCCGCGTTCGATGAGTACAATCTGGCGGCGAAAACCCACTATCTGCTGCCGGAAGAGAAGGTATCAAACCTCGACAAACTGACCCAGCGCATCGGGCTGATGCTGCCGAAAATCGCCAAACCGGCGCTGCTGAAGTCGCTTAACGTTGGCCGCTACGGTGCGCAGGCGAAAAAGCTGCTGCTGCCAGCCATTGTCGCAAACGCCCGGCAGACCTTTACCGCCGATGTGTTCCTGGTGCACTTCGGCTATGCCGGTGCGCTGGCAAATAAACTGCGCGAGCTGGGGGTACTGAAGGGCAAGCAGGCGACGGTGTTCCACGGCGCTGATATCTCGCGTCGCCACATTCTTGAAGAGCACAAACTGGATTACATCAACCTGTTCAGACAGAGCGAACTGATGCTGCCGATCAGCCATCTGTGGGAGAACAAGCTGATTGAGATGGGCTGTCCGCGCGAGAAAGTGCACGTCACGCGTATGGGTATCGAGCCGGAGAAGTTTAACTTCCAGCCGCGTGAAGCATTCCACAAACCGCTGCGCATCGTTTCGGTGGCGCGCCTGACCGAGAAAAAAGGGCTGGACGTGGCGGTCAAAGCCAGTGAAATCCTGCGCGATAACGGCGGTCAGTTCCAGTTCACCATCATTGGTAACGGCGAGCAGGACGGCATGATGCGCGAGCACATCGCGCGTGCTGGCCTGGAAGACATGGTGACCATGCCAGGCTTCAAGCCGCAGGAGGAGATTCGTCAGGCGCTGAGCGAGGCTGACATTTTCCTGCTGCCGTCGAAAACCGCCGCCGATGGCGATATGGAAGGCATTCCGGTGGCGCTGATGGAAGCGATGGCGGTTGGCCTGCCAGTGGTGTCCACCTACCACAGCGGTATCCCGGAGCTGATTCAGAATAACGTCAGCGGCTGGCTGGTATCGGAAAATGATGCCGACGAGCTGGCGGACACGCTGCTGCGCCTGTCGCGCGGCGACGTTGACGTTGCACCGGTGGTGGCCGCAGCGCGCCATAAAGTGGAAACCGAGTTCAATCAGCACATCGCTTACGGTGAGCTGGCGAAAATTCTGGAGCGCATGGTGTGAGTGGATTAAAAAAACAGGCGGTGTGGCTGTTTGGCAGCACCTGCTTTGCCGCGCTGCTGCAGGTGCTGCAGCTGGCGGTGCTGGCGCGCAAGCTTGAAGCGCACGAGCTGGGTTTGCTGGCGATCATCAACGCCATTCTGGCGGTGGCTACCGTGCTGCAGGACATGGGCATGAGCAGCTACATCGTGCATCGTCAGGAGATTACACGTCGTGAGCAGAGCACCATTTACTGGGTTAACGTCTCGCTGAGCTTCTGTACCGGTCTGATCATGCTGGCCATCGCCTGGCCGGTGGCGTGGTTCTACCATCTGCCGGAGCTGACAGCGCTGATTATGCTCACCAGCCTCAACTTCCTCGTGCTCGGTCACCTGTCGCAGTATCAGGCGCACTATGTGAAAACCAAACGCATGGTGACGCTGGCGAAGATTGAGATGGGCACCAAGCTGTTTGCCTTCCTGTGTACGGTGGCGATGCTCTATTTCACCTCCCTGACGGTAGCGGCAGCGATTCTCGGGCTGTTCATCAACGCCTTCACGCGCATTCTCTGCATGATCTACTTTGGCGAGAAGTCGTGGCGACCAACGTGGGAGTTCGACGGCAAAACCTTTGTCAGTGCGGTGCGTTACGGTATCTATCAGCTGGGTTCACAGACTATTAACCAGCTGCGTACTCAGGCCGATGCGCTGATCGTCGGTAAAGTGATGGGTGCCGAGATGCTGGGGGTTTACTCACTGGCGAAAGAGCTGATTCTGCAGCCGCTGAAACTGGTGTCGCCGGTGATTAACCGCCTGGCGCTGCCGCGCTTCGCCGAGAAGCAGCACGATCCCGAGCAGCTGAAAAAACTGTTCCTCAAGGGCACCTTCGTCATCATGCTGTTCAGCAGTGCGATGTACCTGGCGATTGGTATTCTCTCTCCGGTGATTGTGCGTGTGCTGTACGGCGCTTCGCACGAGCAGGTGTATCACCTGATCCCGCTGATGCTGCTGTTCGGTATGCTGCGCCCGATGGGCGGCCTGACCGGCGCGATCTCCCAGGCGAACGGACGCACCAACGTCGAGTTCTACTGGAATATCGTCGCCAGCCTGGTGGTGGTGGTGGTGCTGGCCACTACGTGGATCTGGCCGAACGTGATTTACGTGGCGCTGACGCTGTCGATTTCCCAGGTGCTGATCTCCGCCTTCGCGCATCCGTTCTTCATCAAACCGGTGATTGGCATCCGCTTTATGCCGTATGCGCGCCAGTGGGTGTCGGTGTCGGTGGTGTTTGTCGGCCTGATGCTGCTGGTGAATCATTTCAACCTGTTCGTGATGCCCGAGTGGTTTGAGGGCTGGCTGTAAGCGGTGATGACGGGAGTGGTCGTTGGCAACGGCGACCGCCCGGCATCATCAGATGTGATCGGTGACTGACGTGCAACCGCCGGTGCGCATCAATGCGCACCCTACAAAAACCTGCTGTGATCCCGTAGGGGCGCCATTCATGGCGACCTTTCAAAAATACGCTTCCATCTTCGCCCCAATGATGTTTCCGCAACGCCGGTCTGAACGCTCAACAATCACTGGCCTCACCGGTCATCGCTCATCACTCTGCCTTCCACTGTTTTTCAGCCATTTAGCCGCTTTTTTTTCCCGCCTCATTGCCGGGTGGCAGATGGACTTTTTGACGATTTTTTATGTGTTGACAGAGAGTTAGTGCCGGTTTTTCAGATAAAGATTATACTTGCTCAACCGGCCGATCCTGCATAATCGACCCCACTTATTCACTTCATGAAATGGAATAAATATGACCAAGCTTAAAGCAGTAATCCCGGTTGCGGGTCTCGGTATGCATATGCTCCCTGCGACTAAAGCCATTCCGAAAGAGATGCTGCCTATCGTCGATAAACCAATGATTCAGTACATTGTCGACGAGTGTGTGGCGGCGGGCATCAAGGAGATTGTGCTGGTCACCCATGCCTCCAAAAATGCAGTGGAAAACCACTTCGATACCACCTACGAGCTGGAAGCGCTGCTTGAAGCGCGCGTGAAACGCCAATTGCTGAGCGAAGTGCAGTCAATCTGCCCGCCGGGCGTGACTATCATGAACGTGCGTCAGGCGAACCCGCTGGGTCTTGGCCACTCGGTACTGTGTGCCCGTCCGATGATTGGCGACAACCCTTTTGTGGTGGTCCTGCCAGACGTGCTGCTGGATGACTCTACCGCTGACCACCTGCGTTACAACCTTGCCGCGATGGTGGCACGCTTTGAAGAGACCGGCCGCAGCCAGGTTCTGGCGAAACACATGCCGGGCGAAGACCTGTCTGAGTATGGCGTGCTGACCACCGAGCAGCCGCTGGATAACCCGGGCGATATCAGCACCATCACCAACTTCGTGGAAAAACCTGAGCATCCGTCCGAGCTGAACTCAGACCTGACCGCCGTGGGCCGTTACGTGCTTTCTGCGGATATCTGGGGTGAACTGGAGCGCACAGAGCCAGGCGCCTGGGGCCGTATCCAGCTGACCGATGCCATCGCCTCCCTGAGCCAGAAAAAACCGGTTGATGCCCAGCTGCTGACCGGCACCAGCTTCGACTGCGGCCGTAAACTCGGCTACATGCAGGCCTTCGTCTCTTACGGTCTGCGCAACAACACCCAGGGCCGCGATTTCCGCGAAGCAATCCAAAAAATTCTGGCAAAATAATCTCTTTCCCCGCCGCGCAGGTTGCGCGGTTTTAAAGGAGTACACATGGCTATTTTGGTAACGGGCGGAGCAGGGTACATCGGCTCCCATACGGTGCTGGCGCTGTTAGAGCGCGGCGACGACGTTGTAGTCCTGGATAACCTTTGCAATGCCTCGCGCGAAGCAATCAATCGCGTTGAGAAGCTGGCCGGTAAGAAAGCGGTCTTCGTTGAAGGCGACATCCGCGACCGCGCCTGCCTGCGCGATCTGTTTGCCAGCAATGACATCTCGGCCGTCATCCACTTCGCCGCGCTGAAAGCGGTGGGCGAATCCACGCGCATGCCGCTGGAATATTACGAGAACAATGTTGCCGGGACCGTGGTGCTGCTGGAAGAGATGCGCGCCGCTGGCGTGTGGAACTTTATCTTCAGCTCATCCGCCACCGTGTATGGCGCTGACGCACCGGTTCCGTACGTCGAAACGACGCCGATTGGTGGCACCACCAGTCCGTACGGCACCTCCAAGCTGATGATTGAGTTCGTGATGCGCGACTTCGCCAAAGCCGAGCCGAACTTCAAAGCCATCGCGCTGCGCTACTTCAACCCGGTCGGCGCGCACGAATCTGGTGAGATTGGCGAAGACCCAACCGGTATTCCGAACAACCTGCTGCCGTACATTGCGCAGGTGGCGATCGGGCGTCTGGACAAGCTGGGCGTGTTTGGCGATGACTACGACACACCAGACGGCACCTGCCAGCGCGACTACATTCACGTCGTTGACCTGGCGGAAGGGCACCTCAAAGCGCTGGACCACCTGCCGAAAGTTGAAGGCTATAAAGCTTACAACCTCGGCGGCGGCAAAGGCTTCTCAGTGCTGGAGATGATCAAGGCGTTTGAGCAGGCGTCCGGTAAACAGATTCCGTTCGAGTTCAAACCACGCCGCGACGGCGATCTGCCAGCGTTCTGGGCGGATGCCAGCCTGGCCAACAAAGAGCTCGACTGGCGCGTCACGCGCGGTATCGATGCGATGATGCGCGATACCTGGAACTGGCAG
Organism: Pantoea sp. ICBG 985; assembly: GCF_002928365.1. Classification (NCBI taxonomy): domain Bacteria; kingdom Pseudomonadati; phylum Pseudomonadota; class Gammaproteobacteria; order Enterobacterales; family Erwiniaceae; genus Pantoea; species Pantoea sp. ICBG 985. The sequence goes on from NZ_POWM01000002.1 coordinate 358,337, forward strand.
TCGAAGAACCCGAATGGGTTTAACTGATTGAACTCGCAAAGCGTAAAAACCCGGCCTGTGCCGGGTTTTTTTATGTACAAATTAATTATCTTGTTGTTTTTTTATCCAGGCTTTCCATTTCCGAATGCAGAATTATCCTAATCCGTGATGAAGCAATACCTGGCGTTGGTAACACATCGTATTGATTTAGTGAAAACCTGCCGCAGCCTTTCATTCTGCGAATCGCCAGCTATATTCTTTCCGACTCAGTAGCTTGCGGTTAACCGCAACGATGAAAAGAAATTAAGATTCGCCGCGCCGGCATCAGACAATAACCATGTTAATTCGGCAGCACAAAATGTATTATTTGCGATGGTCTCAGACAAAGCGGTTGATGCTGCAATATTGACCATAATTAGCCGAGACGGAAAGCACAGGATTGACTTGTTACACAGCATATTGGTTGCTGCAAGCCAAGGGCGGTAGCGTGGCTATTTTTTGTTTTGCTGAAAAATTGTCCCGCTGGAAATGATAGAGCAGTCTAAAAGACACATTAGAGGTTGTGGAATGTTACTTCCCGTAATCATGGCCGGAGGAACCGGCAGTCGTTTGTGGCCCCTTTCACGTGAATTGTATCCAAAACAGTTCATCAGCTTGCACGGACAGCACTCGATGCTGCAGGAGACTGTCAACCGCCTGACCGGTGTCGAAGCGCGAGCTCCGCTGGTCATCTGCAACGAAGAGCACCGTTTCCTCGTCGCTGAACAGCTTCGTCAGATCAACAAACTTTCCCATAACATCATCCTTGAACCGGTTGGTCGCAACACGGCGCCGGCGATTGCTCTGGCAGCGATTAACGCGATTGAGCAAGGCGATGATCCGGTACTGTTAGTGTTAGCCGCCGACCATGTCATTGAGAACCGCGCGGCATTCCACCAGGCCATCATCACCGCAACGAAATATGCCAAGCAGGGGCATCTGGTCACCTTCGGCATCGTGCCCACCGGACCTGAAACCGGGTACGGCTATATTCATCGCGGTGAGCAGCTGGCGGGTGATGAACATGCGCCGTTTAGCGTGCAGCGTTTTGTGGAAAAGCCTAACCTGAAAACGGCTCAGGATTATCTGGCTTCCGGTGAATATTACTGGAACAGCGGGATGTTTATGTTCCGCGCCAAACGTTATCTGCAGGAACTGGAAAAATTCCGTCCTGATATTCTGGATGCCTGCCGCCGTGCCATGGCGAATGTGGCAGAAGGTAACGACTTCATCAGCATTGATAAAGACGATTTCATTGCCTGCCCGGATGAGTCCGTTGATTATGCCGTGATGGAGCAAACGGACGCAGCCGTCGTGGTGCCGCTGGATGCAGGCTGGAGCGATGTCGGATCCTGGTCCGCGCTGTGGGAAGTGAATGAAAAAGATGCAGCCGGTAACTCGCTGAAAGGCGATACCTTCCTGCATAACACTAAAAATTGCTACATCAACAGCGAAGATCAGTTAGTGGCAGCTATCGGCGTGGAAAATCTGGTGATTGTTAACACCAAAGATGCCGTACTGGTGGCGCGCAAAGATCAGGTTCAGGACGTCAAACGCGTGGTGGAGTTCCTGAAGAGCGAATGCCGTACGGAATATCGTCGTCATCGTGAAACTTACTGGCCATGGGGACGCTGCGATCTGGTGGTCAATACCGGCCGTTTTAATGTAAATCGTATCACCGTTAAACCGGGTGAACGTTTCGAATTACAGATGCATTATCACCGAACTGAACACTGGGTGATCTTATCCGGCACTGCCAAAGTGACTATTCAGGATAAAACCTTATTGCTGACGGAAAACCAATCAACCTTTATTCCTATTGGCCATCAGCACACGTTAGAAAATCCAGGCAAGATTCCGTTAGAGCTGCTGGAAATTCAGTCAGGCTCCTATCTGGGTGATGACGATTTAATTCTGATTAAAGAACAATTTGCAAGTAAGTAAGGACAGACGAGATCATGGCAGCATTGACCTGTTTTAAAGCTTATGACATTCGCGGTGAGCTTGGCGCGGAATTAAATGAAGAAATTGCATATCGTATTGGTCGCGCTTATGGCGAATTTTTAAAGCCGGAAACGATTGTTGTGGGCGGCGATGTTCGGCTGACCAGCGAAAGCCTGAAAATGGCCCTGGCCAATGGTTTAATGGATGCGGGTACCAATGTACTTGATATCGGCTTAAGCGGCACGGAAGAGATTTATTTCGCCACCTTCCATTTAGGCATTGATGGTGGCATCGAAGTGACGGCAAGCCATAATCCGATGAACTATAACGGCATGAAGCTGGTGCGTGAAGGTTCCCGTCCGATCAGTGGCGATACAGGCTTACGTGATGTTCAGCGTCTGGCTGAAGCTAACGATTTTGCGCCGGTCGATGCAGCAAAGCGTGGCAGCTATAACCAGATCTCGGTATTGGATGCCTATGTCGATCACCTGATGGGCTACATTGATCTGTCAAATTTCACCAAACCCATGACGCTGGTCATCAACTCGGGTAATGGCGCTGCCGGTCACGTTATCGATGAGATCGAAAAGCGCTTCCAGCTGGCGAATGCACCGGTCACCTTCATTAAAGTTCATCATGAAGCGAATGGTCATTTCCCTAACGGTATTCCTAATCCCTTACTGCCAGAGTGCCGGAAAGATACCTCCGATGCGGTGAAAGCGAACAAAGCCGACATGGGCATCGCATTTGATGGCGACTTTGATCGCTGCTTCCTGTTTGACGAGAACGCAGAGTTCATCGAAGGTTATTACATTGTTGGCCTGCTGGCCGAAGCCTTCCTCAAAAAAGAGCCTGGCGCGAAGATCATTCACGATCCCCGTTTGACCTGGAACACCATCGACGTCGTCACTAAAGCGGGTGGCATACCTGTTATGTCTAAAACAGGTCATGCGTTTATTAAAGAGCGCATGCGTGAAGAAGATGCGGTGTACGGCGGCGAAATGAGCGCACACCATTACTTCCGTGATTTTGCCTATTGCGATAGCGGAATGATTCCATGGCTGTTGGTAGCAGAGTTGCTGGCGGTGAAAGGAATGACGCTGTCTGAACTGGTTGCGGAACGTATGAAAGCGTTTCCTTGCAGTGGTGAGATTAATTCTAAAATTAATCACGTTGCGCAAAAAATTGAAGAAATTAAGACCCGCTATCAGGAGCAGAGCCTTTGCCATGATGCTACTGATGGTATTAGCTTTGAATTCCCGGAATGGCGCTTTAACCTGCGCAGTTCAAATACTGAGCCTTTAGTTAGGTTAAACGTAGAAAGCCGCGGGGATGTCGATGGTATGAATGAAAAAACAGCCGACATTTTGAAAATTCTTCGTGCGGAGGGGTAAGTGTTTTCATTACTGTCCGCAATTTTGCACTATAAAGGCTTCATTATTGGGGCTGTGAAGCGAGATTTTCAGGCGCGTTACCGTACCAGTATGCTGGGTGCGGTATGGCTTGTGATGCAGCCACTTGCAATGATCACAGTTTATACCCTAATTTTTTCTGAAGTAATGAAGTCTAAACTTCCAGGTATCAACGGAGAATATTCCTACAGTATATATATATGTTCCGGATTATTGCTGTGGGGGCTTTTTCTGGAAATTTGCGGCAAAGGCACTTCCTTATTTATTGATAGCGCTAATTTAATTAAGAAGGTGAATTTTCCCCGAATTACTCTTCCTGTAATCCTGGTGCTCACAGCGTTAATTAATTTTGTTATTATTTTCATTTTATTTGCGGCATTTTTAATAATTATTGGCAGTTTGTCTCCTCTTCAGTTGCTAATGATGGTTCCTGTGGTCTTTACCACATTAACACTTGCTGCAGGTTTAGCTATGGTATTAGCGGTTCTGAATGTCTTCTTCAGAGATGTCGGTCAACTAATTACAATTGTGCTTCAGTTTTGGTTTTGGTTTACACCAATTGTTTATCCGGTTCAAATCATCCCGAATTGGGCTCGAGGGTTCATCGAGATGAACCCAATGGCTGTGACAGTTGATAGCATGCATAAAATATTTGTTAATAATCAAATGCCTGACTGGACCTCATTATTGTATGTTCTAATTTTAGGGATGGTTTTACTGATATTAGGTCTTTATTTATTCAGGCGCCATTCTGGTGATATGGTAGACGAATTATGAGTAAGGTCTTATCGCTAAATAATCTTGGTAAATCTTATAAACAATATCCTTCAAAGTTCTCAAGATTAATCGAATGGACTTTGCCATTTTTAGGGCTGAGGCACAGCAAAAAATGGGTAATCAGAAATATTTCATTTGATGTCACGCAAGGCGAAACGATTGGTATCGTTGGCGTTAACGGTGCGGGAAAAAGCACGCTTTTAAAAATGATTACTGGTACAACTAAGCCTACTGAAGGCGAAGTGACTCGTGCCGGTACCATTGCGGCGTTGCTCGAACTGGGTATGGGATTTCACCCTGACTTTACAGGAAGGCAAAATGTCTACATGTCCGGGCAATTGTTAGGGCTTGATACAGAAACCATAACGAATTTAATGCCTGAAATTCTCGCCTTCGCCGACATTGGTGAATATGTAGATATGCCCACCAGAGTTTATTCGAGTGGGATGCAGGTTCGGCTGGCATTCAGCGTAGCGACTGCAGTAAGACCAGATATATTGATTGTAGATGAGGCACTATCTGTTGGCGACGTTGCATTTCAGGCTAAATGCTTCCGACGAATCAATGACTTCAAAGAAAAGGGTACTACAATTCTTTTTGTTACCCATGCTCTCGACGATATCGTAAAACATTGCCATCGTGCGATCTTGTTAGATAAAGGTTCGATCGCCATGGCTGGGGAACCCCGAGCGGTTGTCAATGAGTTTCGTGACCGAATGTTTGGAAAATCCAAAAAGAGTGTTGATTCGGTATCAGGAAGGTTAAATAAGCCAGAGGATAACGAACTGTCGTGTGATGATATATTCCACACAAAACCTTTGTATCAGACGATAGAACACCGCTGGGGAACAAGAGCCGCAGAGATCACGGACTATATCATTAAGAGTGATGATCAAAACTATCCGGTGACGATTTTCGCAGGCCGTGAATTAGATATTAAATTTCGTTGCGTCTTTCATAACGATATTGAATCTCCGATCTTTGGCCTTTTACTTAAAACCCCTGATGGGGTTAATTTATATGGCGCCAGCTCTCGTGAATTAATGCATGATAACTTAGGCTTAGTGAAAGCTGGTGCGGTTGTCGACTTTACGTTTAAACTGAAAATGAATTTCAATACTGGGCCTGTATTATTATCTGTTGGATTGACGCACACTGACGAAGCCGGTAGCGACGAACCACTGGACCGCAGATATGACTCAATAATACTCAATGTAGATAATGAAAAGAAATTTATTGGTTTAGTGGATGCTGAAACCCAGTGTTATATTGAGGTAAATGAATGAGCTCGATTTCTGAATTAGTTAAAGCCCTTCCTGAATGTTATCAACCAATTTTTGGCCATCCAGACTTAGGCGTAAATTCATCGCGTAACTGTAATGACAGACTACAAAAAATTGAAGGTATATTTATATCTTTGAAAGAACAATTAGGTCGCCCGTTACGTTTGCTTGACCTTGGTTGTGCACAAGGATTCTTCAGTTTAAGCCTCGCAAAATATTGTGAAAAAGTTACTGGTATTGACTTTCTGGACAAGAATGTTTCGGTATGTCGGGCGCTGGCAGAAGAACAGGGTGCGAAACACATCGAATTTAAAGAAGATACAATCCAGAATGTCATCAACAATCTAAACCATGACGAATATGATATCGTCCTTGGATTCAGTGTTTTTCATCATATCTGTGATGCTGACGGATATTTGTTAACCAAAGAAAAAATTAACAAACTCGCAAACTATGCTCAGATAGTACTTCTTGAACTTGCTGTTAAAGAGGAAGGACTTTATTGGGGAAGGCATCTCCCGGATAATGCACTAGATATTGTTGAAGATATTGGCTTTTATGACATTCTTGGTGAGTACCCAACACATCTTTCAACTGTCTCGCGACCGCTAATTTTTTCGAGCAGTAAATATTGGTATGTAAAGGGCAGGCTGGAAAAGATTAACCACTGGACGAAAGAATCACATGAGTTTGCCCAGGGCGTTCATCAAAGCTCACGTCGTTATTATTTTTCTGATAACTTCTTTTTGAAGCGTTACTCATTTGAAGGTTCTCTTGCAGAGCATAATAAAAAAGATTACCAAAGCGAAATCACTTCACTGCAACAACTCGTTAAGTTAAAACTAGATCATCTTGATGTGCCACAACTGGTTGAATTTGATGAAAACACGCAGCGTGGAATAATTTTAACTTCAAAATTATCCGGTGAAAGACTGAGCAGTGTTTTACAGAATTCACAGATAGAGAGCGAAATAGATGCGGTTAAACAAGTTCTTGCTTCACTTGCTGAACTCGAAACGCATGGCCTCTTCCATAATGATGTGCGAATCTGGAATGTGATGCACAATAATGGCCAGTATAAGTTAATAGATTTCGGTGCGATAACCAAAAAGAATACAGATGTATTATGGCCTTATAATGTCTATCTTGGATTCATAATTTTTATTAACGAACTTAATGCACGTAATAATTATCAGTTAGTCCCAGCCAGAACGCCTATGTTTTCTCCTTACTGGGCGAAAACTCCGAAGCTTGCACAGTTTTTATCTAAAGTTTGGTCGATATCACATCAGACCTGGAGTTATCAACTCTTTCAGCAGGTTTTAGAAGACATCATAAACAGTGCTGAATTTGAGTTTAACGTTTCAATCCCACCAGAAAACTTAGCTCTTTGGATGTTTACCACTGAAACTTTATTTAATGAAACGCGCACTCGTGATAATTCCCTGGTGATGCATACTCAGGCCGAAATAGTTAAGAAACTGGAAGGCCTGGCTGTGATGAGTCAGCATGTGAGTAAAACAAATTAATAGTTAACTAAGCGGGATGCTGAAAGTTAATGGCTATGATCGCAGGAATGACAATATGAAAAATGATTTTTGGTTTGATTTGACTACATCAATGCTGTGGACTGGTGGTGTAGTAGGGATTGTTCGCGCCGAATTAGAAATTGGTGCTTCTCTTGCGCGCATCTATCCTCAGATAAAATTCAGTATGTTCAAGAATGGAAAGTTTGTTGCATTAGCAAAAAGTGAAATTCCATGGATTTATACAGAAGGTAACGTTGCTGACGTCTATCTTGAAAATCGTAAAAGTTTAGCTCAGGAAAACAATAAAAATATAAATGCTTCTGAAGCCGACCTTAAAGTTGAGAATTTTTTAAAGTCATTAGAATCAGAGTTACCAAGTCGTGGACGTCGTTTTCAGCATGCACTGGCACTCGCTGTGGAAGCGACACCAACTCAGTATAAGCTCCCAATGCGGGTATTGGCGTGGTTGCCTAAAAAAGTGGTCGGCGGCGTGATCAACGCGAAAACACTGCTAAACCGTACTAATCAAAACGGGGCGTCAAACAAATCTTCAATAGGTTTGGTAGAAGATTCATCTTTTTCTCATCCTTATGGAGAAAAAGACGTAATACTCAGTGTCGGTTGGTCTGATAGTGGCAAAGAACAATTTTATACCAAAGTTAAAAGTCAAAACCCACATATCAAACTAGGGTATATGGTTTATGACACTATTCTAGTGGGCGATACAACACGACATCTATATAGAGAGGATTTAGAAGAAAACTTTAGAAGATATTTTCACTGGATATCAGAAAACTGTGACTTCATCGTGTATGGTGGCAACAGTCCTCAAAAAGATGGTATTGCTTATCAAAATAAACATGGCTGGACTTCTCCTCCTAGTTTATCTGTGCCCTATGGCGGCACGGACCCCGTACGTGTTAAAGATACTTCTAAAGATGCAGAGATTCTGTCACGCCTGGGTATTGAACGTGATTTTTTGATTACCGTAGGAACCATTGAGGTTCGTAAAAACCACGACGTGCTTTACAAAGCTATGGCAAAGCTAGCTGAGTCGGGTTTTGAGCCATTACCACAAATAGTTTTTGTGGGACGTCCAGGATGGCGAACTGAGGATTTGATAGATTCAATCAAACGCGATCCGCGCATTGGAAATAATATTATTATTACTTCCCCAAGCGACGAAGAACTCGATGTTCTTTACCGGAATTGTAAGTTTACCTTGCTACCTTCGTTGTACGAGGGGTGGGCATTACCAATGCCTGAAAGCTTCAGTTATGGTAAGGCATGTATTGCATCTGACATTGAGCCATTACATGAAATAGGCAAAGATTTTCCAAAGTATCTCAATCCTTTCGATGTTAACGGCTGGGTTGAAGGTATTAAGGACTATATTTCTCATCCTGATTCGCTCAGACTGGCTGAGGAGAGAATTTCTCAGGAGTGGCACTCAACAACCTGGTCTGAATGTGGGAAAAATGTCCTTGAGGCAGTAGAAGCGCTGAGTGAAAAGATCGGTGATAAAACCAACAGAAAGACTATTTGGTACGATTTAACACTTTCTTATGGGATGTGGCGTGGCGGGGTTACGGGGATAATCCGTACCGAGCTAATTTTAGCCCACTATCTTTCAAAGATAATACCGGGAATAAAGTTTTATGCTTTCCATGAAGATGCTTTCTTTGAAGTCCCACGAGACCGGCTGTTATGGCTATTTGAATCCGCTGATGTGACTTCACAATATGCTGCTTTTCAGCGTTATTGGGGAGAGGCCGAAGAGCAGGGGCGCGGTCACCGACTGCCATTCAGTGAAATGATACGTGATGTGTCAGGTACTGCCGCTGAAATTAAGAATGAAAATGTCACCGCGCCACGTCGTTCAGTGTTAAGTCATTACAGTAAGGCAGGTGCTTACTTAGTCAGTGCTTTACCTGCATCATTACGAAAAAAAGCGATAGATTACGCCGATCGTAAAGGATTGATCCCTGCCACCGCATCACCGGCAATTATTGCAAGTCAGTCCGAGCTTACCCCTGAAGAAAAAAACGAAGTCATGATTCAGGACGTAGCACAAAAGCTGAAAGGCGCAGCCCTGAAACTGCCTTTCCGTAAAAACGATATCGTTTTTTCAGCGGGGATCAACTGGGATGAGCGGCCTCTGATTGAGATTATTAAGGCCCGCCGGGAAATTGGCTTCATTTATTCGCAAGTCATATATGACATGACCCCACTGATTACTCCGCAACTGCATGCCCGGGAGGCTTTTGACTGGTATAACCGCTTCTACTATTTAGCTTCACTCGCCAGTAATACAATACTTTATGGTGGTGAGACAGCTAAACGTGATGGCCAGCTTTGGCAACACAGATTTAACTGGCCCATTACACAAGGGGTAGCAATTAAATTTGGGTCTGATATCGCGCCATCCCATGAACATACCAATGATAAAGAGATTTTAGCTAAACTCGGTGTTACCGGTGATTATATGCTATCTGTTGGTACGCTCGAAATAAGAAAAAATCACGAAGCGTTATACAAAGCCTATCTTCAACTGCTTGAAAAAAATGCAGATGATGTGCCGCAAATGGTGTTCGTTGGCGGACCAGGCTGGAAAGCCAAAGATCTGTTTGAAATTATTCAACGCGATAATCGCGTTAAAGGAAAAATTTTACTATTAAGGACTTCCGATCAGGAACTAGATGTACTTTATCGTAACTGCTTGTTTACCTTATTACCTAGCTTGTATGAAGGTTGGAGTCTGACGCTGCCGGAAAGTTTAGGCTATGGTAAATTCTGTCTGACTTCTGCGGTTGATCCATTAATGGAAACTGGTCGAGATTTAGTGGATTACGTTTCGCCATGGGATGTTACTAATTGGGCTGAAAAGATGCAGTACTACATTAAGCACCCATTGGCAGTGAAAAGCTATGAAGAGCGGATTAAAAACGAATGGGATACCGTGACATGGCAGGAATGTGCGAATACCGTATATAAAAATCTTGTCAATATCGAATCCGGCAAAAGGAGTTAACTGATGGAGTCACAAAGAGTATTAGTCACTGGCGGTTCGGGATTCATTGGCCGTTACTTAATGGCAGAATTGAAAAGTCATGGTGCAACGGTTCTGGGAACCTGCGTAGGCAATCCTGCCAGTGATGACTTTGTATCTGTCACCTTATTTGATAGAAAAAAACTTACGGAAATCATTGAAGAGTTTCAGCCTACCTGGATAGTCCATCTGGCAGCAATCGCATTGGTTACCCATGGTAATGTGGAACAAATCTATGCAGTAAATGTACTGGGAACAGAAAATTTATTTAATGCTGTGATGGATGCTGAAATTCAGCCTCCAACAATGTTACTTGCAAGTACTGCCGGGGTATATGGAAACCAATCAGAAGAGTATTTATCAGAAAATCTGCCTTACAATCCGACTAATCATTATTCGTACAGTAAAATGATTATGGAAATGCAGGCCAAAAGTTTTAGTGATAAATTAAAAGTACACATTGTACGTCCGTTCAATGTTATTGGCACAGGTCAGGCAGAATCATTCTTAGTTCCCAAGATCGTGAAGCATTTCCGTGAAAAGCGTGAGCTTTTACAACTCGGGAATATTGATTCGGTCCGGGATTATGTTGAGGCAAAAGGTTGTGCAACTATGATTGCTCAACTGATGGCTAAGCAACATCGCGATCCATTCACGCTCAATCTATGTACAGGCCGAGGCTGGAGTGGGCATGATGTTCTGGATACCCTCACCGAAATTAGCGGCTTTAGACCACGCATAGAAATAGTTAACAACTATGTGCGTAGTAATGAAGTGTGGCGTCTTGTTGGTAATCCCGAACAACTGCACAACTCATTAGGATTAAAACCTCATTTGCTTGATTTGAATCAGATACTGACATCAATGTACAACGCCTGATAAATAGAATGAGTGTAATGGAATGCGGCAAGAATTATTTTATATTCTCCTGATCTTAATCTTATTTATTATAGGAGCCTGGTACGTTTTCATCCTGGGCAAGCGTCTTGGTGTGGAAGCGAACGAATCCGTAGGATTTTCAAACTCTCTTGAAGTCTTGCGTGGGATTGCCGCATTCCTTGTGTTTGGTGCACACTCTACTATGAATTTTGGATATGCCAGAAACCAGGTGGTTGCTGCAGCCATGGGGGAAATTGGTGTCTTGTTATTTTTTATGCTCACTGGACACCTTTTTTGGGGACAGATAAAAGCGGGGGCATTTAAGGCAGAAAGTTTCTTTTACAAGAGAGCTAGTCGACTTGTGCCTGCTATGTTTGTCATGATTAGTTGCGTGATGTTGCTCGATTGGGTTACTCATGGACTAAGTCCGCCTAATAAAGACCAAATGTTAGCTCTGATCCGTAACTATGGGTTCGGTTTCGGCAGTGTAATTAATAGTGTGGGTGATGTTAATGATGTTTTCAGTAAAGACATGTTCCTGCGAATAAACAATATCTGGACTCTGCGCTGGGAGTGGCTTTTTTATTTCGTTTTACCGCTGCTCGCTACACTTAAAAGGTTCTCACTGGTTACTCTGTTCTCCCTTTTTGTCATTATCTTATTCATGCAACCGTTTCAGATAATGACCGGAACAACAGATATCGTGTTTATAGCAGCTTTTTGGTTAGGTGCGCTTACTGCAGAGCTTGAAGGGAAAAGAGAAGGTCTGCTGAGGATACTGTTTACCCGTATCTCTGGCTACATAATGCTCATCGCGGGTGTTTCACTGACTTTATTTTACCTGTTCCAAACTCCGCTGACACAGAAAAATGTCAGAGTACCCATTATGATCTTTACCGTATTCCCTGTATTCTTTTCCTTTGTAATAAACAAATGGCGACAGAATATACTGGTGAGCTGGAAGCCAGCACAGGTGCTGGGTAAAGTAAGCTATTCTTTTTATTTGTGGCATCTTGCAGTTAACTTCTATATTATAACAATAGCCAACAAGACAATCAAAAATCCGCAGGCATTACTGAGTTTTGTGTTAATATGCGCAGTGATGATGATTGTTGGTTTGACCATTTCAGTATTTTCATTTAAATACGTTGAAGATTACTTTCTGAAAAAGTCTCATCGAAAAGCCATCCTTAAAGGATAATTTTCATTGAGCGATTAGCTTAGCAATTTATTGAGGTTAGAATATGAAAATCGCAGTTGTAACCGGTATTACAGGACAAGATGGCGCTTACTTAGCCGAGTTATTACTTGAAAAAGGCTATCATGTTTATGGTACTTATCGTCGTACCAGTTCTGTAAACTTCTGGCGTATTGAAGAGTTAGGTATTGATAAAAATAAGAACTTACATCTTGTCGAATATGACTTGACTGATCTTGCTGCCAGTATTCGTTTGCTTAAAGACACTAAGGCAACGGAAGTATATAACCTGGCGGCCCAAAGTTTCGTTGGCGTTTCTTTTGACCAACCGGTAACAACTGCTGAAATCACAGGTATCGGACCACTTAACTTACTTGAAGCTATTCGCATCGTTAATCCTGAAATTCGTTTCTATCAGGCTTCAACATCGGAAATGTTTGGTAAAGTCCAGGCCATACCACAAATTGAAAGCACACCATTTTATCCTCGTAGCCCATACGGTGTAGCAAAGCTGTATGCTCACTGGATTACGGTAAATTACCGTGAGAGTTATAATATTTTTGCATGTAGTGGGATCCTGTTTAATCATGAATCCCCATTACGTGGTCGCGAATTTGTTACTCGTAAAATTACCGACACGGTTGCGAAGATCAAACTTGGTCTTACGGATGTTCTTGAGTTAGGTAATCTGGATGCGAAGCGTGACTGGGGCTTTGCTAAAGAGTATGTCGAGGGTATGTGGCGTATGTTGCAGGCCGAGCAACCAGAAACATACGTTTTAGCAACTAATCGTACTGAAACAGTTCGTGACTTTGTCACCATGGCTTTTAAAGCTGCGGGTATCAATATTGTTTTCTCGGGTAAAGATGAAGCTGAAATCGGTAAAGACGCTGAATCTGGTAAAGTTTTAGTGAAAATCAATCCTAAATTCTATCGCCCTGCTGAAGTAGAGCTTTTGATTGGTAATCCTGAGAAAGCTTTTGCCGAACTTGGCTGGAAACCTGAAACCACGCTTGAAAAACTGTGTGAAATGATGGTTGAGGCAGACCTTCGCCGTAATAAAGCAGGCTTTTCTTTCTGATTTAATATTAGCCCCGTAAGGGGCTATTTGGATTTTAGTGTGAAGATTATTATTTCTACTGATTCCATTAAATACCCGGTGACGGGTATTGCACGTTATGCATTGGAATTGATTAAAAACCTGAGTTCTATGCAAGATGTTAGTTCACTTAGGTTTATGCGCGGTATAAAAATTTATAATGAACTGCCAGAAATCCCCACTAATATTATAACATCGAACAGTAGAATAAAGTCACTGCTTCGAGATAGCCAGTTCGCTACAGATGTTTATAGATTAATTGTGCCATCCCTTAAGGGGAGGGCATTGTCTTCATATAAAGATTATGTGTTTCACAGCCCAAACTATTTTATTCCTAAAGGGCATCACAAATCTTGCGCTACTTTTCACGACCTTTCCATTTTTCGTTATCCTGAATATCATCCAAAAGGAAGAGTTCATTTGATGAAAAAGGAATTGCTTAGTTCTGTACGCTTAGCAAAGGTATTGATAACTGATTCCGAATATACCAAAAAAGAAGTTTCAGAGTATTTTGATTTTGATCTTGCCAGAATCATAGTGGCTCCTCTGGCAAGTAGCGGTGATTTTTATCCCCGCAATGAGTCAGAATGTAAAAATATCCTTAGTCAATACGGTCTTAATTATCGTCAATTTTCCTTTTTTGCGGGTACGATCGAGCCAAGAAAAAACATCAAAAATATACTGCTGGCTTATCAGAATTTGCCGAAACATGTTAGCACGAAATTCCCATTGGTGATTTCCGGATATAAAGGTTGGGAAAGTTCTGATTTGCATAAGCTCTTCGAAGCTGGAGAACAGCAGGGATGGGTAAAATATTTAGGCTATGTCAGTCAGGAAGCTCTCTCAGTTCTCTACTCTTCCTGCCGCGGTTTTATTTTTCCTTCTCGCTATGAAGGTTTCGGCTTACCTGTGCTTGAAGCAATGGCAGCAGGTGCGCCAGTAATCACGTCTAACGTTTCGTCTTTACCGGAAGTCGCTGGCGATGCAGCATTATTGATTGATCCTGATGATGTCGATGCAATCACTAAGAATATTCATTCTGTTCTGTTGGATGATGTTCTTTGCGACCAGCTTATTAAACGTGGTTTTATGCAAAATGAGAAATTTTCCTGGCAACGCTGTGCCAGAGAAACGTTTAAAGCCTATCAATTGGTTGATGCATGCGAATGATAAAAGTTCTTCACTGTTATAAAACTTATTATCCCGATACATTTGGCGGTATTGAACAAGTTATCTATCAACTTGCTGAAGGCGGCGTTACAAGAGATATCTCTTCAACAGTTTTTACCCATACGCCAAATGAGTCTGGGGAAGCTTCTCTTGATAATCATTTAATCATTCGTAATAAGACAAGTTTTGAAGCTGCTTCAACCCCTTTTTCTCTTTCCTCGTTTAAAAAATTCAGAGAGCTTGCTAATAAGTCAGACATTATTCATTATCATTTTCCCTATCCGTTTATGGATGTCCTGCATTTCTCGAATTTTACAAAAAAGCCATCGATCGTAAGCTATCATTCCGATATTGTTAAACAAAAGGCCCTGCTAAAACTTTATACACCATTGATGAATAGGTTCCTTTCCAGTGTAGATTGCATTGTTGCTGCATCACCAAATTATGTCGAAAGTAGCCCGATTCTGCAAAAATTTAAAGATAAAGTTAAGGTCATTCCCTACGGTCTGAATGAAAGTTTTTATCAAAACAATGACCCCCAGGTATTAGAAAAGTGGTCCCAGCGATTCCCTAACGGCTTTTTTCTTTTCATTGGGACATTTCGTTACTATAAAGGGCTTCATATACTCATCGATGCTGTCGCTGGTAGTGCTTATCCTGTTGTCATTGTTGGTGCGGGACCTATTGAATCTGAACTGAAAGCGCAAGCCCAGTCGTTGGGTATCGACAATATTCATTTCCTTGGTGCATTGCAGGATGACGATAAATCTGCATTATTACAGCTTTGCACTTGCTTAGTTTTTCCTTCACATCTTCGTTCAGAAGCTTTTGGTATTTCTTTGCTTGAAGGGGCTTTGTACTCAAAACCACTGATTTCAAGCGAAATTGGAACCGGTACTACTTTCATCAACATTGACGGTCTTACCGGTCTGGTTGTCCCGCCTTCAGACCCCAAAGCTTTACGCAAAGCTATGGATGAGATCTGGTTCAACCCAGAGAAGGCTCATACCTTTGGCCAGGCTGCTCAACAACGGTTCGAAAAACTTTTTACAGCTGACAAGATGATTGAAAGTTATGCAGATTTGTATATGTCTCTGTTAAATAAGTAAATTTCATCACTCGCTGCATTGCTTAAAAAGCATCAATAATTACCTCTTATCACCTCTCATGAGTTAACATATTGGTCACTTACTGAATGGTGTTACTGATAACACCTAGCGAGACCACAGACAGGAGTATGTAATGTCCAAGCAACAGATCGGCGTTGTAGGTATGGCAGTGATGGGGCGTAACCTTGCTCTTAACATCGAAAGCCGCGGTTACACAGTCTCAATCTTTAACCGTTCACGTGAAAAGACTGATGAAGTTATCGCTGAAAATCAGGGCAAAAAACTTGCTCCTTACTACTCCGTAGAAGAGTTTGTTGAGTCGTTAGAAAAACCCCGCCGCATCCTTCTGATGGTACAGGCAGGTGAAGCGACAGACAAAACCATCGCTTCACTTACGCCACACCTCGATAAGGGCGACATTCTGATTGATGGTGGTAACACCTTCTATAAAGACACTATCCGGCGTAATAAAGAACTGTCTGATCAGGGCTTCAACTTCATCGGTACCGGTGTCTCCGGCGGCGAAGAGGGCGCACTGAAAGGCCCATCGATCATGCCTGGCGGTCAGAAAGAAGCGTATGAACTGGTAGCGCCAATTCTGGATAAAATTGCTGCGCGTGCAGAAGACGGTGAAGCCTGCGTTACTTACATCGGTCCGGACGGTGCTGGCCACTACGTTAAGATGGTGCACAACGGTATCGAGTATGGCGATATGCAGCTGATCGCAGAAGCTTATGCGTTACTGAAAGGTGCGCTAGGTCTGAACAACGAAGAGCTGGCTAAGACTTTCACCGACTGGAACAACGGTGAACTGAGCAGCTACCTGATCGACATCACCAAAGATATCTTCACCAAGAAAGATGAAGACGGTAAATACCTGGTTGATGTGATTCTGGACGAGGCAGCCAACAAAGGTACCGGTAAATGGACCAGCCAGAGCTCCCTGGATCTTGGCGAGCCACTTTCTCTGATCACTGAGTCAGTATTTGCTCGTTACCTCTCTTCACTCAAGTCACAGCGTGTTGCAGCTTCTAAAGTGCTGAGCGGCCCTCAGGCGCAAGCCTTCACCGGTGACAAAGCTGAGTTCATTGAGAAAGTGCGCAGAGCACTGTATCTGGGTAAGATCGTTTCTTATGCTCAGGGCTTCTCTCAGCTGCGTGCGGCTTCAGAAGAGAACAACTGGGATCTGCATTACGGTGAAATCGCGAAGATCTTCCGTGCTGGCTGCATCATCCGTGCACAGTTCCTGCAGAAAATTACTGATGCTTATGCGACCGATGCTAACATCGCAAACCTGTTGCTGGATCCCTACTTCAAAAACATCGCTGATGAATATCAGCAGGCGCTGCGTGATGTTGTCTCTTATGCCATCCAGAACGGTATTCCAACGCCAACCTTCTCAGCGGCAATTGCATACTACGATAGCTATCGCTCAGAAGTGCTGCCTGCCAACCTGATTCAGGCGCAGCGCGACTACTTTGGTGCGCACACTTATAAGCGTATTGATAAAGACGGTGTGTTCCATACCGAGTGGTTAGAATAATATGATTCATCAGCCCGGCAAGCTAAGTGCTGGGCTGATAATTTTAAGTGACCCAATGTAATAACATTCACGTTCTGGTTTCTAATAAGTAAAATCAGGAAAGTCCATTTCTAATAAAAAAACTGACTAAGAAGATGATCAGCAAAGAAAAACATAATGTTGCAGTTGTTATACCATGCTATAACGAAGGCGTATCTATAAAAAAAGTAATCAATGATTTTAAAAGCAGTTTGCCCGAAGCTGCTTTTTTTGTATTTGATAATAACTCGATTGATAACACTATATTTGAGGCAAAAGAAGCGGGCGCGCAAGTTTTTTCTGTTCCTGAGCAAGGCAAAGGCAATGTTGTTAGACGAATGTTCGCTAACGTTAATGCGGATATTTATGTAATGGTTGATGGCGATGCAACTTATGATGCATCTTGTGCTCCGATGATGGTTGATAAGCTCATTTCTGAACGTCTGGATATGGTAGTTGGTGTACGTAAGCATGAGGATGAATTAGCTTACAGACCTGGCCATACTTTCGGTAACAAAATGTTAACTGGATGCGTTAAAAGTATTTTCGGAGGGAATTTCACCGATATGCTTTCAGGTTATAGAGTTTTTTCTGCTCGCTATGCCAAGTCATTCCCTGCAATGGCACAAGGGTTTGAAACGGAGACAGAGTTAACTGTACATGCACTTGAGCTAAGAATGCCTTATGGAGAATTTGTCACGCCTTATGGCGCCAGAATGGAAGGCTCCTCTAGCAAGTTGAGTACCTATAAAGATGGTTTGAAAATCTTAAAAATGATTATAAAACTTTATTCATCAGAAAGGCCTTTTGCATTCTTTGGTATTATTGCTGCATCTCTTTTTTTAATTAGTATCCTACTAGCTCTTCCTTTGGCATCGTACTATTTTGAGACCGGTTTAGTTCCTCGTTTACCCACTGCATTATTATCAACTGGCCTTGTAATTGTTTCTTCTTTTTCTTTTTTAGCCGGGCTGATACTTGAAAATGTCACCTTGGCACGGAGAGAGATAAAAAGGCTAGCCTATCTTTCTTTCCCAGTGTTGCCGCGAGGAAACGGCAATGCTAAATAAGAATGGAAAAGTATCGCGTTCAATTATTTTATTGTTTTTTTGTGCGGCAGCTATTATAATATTATTTCATAGCTTGATTTTTTCAGGCTTTAATGTTTTGCTTGGTGACCGTTTTGATGCGCTAATTGAGACCAATTTGCTGCTGCACTGGTTCAATGTTATACAAGGTAAAGCGGAATGGGATACAGTTGGCTATTTCTATCCCTTTGATAATACACTTGGATATAATGATGGCTATTTCCTATATGGTGTTATTTATTCAATTTTTAGGTTGTTAGGATTTGATTTATTCATTTCAACAGATCTGGTTAATATATCATTAAAAGTTATTGGGTTTTACAGCTTTTATTATCTAACTAACCGAGTGTTAAAGTTTGAATTTTTTGCCTCACTAAGTGGCGCTACAGCGTTTACTTTAGCGAATTCAATTTCAGTGCAAATGATACACGCACAATTATTAAGTGTGGCATTTTCTCCACTATTGACTTTTTTTATATTAAATTATTTTAAAGAATTAAAGCTCAATAATACCAGTAGATGTATATTTAATGGTGTTTTAGCTTCTTTATTGCTCGCGCTTTGGCTTTTTACAAGTTATTACATGGCGTGGTATTTTATTCTTTTTTTTGTGTTTTCTTTTGCTTTTTTTACCTTAATTTGTCTTAATGAAAAAGGAGGTGCGAGTAATCTTAGGCTTCGCTTTTCAATTAAGTCAGTCCTTTATCCCTTTTTGGCTTTAATCCTTTTTTTAGTGCCTTTCTTAAAGGTTTATCTACCAAAAGCCAGTGAAACCGGAGGGCAAACATTATCTGCAGTTGAGTCTTATGCTCCTGATATTTATAATGTGATCGATCCGGGGCAGTACAATTACATGTTTGGAAAATTAAGTGACTTTTTTTTCAAGAATGTAGAAACGTTAAGTCGATCTGGTGAACTCAATATAGGGTTAGCGCCTGTAAGTATTGTGATTTTATTTATAGTAACAATATTTTTATTAATAAGGAAAAATAAATCCATTGTCGAATGTTTAATTTCAGCCGTTTGCTTAGCTACTCTGGTTACAGCACTGTTTGCAATTAAATTTGGTGATATTTTTCTTTGGAAGTATATTTGGCAATACTTCCCTGGCGCAAAAGGAATGAGGGTTACAGCCCGATACTTCCTTTTTTTAATTTTCCCTGTAACGCTTGCTTCAACTTACTTTTTAGATAGATTAGCCCGCAAGAAAGGTGGGCTGTTGTTTTATGTATTATGTTTTGTATTGCTACTTGAACAAATAAATTTTGCTCCTAATGCGACTTTTAATAGAGCTTTCAGTAAAAGTTTTGTCAGTTCTGTCCATGTACCGCCTCAGGGATGTAATGCTTTTTACGTTGTGGGGCAACGTAAAGGTGAATTTCCAACAGTAACAGAAAATATTATTCTTTCCTTCTATCCACATAATGTTGATGCTATGTTGATTTCTGAAGTTTATAATATTAGGACAATAAATGGTTTTTCGACCTTTAATCCCCCCGGTTGGGATTTTGCTTTAAATCCAAAATCCACATATTTGGCGAGGGTTCAAAATTACATTAGCAAAAATAATATTTCTAAGGGGATGTGTGAATTTGATCTCGAGAATATGAAATGGACTGAATTTAAGGCCGATCAACCTATAGGAATCACCTCTAGAATTTATAATAAAATTGACATTAAGTTGTTAGATGTCTTTATTCCGAGTGATAGCAGTAAAAACTATCGTGCCTCAATAAGATTAACGAACCAATCCGAATTTGACATAGGAAGTGGTAGTTATAGACCGCTCAAGTTAGGAATTAAATTGTATAGTGCGGATGGGAAAATTATAAATCAAGACTATATGCATTTAGAGATACCTCATTTATCCGCAGGCGGGGGTGAAAAAAATATGAATATTGCATTGCCAGATGATTTTCAATCTGACGACTATATATCAATTTCCATTCTTGAAGAAGGTGTAGCATGGTTTGACTGGCTGGGTTTTCAACCACTTATTGTAAAATTTTGATTGCATGGAAAGGGCTTGCCCTTTCCTTAACTAGCGTTGGATCCAAATATGCGTTTTTTCCTTTTCGTTTTAGTTGGTGCTATGGGTTTTGTTGTTGACTCATCACTACTGTATGTTTTAAAAAACGAACTTGGGCTCTATATTTCTAGGGTTCTATCCTTTGTTTGTGCGGTCATAACAACTTGGGCTTTAAATAGGACAATTACTTTTAAAGATGCTGAGTCCGGGTTGCCTGGGTGGCAAGAATTCCTTAGGTATTTTAAGCTTATGTTAATTGGTGGATGTGTTAATTACCTGGCTTATGCGGCGGCAATTTACTTTTTTTCTGAGGTGAAATCATCTCCTGTTATTGCTGTGGCATTAGGTAGTTTATCTGGACTCTTTGTTAATTATCTTACTTCAAAGTATTTTTTGTTTAAAGAAGGAAAACTTTCAGAGTAAGAGGTGGTTTCACTTTATGTTTGGCATCCTTTTTTTATTTCTAATAATTCAATAGCAGTATTTCCTTATCAGCTGTTAATTACTGTGGGTGACATAGCATTTGAAAACAATTGAGGCCGCTTCTTACTGCGGCCTTTTTAGAAGTTTACCCCACTAACAAATCCCCGCTCCTCATCTCATCTTTCCCCGCCAGTCTTATCACCAGCATCCCCGCTGTCGCAAATTTGGCCCAGTGCCGCGCGTAGAGTACGCCGCCGAATTCTGCCACCAGTGGCGTCACATTGTCTGTAATCGGATCGACCACCTCCGCTACTACTTCACCAGGACGAATATGCGTGCCCAGCTTCTTACGGTGCAGAATCAGTCCCGATACTGGTGAGTGAATATATTCGCACGCAGCCAGCGGCGTGGCAGGGTGCTTAAGGGCAGGGGAAACTGCGCCTGCGCCTTCGCTGTGGCGCTTCTTAATCACGTCACTCTCTGCTGGCACATCCACCGCTTCCAGCGCTCTGGCCGCCGCGCTGTTCTCGGTCATGCCAGCGATATCCACGGCATTGGCCGTTACCTGCGTCAACTCGTCGCCGTCAATTACCGGCGCGGCGACTTCCGCCGACACGAGCAGGTTTTCCGCAGCAATATATCTCCCTTCAATCAGCGCATTGATAATCGCATCCGCATCTTTCTCCGCCTGTTCCGGCGATACATCGGCTACGCCGCGCAGTTCCAGCGTCACCGGCAGCAGGCCGCGCGGCATGGGGTAGTCTTTGCCAAAACGCTCAGCCAGCGTCAGCCAGGGTTCGCAGCAGGCTTCATCAAAAGGCTCACCGCCGGAGATCTGCGCCAGTAGCTGCACTTCACTGCCAAGCCAGCGCGCCAGCGGCTCAATCTCCGGCCAGGCGTGCGGTGTGGTGTAAAGATGCGGCAAGGCATCCCAGTCGCAGTGCAGATCAATCATCAGGTCTGCCTGGCTGGCCATGCGCATCAGGGTGAAGCGCTGGGCCTCCAGTTCGCTTTTGGCAATGCGGTCGCGGTAGTGACGATCGATGGCGTCGCGAATCAGTCGTTTGTTTTCATATTCACTCTGTGTCAGCGATCCCGCCAGTTCAGCCGCCAGCGTATCGCCCAGCGCCGGGAAGCGACGGTTAAAATCCTGACCAGAAAGAGTATGAAAACGTCCGAGGTGAGTGCCGTGCCAGTGCTGACCCAGCGCGAGCGGATTCGCGACCGGCACCAAAGTGACTTTGGCTTTTAGCTTGCCCGCCGACTCCAGCGCCAGCAGCTTTTGCTTGAGATACCACGCCACTGCCATGCCCGGCAGCTCATCGCCGTGCAGCGCCGCCTGAATATACACCCGCTGCTGTGAGTCGGTGCCAAAGTGGAAGCTGACAATTTCCCGCTGGGTGCCCAGCGTCGCGCTTAACAAAGGATGATGTTGTTGTTGCATAACGCAGTCGATGTCCTGTGTCTGGGGCACGCTCGTGGCCGCGCCGCATGAAATTGATGAAGGGAATTATAGTTCTGCTGGAAAAAGGGCGGCAAATGCGCCGCCCCATCGATCACTGTTTAATAGAGATATCCGTTGCAAAATACTTCTTCTGCAAGGTATCAAAAGTACCGTTCTTTTTGATCTCCGCGAAAGCATTGTCCAGCGCGGTTTTTAATTCGGTGTCGCCTTTGCGCAGGCCGATGGCGGTGCCGGGGCCGATAATCGGATCCTGCACAATCGGGCCAGCCAGCTCGAAATCTTTGCCCTGCGGATGCTTCAGGAAGCCGTTCGCGGCCTGTGCGGCATCGGTGAACACCACGTCAAGACGTCCGGAAATCAGGTCGCTCTCAACCTGTGCCTGATCGCCATACGGCACCACGTTCACGCCGTGCGGCTGCCATTTCGCCAGCGCGTAGCGCTCCTGCACGGTGCCCTGTTCCACGCCCACGGTTTTGCCTTTCAGCGATTCCGCGGTGGGCAGCAGGCCGGAGCCTTTACGCGCAATCAGCTGGGTGTGGGTGTCATACAGCGGCACGGTGAAGTCGATCTGCTTCAGACGCTCTTCGGTGATACCCATATCCGACAGGATGGCGTCAAACTTACGCGCCTTCAGCGCCGGGATCATGCCGTCGAACTGGCTCTCGACCCACACGCATTTGGCCTGCATCTGTGCGCACAGCGCATTGCCGAGGTCGATGTCAAACCCGACCAGCTTGCCCTGCGGCGTTTTGGATTCAAAAGGGGGATAGGTTGGATCAACGGCGAAACGCACCTGATCGATTTTTGCCTGAGCGCCGAACGCGCAGCCTGCCAGCACAGCCAGTGCCAGCGTCTGACGCAGACGGGCGGTAAAACGGGAACTTGCCATAGTTGCGGTCTTCTTTTGTCGTGATGATAAGTCATCGAGAGTACCGCTCAGCGTGGTGTATGGCAATTAGAGTATTATTTTCATCACGTTACCATTATGCAGTGCGCGGTAATCCTCTACCTGAAGCATCACCGACTTCTCCAGCAGCCCTGCGTTAAAGGCAATTTCGTCGTAGCGCTCGAACAGCAGCGGGTCGACCACCAGCTGTAAATCCGCATGAAAGCTAAACGGCGGAATCGCGCCAAACACGCAGCCGGTCAGCGCATCCACCTCAGCCGGCGAGGCCAGCGAGGCGCGACGGCCACCCACGGCGGCTGCCACTTTACTCAGGTCGGCCTGCTGGTCGGCCGGTAGCACCGCCAGCACATGCTGTTTGATGCCGTTGCCCTTGACGTGACACACCAGCGCTTTGGCACCTTGTCCCACTTCTGTGCCACGAATCGCGGCCACAGCTTCACACTTTCCGGTCGCTTCATGCTCCATGAGTCGGTAACGGGCGTTATGCTGATCGAGCAGGGCGAGCAGTTTTTCATGCGTGGTCATGAGGGTTTCCATTCTGATGAAGCGCAATTGATCGCACTCTTTTGCGAAGTATGCTGCTCAAAATCGAGCCAGAAAGCCCGTTTTGAGCAGCATGGCGCACAATTGTTACTTATGGCGTGCGCGCAGGTTGTTGATGATGGTGCTGAGGTCCAGCTCCTGATCCTGCAGCAGCACCAGCAGATGATACAGCAGGTCGGAGGCTTCGTTAGTCAGTTCATGGCGGTCATTGACGGTAGCGGCCAGCGCGGTCTCAACGCCTTCTTCTCCCACCTTCTGTGCGATGCGCTTGGTGCCGCTGGCGTACAGCTTCGCCGTATAGGAGCTGGCCGGATCGGCACTTTTACGTGAGGCCAGCAGTTGCTCCAGCTGATACAGGAACGTCCAGTCCGGTGCAGCAGGCGAAAAGCAGCTTGAGGTACCGAGATGGCAGGTGGGGCCTATCGGATTGGCCAGCACCAGCAGCGTGTCGTTATCGCAATCCGGCGTGATGCTGACCACTTTAAGGAAGTGACCCGACGTTTCGCCTTTGGTCCATAAACGGTTTTTAGTGCGGGAGAAGAAGGTGACGTTGCCGTCGGCCAGCGTCTTGTGCAGCGCGTCCTCGTTCATGTAACCGTGCATCAGCACTTCGCCGGAAACGTTGTGCTGGACGATGACGGGCATCATGCCCGCGGTTTTGGCCCAGTCCAGTCTGGCCAGTTGTTCTGCAGTTAACACGCGCGAATCTCCACACCGTTGTCGATCAGGAAGTTTTTCAACTCGCCGATATTGATAATTTGTTTGTGAAACACCGAAGCCGCCAGCGCGCCGTCGACGTTTGCCTGCTCAAAGGCTTCGAGGAAGTGCGCCATGGTTCCTGCGCCGCCGGAAGCGATCAGCGGCACCTTACACACATCGCGCACCTTCTTCAGCTGCACCAGGTCGTAGCCGTTACGCACGCCGTCCTGATTCATCATATTCAGTACGATCTCACCAGCGCCCAGCTTCTGCACTTCCTCTACCCAGTCCAGCGTTTCCCACTGGGTAACGCGGGTGCGCGCTTCGTCGCCGGTATACTGATTGACGTGATACTTGCCGCTGGCTTCATCAAACCAGGTATCGATGCCCACCACGATGCACTGCACGCCGAAGCGATCCGCCAGCCGGGTAATCAGCGTCGGATCGGCCAGCGCGGGTGAGTTGATGGAGATCTTGTCTGCGCCATACTGCAGAATGCGCGCCGCATCTTCCGGGGTTTTGATGCCCCCGGCGACGCAGAACGGAATATCGATCACTTCCGCCACGCGCGATACCCAGCTTTTATCCACCACGCGGCCGTCGGAAGAGGCGGTGATATCATAAAACACCAGTTCGTCAGCGCCTTCCTGGGCATAGCGCTGCGCCAGCGGGACGATGTCGCCGATGATTTCGTGGTTGCGGAACTGCACGCCTTTCACTACTTGCCCGTCACGCACGTCCAGACAGGGGATTATCCGTTTTGCCAGCATGCAATTGCCTCCGCTACCGTAAATTTATCTTCCAGCAGGGCGCGACCGACAATCACACCCTGTGCACCGCTGCCGCGCAGGGCAGCGATATCGTCCAGTGAACCGATGCCGCCGGAAGACTGAAACGCGATGTCCGGAAACGCCTGGGACACTTCCTGATACAGCGCCACGTTGGAACCGCTCAGCGTGCCGTCGCGCGAAATATCGGTACACAGTACATGTTTCAGGCCCACCGGCTGATACCAGCCAATCACCTCTTCCAGCGTCACGCCTGCCGCTTCCTGCCAGCCGCTGATCGCCACTTCTTTGCGATTGCTGGCGTCAATGCGCACGTCAAGTGCCAGCACAATGGCGTCGGCACCGAATTCGCTAAACCAGCTTTTCACTTCTTCTGGCTGCTTGACTGCGGTGGAGCCAACCACCACGCGCGTAGCGCCGGCTGCCAGCAGGGCGGCCACATCGTCACGATGACGGATACCGCCGCCAACCTGCACCGGCACGCTGACGCCGCGTAAAAGCGTGGTTAGCAGCGGGATCTGGCGCTTTGCCGGATCTTTCGCTCCGGTCAAATCCACCAGATGTAACACTTCTGCGCCCTGGCGTTCATAATCCTGCAGGCGCGGCAGGGGATCGTTGCCGTAATCGCGCTGCTGGCCGTAGTCACCCTGATGCAGGCGCACCACTTTGCCGTCGATCAAATCTAATGCGGGGATAATCATCACATCTCCAGGAAGTTTTTCAGCAGCTGCGCGCCGGCTTTACCCGAGCGCTCCGGGTGGAACTGCACGCCGAAGAAGTTATCTTTCTGCAGGGCGGCGGTGAACGGCAGGCCATAGTCGCACTGGGCGATGGTGGCGGCATTCACCGGCATGGCGTAGCTGTGCACAAAGTAGAAGTAGCTGCCGTCCGGAATGTTGCGGAACAGGTGATTGCCGGCCTGCGCGGTGATCTGGTTCCAGCCCATGTGTGGCAGCGGTAAACCCTGGGTATCCATCAGCGATACCGGCTCATCAACGATGCCCAGCGTGCTGACGCCGCCGTTCTCATCGCTGCCGCGTCCGAGCAGCTGCATGCCGAGACAGATGCCGAGCACCGGCTGGGTGCAGGCTTTCACCAGCTCGATCAGATCGCGCTCCTGCAGCTGGTCCATCGCCGCCCGTGCGGTACCGACGCCGGGCAGAAACAGTTTGTCGGCGCGCAGCACCACGTCCGGATCGCGGCTCACCGCGGGCGTGTAGCCAAGGCGCTCAATCGCCCACTTAACCGAAGAGAGGTTGGCGCAGCCGGTATCAAGAATCACCACGTTCATTACAGCACTCCTTTCGAGCTCGGCAGGGTGTTGCCCTCAACGCGAATCGCCTGACGCAGTGTGCGGCCAAAGGCTTTGAACAGGCTTTCCACGCGGTGATGATCGTTGCGGCCTTTGGTTTTCAGGTGCAGCGTGCTCATCATGGCGTACGACAGCGAGCGGAAGAAGTGCTCGACCATTTCGGTGCTCAGGTCGCCAACGCGCTGGTAGCTGAACTCGGCTTTGTATTCGAGGTGCGGACGGCCGGAGATATCCAGCGCGCAGCGCGCCAGGCACTCATCCATCGGCAGCACGAAGCCGAAGCGGCCGATGCCGCGCTTGTCGCCCAGCGCCTTCAGCAGCGCTTCGCCCAGCGCCAGGCCGGTGTCTTCTACCGTGTGGTGATCGTCAATATACAGGTCGCCTTTCACCTCGATGTTCATGCGGAAGCCGCCGTGCACGGCGATCTGATCCAGCATGTGATCAAAGAAGCCGACGCCGGTGTTAATTTTGCTGCCGCCTTCGCGATCCAGCCACACTTCCACTTTGATCTGCGTCTCTTTGGTGTTGCGGTTCACCAGCGCGTGACGGTCGCGTTTGGTCAGGCGCGCCTGAATCGCGTCCCAGTCTTCGCCTTCCGCACCGTAGCGCAGGCCCTGAATGCCCATGTTCTGCGCCAGCTGGATGTCGGTCAGACGGTCGCCAATCACATAGCTGTTGGCGGTATCGAGCGCGCCGTCGGCCAGCCAGGCTTCAACCATTTTGGTCTTTGGCTTGCGGCAGTCGCAGTTCTCTTCCGGCAGATGCGGGCAGATCAGGATGTCGCTGAAGTTCACGCCCTGTGAGCGCAGGATCTGCATCATCAGGTTGTGCGGGCCGTCAAAATCGGCCTGCGGGAAACGTTCAGTGCCCAGGCCGTCCTGGTTGGTGATCATCACCAGCTGATAACCCGCCTCCTGCAGCGCCAGCAGGGCCGGGATGGCGTTCTTCTCAAACGCCAGCTTCTCCATACGGTCCACCTGAAAATCCGTCGGCGGCTCAGAGATGAGGGTGCCATCGCGGTCGATAAAAAGGATCTTCTGACTCATGCTTGCTCCACAGATAAGGCTTGCAGCGCGGCGATCAGGCGCTCGCACTCTTCACGGGTGCCAATGGAGATGCGCAGACATCCCGCCAGGCCAGGGTTTTTGTTTTGGTCGCGCAGAATAATGCCCTGATCCCACAGCGTTTTAAACACTTTTGGCGAGTCGGTGAAGCGCGCCAGAATATAGTTAGTCTCGCTCGGGAAGACCTGCTGCACTACGCTCAGCTGCGGCAGCTGTTCGCACAGCCAGGCGCGGTTGTCGTTAAGCTGCTGCGCGTGCTGACGCATCAGCGCGATGCCTTGCTCGCTCAGCGCCTGCGCCGCCACGTCGGCCACCGGCGTCGCCAGCGGGTAAGGTGCAATCACCTTCAGCAACAGATCGATCACCGGCTTGTTGGCCAGCGTAAAGCCGCAGCGCAGGCCAGCCAGCGCAAAGGCTTTCGACAGCGTGCGCAGAATCACCAGGTGCGGGAACTCCTGCAGCCAGCCGGCCAGCGTTGCTTGCGGGCAGAACTCGATATAGGCTTCGTCGGCCACCACCAGCGCTTTGCCGGCGGTCATCGCCAGCAGCTGGCGGATGTCATCCTGATCAATCAGATTGCCGGTCGGGTTGTTCGGGCTGCACATGTACACCACTTTCACGCCGTCCAGCTGGTCCGCGATGGCGGGCAGATTGAGCTGCCAGTTATCCAGTGCCGGCACGGTGCGGTACTCAATGCCGATGGTTTCGGCGCTGACGCTGTACATGCCGTAGGTTGGCGGGCAGAACAGAATGGCGTCTTTGCCCGGTTCGCAGAAGGCGCGCATCAGCAGCTCAATCCCTTCATCCGCCCCGCGGCTCACCAGCACCTGCTCCGGCTGAACGCCGGCATAGGCGGCATAGCGCGAAATGACTAATTTGGGCTGGCACTCCGGATAGCGGTTCAGCGTCTGCTGCGACAGCTCAAACGGCACCGGCAGCGGAAATTCGTTCGCATTCAGCCATACGTCACCGTTGCCACCGAGGCGACGAGCAGACTGATAGGGCGTCAGCGCGCGCACGTTGGCGCGGGCTAAATCTTCAACGTTGTTGCTCATGCTTGCTCCTTCAGGGCGGCGACGCGCAGGGTCACGGCATTTTTGTGCGCGTCCAGCTGTTCCGCGGCGGCGAGGGTTTCAATGGTGGCGGCGAGGTTGAGGAAGCCCTGCGGCGTCAGCTCCTGTACCGTCATGCGTTTCTGGAAATCGGCCAGCCCAAGGCTGGAGCAGGTCGCGGTGTAGCCATAGGTCGGCAGCACGTGGTTAGTGCCGGAGGCATAATCACCGGCGGATTCCGGCGACCAGTCGCCGAGGAACACCGAACCGGCGCTGGTGATCTCCTCAACCAGCGCGCGCGGCTGGCGCGTCTGGATAATCAGGTGCTCCGGGCCGTACTGATTGGAGATTTCCACGCACTGCGCCAGATCCTGCGCCACAATCAGGCGGCTGCTCTCCAGCGCCTGACGCGCGGTGGCGGCGCGCGGCAGCTGCGCCAGCTGTTGTTCAACCGCCAGCGCCACGCCTTCGGCCAGCTGCCGTGAAGGCGTCAGCAGAATCACCTGAGAATCCGGACCGTGTTCGGCCTGCGACAGCAAATCTGAGGCGACAAACGCCGGTGTCGCGCCTTCGTCGGCAATCACCAGCACTTCAGACGGACCGGCTGGCATGTCGATCGCTGCGCCGTCGAGACGCTGGCTGACCTGGCGTTTTGCTTCGGTCACGTACGCGTTGCCCGGGCCAAAAATCTTGTCTACTTTCGGTACGCTTTCTGTGCCGAAGGCGAGGGCGGCAATCGCCTGCGCGCCGCCGACCTGAAACACTTCCTGCACGCCGCACAGCTGCGCCGCGTACAGAATTTCATCGGCAATCGGCGGCGGCGAGCACAGTACCACACGGCCGCAGCCGGCAATGCGCGCCGGCGTTGCCAGCATCAGCACGGTAGAGAACAGCGGCGCCGAGCCGCCAGGAATATACAGGCCGACCGACTTCACCGGACGAGTAATCTGCTGGCAGCGCACGCCCGGCTGAGTTTCCACGTCCACCGGCGGCAGAATCTGCGCGTTGTGGAAGGTTTCGATATTCGCCATGGCGTCTGCCATCGCCTGCTTTAAGCTGTCGCTCAGCCGCTCGCCGGCCGCCTGCATCTCAGCGGCAGACACGCGCAGATTCTCCACCTGGGCTTTGTCGAAGCGCGCGCTGAACGCCCGCAATGCCGCGTCGCCCTGCTGTTTCACCTGCACCAGCACGTCCTGCACGGTGGCGCTGATGCTGGCCGATGCCGAGATTGCCGGACGCTGCAGCAGCGCCTGCTGCTGTTCGGCACTGCACGCCTGCCAGTCGATAGGTTGCATGATTGCGCTCATCGGTTACTCCAGCATTTTTTCAATTGGCAACACGAGGATCGAACTGGCACCCAGCGCCTTCAGTTTTTCCATGGTTTCCCAGAACAGCGTTTCGCTGCTCACCATGTGCATCGCCACGCGGCTCACTTCACCGGCCAGCGGCAGCACGGTAGGGCGCTCGGCACCCGGCAGCAGGGCGATAACCTCTTCCAGCCGCTCGCTTGGCGCGTGCAGCATGATGTATTTGGATTCACGCGCTTTAATCACACCCTGAATACGCGTCATCAGCGTATCCACCAGCTGCTGTTTCGCCGCCGGCAGTTCGCCGTCGCGCTGAATCAGCACCGCTTTGGAGCGGTAGATCACTTCAACTTCACGCAGGCCGTTAGCTTCCAGCGTGGCGCCGGTAGACACCAGGTCGCAAATGGCATCGGCCAGACCGGCGCGCGGTGCCACTTCAACAGAGCCGTTCAGCAGGCAGGATTTAAACGCGATGCCTTGTTTATCAAGGTATTTCTTCAGCAGGTGCGGGTAAGAGGTGGCGATACGGGCATTATTCAGGCATTGCGGACCGGTGTACTCGGCATCCACCGGCATTGCCAGTGACAGGCGGCAACCGCCGAAATCGAGGCGGCGCAGCGTAAAGTAGCGCGGGTCTTCGCCCTGTGCGCGGCGCGTCAGCAGCTCCTCTTCCAGCACGTTTTCGCCAACGATACCGAGGTCGACCACGCCATCCATCACCAGGCCAGGGATATCGTCATCGCGTACGCGCAGGATGTCGATCGGCATGTTCTCCGCAAACGCAATCAGACGCTGCTGCTGAAGGTTAATTTTAATACCGCAGCGTGCCAGCAATTCGCGTGATTCATCACTCAAACGGCCAGATTTCTGCATAGCTATGCGTAAACGGGTGTTATCTAACATGGTTCCTGTCCTCTTATTCAATCCTGTCTGAAGCGTATCGGGTTGCGTTCGCCCATAAAAAAACCCCCGGAAGATGATCTTCCGGGGGCTCTCTTTGCGCTCGCACCACTGGAAGATCCTAAACGTCTTCCAGCACACATCGCCTGAAAGACTAGTCAGGGTGATGGTGATGATGGTGGTTGAACTGAACGCGTGTCATAAAAAATTCCGTTGCTGAATGAGTATTCATTTGCGTGCTGATTAACCTAACGAAGATGGCGGCGCTTGGCAACCCTTTTTTAACGTCAGTTTTCGCAACCTTCGGCAACAGTTTGCGCTGGTCTGGCTGGCGCGCTGGCACTAAGATGGGGTGTCTTAGCGCGGGAGAGCAGGAGTCGATATGAAAAAGGTGGCGATTGTAGGTCTGGGATGGCTGGGAATGCCGCTGGCGATGGCGCTGTCAGCGCGCGGCTGGCAGGTGACCGGCAGCAAAACCTCACCGGACGGCGTCGATGCGGCGCGCCGCTGTGGTATTGATGCGTTTCAGCTGGTGCTGTCACCGGAGCTGGAGTGTGAAGCCGACGATTTGGCCGCGCTGATGGCGGTGGATGCGCTGGTGGTGACGCTGCCTGCCAGCCGCACCGTGCAGGGCGGCGAAGATTACATGCAGGCGGTGCAGAACGTGGTCGATACCGCGCTGGCGAATAGAGTGCCGCGCATCATCTTTACCAGCTCTACCTCGGTATACGGCAGCGGCGACGTCGTGAGAAAAGAGAGCAGTGCGCTGCAGCCGGAGACGGTGGCGGGCAAAACGCTGGTAGAGCTGGAGAACTGGCTGCATGACCTGCCGGGCACCAGCGTGGATATTGTGCGTCTCGCCGGACTGGTCGGCCCGAACCGCCATCCGGGCCGTTTCCTCGCCGGCAAAACCAACCTGGAAAACGGCGCGCACGCGGTGAACCTGGTGCATCTTGATGATGTGGTCGACGCGATTGTGCTGCTGCTGCAAACGCCGAAGGGCGGGCACGTTTACAACCTGTGCGCCCCGAAACACCCGTCACGCGACAGCTTTTACCCGAGGGTGTCGAAGCAGTTAGGCCTGGTGCCACCGACGTTTGTTGCCGAGCCGGTGCGCGCCAGCGGCAAGGTGATTGACGGTTCGAAGATTTGTCACGAGCTGGGGTTTGAGTACAGCTACGATGACCCGATGAAGATGCCGCTGGAGTAGGGGCGGTGCGGGGTTGCCCTCACCCTAACCCTCTCCCGCCCGCGGGAGAGGGAACCGCCCGAGCGCGCATTCCTGGTACTGCTCCCGGCTTAAATAAAGGCACCGTCCTTCTCCCTCTCCCTGCAGATGAACGCACCATCCTTCTCCCTCTCCCCGTGGGAGAGGGCCGGGGTGAGGGCAGCAAACCGCACCCACCTAAACCCCCAGCCGATCCCTTAACGCATACCAGGCCGCGCCCATCGCCGTCAGTGGCACCTTAAAGCGTCTTCCGCCGGGAAACGGCAGGTGCGGCAGCTTCGCAAACGCATCAAACCGCTCTGCATGGCCGCGCAGCACTTCGGCAATCAGCTTGCCGGAGAGGTGCGTACAGGTCACGCCATGTCCGCTATCGCCCTGCATAAAGAACACATTCTTCTCCAACTGACCAAACTGCGGCATGCGCGACAGCGTGAGCAGGAAGTTACCGCTCCAGCGATGGCTGATCTTCACGTCGCGCAACTGCGGAAAGGTGCGCAGCAGCTTGGGCCGGATCAACGCCTCGATGTCTTCCGGTTCGCGCGCCCCATACACCACGCCGCCGCCGTACAGCAGGCGGTTGTCGGCAGTCAGGCGGAAGTAATCCAGCAGATAGTTACAATCTTCCACACAGTGGTTATTTGGCATCAGCCCCAGCGCCTGATCGCGGCTCAGCGGCTCGGTGGTGACGATTTGTGAGCCGCACGGCATGCTTTTTCGCCCCAGCCGTGGTTCCAGTTGCGACGGCAGATAGGCGTTGCCGGCAAAAATCACAAAGGTGGCGCTGACTTCACCCTGCGCGGTTTTGACCCGATTGGGTGCGCCGTAGGTCACTGCCAGCGCCGCCGACTGCTCATATATACGGCCGCCGTGCCGGCGAATCGCTTCGGCTTCACCTAACGCCAGATTGAGCGGATGCAGATGGCCGCCGCGCCGGTCCAGCAGGCCGCCGACGTAACGGTCGGTGGCCACTTCACGGCGGATACCGCGCTCGTCCAGCAGCTCCAGATCTCTGTTGCCGTAACGCGCCCAGCTGGCCTGCTGGCTGCGCAGATGCCCCATCTGGCGTTGATTGAGCGCTGCGAAAATGCCGCCGGGACGATAGTCGCAGGCGATGGCGTAACGATCGATACGGTCGCGGATAATCTCCGCCCCTTCAAACATCATACTGCCCAGCATCTGCGCAGTCTGTTTGCCGTAGCGCTGCTCAATCACATCGACATCGCGGCTGTAGGAATTCACCACCTGGCCGCCGTTGCGGCCGCTGGCGCCAAAGCCGACGCGGGCCGCTTCCAGCACCACCACATCGTAACCGGCTTCGGTGAGAAACAGCGCGGAAGAGAGCCCGGTAAACCCGCCGCCGATGATGCAGACGTCACACTGAATGCTCTCCTGCAGCTGCGGCCACGGCGCGTGCGCATTGGCGGTCGCGGCGTAATAACTTTGCACGTGGTGCATCATAACCTCCTGTAGCGCGTGAACTCAGAAATTGGCGGGCGTATGCGCGCTGACAATGCGACACGGCTGATCTGACGTATTGGTAAAACTGTGCGGCAAACCGGTATCAATCACGTAGCTTTCGCCGCGGTTAAGGTGATAACTCTGACCGTTAACCACCAGGGTGATTTCCCCCTCCAGCACCGTGCCGGTCTCTTCCCCCGGATGGCGCAGCTTTTCACCGGTGCTGGCCCCCGGCTCGTAGCGCTCCAGCAGCATCGCCAGCGCGCGCTTCGCCGCACCGTTATCAATCAGCTGTAAAGAAACACCGAGGCTGCCGATCTCAACGCAATCATCCGGGCGCACGATGATGCGCGGCGTGGCATTCACTTTCGGCTCCGAGAAAAACTCCGACAGCGACAGCCCATACACTTTGAGTAGCTTTTGTAACGTGCTGACTGCCGGGCTGACTTTATCCTGCTCAATGGTACTGATGGCGCTGTGTGTTAAACCTGACAACTCAGCGACGCGACGCTGAGACAATCCCAACTCCTGCCGGATTTGCGATAAGCGTCGTCCGGGCGCCAGAGTGGCATCATTCATGGCTGCTTTTCCTTGTGATAACGTGCTGCGGCGTGGATAAAGGCCTCGAATAAACGGCGCGAGACCGGATCGCGATCGGATTGCCACTCCGGATGCCATTGCACCGCCAGCGCAAACGGATGCTGGCGCAGGCTGACGGCTTCGATCAGGCCATCCGGCGCGCGCGCTTCAATGCGTAACTGCGGACCAGGCTCGCGGATGCCCTGGCCGTGCAGCGAATTGACCGCGAACGCAGCAGCGCTGCCCAGCAGCTGGCTCAGCAGCCCATCGGGTTCGGGCTGCACCAGATGCGCCGGCGCGTACTGCTGCTCCAGCGGCTGGCTGTCATCTTCGCGGTGCTCCTGAAACAGATGCGTCTGATGCAGCTGGCGATGCAGCGCGCCGCCGTTGGCGACCACCAGCTCCTGCAAACCGCGGCAGATGCCCAGCATCGGCATCTTTTTCCCGCTGGCGTGGGTGATAAGTGCAAAGGATAAGCGGTCACGCGACGGATCGGCATGCGCCTCATGGCCCTCTCCACCGTAATGCCAGGGTTCAATATTGCTTGGGCTGCCGGTGAGCAAAATGCCGTCCAGCAGCGTCATACTGTTTTCTAATAGCTGCGGCGCGTGCATTAGCTGATGCGGCAAAGGCAGCGGCACGCCACCAGCCAGCACCACGGCGTCGAGGTATTTGTTATGCACGGTCTGCCCAACGTGGTTGCCGATGGGGTTCTGGCACATCACTACGCCAATCAAAGGCTTGTCAAAAATAATGCCCATTACGTCTCCACGCTGCTGTTCAATATTTTCGCCGGTTTTGCGCGCTAAGTAGAAAAAGTGTGCAATATATTGTCAATCTAGCAACCGTCTGGTTGTTCTTCAAACAGAATTGTTACATTTGCACACCATTTGCGTTAGAGCTATGTTAGAGGTGTGGCTGTTATTTTGAGCATGTGCAAACCATCTTAAACGGTATAGGGCGGGTGGGAAGATGACGAACCTCGTGGAAGTAGAAGACTTCACGCGACACAGTGAAGAAAAACGAACCAGCGCGTTCCAGCTGGAGGTGAAAACCTGGCTGGAACGCCATCCGGAAACGCAGTATGTCGATATTCTGTTAAACGATCTCAACGGGGTATTTCGCGGTAAACGCATTCCCGTCTCCGCGTTAGCTAAGCTGGAAAAAGGGTGTTACTTTCCGGCCTCGGTTTTCGCCATGGACATTCTCGGCAACACCGTCGAGGAAGCCGGCCTCGGACAGGCGCTCGGCGAACCTGATAACCTCTGCATACCGGTCCCCGGGACCTTAATTCCTTCCGCCTCTGACCCGCAACGCATCGCCCAGCTGCTGCTGACCATGTGCGACCAAGATGGCACTCCCTTTGACGTTGAACCCCGAAACGTGCTGAACCGGCTGTGGCAACAGCTGCGCAATCGCGGCCTGTTTCCGGTGGTAGCGGTAGAGCTGGAGTTCTATCTGGTGGACAAAAAGCGCGATGCCGAAGGCTATATTCAGCCGCCGTGTGCGCCGGGTAGCGAAGAGCGCAACATGCAGAGTCAGGTGTATTCGCTGGATAATCTCGACCATTTCGCCGACGTACTGCGCGATATCGACGCGCTGGCGAAACTGCAGAATATCCCCGCCGACGGCGCGCTGGCGGAAGCCTCGCCGGGTCAGTTCGAAATCAACCTGCACCATACGCGCGATATCCTTAAAGCCTGCGACGACGCCATTCTGCTGAAGCGGCTGGTGCGTCAGGTGGCAGAAAACCACGGCATGACCGCCACGTTTATGGCCAAGCCGTATGAGGAGTATGCGGGCAGCGGCATGCACGTACACATCAGTATGCTGGATGCCGCCGACCACAACGCCTTTGCGCTGGATGATGGCAGCGATTCGCCGCTGCTGAAGCGGGCGCTGGCTGGCATGATCGATCTGATGCCGGCATCAATGGCGCTGCTGGCGCCTAACGTCAACGCGTTTCGCCGCTTCCTGCCGGAGGCGTTTGTGCCGCTGCAGGCGTCATGGGGACACAATAACCGCACGGTGGCGCTGCGCATTCCCTGCGGCGATGTAGAAAACCATCGCGTCGAGTACCGTGTGGCGGGTGCCGATGCCAATCCGTATCTGGTGGTGTCAGCAATTATTGCCGGTATCTTGCACGGTCTGGATAATCAGCTACCCTTACCGCATCCGGTGAAGGGCAATGGCCACGAGGCGGAAGGGCTGGAACTGCCGATTCGCCAGAGCGATGCGCTGTACGAGTTTGAAAACAGCTATCCGCTGCAAAAGCTGCTCGGCGAGCGTTTCAGCGGCGTGTGGCACAGCTGCAAACAGTATGAACTGCGCGAGTTTGAACGGCTGATCACCGCCACGGAAATTGACTGGATGTTAAAGAACGCCTGACCGACAGAAGAATTGATCCAACATCTTGTGTCGATGGCCTGAGTTGGGGCAAAATACGCGCCCTGCAAAAGACAAAACATAACCGACGCTTATTACGTCGGTTATTTTTTTGCATGGTGCTTTCACTACATGAACGAGGCCGGACACGCATCCGGATAGATAGACACTGAAACACGCTTGTGCGTGAGATTTGAGGAACAAAGATGGGACTGTTTACAATTGCACCAGCGCAGGCTGGTTCTCGCTTCCGTGATGATTATGGCGCGGCGACAATCGCAAACACTAATATCACTTCTCACTGCAGCACATTGCGCAGTATCCCTGTGGTACAACTGAACTCAGTTGTTGCTGTAGGGGGCCTGAACAATGTCGCTTAATACCTCTGCCGCACCCCAGCGTGCACATCTGAAAAAATCTCTGACTCTGATCCCGGTCGTCATGATGGGCCTGGCGTATATGCAGCCAATGACCCTGTTTGATACCTTCGGCATCGTGTCAGGCCTCACCGACGGTCACGTCGCCACCGCTTATGCTTTCGCGCTGATCGCGATACTGTTTACTGCCGTGAGCTACGGCAAGCTGGTACGCCGCTTCCCATCTGCGGGCTCCGCTTACACCTATGCTCAGAAGGCTATCAGTCCGCACGTCGGCTTTATGGTGGGCTGGTCATCACTGCTGGACTATCTGTTCATGCCGATGATCAACATCCTGCTGGCGAAAAGCTACTTTGAGTCGCTGGTGCCGGGCATTCCGTCGTGGATTTTCGTGGTGCTGCTGGTGGCGTTTATGACCATCTCCAACCTGCGTGGGATCAAAACCGTGGCCAACTTCAACAGCGTCATTGTGGTGCTGCAGGTAGTGGTGATGGCAGTGATCACCGGTATGGTGGTGTATGGTGTGGCACACGGTATTGGCGCCGGTACGCTGACCAGTACGAAGCCGTTCTGGTCTGAAAATGCGCAGGTGGTGCCGATGATTACCGGTGCGACCATTCTGTGCTTCTCGTTCCTTGGCTTTGACGGTATCAGCTCGCTGTCGGAAGAGACCAAAGATGCCGAGCGCACCATTCCACGCGCGATTTTCCTGACCGCGCTGATTGGTGGGGTGATCTTTATTGGTGTCTCGTACTTCCTGCAGCTGTACTTCCCGGATATCTCGCGTTTCCAGAATCCGGACTCTTCACAGCCGGAAATCATGCTGTTCGTGGCGGGTAAAGCGCTGCAGATCGGCATTCTGATTTTCTCGGTGGTGACGGTGCTGGCCAGCGGCATGGCGGCACACGCCGGCGTTTCGCGTCTGATGTACGTGATGGGCCGTGACGGCGTGTTCCCGCAGCGTTTCTTTGGCTTCGTGCATCCAAAATTCCGCACGCCGTCGCTGAACGTGCTGCTGGTTGGTGCGGTAGCGCTGCTGGCGATCAACTTTGACCTGGTCACCGCAACGGCGCTGATTAACTTCGGTGCGCTGGTGGCGTTCACCTTTGTGAACCTGTCGGTGATTGCCCAGTTCTGGATTCGTGAGAAGCGTAATAAAACGCTGAAAGATCACCTCAACTATCTGGTGCTGCCTATTATGGGGGCGCTGACGGTGGGTGCGCTGTGGATCAACCTGGAAGAGACCTCGATGGTGCTCGGTCTGGTGTGGGCGGCGATTGGTATTATTTACCTGGCGTTTGTGACCCGCACGTTCCGCAATCCGGTACCGCAGTTTAGCGAAGAGGTGTAAGGCTTTTCCCTCACCCTAACCCTCTCCCGCCCGCGGGAGAGGGAACCGCCCGAGCCTGTGTCAGGTATTAGCTCTGTAGCTGCACCAGAACGCACCATACCTTTCCGCGCAGGAGAGCACCGGGGTGAGGGCACCAAAACGCACTATACTTCTCCCTCTCCCCGTGGGAGAGGGCCGGGGTGAGGGCATCAGCCCGCACGAAACCCTGCTACGACACCAGCTCCTGCGCATACAAATACAGCGCTTTCAGCTGCGCCATCTTCTCTGCATCGCCCTCATGCAAACTGGCCAGCGACTCCAGCTCCAGCAAAAACGCCTGTACCCGCTCAGCATTAAGCTGCTCGCGGCGGTGCTGCAGCCAGCACTGCTGCTCTTTATCATCCAGCGTGCCGGGGAAGTTGCGGGCGCGATAGCGGAACAGCAGCTTCGCGATACGTTTATCCTCAAAGGTCAAATCGAGCGCCGGCAGGTTCTGCGGCGGCGTCTGACGCAGGATGTTCATGCCGGCGCGATCGGCGTCGCTGAAGAAGCCGTCATACAGCTGCGCATCGACATCCTCCGACGGCGTGAACGGATCCGCTTCGGCAAACAGCGTCACCACATTTTCCCGCACTTCGGCATGCTGGCGCAGCAGTGCCAGATTCGCCAGACAGTGCTGACGATCGATACCCAGTCGTTCGGCATCTTCCGGGCGCAATGTATTGGCCGGGGCCAGCACCGGGCACTTATTGATGTGCACCAGCTTGATCGGCACCGCCGGCAAATCGCCCAGATCGCTGTGTCGCGTATACAGCCGCTCGCGCAACTCATCTGGCGACAGCGTCAGCAGCGGCATCATGTCGCCGGCCAGATCGGCCACGATCAGCGCGTTTTTGTTATCCGGATGCCACGCCAGCGGCACAATCCAGCTGGTATTGCCGCGCGCCGCGCCGAACATGCCGGAAACGTGCACCAGCGGCTTCATCTGCGGAATATCAATCAGCGTCATCAGTTTCTGCTTGTTGCGATGGGTAAACAGAAACTCAAACAGCTTCGGCTGCTTCTCCTGCACCAGCTTTGCCATCGCCAGCGTGGCGTACACATCGGACATCGCATCGTGCGCCTGTTCGTGTGCCACGCCGTTAGCCTGGGTGAGATGCTCCAGCTTAAAGCTCGGGAAACCGTCGTCGTTCTCCGGCCAGACGATGCCTTCCGGGCGCAGCGCATAACAGGCGCGCATCACGTCGAGCAGATCCCAGCGCGAATTGCCGTTCTGCCAGCTCCAGCCATACGGGTCGATAAAGTTGCGGTAGAAGATATTGCGCGTCACTTCGTCATCGAAGCGCACGTTGTTGTAACCGATCACACAGGTCTGCGGTTCGCTGAACAGCGCGTGAATGCGCTGAGCAAACTCCACTTCCGGCACGCCGCGCGCGTTGGCCACCTGCGGCGTGATACCGGTGATCATTACCGCTTCCGGCTGCGGCAGGTAATCGTCCGCGAGCTGGCAGTAAAACACCTGCGGTTCGCCTACGGCGTTAAAGGCTTTGTCGGTGCGCAGGCCTGCAAATTGCGCCGGACGATCCAGCGACGGGCTTTTGCCGAAGGTTTCATAATCGTGGAACAGAAAAGTGAACTCAGAGGCGGGCACGGCGTTATCCTGGCTATGGAAAATCAACGCACAGAATAGTCGTCAGCCCGGTACAGCACAACCTCGATCGCCATCGCTGCGAGCGGGCGCGCAGCATTTGTCCGCGGTTCATACTTTTTTTCAATTTATTCAGATATCAAAGCGCTATTTGCCGTAAAACGTGCGGCGGTAAATTCATTTATTTGATGTTGAGGAAGAAGTGTTGAAAAGGCGTCTGTTGGTAACTGTATCTGGAATGATTGTTTGGGCATCGCTGGCGCACGCGGATGACAGCATGCCGTTTCCCCTGACGCCGCCGGCCATTGATGCCGCGTCCTGGGTGCTGATGGACGCCACCACCGGGCAGATCCTCACCGCGGGCAACCCGGATGCGGAGCGCAACCCGGCCAGCCTGACCAAACTGATGACTGGTTATGTCGTCGACCGCGCGGTCGATCAGAAGAAAATCACCCGAGACGATGTGGTCACGGTAGGCAAAGACGCGTGGGCCGCCGGCAATCCGGTGTTTAAAGGCTCGTCGCTGATGTTTCTTAAGCCGGGCGATAAAGTCACCGTGCGCGACCTGATGCGCGGCGTGATCATCGATTCCGGCAACGACGCCTGCGTGGCGCTGGCCGACTATGTGGCCGGCAGTCAGGAGAGCTTCGTCAACATGATGAACAGCTACGTGCAAAAGCTCGGCCTGACGCACACCCACTTCGAAACCGTGCACGGTCTTGATGCGCCGGGGCAGCACACCACCGCGCGCGATCTGGCGGTGCTGTCGCGCGCCATCATTAACGGTGAGCAGGATTTCTACGCCATGTACAGCGAGAAAACCCTCAGCTTCAACGGTATTACCCAGAACAACCGTAACGGCCTGCTGTGGGATCAGAATCTGCACGTCGACGGCATGAAAACCGGCCACACCGAGAGCGCCGGGTTCAACATCGTCGCCTCGAACATCGTCGGTCGCCATCGTCTGATTGCGGTGATCATGGGCGGGAAAAGTTCAAAGGGACGTGAAGAGCAGGCGCGTAAACTGCTGGTGTGGGGACAGAACAATTTCGACACCGTGCAGCTGTTCCACGCCGGGAAAAAGATCGGCAGCGAAAACGTCTGGTACGGCAACCCGCACAAAGTGGACGTCGGTACCACCGACGATATCTATCTGTCACTGCCGCGCAGCGAAGTGTCGAACGTGATGGCGAAGTATGTGATCAATCGTAAAGACCTCGAAGCGCCACTCAAAGCCGGCGAGCAGGTGGGCGAAATTCAGGTGCTGGATAAAGACAAGCAGCTGGCCAGCTATCCGCTGTACGCGCTGCAGTCGGTCGATGAAGCAGGCATCATCACGCGCATCAGCGATTACGTGAAACAGAAACTGTAAGCCGTCGGGCAATAAGCAACCGCTGCGTTACATCCTTGTGTGCACTGAGAAAACAAGATGTAGCGCAGTTGTATTATTGCGCAAAAAGTTGCGCCAGCCCCTCAATGTTCGTGCTGCGCCAGGGTAACATAGCGCGCAAATTTTTATCGCACCCGGACCACCATGTTACGCGCTGACAAGCCCATCTCTCCGATTGAGTTCTGGTTTTACCGCCACTACCGCGCCGTGCACGGCGTACGCATCGCTATCGCCTTTGTGCTGTGTTTTCTGTTTGTCCGTCTCACCGATATTCCGGAAGGCACCTGGCCGCTGATCACGCTGGTGGTGGTGATGGGACCGATCTCCACCTGGGGCAATGTTTTGCCGCGCGTGGTGCAGCGTATCAGCGGTACCTTTGCCGGGCTGATATCAGGGCTGATCGCGCTGAAGCTGGAGCTGCTGTCACTGCCGCTGATGCTGGTGTGGTGCTTTATCGTGATGATCGTCTGCGGCTATCTGACGCTTGGCAAACACCCGTATATGGCACTGCTGATCGGCATCACGCTTGGCGTGGTGGTCGGCGCGCCGGCCGGCGATTTCACCGTGGCGCTGTGGCGCGGCGGCGATGTGATTCTCGGCTCGCTGATGGCCTTGCTGTTCAGCGCCATCTGGGCGCAGCGCGCCTACACTCACTGGCGCATTCAGCTGTCGGACGCCTTTATCAACATGGCGAAGATTCATCACGCTGGCTTTTCTGCCAATCTGGTGGAGAAGCCGCGCCTCAATCCGCGCTTCCAGAAGCTGCTTACCAGCGTGATCAAAATGCGCGCGCTGCTGGAGCCGGCGAGCAAAGAGACGCGCATCCCTAAATCGGTGTTTGAAGCCATTCAGACCATTAACCGTAATATGGTTAACACCATGCAGATGCAGATTGAAGCCTGGTGGGCGTCGCGCGAAAGCCATCTGATTTTGCTGAACGCGCCGACGCTGCGCCGCACGCAGCAGATGACCGAGAACACCCTGAACGCGCTGTCAGCGCTGATGGTGAAAGGCGAGACTGAACAGGTGATTGCCAACAGCCACGAGCTGGAAGCCATCACCCAGGAGCTGGAAGCGCTGATCGCCAACGGCAGCGCGCGGCTGGAGACCACCGCGATTTACGGTTACGTCTGGCTGAGTCTGGAGCAGGCGCGTCAGCTGGAGCGCATGACAGACCTGGTGCGTCTGGCGCTGCGCAAATAGTTTTCTCAGGCAATGACTTAGTGCGAATTGCCCTTTCTTTGCGCTAAGATAAGTGCCAGTCCGAATTTAGCGGTGAAAATTGCGAACCCGGCTTATAAGCCGCTAAGCTAAATGTCTTCCCGGTTTATGACTATTTTGCCTGCCGCGGCAGGCCACAAGAAAGGTGCCAACATGGAAAATGCCAAGCAATCATTTCAGGACGTACTGGAGTTTGTGCGTATGTTTCGTCGTAAAAACAAACTGCAGCGCGAAATTACGGACAACGAAAAGAAAATCCGTGATAACCAGAAACGTGTGTTGCTGCTGGACAACCTGAGCGAGTACATCAAACCTGGTATGAGCGTGGAAGCGATTCAGGAAATCATCGCCAGCATGCGCGTGGATTATGAAGATCGCGTAGACGAGTACATCATCAAAAACGCCGATCTGTCGAAAGAGCGTCGCGAGCTGTCGAAAAAGCTCAAAGCGATGGGCGAACCAAAAGGGCAGTAAGCCTCACGGGCTTGATAGCCGCGTTTTGCTCCAGGGTCGCCCTTTACGGCGACCTTTTTAATGCCCGCGCCAGCTGCTGTAACTGATGCGCAATCTCCGCCACATCCACCTGCTGCTGCAACGGCGCCGCTGTGGTGGCGCGCAGGACCAGCCCGGTCTCCAGCGGCTGACTGTCCGGTATCTCTCCCTCCAGCTGCGCCAGCAGACGATCGACGCTCACTGTGCCTAACTGCTGTAAATCCTGGCGCACCGTGGTCAGCGGTGGCTGATACCACGCGCTCTCCGCCGTATCGTCGTAACCGATGATCGACATCTCCGCCGGAATTTGTACGCCATGCTGATGCAGCGCGCGCATAGCCCCCAGCGCCATTTGATCGTTAGCCACCAGCAGCGCCTGCGGCAGCTGGTCGGGCAGCCGGGTCAGCAGCGCCTGGTAGCCGGACGCTGCGCTCCAGTCGCCGCTCAGTACGCAGTGCGGCACCAGCTGATGACGCGCCAGCGCCTGTTGCCAGGCGCTAAATCGCGCCCGGGCTGACGCGGAGCTGGCAGGCCCGTTCAGCACGCCAATCTGCCGGTGGCCGAGCGCCACCAGATGATCCACCGCCTGCTGCGCACCGCTGGTGCTCCGGTACTGACACTGCGCCACGACCGCGCTGCGCTCCACATCCAGAAACAGCGTCGGTTTGCTGCCGCATTGCTGCTGAATCTGCGCCGCCTGCGCGGCATCCAGCGGCAGGTTGATCAGCAGAGCATCGACGCGCTGCGCCAGCAATTCATGCACCGTGTCCTGCGCGTGGCTGGTGGCATTGGCCATGGCGATCACCAGATGATAGCCCTGCGCCGCCGCGCGCTGCTGAATCGCCGAAGCAATCTGCGCTGGCGCCATCAGCGCCAGATCGCTGGTCGCCAGACCGAGCGTGCGCGTGGCCTTGCCGGCCAGCTGCTGCGCGACCCGGTTTGGCACGTAGCTGAGCTGCTGCATCGCGGCTTCCACCCGTGCGCGGGTGCGGGGTGACACCTGCGCCGAATGGTTCAGCACCCGGGAAACCGTTTGATAGGAGACGCCAGCCAGCCGGGCGACATCGTCAAGCGTTACGGAACGCGCTGTCATTAATCCCTCCTGATGAGAATGCGGCGAGTGTAGCAAATTTTTCCCTGCCGTCGCGGTATTAAGGCGTTACACTGCCAGTGATAACGCAAGGAGAAAGTGATGCAGCTCAATGACCATCAAATTCAGGATATCAACACCATTGCCGCCTGGCTGGCGCTCGATCAGCTGCCAAAGGACGGTACGCTGGAGGTCGATTTAGCCATACTTGCCGGACATGCGG
Source organism: Pantoea sp. ICBG 985 (assembly GCF_002928365.1). Classification (NCBI taxonomy): domain Bacteria; kingdom Pseudomonadati; phylum Pseudomonadota; class Gammaproteobacteria; order Enterobacterales; family Erwiniaceae; genus Pantoea; species Pantoea sp. ICBG 985. The sequence goes on from NZ_POWM01000002.1 coordinate 402,363, forward strand.
TGCTGCCGAACGTCGAAGCGGTGATTGCGCTGGCGAAGAAATATCAGCTGCCGTTGCTGATCAGCGGCGGCATCGGTCACTCAACCGCGCTGCTGGCCGCGATGATTGCCAGCCATCCGCTCTACCGCCAGATCGACACCGCCGGCAAGGGCGAAGCGCAGCTGCTGGGCGAGATGGCGCGCGTGTTCGCTGAGCTGCCTGACGATCAGCTGCTGCTGGAAACCGCCTCACGCAACTGTGGCGAAAACGCCGTCCTGAGCCAGCGCCTGCTGGATGAGCAGCAGTGGCAGCCGCAGCGCGTGCTGCTGGTGCAGGATCCGTTGATGCAGCGCCGCAGCTGGGAAACCTTCCGCTGGCAGTGGCGCGATCGCGAGCATGCGCCGGAATTCATCAGCTGGCCGGTGTTTGTGCCGCAGGTGATGATGGATGCGGGCATGCTGCGCATCGTTGGCGCGCCGCCGCAGGGGTTGTGGTCAGTGGAGCGTTTTCTGTCGCTGCTGATGGGCGAGGTGCAGCGCCTGCGTGACGACGCCAGCGGCTACGGCCCGAACGGCAAGGGGTTCTTCGGTCACGTTGATGTACCCGACGCGGTCGAAGCAGCCTGGCAGCGCCTGATGCAGCTGCCCGGCGTGCAGTCGCGGTTGGGTTAAGCCGTCACCAAAAGCATATGTGATTGAGTAAAATAATATTTTGCACTATCCGTAGCGGCGCAATTTATTGCGCAACCGGCCGCGGTGCGGAAATGCACATTGCGCGATAAATCGCGCCGCTACGGTTTGTGCGACTGGCTGGTGCTGCAATGACATGTCGCACAAATAACAGGATGCGCATTCATGCGCACCAGGCACGCCACGCACCGGACCGATCACCGCGTCTGCAAATACACCTGCAAGTTCACATACACCGCGTTCAGCAGCGGCGTCGCCACCGCATGGCGCGCGCCGCGCACCAGCAAATCGCCGATGATCTGATCGGCTTCGATATCGTAGCCCTGGGTTAAATCGCGGTACATGGATGAGGTCATCGCCGCATCAGGATTGTTCAGCGTCTCATAAATCTTCGCCGTCACGGCCGGACGCTGTTGGTAGCCATCGGCGGTGATCACCGCCAGCACCTCAGCGAAAATGCCCTGTAGCAGCGCTTCACCACCGGCTGAACGCAGGATGTGCTGCGTATTGCCGCGCGCCAGACAGCACACGGCGCCCAGCGTGCTCAGCAGCAGCCACTTCTCCCACAGCTCACTGATAATGTTATCGGCGAACACGCTGTCAAACTGCGCGTCACGCAGCGCGGCATCCACGCGCGCCAGATGGGCATCGTTGTTGCCGTCCAGCGCGCCGTAGTAAAGCACGTGCAGCGGCGACAGCTGCATCACTTCGCCGTGCTCGCCCAGCGTGGCGTGAATCTTACACAGCCCGCCAATCACCTTGTCACCGAAACGTGCGCGCAGCGTATCAATGTGACGCATACCATTGAGGATCGGCATGATCAGCGTCTGCGGCCCAACCGCCGGGGCGATGTCTTCCATCGCCTGTTCCAGCGCAAAGCTTTTCACCGTCAGGATGATCAGATCGTAATCACCGGTCAGCGTCGAGGCCAGCGCCAGCTGCGGCTGCAGCACCGTGCTGCCCTCCGGCGTTTGCAGCACCAGTCCGGTCTGTTGCAGCTGCTGCTGGCGGCGCTCGCGCACCAGAAAGGTCACATCACGGCCGGCCTGCGCCAGGCGCGCGCCAAAGTACCCGCCGGTGGCACCGGCTCCCACAATCAGAATACGCATGGACTGTTTTCCCGTTAAGCATGAAAGCCTTACCTTAAAACGCTGCGCGTCACTGCGCCACACCGCAAATGCGGAAAACCGTGACAATCTCAGCGATGAGCAAAAAAAGCTCAAACTGTTCGTATTCATTCGTACAATGGGTTTATGCTGGGGCACAGCGGCGGGCAATGGTGCCTGCCGGTTTTTTTCGTCAACAGACTAAGGACGCATCATGCCCCGACCCCTCCCCATCGAACGTTATCGCAACATCGGCATCTCCGCGCACATCGATGCCGGTAAAACCACCACCACTGAGGGCATCCTGTTTTACACCGGAATGAGCCACAAGCTGGGTGAAGTGCACGATGGCGCGGCAACCACCGACTGGATGGCGCAGGAGCAGGAGCGCGGCATTACCATCACCTCGGCGGCGGTCAGCTGCTACTGGCCGGGCATGGACGGCAGCTTCACGCCGCACCGTATCAACATCATTGATACGCCCGGACACGTTGACTTCACCATTGAAGTGGAACGCTCAATGCGCGTGCTGGATGGTGCCGTGATGGTGTACGACGCGGTCGGTGGCGTTCAGCCGCAGTCAGAAACCGTGTGGCGGCAGGCGAATAAATACCACGTGCCGCGCATTGCGTTCGTCAACAAGATGGACCGCCAGGGCGCGGACTTTTTCCGCGTGGTGCAGATGATGAAAGATCGCCTGCAGGCGCATCCGGTGCCGATTGTCATTCCCATCGGCGCTGAAGAGCAGTTCAGCGGGGTCATCGATCTCAACAAAATGCGTGCCATCTACTGGGACGACGCCAGCCAGGGCATGAGCTTTAGCTATGCGCCGATTCCGGACGCGCTGCAGGCGCAGGCGGCGGAGTGGCGGGAAAACATGGTGGCAGCAGCGGCAGAAGCCAGCGAAGCGCTGATGGATCGCTATCTTGAGCAGGGCGATCTCAGTGAAGAAGAGGTGATTGCCGGGCTGCGGCAGCGCACGCTGGCGGGCGAAATCCAGCCGATGCTGTGCGGCAGCGCGTTTAAAAACAAAGGGGTGCAGCGCATGCTCGATGCGGTCATCGAACTGATGCCTTCGCCGCTCGACGTGCCACCGGTCGCCGGCATCAACGAGCGCGGCGAACACGACGAACGCCATGCTGACGATGAGGAACCTTTCTCGGCGCTGGCGTTCAAGCTGATGAGCGATCCTTATGTCGGTCAGCTGACCTTTGTGCGCGTCTATTCTGGCGTGCTGCGCAAGGGTGACAGCGTGTGGAACGCGGTAAAAGGGCGTAAAGAGCGCATTGGCCGCATCGTGCAGATGCAGGCTAACGATCGCATCGAAATTGATGAGATCCGCGCCGGCGATATTGCCGCCTGCGTCGGGCTGAAAGAGGTCACCACCGGCGAAACGCTGTGCGATCCTAATGCGGTAATCACGCTGGAGCGCATGGAATTTCCCGATCCGGTGATTTCGCTGTCGATTGAGCCAAAGACCAAAGGCGATCAGGAAAAAATGGGGCTGGCGCTGCAGCGGCTGGCGGCAGAGGATCCGTCGTTCCGGCTGCACACCGATGAGGAGTCCGGTCAGACCATCATCTCTGGCATGGGCGAACTGCATCTGGAGATTATCGTCGACCGTCTGAAACGCGAGTTCGGCGTGGAAGCCAATATTGGCCGGCCGCAGGTAACCTACCGCGAAACCATCCGCAAAACGGTGCGCGAGGTGGAAGGGAAATTCGTGCGTCAGTCGGGCGGTAAGGGCCAGTATGGTCACGTGGTGCTGACGCTGGAGCCGCAGGCGGCCGGAAGCGGTTTCGCCTTTGAAGACGCGACCAAAGGCGGCGTGGTGCCGCGCGAATTTATTCCTTCAGTGGAGAAGGGCATTCGCGAAGCGCTCAACAGCGGCGTGCTGGCCGGTTATCCGGTGGTCGACATCAAAGCCACGCTGACGTTTGGCTCTTATCACGACGTTGACTCGTCCGAGATGGCGTTCCGCATGGCGGCGATCTTTGGCTTCAAAGCGGCAGCGAAGCAGGCCGATCCGGTGATACTTGAGCCGGTGATGCAAGTGGAAGTGGAGACGCCGGAAGAGTATGCCGGCGGCGTGATGGGCGATTTGTCATCCCGGCGCGGCACGCTGCAGGGCATGGACGAGCGTTTCGGCGCGCGCATTATCCGTGCTGAAGTGCCGCTGGCCGAGATGTTTGGCTACGCCACCACGCTACGCTCAATGTCTCAGGGCCGCGCCACGTATAGCATGGAGTTTGCCCACTACGCCGAAGCACCGCGTAACGTCGCAGAGGCGATTATCGCGGCTCGCGCACAGTAAGTCCGCTGGCGGCAGGGATGCCGCCGGTTAGTGCTTTATTTACAGCGCCGTCACGCCCAGCGCGGCGGCGTCATCTTCCCAGCGTTTAACCTCGTCAAACCAGTCGCGCTGCGGCACAGAAAAGCCCGCCAGCAGGTTGGCCTTCATCACATCCTTGTAATCCTCCACATTGGCCAGCTCAAACAGCGTGCTGCGCAGCTTTTCCAGTAGCAGACTGTCGGTTTTCGCCGAGGTTATCAGCGGCAGCGCGGCACACAGCGGGGTTTCACCGATAATGGCTAAGCCCTGCAGCTCCTGCGGCCGGTATTTGCGCAGCAGCGCCCAGGTGATGCAATCAATGGCGGCGAGGTCGGCCTCTCCGGCGCGCAGCGCGGCCAGCGACTGGCGGTGGCTGCCGCTGAACCGGGTAGTGGCGAAGAATTTGCCGTCCTGGGCCAGCGGCGCGACCACGTAGCGCAGCGAATTGTATCCGGAGTGTGAGTCATTGCTGTTGCACACTGCGCGACGGTCGCGGAAATCGGCGAGGCTCAGGTTCTCATCTTCCTGCCGTGCCACCAGCCAGCTGCGATAGCGCAGATCATGGCAGCCAGGCGCATTGGACTGAAACGTGCCCACCAGTTGCACGTCAGGCAATAGCGCGACCAGCGGATAGCCGCAGGTCTGACTCAGCAGCAGATTGTCATCACGCCAGTGTGGCAGCAGGTCGTCGTGCCACTGCACCTCAGCCTGCACGCCGCGCTTCGCCAGCAGCCGCGTCAGCACTGAGGTCATGGCCAGCGTGCTCGGGTGGTCGATGTCGTACATCGGTAAAGAGATGATGTGCATTCTGTGCGTCCTTGTGGTGTCCCGGGTGGGCGTTAACGTCGATCGGCTGACGCCAGAAGCGCTTCATCCATTCGCCGTAACCGGCAACGCGAAAACCCTGATTACGCTGATAGTAGCCGTCGCGGTAGAGCAAATAGACTTTGCGCAGACCGTACCAGGGTAAACCGGGCAGATCGTGATGTACAGAATGATAGTTGAGATTCAGGAACAGCAGGCGCCACGGCCAGGCCGCTTCGTTATTCACCGAGCGCGCCAGCGGCGCCTCATCGGCACGATGTTCGTAAAATGAGCGCACCTTGGTCAGCATCAGCGCCGGATAGCTCACCGCCAGCACCAGCCACAGCGGGGAAAAGCCGTGCAGGCTGAGCCAGTAAAAAAGTCCGGCCAGCAGTAGCAGGTGCACCAGCCACATCATCATCGCCGGCACGTCGCGCTGCACCACGCTTTGCGTCAGCGCGCGCAGCGTGGCGAGGATATCCAGCAGCGGTCCCAGCAGCAGACGTCCCGGAAAGGTGTTGCGCAGATGGATAACGCGCTGCTGCCAGGGTTTGAGCCGAGCCCAGTGCGCCGGCGACAGATAATAGGTTTCCGGATCATCATGCGGATCGGTCAGGGTGTGGTTGCGGTGATGCGCCAGGTGCGAATCCCGGTACAGACCATACGGATACCACACCGCCAGCGGCAGCGTGCCAAACAGCTGATTAAGGCGCGGCAGGCGCGTCGGATGGCCATGAATCAACTCATGCTGCAGCGACAAATACCGGGTGGTGAACAGGATCAGCAGCAGCGTGGCGAGGGGCAGGCCCAGCGTTTGCCAGTACAGCACGCTGGCGAACCAGCCGCTATAAACGGTAATGATTAACAGCCAGGTCGGCAATTCGCTGCGCCAGAGCCAGCTGCGCGCCAGCTGATGCACCACTTCGCGCTGTTGCGCACTGAGGTAGGCGGAGGTTCCTTTGACCATGTTCATGTGTTCAGTCAGCGAGACGGGAAAAGATGCGCTCACGATGCGCGATACGCGTGATAAACACAAAGACGGAAAATTGCTTTGTTATGCAAAAAAGTTGAAGAAGCGCGCGAAAACTATTGGCTATCAGTCCTCTTCGCACAGGCGTAACCTTACCTCATCGAATTCTGATTGATGACGCCGGCGCCGTTCTGGCCCGCGAGGAGCATTTAGCATGAAAAAAATTGGCTTTTTATCTTTCGGTCACTGGACCCCGTCACCACACTCGGCCACCCGTTCGGCGCAGGATGTGCTGCTGCAGTCGATTGACCTGGCCGTCGCCGCCGAAGAACTGGGTGCCGACGGTGCCTATTTCCGCGTACACCACTTTGCCCGCCAGCTGAGTTCACCGTTTCCGCTGCTGGCGGCGGTCGGTGCCAAAACCAGCCGCATCGAGATTGGTACCGGTGTGATCGACATGCGTTACGAAAATCCGCTGTATATGGCGGAAGACGCCGGGGCAGCGGACCTGATCGCCAACGGCCGTTTGCAGCTCGGCCTGAGCCGTGGCTCGCCGGAGCAGGTGATTGAAGGCTACCGCTACTTTGGCTTTAATCCGCGCGAAGGGGAAACCGATGCGGATATGGGACGTCGTCACACCGAAGAGCTGCTGGAAGTGCTGCGTGGCGAAGGGTTTGCCAAACCCAATCCGCAGCCGATGTTCCCGAATCCACCGGGGCTGCTGCGCCTGGAGCCATATTCCGAAGGCCTGCGCGAGCGTATCTGGTGGGGCTCTGGCTCGAACGCCACATCGATCTGGGCAGCCCAGCTGGGGATGAATTTGCAGAGTTCGACGCTGAAGGATGACGAGACCGGCGAACCGTTCCATGTGCAGCAGGCGAAGCAGATTCGCGCCTATAAAGAAGCCTGGCAGGCGGCAGGGCATCAGCGTGCACCGCGCGTGTCGGTCAGCCGCAGTATTTTTGCCCTGATGAACGACACCGATCGCGCTTACTTCGGTCGCGGCGGACAGGAGCAGGATTCCGTCGGGTTCCTCGATGAGAAAACCCGCGCCATCTTTGGGCGTAGCTATGCCGCAGAGCCGGAGCAGCTGATTAAACAACTGGCACAGGATGAAGCGATTGCGGAAGCCGATACCCTGTTGCTGACCATCCCTAATCAGCTTGGCGTGGATTATTGTGCGCACGTGATCGACAGCATTCTGACCCACGTCGCGCCAGAGCTCGGCTGGCGTTAAGCCACAGTGCGCAGGGAAGCGCACAATTATTGCGCGATAAATCGCGCCGCGACCAGGTGCGCATAAATGCGCACTCTACGAAATGCGGCAAGGTCTTTTGACGCGTATTAGATTCTGCAGGGTTGCCATTGATGGCGACCAATCATTGCGCGATAAATCGCGCCGTTACCAGGTGCGCATTAATGCGCACCCTACGAAAATCAGCAAAGGCTTTGACCTGTTTTAGATTCTGTAGGGTCGCCATTCATGGCGACCAACTATTGCCCGATAAATCGCGCCGCGACCAGCCATTAATCCGCGCCCAGCTCCCACCACAGCTTATCCAGCGCGTAATAACGGTCGCGCTGCGACTCTGGCTGGTTCAGGTCGCGCTTCCACGGTTTGGCGAGAATGTAGTGCAGATTCTTCACCTCGTCGTCATGCCATAAGCCGGCGTGCTGGAACGGCAGGGTTTTCAGCGCGTTGTAGATGTACGGCAGCGGCAGCCAGCGTCCGGCAAACACTTCATTGAGCAAATCCTGTTCGGAGAACGGATAGCGGCGCAGGTCGTCAATCTCAGCTACTTTCTGCTGCAGCCAGTCGAAAACCGCCTGATCCGGCTGCAGCACCAGAAAGCCGCCGTTGAGATAGTTATCAAGATCGGCGGGAGGCGTTTCACCGCGCGCCTGCCAGGTGTAGTGACAATGCTCCGGCTGCCAGCTGTCGGGATAGCTGGCGATTTGATTCGGGTTGCAGCGGCAGGCGTGACAGGCCGCCAGCGCATGCTTGCCGAGGTCAAGCGTAAACAGCTCATCCATGTTGCGCAGCACCAGCATATCGGCATCAAGAAACACCACGCGCTCGCAGCCGGTCAGCTCCCAGGCGCGCAGCTTGCTCCATACTTCACCAAACTGTGCCGAGGCATAATGCTGCTCCAGCGCGGCGTCCGGCATCAGCGGCTGGACCGGATGGATCACGCAGCCCAGCGCCTGTAATGCTTCGCGCATGCTCAGGTCGATGGCATCGGTGACCATCACAATCAGCGGCCAGCGCGTTTCGCTGCGTTTGAGTGAGCGATGCAGCGCTTTCACCCCGACATAATATTCCGGCTGCGTTAACAGCGTTACCCAGGCGTACATAGCTTCTCCCCATCAAACTCAATCAAACAAAGCCGTGATATAGTCATTGCTAAAGCGGTGCGTCGGATCCAGCTGTTCACGCACTGCACGAAACGCATCCCACTGCGGATAGATGGCGCGCCACTGATAGCGCTGCGGATCGTAATATTTACCCCAGTGCGGACGTCCGCCTTCCGCCGCCAGCAGTTTTTCCACTTCGGTGAGGAAATGCAGTCCGTCCTGCGACAGCGAGCCGTCATCCGCGTAATACACCACGAAACCAAAAAAGCAGGTCGGTTGCTGATGCGCCGGGCTCATCCACGCCTGTGAAGCGCCGGTGCAGCGCAGGATGATGGGATAGTGCATGTGCGGACGATTCTGTGCGTACCAGGCTTTGATCTTGCTGATAATTTCCGGCGTTTTGGCCAGCGGCACGCCAATCTCAACGTTGATTTGCGGTACGGCGATGCCACGACAAAACAGCTGGTAGATATCGCCGCTGATGTCGGTGAAATCACGGAAGCGGGTGACGGTACGGAACTGTTTGCCGCCTTTGCCGTGAATCTGCGTGTCGCGATGCATGTGTTCCAGCGTCTGATCAATGGTGTCGTTGAGGCTGCTGTCGGCCTGATCGCCGTGCTCAATCACTTCGCGCTGATGGTCGTACCACGCCTGGCTGTCCTCGGCACTGGCGACATCGGCGTTCCAGACATGCATCAGGTTGTCATCGACAAACCACCAGGCTTTGCTGAGTTCGTGCTGCTCATTCCACGTCAGCAAATCCTGCTCCAGTGAATCGGCAGACGCGGCGAATTTATGGCAGGTAAACAGGCGAAATGGCTGAGTGCGCAACGTAATGGCGGTGACGATGCCGAGCACGCCAAGTGACACCATCGCCGCCGGGAAATCGGCGTCACCGCGCTGAAACTCGCGCACGCTGCCATCGGCCAGCACCATGCGGATATGCAGCGCTTCGTCCGCCAGCGAACTCTGTGCCAGACCCTGACCGTGGGTGCCGGTTGCCAGCGCGCCGGCCAGCGTCTGCACCGCTATCACGCCGGGCGAGGAGGCGAGCATGCGATCCATCTTTGTCAGGCTGTCATACACCTGCTGCAGCGGCGTGCCCGCGGCAAACGTGACGCTCTCTTCATCCTGAGCGAGGATGCCGTGCAGCGCACTGAGATCCAGCAGTACGTCCTGCGGCTGTACGCACAGCATGCGACCGGGCGACAAACGGCTGCCGAGCACGCGCACTTTGCCGTGCGAGTCACGCAACAGCTGTTGCAACTCAGCTTCACTGCGCGGCTGATGCAACTGCTGGCGCTGGCCAACTACCGAATTCTGCGCCCAGTTCCAGAGCGCAGGCGTGTTATCGGTATGTTGCGTGTTGCGTAACGGATAGAGGAGAGCATCTTTCTTCACTACAGCGTTCCTTAATCTGAGGTCTGTCACGGTCCCGGTTATTTGATCAAGCGTAGACCATCACAGCGAACCCGCAGATTACGGGGCTTTGCGGATATAGCGCAGCGTGGCCGTCACCGCCAGCTGACGGTTGCGGCGAATACTGTCCTCTTCACTGTCGTGGGGGGTAAACAGGGTGTGGAAGGTGTAGCGGTTGGAGACGTGATGCACACAAATACTGCTGAGCAGGCGGTGTACGTCCACGGTATCCAGGCCGTCGATAAAGATGCCCTGACGCTGGCCGCGGGACAGGATGTCATCCAGCAAATCGAGGGTACTTTTGTTCATCGCTTTGATGCGCTCAGACTGCATGATGTAACGCCCGCGCAGCAGGTTTTCTGTACACACCAGGCGCATAAAATCGGGATGCGTGACGTGATAGTCAAAACTGGCTTCCACCAGTTTTATCATCGCCTCTTCCGGCTCCAGCGTAGTAAGATTCAGGCCGGTTTCATGCTGGCGGATCGCCTGATACACCTGCTCCAGCACCTCAATATACAGCTTCTCTTTGTTGATGAAGTGATACACCACCATGCGCTTGGTGGTCTGTGCCAGTTCAGCAATCTGCTCCATTCGTGCGCCCTGCATACCGTATTCGGCGAAGGTTTGCAGCGCACCCGCGAGGATGCGTTTTTTCAACCCTTCCGGGTCATTTTTACGTTTGGGTGTGGTATCCGACATAGCGCTCAATAACGGTCAATCAAACAGGCATGGTAGCACAGCCGCCCGGGGCCTTTTGGCGCGACGAGCGGCGGCATGGCTTTATTCATTTCAGGAATAGCATTCCCGGATAAATCATAATGATGGAATAAGCAACTGCGTATACTGCGCGTATCTGTCGATCACGGCAGCTTATTTTGACTCGCGTAATAATAACACTCAGGAAATAATTTATGCACACACGCTTCGCATCAGCCCAAAAGAAATTGTTGTTAACCGTCGGCGCGTTACTGGTTGCCGGCAGCGTGGTCGCGCCGTTTTCTTTGGCGCAGGCGGCGGATAAAACCGCGGTGAAGGTCGGTATCATGAGCGGCGAGGACGAAGACGTCTGGCGTGAAGTGATCAAGCAGGCCGCCGCGAAAGGGCTGACGGTGAAGACCGTGATTTTCAATGATTATAATCAGCCCAACGAAGCGTTACAGAATGGTGAAGTGGATGCCAATGCCTTCCAGCATCAGCCGTTCCTGAATAATCAAATCAAGGTCAATCATTACGATATCGTGCGCGTCGGCGATACCGCCGTCTGGCCGATCGGTCTCTATTCGAAGAAAGTGAAAAGTGCCGCCGCTCTGAAAGACGGAGCGGTAATCGGCGTGCCTAACGATCCGTCGAACGAGGCGCGCGGTCTGGTGCTGCTGCAGCAGCAAGGGCTGATCAAACTCAAACCGGGCGCCGGCATTGCCGCGACCACGGCCGACATCACTGACAATCCCCACCACCTGAAAATCAAAGAGCTGGATTCCGGCATCATTGGTCGCTCGGTGCCGGATCTTGATGCAGCAGTGGTCAATACCGACTGGGCGCTGAAAAGCGGCCTGACCGCGTCGGATCGTATCGCGCAGGAGCCGGTAAAAGACAATCCGTACAACAACTTTATCGCGGTGAAAAAAGAGAACGCCAGCGCCCCGTGGGTGAAAACCCTGGTGGCATCGTACCAGAACGATGCCGTCAAAACGGTGTTTGACAAGGTCTACAAAGGCACGGGCGAAACCGCCTGGTAAGGAACCCATCCATGACGCTATTTTCCGAGGCCACCGTGCCCCTGACCGCCGTGGCGCGCGGCGTGATCGATGAGGCAACAGTACGCGATCGCGTGGCGCAGCACAGCAACGTGGTGCGTTTACAGGGCGTGTCGCGCCGTTTCGGTCAGACACAGGCGCTGCGCAATGTCTCACTGACGGTGCAAAAAGGCGAAATCCTTGGCCTGATCGGGCGCAGCGGCGCCGGAAAATCGACGCTGATTCGCTGTCTCAACGGGCTGGAGCAGCCCGACGAAGGCGTAATCGAGATTGAAGGGCGGGGTATTACCGGTCTCTCGGAACAGCAGCTGCAGGCGGTGCGCAGTCGCGTCGGCATGGTGTTTCAGCACTTCAATCTGCTGTCGGCAAAAACCGTGGCGCAGAATGTGGCGCTGCCGCTGAAAATAGCTGGCATGGAAAAGGCACAGCGCAACCAGCGCGTAGCGGAACTGCTGGCGCTGGTAGGATTGAGCGATAAGGCCGGACACTATCCGGCGGCGCTCTCCGGTGGACAAAAACAGCGCGTCGGTATTGCCCGCGCGCTGGCCGCCAGCCCGGCGCTGCTGCTGTGTGACGAAGCCACGTCGGCGCTCGATCCGGAAACCACCCGCTCGATTCTCGCGCTGCTGAAATCGCTCAATCAGCAGCTTGGTATCACCATTCTGCTGATCACGCATGAGATGGAGGTGATCAAATCCGTGGCGCATCGCGTGGCCGTCATCGACGCCGGGGAGATTGTCGAGCAGGGCCCGGTGTGGCAGGTGTTCGCCCATCCGCAATCCGCGCTGACGCGCACGCTGCTGCGCGGGCTGCTGCCGCAGCTGCCGGAGAATCTCGCAGCGCGGCTCAGCGAACAGCGTGAAGGTGAGGCGATCTATAGCGTTCACTTTGCTGGTGTGGCGGCGCAGGGGGATTTGCTGACGCAGTTTGCCAGCGCTCTGCCGGGTAAATTTCGCCTGCTGCAGGGGGGCATCGACCACATTCAGCACTACGCGGTAGTGCGTTTCTTTATTGCGCTCCCGGCCGCCAACGCTGCCGATGAGTATCAGGTTCTCAGCTGGCTGCGTACGCAGCAGGCACAGGTGGAGTTGGTCGGTTATGTCGCCAGTGATGATTGATTTACTGCTCAATGCGTTGGGTGAAACGCTGCTGATGACGGCGGTGGCCGGCCTGTTTTCGCTGCTGGCCGGATTACCGCTGGGACTGATTCTGGTGACCACCAGCCCCGGCGGCATTGCTGAAAACCGGAGCATCAATCGTCTGCTGGGCGTAGTGATCAACGGCTTTCGCTCGCTGCCGTTCATTATTCTGCTGGTGGCGCTGATTCCCTTTACCCGTCTGCTGGTCGGCACCTCTCTGGGCACCTGGGCCGCAATTGTACCGTTATCGATCACCGCCACGCCGTATTTTGCCCGGGTAGCGGAAGTTTCACTGCGCGATGTCGATCGCGGGCTGATTGATGCGGTGCGTGCCATGGGTGCCAGCAAATTACGTATTGTCTGGGAGGTGCTGATTCCTGAAGCGCTGCCGGGCATTCTTTCCGGTTTTGTCGTCACGCTGGTGGCGCTGATCGGCGCCTCGGCAATGGCGGGTGCCATCGGGGCGGGCGGCCTGGGCGATCTGGCGATTCGCTACGGTTATCAGCGTTTTGACACTGCGGTGATGGTGGCGGTGATCGCCGTACTGATCGTGCTGGTGTGCGGTATCCAGTGGCTCGGCGATCGGCTGGTGCAGCGCATTGACAGGCGGCACTGAGAAAAACGTCTGCGCCAGTACGCTCTCCTGCAGACAAATGCTTCGCATCAGGCGCTGGCGGTGAATATTGTACAAAAACTCAACAGGCCCCTGTTAAAGGGGCCTATGGGTTAATCAGCAATTCATCCATCCTGGGCAGCAGGTAAAGACAGTTAATTCTGATGGAATGAATGATTAAAAGTCGTATTGCAAACTCAAACGATTCTGCCAGAAATGTGAATCGTACAGAGGCGATGTCTGCACGCCGGCAAAATCGGTCACGCTTAATCCTTTTAATACACCGCTGAACGCCCAGGTGAAATACACCAGATATTCCGACTGATTAATGCTGGCAGACTGTGCCGAGGGTTTTAAATCCATAAACGAATATTGTGTACCCAGAGAAAGATGCTCATTAAGCACGTAGTTCAGGTTGGTCATATATGCATTGCCACTGCCAAGATCCTGGGTACTGGTGAAAAACGGCTGGGCGAAATAGGGACCCGATGAACTGTTGTGGGCATAAGGCACCACCAGTGAACCGTTACCCCAGCTATTGGGGCTGGCAGCAATATGGTCGTAGCCCAATTTCCAGTTCAGTGCAGGAGTGAAACTCAGCGCGAGCTGAGCACCGTAAGAGGTGCTATTGACCTCTCCGGCCAGCGCTTTCCCTAAGCTGGTACCGCGAATAAACTGCAGAGCCACATCCGGCTGCAACAATGTATCCTGCCACTGCACATGACTTTCGCCATAGACAACGCGGGAATAATCAGCATATTCCTGATACCACACTTGTCCGGTAAGTTTTTTGTTACCCCACTGCGTGCCCTGTCCGCCACCAATCGCCCACATGCCGTTAGTGCGCTCATCGATATCCGAATAGGCCGTGGTATCCAGGAACTGATCGTCGCCCCAGGGCTTGTAGCGCCAGACTTTGGTCGCATGTAAATACTGGGTGCTGTCGCCATAATTGGCATCAACGCCCCTGAAGAGTATCGGTGTAATACGCCAGTCATAGTCACCGACGAAGGGAATGTTAATGCGTTGATCGCCGGCAGTAATTTTAAAATCATCCTGTTGCCAGCTTAAATAAGCTTCCCCGATATTGGTCTGATTATCACCAATGTCGCTGATGGTATGCGCTTCATCCGGGTGATCAATCCCCCGCAAAAAGATGGCGCTCACGCCAGCACGAAAACCATACGCGGGAGCCGTTTCATATTTCACACTGCCGCCGTAACTGGTGGTGTCCTGATTAAAGCCTTTGGAAAAATAGGCATTGTGCGTGGAGTAGTAGAGCGTACGTAAACTGCCGCTAACGGTACCGCAGGTGAATATATCGCTGAAGCTGTCTACACCGCTGGCATCGTAATGACAGTCGCTGATATTACTTTGTGTCGCAGCCAGTGTTGCTGGCGCGAAGGGGAAAAACAGCGCAAGTAAACCGACACGTTTTAGTGCTCTCATTGCATGATCCCTGAATAAACACACCCGATGAGGAAAGCGTAACGATGCCAGCCGGGTGAGAGGATCACCCGGCGGTGAGTTATGCCGTAAATAAAAAGTGATGATCAATTAACGCCGGGAATATGTACCGCCGGCAAGGTTTCACGTACTTCCCAGCCACGTAGCTTGCCGGGGTTTAATAAGTTGTAAGGATCGCAGGCGGATTTTAGGGCAACCACATCAGGCCGCACCATACCTTGTTTGCCATCCTCAATATGAATGACATGCGGATTATTTATTTTCACATTATGGCTACGATAAATATCCATAATGGCGTTGAGCCGTTCCGGGCTGCTGTAACGGATTAATGGCAGGCCGCTACAGGTGAGCGCACCGTTCATGTCGCGCAGAAATTCAATATGTGACATCACCTCATCCGATAATTCGGCTTCCATCGCCAGTGCCTGTTGATAATAATTATCCGGGGAATACGCGGTTTGCAGATAGGTCAGGGTCTTGTCGATCTTCAATGCCTGCAAGGTCGTGTGGTTCCAGCAATATTCAATCAGGGAGTGGCCGCTATTTTCACCTTCGGCAAAGTGCAATGCATTATGGCCATGGTGTTGCGCCACAAGGGCGGGCAGCAGACCATCACTCTCGCTTCCTGTTACCGAAATGACACCGTGTTGCCCCTTAACCTGCGCATCCGCTAAATCGCTGAAATAATCCAGTACCGGTGCGGCAAACACGGCAATCTGGCGTTTAACGATGCCCGGCGACCGCGCCAGCGCATCGGCATAAGCCATCGCGGAGGGAAAATCGGCAAAGGTATCCAGACGTTCGATCCAGTCATGGCAGGGCGCCAGCGCAAGTTCGATCTCCAGCACGATGCCATTGCTGCCATAGGCATGATGCAATAGCAGCGCATCCGGTGCCTGTAAAGTGATGATGCGCGGCGTCTCTTCCATGGTCATCATCCGAATCGACAGCACGTTGCCTGGCGCGGCCAGTGGACCGTAGTTAATCGATCCCACCCCGCCAAAACCGCCGCCAAACAGCCCGCCAAGTGTGGCAAGTTTCCAGGTTGAGGGCATGCAACGTAACTCCCAGCCGTGCGGGCGCGTGTGGGCTTCGAGATCGCCTAATCGAATACCCGCCTGCGCGCGCACCGTACCGGTGCCCAGCGCGGTGACGCTGTTCAGGCGTGTCATGTCGACTATCACACCGCCATTGAGCGGAATCAGCTGGCCATAGTTGCCGGTACCGCCACCGCGAAGGTTCAGTGGCACACGGGCTTTTGCACAGGCGGCCACCACCGCCAGCAGCTCGTTTTCATCGCGAGGACGCACGGCCAGCTCGGCAAATTTCTCTTCCAGCTGGGATTTCAGCACCGGGCTGAACCAGTGAAAGTCGCGTGACAGACGTTTCACTTTCGGCGCTTCTTTAATCCACTCCAGTTCCGGCAACGCCGCGACCAGCGCCGCCAGGGCAGACTGGCGATCGGGTTCAGACATGTAATGCTCCTGTTCGTAGGGGGCGCAGGGCGGAGGTTTTCCGCCCGTTTGGCATTAATTCGGGCTTAACTCACTCTCGTGCCAGGCGGCTAATACGCGGCGCGTCAGCCACGACATCAGGGCAAACAGCAGAAAGCCGGCCAGAGAAATCAGTAACAATGCGGCAAACATCAGCGGGATATTGAGTTGATAGCCAGCCTGTAAAATCTGGTAGGCCAGCCCGGTATCCGTGCCGCCGGTGCCCGCCACAAACTCCGCCACCACGGCACCAATCAGTGACAAACCGCTGGAAATACGCAGCGCGCCAAAGAAGTAGGGCAATGCAGATGGAATGCGCAGGCGGAGTAAAATTTGCAGCCGCGAGGCATGGTTCAGCCTGAAGTAGCTCAGCAGACCCGGCGACACGCTGCGTAAACCCTGGGTGGTGCTGGAGATGATCGGGAACACCGCCATCAGGGTGGCGCACACCACCAGCGATGCGGTGGTGTCTTTCACCCAGATAATGATCAGCGGTGCAATGGCCACGATCGGCGTGACTTGCAGAAAGACGATGTAAGGAAATAACGCCGTCTCGATAAACCGATTTTGCACCAGCAAAAAGGCAATCAGGGAACCGATCACCGTTGCCAGCGCAAACGAGATCAGCGTGATTTTCAGGGTGTAAAGCAGCGACATAAACAAGGCAGGAAAGTTTTGCGCCAGGCTTTGTGCCACCACCACCGGCGAAGGCACCAGAAACGCCGGGACCTTAAACGCGGTAACCAGAAACTGCCACAACAGCAGCATGGCGACGGCCACCACCGCTGGAAACAGCCACTGTTGAAATCTACGGTTTGCTGCGAGCGGTTTCATGACTGGCTCTCCTGACTGGCTGCCAGCAGGCCGCGCTGCAGCAACTGCGCATAATGGGTAAACGGCTGGCTGACACGAAACGCATCATCACGCGGCTGGCTGGTGTCAATGCGGATATCATCCACCACGCGGCCCGGTCGTGCGGCCATCATGATCACCCGCTGCGACAGGAATACGGCTTCCTGAATGGAGTGGGTAACAAACACGACCGTCAGCTTCTGTTCCTGCCACAGCTCCAGCAGGTCGCTGTCCAGTTTGTTGCGGGTGATTTCGTCCAGGGCGCCGAACGGTTCATCCATCAACAGCACCCTGGGACGCGTCACTAAACCGCGAGCAATCGACACCCGCATCTGCATGCCACCGGAAAGCTCGCGCGGTAATACGTGACCAAACTGGCCCAGGCCAACCAGTTCCAGAATCTCGCGCACGCGGGTATCGGCTTCGGCGCGCGGAACGCCCGCCAGATCCAGCGGCAGGCGGACATTCTTGTGCACGCTGCTCCACGGCATCAGTGTCGCTTCCTGAAACACAAAGGAAAGCGGCAGGTCACGTTGATTCTCCCGGCGATCGCGGCGGAACAACATCAGTTTGCCATCGCTGGGTTCAATTAAGCCGGCAATCATTTTCAGCAGCGTACTTTTGCCACAGCCGGAGGGACCGAGCAGTGAGACAAATTCGCCCTGACGCACCGTCAGTTCGACCGGCAGCAGCGCCCGCGTCCCGTTGGGATAGATTTTCTCCGCAGAAAGCACCTCAATCGCCGGCGGCGCTACAGGCCGCGGCTGGCTATCCGGATTGATCGGCGTTATGTTGCTGGCGGTGTTCATGGCATGACCTTAACGTCTTTGATGAACTGCAGCGTGTAGCTACCTGCAAACGGCACTTTGGCCGGATCGATCAGCTTGTTGTCCACCAGCAGTTGCCATGTCTGTTTGAGCCGTGGCTCGGTAATGATACCGATACCCGCCGTTTGCGCATCACCGCCCGTCAGCATCTGGTATTTCTTCATCTGGGCAATGCCGAAGGCGATCTGCTCCTCGCTCATCTGCGGATTCTCTTTGCGGATCAGCGCATTGCCAGCGCGCGGATCCTGCAGATAGTTTTTCCAGCCCTGCATTGAGGCTTTGACGAACGCGGCCACCGCTTGCGGACGTTTTTCAATGGTCGATTTCATGCACACAATACTGTTGCCGTAAGGCGGATAGCCCCATTCGCTGATCGGGTAGACATTGGCTTGCGCATGGGCTTTCTGCACCGCAAAAGGTTCCGAGGTGATATAACCCTGCTGCACCAGCGTCTTATCTGCCAGGAATGGCTGGATGCTGAACGTGTAAGGGCGCACGCGCGCATTTTTCAGGCCGAGCGCACTTTGGGCCCACGGCCAGTAGGAGGTGTAAGCTTCCGCCGCCAGCAGGAAGGTTTTGCCTTGCAGATCGGCTTTATCTTTCACATCAGGATGGGTGAGAAAAGCAATCGCCGAGTGCTGGAACGTGGTGGCAACGGGCATGGCTTCCACGCCTTGCTGCCAGGATTCCAGTGCCTGCATGTTGTCGCTGATGATGCAGTCCGCCTGGCCTGCCGCCATCAGCTGCATGGTGTGAACCTGTGGGCCACCCATTTTCAGGCTGACGTCGAGCCCGGCATCTTTATACAGATTCTGCGCCAGTGCCTGATAAAAACCGCCATGCTCGGCTTGCGCATACCAGTTGGTCATGAAGGTGAATTTCTCCGCCGCCATGCTCTGGGCCGACAGCGCCAGCGACAGTGCCGCAATCATGTTCAATTTTTTATTCATCGTCGATCCCCGTTTAGCGCGGTGGTAAGAGTGATGCTGCGTCGTTGTGGTCTAACACTTTGCCCTGCCAGTGACCGGTGCCCCATGCCGGTTCAGCGCGCGTCACCCAGCTCATTTGATGCACTTCGGTGATGACCTGTGCCCAACTTTCCGCCAGCGAATCCAGAATCGCCGCGCCTTGTTCGGGCGTGGAAGGCCGTGGATCGCCAATCACGCCGCTGGGGCCGAAATCATAGGAAGCCCATGCCGCCATCGGTTTACTGGTGGAGAGCGTCGGGCAGGGAAATTCAGGCGGATAATTCGCCACGGCCTGGCTCATCTGCACGGTATCGGGGGCGAGCGCCAGCATCAGCGCGGTTTCCGCGTGACCGGCGTGCATCGCCATTTGGCGCTCTTTATCGTCCATAAAGCTTTCGGCGCAGTTAGGCACTTTGAAGGTGTCCTGCATAATGATGATCATGTCACCGTGGCGCAGACGCAGTTCGCGTGCGGCCATTTGCAGCGGCTGCGGTTGGCCGCCATGGCCATTCACCATGAGAAACTTGCGAAAACCGGCGCGATACAGCGATTCACCAATCTCCAGAATGGTATGTAATAAGGTTTCGCCGGTCAGCGTTAACGTGCCGGGAAAATGCAGGTGCTCATCGGATTTACCGTAGGTGATCGGCGGAATGGCGTACGCGGGGATGTCAGCGGGCAAACGTGCCAGCGCATGCCCGACCACGCCCGATGAAATCACGCTGTCCACGGCGCACGGCAGATGAGGGCCGTGCTGTTCAATCGCCCCGGTCGGCAAAACGATTACCGTGTTGGCTTTATTATCCAGCGTGGCAATGTCGGTCCAGCTCAGATACGGCAAAAAGCGGTTTGCCGGGATATAACCATGCAACATACTGTTTCCTCGCGTTATTGTGGCAACCACGCCGTGGCTTCAACTTCGATTAATACGTCCGGGCTGGGCAACATTTCACTGACCTGCACCACCGTTGACACCGGCGGTTCATCCGGGAAGAACTGCCTGCGCACCCGGCTGTAGTGCGGGAAATGGTCCAGATTGCGGAAATACTGCACCAGTTTGAACACATCGCTCATCTGCCCACCGGCGCGTTCAACGGTGGTGCGGATGCTCTCCAGCACATACCAGCTCTGTGCCAGAATCGGGCCCTCTTTGAAATCGGTAGAGAATTCACCGCTGCGTCCCAGCAGCCGTTGCGCCGCGTCAGGGATATCGCTGTAACCGCGCACGATGGTGGCGGTTTGCGGGTTCACCGGAATAATGCCGGAGAGAAAAATAAAGTCGCCGACGCGTCGCCACGCCGCATATTTGGCCAGCGGTTTACCCGCGCCATCATCAAGCGTCATCTGTTTCGTCTCCATAACGCACACCCTGTTTGAGCCGATAGCGCTGGCGCTGGCGCAGCGGCCAGCTTGCCGCATCGGCAGACGGAAAAATCACCACATCGTTGTGATAAAGCGCATCGGGCTGGCAGATGAGCTGAGAGGCTTCATCAAAGGCAGAACCCAGCTGCAGGCTCAATACGCCGCTGAACAGGGTATCGAGCGGGTCATAACTGCCGAGGGGGCAGAAAGCGTCCTGCACGTTATCAGCGCCCAGCAGCAGTGAAAGCCCCCGCGCCTGCGCTTCTTTCACCAGCGTCAATCCGCGCTGACGCGGTGTGCGATCAGGCACCGCGTCCTGCAGCAGCAGGTTGGTCAGGGGCAGGGCGATCAGCGTCACGCGGTGCAGGGCCAGCCGGTCAAGAATTTGCAGGGCATCTTCCTGTTGAGACAGCGCACAGCTGTGGCTGCAGGTAATCTGGCCACTGAACGGATGTTGTTGCAGGTAGTTCGCCAGCCAGCGCATGCCCTGCGCATCGGCATTCAACTCTTCATCTATGTGCAGGTCGATATCGAGCTGCCACTGTTCGGCCGCGTGCAGCAGATTGGCGAAGGCGACTGCATCCCAGTTGCTGCTGTGGATGAAACCGCCGAGAAGCGCGCCCGGACCGCTGACGGCCACCTGGGCGGCAATATGCTGCGCATCATCCTGGCGGGCAAAAAAGCTCAGCGGGGCGAGCGCCACGCGTTCAATACGGCACAGCGGATGCTGTAACTCACCGATCACCTGCCACGCCAGCGGCGCTTCAGGGCTGAACCAGTCGACGTGGGTGCGCAATACACCTACGCCACTCCCCACCGCCCAGCGCAACGCCTGCTCAGCGCGCTGCTGCAAATCCTCACGGCTCCAGTGCACGCGATCCTGATGCATCGCGGAAATCGCAGCCAGTAAACCGGGCTGGCGTGCCGGGCTACGCTCAAAGGTGAACGTTTTATCCAGATGCGCATGCGGTTCGATCAGTGCGGGAAGCACCAGCGCGCCATTGAGCGGCAGATAATCGGCACATGCTCCTTCACAGGGCGCGAATTTCAGCCCTTCAGGGTGAAAATGTAACGTCGCCAGCTGCGGCTGATGGCCCTGCATCGGCCAGTTGTCTGGCAGCAGCCAGCGGGGTAAGCGTGCGCCGGTCGCGCCCGGATAGATTTTCATAAATCCAGCACCAGCAGCGGAGATTGCGCACGTGAGCAGCACAGCACGATGCAGTCATTCGCGGCACGCTCTTTCTGGCTTAACACCTCGTCACGGTGGTCGGGTTCACCCGCTAACACCCCGGTAATGCAGGCACCGCACATGCCCTGTTCGCAGGAGAGTTCGATGTCGATGCCTGCCGCTGCCAGCACCCCGGCAATGCTTTGCGTCTGCCCGACGTGAAAACGCGCGCCGGAAGAAGCAATCTCCACCTCGAAGCTGTCGCCTGCAGGGGGGATTGCCGCATCAGCATGGAAACGTTCGCTGTGCCATTGTTCTGGCTGCCAGCCCTGTTCCAGCGCCCGCTGCTGCAGATGTTGCATAAAGCCAGCCGGGCCGCAGGCTACCAGCGCGCTATTGGCTGATGTTTCCAGATCGTCAGGTATACGGGTGCGCAGGCTGTCACCTTCGCTGCTGTAGTGAATAACGACACGATCACCGAGTTGCGCCAGACGCGGTGCAAACGCCAGTTCATCATGACGTTTGAGGTAGAGATGCAGCGTAAACGCCGCCTGCCGCGCGGCCAGGGCTTCCGCCATCACCAGCAGCGGCGTGAGGCCAATACCGGCCGCAAAGAGTAAGGTGCGCGGTGCATCCGGCAGGGGAAAATGGTTGCGCGGTGCCGACAGGGTTAAGGTATCGCCGACATTCAGCTGTTGATGCAACCAGCGGGAACCGCCCGTCGAGGCGGGATCAAGACGCACGCAGATTTCATAGCCAGCCGCACTGGCTGGCGAACACAGGGAGTACTGGCGCACCCCGCCGGCTGGCAGATGGACATCAATGTGCGCGCCCGGTGTAAAGGCCGGGAGCGGTTGGCCGCTGGCACTTTCCAGCGTCAGTAACAGATTGCCAGCACCGTTGGACTGCTTTGCGATGACGGTGGCGGCCAGGTGTGATGATTTCATAATCAGCCTGTCTTTACAGGGCTGTCATCAGCGTTAATGCCGCGCATGCCCTTGTCTTTATCATGGAGGCGATTATTATTTTGCCGTTGTGTAAGCGTCCATCTGTTTAATTCGCATGATGCGTTGCAAAAAAGAGAGCACCCACTATGTTTGCCTTCTCCCGTTTTCTGATTTATTTCACCGAAGTGGCCCGTCAGGGTTCGCTCCGTAAGGCTTCCGAGGTGTTACACGTCTCAGCCTCTTCAATTGACCGGCAGATTTTACGTGTGGAAGAACAGCTGGATATGCCGTTGTTTGAACGTCATCCATCAGGTTTATGTATGACGGCAGCGGGGGAGATCCTGTTTAATGCGGCTAAAAACTGGCAACGTGATTTTGGCCGGGTTTGTACGCAATTAGAGGATCTGCGTGGTTTGCGACATGGCCATGTGCATATCGCCACCATTGATGCCATAAATCGTGGCTTCTTCTCATCCATCCTGCAGCGCATACGTGAAGATTATCCCGGCATTTCGTTTACCCTCACTACCATGAGTAACATCCATATCGCCAATGCGCTGACCGCCGGCGATGCGGATTTTGGCATCATGCTAAATCCGCAAAGCTCGCGTGAACTGCTGGTGAAATCCTTCGCCGATCTTCGTCTGGGAATTGTGGTAAGCCGTCACCATCCGCTGGCAGCGCTGGAATCTATTCGCTTCAGCCATTGCGAGCCGTGGCCGTTTATTGTGCCCGCTGCGCCGTTAATGCTGGCCGATCCACTGGACGCGCTGGTAAACAGTTCCGGCATACGCCTGAAGGAAGTGGGACGCACCAATAACATTCATATGCTGCGATCGTTAGTGCGTGATGATGTCGGGATCAGCCTGATGTGCTGGCTGGATATCGTGGACGAATATCGTCGCGGTGAACTGAAATTCATTCCGTTGATCGACACGGTATTAAAACCCTTTACCCTGTCGCTGTGTGTGGCACCCCAACGCCAGTTATCCGTCGCCGCGTCAATGATGCTGGGTCAACTGGAGTTATTTTTTGCCATGATTGAGAGCGAGGAAGCGCAGGCCGGCAAGGAAGAAAAGCACCGCGTATAAAAGCCTGGGTGGCCTGACTGGCCCGCAGCACAAGATATGTCAACCCACTAACGGCCCAGCAGCCTCCTGCTATACAGGTATCACGATGGTAAAGATTGAACATGCAGACCCGCGCTCGGCGGAATCACAGTGGCTGATTGAAAAACTCTCCGCCGAGCTTGCGGCTATTACTGGCGATGGCGGGAACAGCCGCGCCAGCGTGGACACCCTCCAGGGTGAAGGCGCATTGTGGGTGATCGCCAGAGATGCGCAGGGCAGTGCCGTCGGCTGCGGCGCATTACGGCCTTTGGCACCCGGGATCGCCGAACTGAAAAGAATGTTCTCAGACCGCAGTTTACCGGGCATCGGACGCGCTTTGCTGGCGTTTCTGGAAACCGCGGCAAAAACTCTGGGATATCGTGAACTGTGGCTGGAAACGCGGCATGTTAATCAGCGTGCCGTGGATTTTTATCTGAAGCAGGGTTACCGGCAAATTGAAAATTACGGGCCTTACCGCGGCCGGGAAGAGGCCATTTGCCTGGGTAAGACACTTTAACTGCGCGATTAGCTGCCATCAGTCTGGCGGGTTTTTCTTGAAGGCGCGTATCTCCCTTCATCTTCCCGCCGACCACCGACAAACAAAAAGCCCGCTCAGGTTTCCCTGAGCGGGATTCTTTAAATCTGGCCGGATATTAAAATTGATATTTAACGCCGCCTTCGCGGGTACGCCAAATCATCATAAGAATATTTTTGTCGATACAATTTTTTGGCGGTTTCATATCAGAGAAGCAAAGCCTGTCTTCGTTACCTTGCGCTTGATAGCCTTTTCCCAAAGCATAAATAGCAATCAGGAATGGCGTGTTATTTCCAGATGGAATGTTATATTTATCCAGTATTTTTTCACGATTATTTGTCCACCAATCAATTTTCCTGGATTCAGAGGAAGGTAAATTATTAACAATAATCTGTGCTGTGTTGCCATCATAATGAGCATAAATAACAGAAACTTTATCATTTCCGAAAAAAAAATAAATGAGGCTGCATAAAGCTATCACCAGGGCTGGAATAACTAACTTACGCATCATCGCTTTCCCTCGATATCGATCACCGCTTCCATGTTAGTCAGAAATGGACGGAAGCCGAATCTGTCAAAATGTTGCAACACAAACCAGATTTTGAAAAACTGGAACTGGCTGAATTTTTGCTTACCTATATCACGGGCGTCAAGCCCAAAATGATCCTGCCCGGAAAATTTGATACTCGCATACCATCCAGTGTTGTTAACATTAAGACGGATAATTTCTATTTTCGTTGCATGGACATCATGCACAGTAATCCCCATGCCATTGATTTTATCAAGTAGCATCGAGTCAAATTTCGGTAGAATTGACAATTTAATGGCTGAAGTTAATTGCTCTAATTTTTCCTGAGGAAATCCCATGCTGTTATAGTCAATAAATAACCCAATGGTCTCACGCATGATCGACGTTGTTTTTCTGGCATCATAATCAGAATGTAACTTATCACGGTACGCTAAATTAAGTTGAGCGTTATAGAATGCTGAACCGCGTGAAAGCTGAAAATGCCTCAGCATTTGATTGATAAGATATCTGTGCGGACCGATGAAAGAGTAAGGCAGAGAGGTTACCTGCATCTCTTCAAACAGCAGTTGCGCACATTGTTCAACGCTGAGTTTGCCACCACGGTGTATGCCATTGTATGCCCCTGCGAACCTCGATTGCGGAGTATCAAAGGCAGTCAATCGGGTCAGGGTGTAAGGATCCACCACGTTTGATATGTTGACCAGTCCAAACTCTCTTTTCAGCCTCTCTTCCGGGATATCCCCATAACGCATGTCGTCAGAAGAGTAATCATTAAAACGCCGCTGGGTGTTGAAAACCGTTGCTGGAAATACAGCATTACTCATAGAAAGTGCTCCCTTGCTGGTGTTTGTCCCTGTTGAAACACACATGAATGCGCAGATTTGCCCATGCTGCGGGTTTTACCGCCTCACTGCCTGGTGCCAGAACAAAAAATGGTCATTAAATTCCGTAAGCGGCACAGAGTTTTTGCGGAGCATCCCCGGGGAGCACATGCCTGCGACTGAGGACAGGGCGAATACAGCGCTGGTCAGCCAGCAAGCCATGGCAGGATGGTGGTGTGGAGAAGGGGGGACGCAGAAGACAAAAAGCCCGCTCAGGTTTCCCTGAGCGGGCTTCTTTAAATCTGGCTCCTCTGACTGGACTCGAACCAGTGACATACGGATTAACAGTCCGCCGTTCTACCGACTGAACTACAGAGGAATCGTTGGAACGAGGCGAATATTAGCGATGCCGATCCCCGTTGTCAAAGCCCGATCGCACACTTCTGGTTTAAGTGCGCGTAAAAGCAGCGGATTGCTGCTTTTCTGCCTTGAATGGGCAGATTTCAAACTGCCAGCAAGATCTCACTTTAAACGCATTTCCTTTGAGATGTTAGATGCGTGTCAAAGTTTTGTTATTTGCCGATTTTAAAACAATCATTTCAGTGCTTTTATGATGAAAATTTCAAAAGAAGAAAGGATGAAACAAATGAACTGCTTATCATCACGCCCGAAACGAGTTTTGTCCGCTCAACGCTTCTTGCGAAAGTAACATATTGATAAGGAAGATGTTGAAAAAAGGAGCAGCACGGTACCGATAGCGTCAGACCAGAAGCCTTACCTCTACGAACAGAAAAAAAACGCCAGCGACGTTGAGTGAATGTAAAAGATATTTTTCATTCGCGGACTCAGCCAACCTGAGCACGTTAACAAATAAGAAGGGTTACCTATGAAATTCAAAAAAGCGTTAGTGACTTCCCTGTTAGCTTGCATGTTACCTGCCGCTGTGATGGCAAAAGATATCCAGCTGGGCGTTTCTATGGCGCTGTTTGATGACAACTTCCTCACCATCCTGCGCACAGCCATGCAAAAAGAGATGCAAAAAGACAACGTGAAAGGCCAGGTGGAAGATGCCAAAGGCGACGTCTCTCAGCAGCTGCAGCAGGTACAAAACTTCATCGGCCAGGGCGTCGACGCCATCGTCGTTAACCCGGTCGATACTAACGCGGTGAAGCCGATCATGGATGCCGCGACCAAAGCCGGTATTCCACTGGTATTCGTCAACCGCAAACCGGCGGGTCAGCTGACCGACAAGATGGCGTACGTCGGCTCCGACTCTGAACTGGCGGGCCGTCTGCAGATGGAAGCACTGGCCAAAGCGATGAACGGCAAAGGCAACGTGGCGATCCTGATGGGCGACCTGGCGAACGAATCAACCCGTGACCGTACTAAAGGCGTCGAAGCGGTGGTCGCCAAATATCCGGGCATTAAGGTGGTACAGAAGCAAACCGCCAAGTTTACGCGTAACGATGCGGTAGACGTGGTGAGCAACTGGATGACCGCCGGTGACGATATCCAGGCTATTGCCTCAAACAACGATGAAATGGCGATTGGTGCGCTGCAGGCGCTGGGTAAAAACCCGAACCACATCCTGATTGCCGGCGTGGACGGTACGCCTGATGCGCTGCAAATGCTGAAGAATGGCAAAATGGTTGCCACCGTATTCCAGGATGCGAAAGGTCAGGGCGAAGGTGCCGTACAGACTGCGGTGAAACTGGCGAACGGCGAAAAAGTGGAAAAAATCATCAACATCCCTTACCAGCTGATCACCAAAGACAACATGACGCAGTTCGAAAACCGTAACCAGAAATAATCGCTCCCCCTTAAGCCGTACGGAGGTGATGTATGACCGCTTTTGCGCTTGAAGCCGAAGGCATCAGCAAGTTCTTCCCCGGAGTGAAGGCACTCGACAATGTCTCACTGCGTATTAAGCCGGGGTCGGTACATGCCCTGATGGGTGAAAATGGCGCGGGCAAATCCACTTTAATGAAATGCCTTATCGGGATGTATCGTCCCGATAAGGGCACCATCCGCATTAAAGGGGAGCCAGTGCAGTTTCAGGACACCATGGACGCGCTGCGTTCCGGCATTTCCATGATTCACCAGGAGCTGAATCTGGTGCCTTACATGACCGTGGCGGAGAATATCTGGCTCGGTCGTGAACCGATGAAATACGGCTTTGTCGATCACGGCAAGCTCAATCAGCAGACGCAGGAACTGCTTAACAAGCTGAATATCCGTCTGAAAGCCGATCGGCTGGTCGGCGAGCTCAGCATTGCGTCCCAGCAGATGGTGGAAATTGCCAAAGCGGTGTCGTGGAACTCCGACATCGTGATTATGGATGAACCTACCTCGGCGCTGACGGAAACTGAAGTGGCGCATCTGTTCACCATCATCCGCGACCTGCGTGCCCAGGGCAAAGCCATCATCTATATCAGCCATAAAATGGATGAAATTTTTGCCATCACCGATGAGATCAGCATCTTCCGCGACGGCACCTGGGTCGGCAGCAACAGCACCACCGCCTTTACCCGTCAGTCGCTGATCACCCAGATGGTGGGACGCGAACTGACGCAGCTGTTCCCTAAATTCAACAGTGCCATCGGCGAAGAAGTGCTGACGGTGCGCAATCTGACCTGCAAAGACCGCTTTACCGATGTCAGCTTCAGCGTGCGCAAAGGCGAGATCCTCGGCGTGGCCGGGCTGGTGGGGGCCGGACGCAGCGAGGTGATGGAGAGCCTGTTCGGCATGGAAAGCTTCGACAGCGGTGAAGTGCTGATTGATGGTGTGCCGGTGAAAATCGATTCGCCGTCAACGGCGATTGAGAAGGGCATGGCGTTCCTCACCGAAGATCGCAAAAAGTCCGGGCTGTTTCTGGTGTTGTCAGTGCTGGAGAACATGAGCATCGTCAATATGCCCGATTACATCGGCAAAAGCGGTTTCGTTAGCCACATGAAGATGGCGCAGGACTGCATGGAGCAGATCCGCAAACTCAATATTAAAACGCCGACCATGGATCAGATCATCAATAACCTCAGCGGCGGTAACCAGCAGAAGGTGCTGATTGCGCGCTGGCTGCTGGCGCAACCGAAGATTCTGATCCTCGATGAACCAACCCGCGGCATTGATGTTGGCGCCAAAGCCGAAATCTACCGCCTGATCAGTGAACTGGCTAACCGTGGCGTGGCCATCATCATGGTGTCCTCTGAGCTGCCGGAGATTCTCGGCATGAGCGACCGGGTGATGGTGATGCACGGCGGACGTATAACCGGCATCCTCGATAAAGAAGAGGCCGACCAGGAAACCATTTTGTCGTTGGCATCCGAGTGAGGCACGAGACCCCTATGAGTAACGTAAAAGTAACGGCCCCGCAGGCCACCGAACAGAGTTCTTTCTTCGGCAATCTGCGCCATAAACTGCCGAAAGACACCGGCATCTTTGTCGTGATGTTAGGCATTGCGCTGATTTTTGAAATAGCCGGCTGGTACGTGCGTGACCAGTCATTTTTGCTCAACACCAACCGTTTAGTGCTGATTGTGCTGCAGGTAGCGATCATCGGTATTATCGCCGTCGGCGTCACCCAGGTCATTATTACTACCGGTATCGACCTGTCGTCGGGTTCGGTTATCGCCCTGACGGCGGTGGTTGCCGCCAGCCTGGCGCAGACGTCTGACAGCCTGTCGCCGATGTATCCGTCACTGGTCAATCTGCCCGCCGCCATCCCGATCGTCGCGGGCATCGGCGTCGGCCTGCTGTGCGGCGTGGTCAACGGCGTATTGATCACCAAAACCGGCATTCCGCCGTTTATCGCCACGCTCGGTATGATGGTGTCGGCGCGCGGTCTGGCACAATATTATACCCAGGGCAACCCGATCAGCTTCCTGTCGGACGGTTTCACCTCCATCGGTCAGGGCGCGATGCCGGTGATTATCTTCCTGGTGGTCGCCTTCCTGTTCCACATCGCACTCAAACACACCCGCTACGGCAAATATGTCTATGCGATTGGCGGCAACATGACCTCCGCCAAAGTGTCGGGCATCAACGTTAATAAATACCTGATCATCGTGTATACCATCGCCGGGGCGCTCTCGGGTCTGGCGGGAGTGGTGCTGGCGGCGCGCGTCAGCAGCGGCCAGTCGAGCATGGGCATGGCGTATGAACTCGACGCCATCGCCGCCGCAGTTATCGGTGGCAGCAGCCTGATGGGCGGCGTCGGGCGGATTACCGGCACGCTGATCGGCGCAGTGATCCTCGGTTTAATCAAAAGTGGCTTTACCTTTGTTGGCGTCGATGCTTACGTGCAGGACATCATCAAAGGGATGATCATCGTGGCGGCGGTTTCAATTGATATGCACCGCAACCGCAAAAAACGCTAACCCGTTCTGCTCCTCTCTTCCGGGAGAGGAGCAGGGTTAAGGCGGTAATTGCACGCTGCCGGGCTGCCGGCATCGTCAGACACAATAAGTTTTCCCACTGATAGCCACCGCGCAATTTCTCTTTATTCTCCTTTCTGCCCCCGCAATCCGTGCATTTTCTGCCCGTTTTGCACCACAGCAGCACGCGCAGTCATCACTTTTTTGCACATCTGCCTCGCAAATGCTGCACCATCAGGGTGCGTCATCGCCTGCGGATAAACGTTATGGGTCATGTGCGGCACTTATTAACCCATTCGGGGTAATCAGAAACGCTTATTTTCCCGTTCGTTAGGAAAATTCTGGTCAGTGCCCGCCGGGTAAAGATCAAACCTGGCCTGCATATTGCAATTTCTTTGTCACAAGCCAGCAGGCTGAGAACTCATCATTTGGGCATTCGGGGATCCGTGACGGAGGCAATATGAACTTAAGACGACTGAAATACTTTGTAAAAATCGTCGATATCGGCAGCCTGACGCAGGCAGCAGAAGTCCTGCATATCGCACAACCTGCACTCAGCCAACAGGTGGCGACGCTGGAGAACGAACTCGACCAGCAGTTGCTGATCCGCACCAAGCGCGGCGTAACGCCAACCGAAGCCGGTAAAATTCTTTATGCTCACGCACGCACCATCCTGCGCCAGTGCGAACAGGCGCAGACAGCGGTAATCAACGCTGGCCAGGCGCTCAATGGTCAGGTATCGATTGGCCTCGCGCCGGGCACGGCAGCCTCTTCGCTCACCATGCCGCTGCTGCAAACGGTGCGCGAGCAATATCCTGATGTGCTGGTCTATCTGCACGAGAACAGCGGCACTTCACTCAATGAGAAAGTGATGAATGGCCAGCTGGATATGGCCGTGCTGTACGATCGCGCGCCGACTGCCGGCATCAACAGCATTCCGCTGATGAAAGAGGAGCTGTATCTGGTAGGGGCGACGGCCTGTCCGGGTGCTACGGTGGATCTGGCTGACGTGGCACAGATGAACCTGTTCCTGCCGCGTGACTACAGCGCCGTGCGCAAACGCGTGGACGAAGCGTTCTCGCTGCGTCGCCTGAGTGCGAAAATCATCGGTGAAATTGAGTCGATCTCAACTTTAACCGCGGCGGTGTCGAGCGGCATGGGCGTTACCGTACTGCCGGAATCGGCGGCACGCGCGCTGGTGAGTTCAACGCATGCGTGGATGGCACGCATTAACAGTCCGTCGCTGAATCTGCCGCTGTCGCTGAACGTCTCAGCGCGCCTGCCGCTGTCGCCATCGGCGCAGGCGGTCAAAAATATTCTGCTGTCGCTGCTGAATAAGCCGATGGTGGAAGAGCGCGAGCTGATGTTAGTGGGGTGATAGAGAGAGGTTTTTCCCCTCACCCTAACCCTCTCCCGCCCGCGGGAGAGGGAACCGTCTGGCGCGGCCATCTATCCCGGCACGCCATCTCAATCTCGCGCGATCCGCTCTCTCCTCATGGGTGAGGGCAGGGGTGAGGGCGGCAAAGCGCACCCATCCCCAACCCCACGCTTATTACTATTCCGCATAACACACAGTTTTTTATTATTTGTTGCAATCACACCAACTTCATAACATGGATGAAACAGGGGCAGGAAACAGGAGAAAAGGGTGTGAATTTCCAGCAACTTAAAATTATACGCGAAGCAGCCCGTTGCGAATTCAACCTGACAGAAGTCGCCAATACGTTGTTTACCTCACAATCGGGGGTGAGCCGGCATATTCGCGATCTGGAAGATGAACTGGGCGTGGAAATCTTCATTCGTCGTGGCAAGCGGCTGTTAGGCATGACCGAACCGGGCAAAGCGCTGCTGACCATTGCTGAACGCATCCTTGATGAGGCCGGCAAAGTGCGCCGCCTTGCGGATGTGTTTACCAATGAGACCAGCGGCGTGCTGACCATCGCCACCACGCACACCCAGGCGCGCTATAGCCTGCCGCGCGTCATCAAAGCGTTTCGCCAGCTCTATCCCAACGTGCGGCTGGAACTCAATCAGGGTTCACCGCAGGAGATCGTCGCCATGCTGCTGGCCGGTGAGGCCGATGTCGGCATAGCCTCGGAGCAGCTGGTGAATAACACCAGCCTGGCGGCGTTCCCGTGGTTCAGCTGGCACCACTCGCTGCTGGTACCGCACGATCACGAGCTGCTGGCGAATCAGCCGGTCACGCTCGCCAGCCTCAGCCGCCATCCGCTGATCACCTATCGTCAGGGGATTACCGGTCGCTCGCGCGTGGACCGCGCCTTCCAGGCTGCTGGCCTCCGCCCGGATATCGTGCTCAGCGCGCAGGATTCTGACGTAGTGAAAACCTATGTCGAACTCGGGCTGGGCGTCGGTATCCTCGCCGATCAGGCGTGCGATATTTACGATGGCGAAGACCTGGTGAAGATCGATGCTCACCATCTGTTTGATGCCAACACCGTGTGGCTCGGGCTGAAGCGCGGCCAGCTCCAGCGCAACTACGTCTGGCAGTTCCTTGAACTGTGTAACGCTAACCTGTCACTGGAAGAGATCAAACGGCAGGCGCTCTCTTACGAAACCGACGACGAACCCGCCATCGATTTCCAAATCTGAGTTTCCTCTCTGGCCCGGTGCGGGCCTTTTTTATTTGCTTCCCCAAACGGACGTGGCAAGCTGGCGGGCAGAACGCCTCTCAGGGAGAACAGAATGAATACGATATTGCGCGCCATGACCCTCGCGGACGCCGAAGCGGGTTATCGCCTGACTCAGCAACTGGGCTGGGCGCACCGCCGCGAAGACTGGCAGCAGCTCATCGCCCTGGGTGAAGGCGTGGTGGTTGAGGCGCAGGGCGACTATCTCGGCGGGGCGATTGGCTGGCGCTGGGGAGCGGATGCCGCCACTATTGGTCTGGTGATTGTGAGCGAACAGGCGCGCGGACGCGGTATTGGCCGCCAGGTGATGCAGGCAATGCTGGAAAAATTCTCCGGCTGCAACGTGCGGCTGCACGCCACCGATATGGGGCAGGTGCTGTATGAGAAGCTCGGCTTCCAGGCCTGCGATCGCGTGGCGCAGCACCAGACGCGCGCGCTGGCGCAGCAGCCTGCGGTAATCGTACCGGATGGCCTGACGCTGCGGCCGGCCGTTGAGGCGGATGCCGCCGCCATCGACGCACTGGATTATCAGGCGAACGGGCTGCGGCGAACGCGTCTGCACCAGCAGCTGCTGGCGCAAAGCGTGGTGCTGCAGGATGCACAGGGCAGGTTGCAGGGGTTTGCCAGTCGCCGCCGCTTTGGGCACGGCTGGACCATCGGCCCGGTGATTGCTGACGATGTTGCGGCGGCGCAGGCGCTGGTGTCGCAGCTGATGCAGGATCTGACGCAGCAGTTTGTCCGGCTGGACACGCCCGATGCCCGGCTCGGCGCGTGGCTGCTCAACCTTGGGCTGGCGCAGGTCGATGCGCCTTTCGCGATGGTACACGGCACAGCGTGGCGGGCGGCACCGAACGGGCCTCAGACCTTTGCGCTGGCCTCGCCTGCGCTGGGTTAACTAAGCGTAACGGCGGTGATTTCTAAGCCAGACGCGGCGAACGTCGCCGAACAGGCGTAATCTGTCACATTCCATTTCGTCGGCTACCCTTAACGTTTATTGCAAACGTCTAAGGGAGAGCCCGTCATGAGCAAGAAAACCAGCGATTTCTTTGTTGAACGCCTGCAGGCATGGGGCGTCACGCGCATTTATGGCTATCCGGGCGATGGCATCAACGGCGTGCTGGGCGCTATCCAGCGGGCCAATAAAGCCGGTGCAGGCATCGAATTTATTCAGGTGCGACATGAAGAGATGGCGGCTTTTATGGCTGCCGGTCACGCCAAATTTACCGGTGAGCTCGGCGTCTGTCTGTCGACCGGCGGCCCCGGTGCCACCCATCTGCTGACCGGCCTGTATGATGCCAAAATGGATCACGCGCCGGTGCTGGCGATTGCTGGCCAGGCGGAAACCACCGCGCGCGGTGCCAGCTACCAGCAGGAGATGAATTTAGACCGCATCTTCGCCGATGTGGCGAACTTTGTGCAGGAAGCGGCAGCCCCGGCGCAGGTTCAGCATCTTGTCGATCGCGGCGTGCGCATTGCCAAAGCGCAGAACGGCGTCGCGGTGATCATCCTGCCGAAAGATCTGCAGGATGAGAACTGGCAGCCACCGCAGCATGCGCACGGATTTACCCATTCCGGGCCGGGCTATCAGCGGCCGAAGATTGTGCCCTACGACGAGGATTTGCGCCGTGCCGCTGAGGTACTTAACGCCGGCAAGAAAGTTGCGATATTGATTGGCGCCGGTGCGCGCGGTGCTGCGGTTGAAGTGGTGCAAATTGCCAATGTGCTCGGCGCGGGCGTAGCCAAAGCGCTGCTGGGCAAAGACGTGCTGCCGGACGATGCACCTTTTGTCACCGGTTCGATCGGCCTGCTCGGCACCAAACCGTCGTGGGAGCTGATGCAGAATTGCGACACTTTACTGATGATTGGCAGCGGTTTTCCGTGGACCGAGTTTCTGCCGCCGGAAGGTAAAGTGCGCGCGGTACAAATCGATATCGATCCGGCGATGCTGGGGCTGCGCTATCCGTGCGAGGTCAACCTGCACGGCGACGCGGCAGAAACCCTGCGCGCGCTGCTGCCGTTACTGACCCATAAAGCGGATCGCCACTGGCAGGAGGAGATCGCGGTGCAGGTGCGTGACTGGTGGACGTTGATGGAACAGCGCGCCATGGCGCCCGCCAACCCGGTCAATCCGCAGCGTGTGGTGTGGGAGATGTCCCCGCAGCTGCCGGAAGATGCAATTGTCACCTCGGACTCCGGCTCCTGCGCCAACTGGTTTGCGCGCGATTATCGGGTGAAGCAGGGCCAGCGCGCCACGCTGTCGGGTGGGCTGGCTTGCATGGGGGCCGCCGTCCCGTTTGCCATCGCCGCGAAATTTGCCTTTCCCACTCAGCCAGTGGTGGCGCTGGTGGGCGACGGGGCGATGCAGATGAACAACCTGGCCGAGCTGATCACCATTCAGAAATACTGGCAGCAGTGGGCCGATCCGCGCCTGATTGTCTGCGTGTTCAATAATCAGGATCTCAATCAGGTCACCTGGGAACAGCGGGTAATGGAAGGCAATCCACGCTTTGAAGCTTCGCAGCAGCTGCCGGATGTGCAGTATGCGCGCTTTGCCGACAGCCTCGGTTTGCAGGGCATCTATGTCGACCGGCCGGAGGATCTGGCGGCGGCGTGGCAGCAGGCGCTCAGCGCCACCCGACCGGTAGTGCTGGAGGTGAAAACCGATCCGGAAGTGGCCCCGCTGCCGCCGCATATCACACTTAAGCAGGCCAAAGCTTTTATGTCGTCAATGGCGAAGGGCGACCGCGGCATGGCGCAGGTGATTAGCGACACCGCCAGCCAGTTGCTGCACAGCAAGGGTTAGCGCGCTGTCCTGTTTATGCCCGGGATAACGCCGGGCTACATATTTACTGTTTCACTGTAGGGTGCGCGTTAATGCGCACCTGAAATATACAATCGGTCTGATTCCCACTGTTTTGCATTATCTATAATATATTGCCGTATATGCAGTAATTCGTTTTCATTGCGGATAACGCGATCGTAGAAGCTGCGTTGCCAGATTTGATACCCTGCCTGGCGCGTGACGCCGCCTTTAAACAAATTAATTATTTGATTGATGGATCGTTCATTACGTTCCTGTAACCACAGGATGGCATGGAAGTGATTGGGCATCAGCGCAAATGTATCAAGCGTGGCGAAACGCGTCCGGCGCGGAACCTCGTTCCAGGCGGAGATAACGATATTCCCTAAAGGCGAGGCTATCATTATGCCATGATGTATATCGCCAAATAAGGAGCGACGCTGATGACACACCAGCGTTAAAAAATAGGCGCCTGCCGAACGATAATTATAATGCTTCAGGCGGGGATATTGGCGATTTTTCATTATGACCTCCTTGTGCAAAAAGAATGTGCTCCTTTTATTTGCGGAAAGCCATTAGAAGAGGGGAACGTTGGGAGTTACATTCCAGATATTCAGAGTGCGATGAATGGGTTATTTTTAGATGAGTGCGGGTTTTTACCAGGTCGCCATAAATGGCGACCCTACAGGGTAGGGATTGTGTTTGGTCGTCGTAAATGGCAAAACCACAGGACGGTAAAAGGTTTTGTAGGGTGCGCATTTATGCGCACCAGGATAATTTTAGATGAGTGCGGGTTTTTACCAGGTCGTCATAAATGGCGACCCCATCGAACGGCGCAGGGTTTTATTTGGTCGCCGTAAATGGCAAACCCACAGGACGGTACAAGGTTTTGTAGGGTGCGCATTTATGCGCACCAGGATAATTTTAGATGAGTGCGGGTTTTTACCAGGTCGTCATAAATGGCGACCCCATCGAACGGCGCGGGGTTGTGTTTGGTCGCCGTAAATGGCAAACCCACAGGACGGTACAAGATTTTGTAGGGTGCGCATTTATGCGCACCAGGACAAAAACAAACGAATTGAACGCCGTACTCCCCTCACACCATCCGCTCAATCTCGCTCAACGGCACCGCCCGGCTGAACAAATATCCCTGCAGCTCATTACACCCGGCATCGGCCAGCGCGTTTTTCTGGCCCTCGGTTTCGACGCCTTCGGCGGTGACGGTCAGGCCCATGGCGTGGCCGAGGCGCACCACGGATTCGACAATCGCGGTGGAGTTCTCCGCCACGCCCAGCGACTGGGTAAACGACCGGTCGATTTTAATCTTGTCGACCGGAAACGTGCTGAGATAATTCAGGCTCGAATAGCCGGTGCCGAAATCATCCAGCGCGATACGGAACCCGGCGTCGCGCAGCGCGATAATGCTGTTGCGCGCTTCGTGTTCATCCTCAATCAACACGCCTTCGGTGATTTCCAGCTCCAGCCGCTGCGGATCGGCACCTTCCGACTGCACAATCTCAATCATGCGTTCGACAAACCCGCTGGCGCGGAACTGCACCGGCGAAACGTTCACCGCCACAATCACCTGCGGTAACTTCAGGGCGGTTTTGCAGGCCTCGCGCAGCACCCATTCGCCCAGCGGAATAATCATGCCGGTCTCTTCGGCGATGGCGATAAAGTCCGCAGGCGACACATCGCCGCGCTGCGGATGATGCCAGCGCAGCAGCGCTTCCAGTCCGACAATCCGCTGGCCGCTGATCTCCATCAGCGGCTGATACCACACCGCCAGACCGTCGTACGTGACCAGCGCCTGACGCAGATCCGCCGCTATCTGCTGCCGCGTACGCAGCGATTCATCCATCACCTTTTCAAACTGGCGATACTGACCGCGTCCGCCATTTTTCGCCTCGTACAGCGCTATGTCGGCTTTGCGCATCAGCTCCAGCCGGTCAATGCCATCGCGGGGTGCCAGCGCCAGGCCAATGCTGACGCCAACCCACAGTTCGTTGCCCACCAGCTGATACGGCTCGCCCAGCGCGGTGATGATGCGCTGCGCCAGCGCCTGCACCTGACCGATATTCTCTACTTCCGGCATCACGATGATAAATTCATCGCCGCCAATACGCCCGACGGTATCGCTGGCGCGCACCAGGTGACTCAGGCGGCGCGCCACCTCGATAATCAGATCATCGCCAGCGTGATGGCCCCAGGTATCGTTAATGATTTTGAAGCGATCCAGATCCAGCAGCAGCAACGCCACGCGCTGGTCGTGACGCGTCGCGGCGGCCAGTGCCTGAGTCAGCCGATCTTCAACCAGCGCCCGGTTCGGCAGCCCGGTCAGCACATCGTGAAACGCCAGATGTTGCGCCTGCGCCTCGCTGGCCCCGAGCTTCAGCAGCGACTGCGATAAATCGAGCGAGGAAGTCCAGATGCGCCGCACCATAAACAGACACAGCAGGGTGATCAGCAGCACCGAAATCAGCGTGGAAGGGCCGAGGGTACGCAACATCTGCGCGCCCGGCTTGTCCGGATCCCAGCTGAGGTAGCCGACGATATCGCCCTGACGCGAGGTCAGCGGATAGCGTGCTTTGCGGTCGTTCTGCGGTACGCCATCGCTAAAGAAGAGCTGCCGCAGCTGACTGCGTTCAGACAAGTTGCGCAGATAGCCATCATCAAGAAACTTAATACTCACCAGCCGGTAGCGCCCGGCCTCGCGCGTGGTGCTGATATCGCCCACCGCCAGCGCTGCCGCACGCTGGCCGATGCGCACAAAATCCGCGCGGTCGGCCGGACCGGGTACCTCATCACTGCTTTGCACCAGTGGCGTCTGCAACAGATCGCGCAGGTACGGCCCGATGCGCAGATCCGCCACCGGCTGGCCGTTGCGCCACACGGCGGTCGGCTGATTGGTGCGGTCAAGCAGCACAATAAGCTGATGATCAAACATATCGTACAGCCAGCTACCGACGTTTTGGTTCAGCCAGTCGCTGTCCGGCTGCGGCTGCGCCAGTTGATCGGCGAGCGGGGACCAGCGCGTCAGGCTGCGCAGCTGGCGCAGATGTTCACTCAGGCTCTGATTGAACGAGGCAGCGATCATCCGCTGCTGCTGCTCGCGCGCCTCATGGTTGGTGGCCGAGGTGCTCCAGAACAGGCCGAAACCGGCACCGAGAAAAGTCAGCAGCAAAATCGCCACCAGCGGCAGGATCACTTCGCGCAAAAAATTGCGGCGAAAACCGTGCGAAAGTTTGAAGGTGTTTATCATTTTAAGGTTTCGCGCTCCGGGCAGGGCTTACTGATTAAATTAGCAGAATTTACGCAGCCTGCATCCGGTAAGGGAAGCGTTAAAGGCGTGAAACTGCACGCGATTTTTTTGCGCTTAGTCACAAAGGTAACAGTTAAGTGGATTTTATTGAATTGGTCGCCGTCTGGCTGCCATCCTGCTGCCTTAAAGCAAATTCATCCGTACGTCACTGAGCCGTCACGGCACTGTCATCTGTCTCCCGCACTGTAGTCGCCATTCCGCAGCCTCTTCCGCTGCGCCCCTCAACCTGAAGCGAATGAGGTATTGAGCGTGATGGAGATATCCAGACATCCGACCACTGTCTATCAGGCGGTTGCCGCCCAGCTGGAGCAGGCGCTGCAGGAGCGCTATCGCTGCGGCGATTATCTGCCGTCAGAACAGCAGCTGGCCGATCACTACGCCGTCAATCGCCACACGCTGCGCCGGGCCGTAGATGAGCTGGTGAACAAAGGCCTGCTGCAGCGGCGCCATGGCGTCGGCATCCTGGTGCTGATGCGCCCGTACGACTACCCGCTGCATGCCCAGGCGCGCTTTAGCCAGAACCTGCTGGAGCAGGGCAGTCATCCCACCAGCGAACGGCTGCTGGCGGTACTGCGTCCGGCCAGCAGCGACGTGGCCGCCGCGCTGGGCAGTGACGAGGGCGCCAGCGTCATTCACTTACGCACCCTGCGCCGCGTCAACGGCGTGCCGGTGTGCGTGATCAACCACTATCTGCCCGACCTGTGCTGGTGGCCGGCGCTGCAGACGTTCCAGCACGGTTCCCTGCACGACTTCATGCAGCAGCAGCTCGGCCTGCAGTTGAGTCGCCGTCAGACCCGCATCAGTACCCGCCGCGCACAGGCCAAAGAGTGCAAACAGCTGGAGATTACGCTGCACGCGCCGCTGCTGTGCGTGCGCACCCTGAATACACAGCCGGACGGTCAGGTGGCGGAGTACTCCGTCAGCCTGACGCGTGGCGACATGATTGAACTCACTCTGGAGCACCAATGAAACAGCAAACCGCCCGTCAGCACTGGCTTTCGGTGCTGGCGCACAGTGAAGCCAGCGCGCTGGCCAGCCACTGGCAGTCGCTACAGCTTACACCCGCCTTCGAGCGCCTGCGCCCGGCGGAAACCGGTTTAACCCGTCTGCAGGCGCGCATGGGCGGCAGCGGGAAACGCTTCGTCATGGGCGATGCCACCGTCACCCGCGCGGTGATCAGACTGCACGACGGCACGCTGGGTTTTAGCTATGTGCTGGGGCGCGATAAGGCGCATGCCGAACGCTGCGCGCTGATTGATGCGCTGCTGCAACAGCCGGAAACCCAGGCGCTGCTGCAGGAAAAAATTATTGCCCCGCTGGCGGCACTGCGTGAAGAGCAGCGCCAGCTGCGCGCGCGGGAGATCGCCAGCTCCAAAGTGGATTTCTTTACGCTGGTTCGCGGAGATAACGAATGACATTACTGGCAAGTTTTAACCATCCGGTTGCCGACGCCCAGCGCTCCTTCCGCCGCATTCTCAAAGCGATGAGCGAGCCGGGCGTGATGGTCTCGCTGCCGCTGGCGCAGGGCTGGGGCGATCTCTCCCCGGCCGCAACGGCGGTGCTGCTGACGCTGGTCGATCAGGAGAGCGCGCTGTGGCTGGATCGCCGCGTGGACAGCGATATCCTGCGCAGCAACCTGCGCTTTCACACCGGCGTACCGATTGTCGATGAGCGCGATGCCCCGTTTGCGCTGACCCACGCGGCGGCCAATCCCGATCCCGCCTGCTTCGCCGCCGGTGACAATCTGTCCCCTGAGAAGAGCACCACGCTGATTGTCGAAGTGCCGTCGCTCAACGGCGGACTGACGCTGCGCCTCTCCGGGCCCGGCCTGCGTGAGCCGCGCGCCATCGCGCCGCAGCTGCCGGCCGCCATTCTGACCTATCTGCGTGAGCGCCCGCATCCGTTCCCGCAGGGGGTGGATCTGATTTTCACCTGCGGTGAAGCGATGATGGCGCTGCCACGCACCACCGACGTGGAGGTGTGCTGATGTATGTAGCCGTGAAAGGGGGCGAAAAGGCGATTGCCAGCGCCCATCAGCTGCAGGCCGATCTGCGCCGTGGCGATCGCAGCGTGGCGGAGCTGGGCTGCGACCAGGTGGCGCAACAGCTGGGGCTGGCGGTGGACCGGGTGATGACCGAAGGCGGCATCTTTGACACACAGCTGGCGGCCTTAGCCATCAAACAG
Organism: Pantoea sp. ICBG 985; assembly: GCF_002928365.1. Taxonomy (NCBI): domain Bacteria; kingdom Pseudomonadati; phylum Pseudomonadota; class Gammaproteobacteria; order Enterobacterales; family Erwiniaceae; genus Pantoea; species Pantoea sp. ICBG 985. The sequence continues at coordinate 442,931 of NZ_POWM01000002.1, forward strand.
GCCAGTGGTGATTTGGTCGAGGCGATTTTCCTGCTGCGCGCCTACCGCACCACGCTGCCGCGCCTCGCGGACAGCCTGGCGCTGGAAACCGCGGAAATGCGCATCGAGCGCCGCATCTCGGCGGTTTACAAAGATCTGCCCGGTGGCCAGGTGCTGGGCCCGACCTATGACTACAGCCACCGCCTGCTGGATTTTACCCTGCTGGCCAACGGCGAAACGCCGGCCGCCGCGCGTGACGATCAGGCGCTGGCGCAGCGTTGCCCGCATGTGTTCAGCATGATGACGCGTGAAGGGCTGGCTGCGCGTGAAGAGGATGACGGCAGCGAGCCGTGTGACATCACGCGCCAGCCGCCGGGTTATCCGGCGTCACGCGCCGCCCGCTTACAGCAGCTGGTGCGCGGCGACGAGGGGTTTCTGCTGGCGCTTGGCTATTCGACCCAGCGCGGCTATGGCCGCAACCACCCGTTTGCCGGTGAAATCCGCACCGGCTATCTCAGCGTGTCGATCTGCCCCGAAGAGCTGGGTTTTGAGATTGAAATTGGCGAGATCCTGCTGACCGAATGCGAAATGGTCAACGGCTTCACCACCCAGGGCGACAGCGCGCCGCACTTTACCCGCGGCTATGGTCTGGTGTTCGGACGCGCAGAGCGAAAGGCGATGGCGATGGCGCTGGTGGACCGTGCGCTGCAGGCACCCGAGTATCAGGAGCGCATTGCCGGGCCGGCGCAGGACGAAGAGTTCGTACTGTCGCACGCCGATAACGTCGAAGCCGCCGGCTTTGTCTCGCACCTGAAACTGCCGCACTACGTGGATTTCCAGGCGGAGCTGGAGCTGCTGCAGCGGCTGCGCCAACAGCATCAGGAGCAGAATGATGAGTGAGTTAACCGGCTACAACAACGGCTACCTGGATGAGCAGACCAAACGCACCATCCGCCGCGCCATTCTGAAAGCGGTCGCGATCCCTGGCTATCAGGTGCCGTTTGCCGGCCGCGAAATGCCGATGCCGTATGGCTGGGGCACCGGCGGCATCCAGATCACCGCCAGCATTATAGGCGACAGCGACGTGCTGAAAGTGATCGATCAGGGCGCGGATGACACCACCAACGCGGTCTCTATCCGGCGCTTCTTCCAGCGCGTCAGCGGGGCGGCAACCACCGAAGCTACCAAAGACGCCACGCTGATCCAGACGCGGCACCGCATTCCGGAGACGCCGCTTGAAGAGGATCAGGTGCTGATTTTCCAGGTGCCGATCCCGGAGCCGCTGCGCTTTATTGAGCCGCGTGAGACGGAAACCCGCACCATGCATGCGCTGGAGGAGTACGGCATCATGCAGGTCAAGCTGTATGAAGATATCGCCCGCTACGGCCATATCGCCACCACCTATGCCTATCCGGTGAAGGTTAACGATCGCTATGTGATGGATCCGTCGCCGATTCCCAAATTCGACAACCCGAAGATGCACATGATGCCGGCGCTGCAGCTGTTTGGTGCCGGACGTGAAAAACGCATTTATGCGCTGCCGCCCTACACCAAAGTGGAAAGTCTTGATTTCGACGATCACCCGTTCAGCGTGCAGAGCTGGGAACACCCCTGTGCGCTGTGCGGTTCGCGCCACAGCTATCTCGACGAAGTGGTGATGGATGATGCCGGTACGCGCATGTTTGTCTGCTCCGATACCGATTTTTGCCACCAGCAGCAGGAACAACAGCATGCACAGTGAACAGCCGCTGCTCGCGGTCAATAACCTGACGCACCTCTACGCGCCGGGCAAAGGTTTTGAAGACGTCAGTTTTGCGCTCTATCCCGGAGAGGTGCTGGGGATTGTCGGTGAATCCGGCTCGGGGAAAACCACGCTGCTGCGCAGCCTGTCGGCGCGTCTGGCGCCACAGCAGGGCAACATTCTTTACCGCGGCCGCGATCTGTATCAGCTCAGCGAGAGCGAGCGCCGGCGGCTGCTGCGCACCGAGTGGGGCGTGGTGCATCAGCATCCGCTGGATGGCCTGCGTCCGCAGGTGACGGCGGGCGGCAATATTGGTGAGCGTCTGATGGCGATTGGACAGCGTCATTACGGCGACATCCGTAACGAGGCGCTGCGCTGGCTGCAGGACGTCGAAATTCCGGCCAACCGCATCGACGATCTGCCCACCACCTTTTCCGGCGGCATGCAGCAGCGTTTGCAGATTGCGCGCAACCTGGTAACGCAGCCGACGCTGGTGTTTATGGATGAGCCGACCGGCGGGCTGGATGTCTCGGTGCAGGCGCGCCTGCTGGATCTGCTGCGCACGCTGGTACGCGAACTGAATCTGGCGGTGATTATCGTCACCCACGATCTCGGCGTCGCGCGTTTGCTGGCGCACCGCCTGCTGGTAATGAAGCAGGGCAAAGTGGTGGAGAGCGGACTCACCGACCGGGTGCTCGACGATCCGCACCATCCGTACACCCAGCTGCTGGTTTCATCGGTGCTGGCATAGAACACGCTGGCGGTGCGCATTAATGCGCCCTACTCATGAGGTGTGCACCAATCGTAGCGGCGCAATTTATTGCGCCCAGTTGAACAGCGAGCGTTGCTGTTAAATGCGCGATAAATCGCGCCGCTACGGTTACGTGCGGCTGCACGAATCATTATCAGGACATCAACATGCAACCCATTTTGCGCGTAGAGAATCTCAGCAAAACCTTTGTGCTGCACAACCAGAACAGCGCCGAGCTGCCGGTGCTGCAGCACGCCAGCCTTGAGGTGGCCGCCGGCGAATGCGTGGTGCTGCACGGGCGCTCCGGCAGCGGTAAATCCACGCTGCTGCGTGCGCTGTACGGTAACTATCAGGCCAACAGTGGCCACATCTGGCTGCAGCATCACGGCCAGTGGGTCGATCTGGCACAGGCACCGGCGCGTCAGATGCTGGCGATCCGCCGTGACACCGTCGGCTGGGTCAGCCAGTTTCTGCGCGTGATTCCGCGCGTACCGACGCTGGAGATCGTCATGCAGCCGCTGCTGGAGCGCGGCGTCGAACGCGCCCGCTGTGAACAGCGCGCCCGCGAACTGCTGACGCGTCTTAACGTGCCGCAGCGCCTGTGGTCGCTGGCCCCCTCGACCTTCTCCGGCGGGGAACAGCAGCGCGTCAACATCGCACGCGGCTTTATCGCTGACTATCCGGTGCTGCTGCTGGATGAACCCACGGCGTCACTCGACAGCGCTAACAGCGCGGCGGTGGTGGAGCTGATTGAACAGGCGCGCGCCCGCGGCGCCGCTATCGTAGGTATTTTCCATGACGAAGCGGTGCGCGCCCGGGTGGCCGACCGCCTGCACGTCATGCAGCCGCTGCACACAGGAGAACAGGCATGATCGTGAATAATGTCCGGCTGGTGCTGGAAAATGAGGTCGTCAGCGGATCGCTGGAGATGCGCGGCGACCGGATCGCCAGCTTCAGCGACAGCGGCAGTCAGCAGCCAGGCGCGCTGGACGGCGGGAACGCGTTTTTGCTGCCGGGGCTGGTCGAGCTGCATACCGACAACCTCGATAAATTCTTTACGCCACGGCCCAAAGTCGACTGGCCAGCGCATTCGGCGATGAGTAGCCACGATGCACTGATGGTCGCCAGCGGCATCACCACGGTGCTGGACGCCATCGGCGTCGGTGACGTGCGCGACGGCGGTCATCGCCTCGAAAACCTGAGCAAAATGATTACGGCGATTCAGGACAGCAACCGCAAGGGCATCAACCGCGCCGACCACCAGCTGCACCTGCGCTGTGAGCTGCCGCACCACACCACGCTGCCGCTGTTTGAAGCGCTGATGAGCACCCCGGAGCTGTCGCTGGTGTCGCTGATGGATCATTCACCCGGCCAGCGCCAGTATGCATCGCTGGAGATGTACCGCACCTACTATCAGGGCAAATATCAGCTCAACGATGAGCAGATGGATCAGTTTGAGCGCGAACAGCTGGCGCTGGCTGCCGAATTCTCCACGCCGAACCGCAACGCCATCGCTGGCCTGTGCCAGGCGCGCGGTATTCCGGTTGCAAGCCACGATGATGCCACGGCGGCGCACGTCGCGGAGTCACACGCGGTGGGCAGCGCCATTGCCGAGTTTCCCACCACGCTGGAAGCGGCACGCGCCTCGCGCGACTGCGGCATGCGGGTGCTGATGGGCGCGCCAAATATCGTGCGCGGCGGATCGCACTCCGGCAATGTCGCGGCGTGGCAGCTGGCCAGCCACGGCCTGCTGGACATCCTCTCGTCAGATTACTATCCGGCCAGCCTGCTGGATGCGGTATTCCGCCTGGTGGCCGACGAGCGTAATGCGCTGACGCTACCGCAGGCGGCGGCGCTGGTCACGCGTAACCCGGCACAGGCGATTGGCCTGCACGATCGCGGCACGATTGCGGAAGGGCTGCGCGCCGATCTGGTGCTGGCACACACCGATCACGGTCATGTGCACATTCGCCACGTCTGGTCACAGGGCAGGCTGGTGTTCTGATGGCGCGCCTCATCTGGCTGACCGGGCCCTCGGGCTCGGGTAAAGACAGCCTGCTGAACGCGCTGCGCGAGGCGCCGCCGGACAAGCTGGTGATCGCCCATCGCTATATCACGCGGCCGGCCGATGCCGGCGGTGAAAACCACGTGGCGCTGAGCGAAGCCGAATTCCGTCGGCGGGAAGCGCTCGGCCTGTTCGCCATCAGCTGGCGCGCACACGACCTGAGCTACGCGCTCGGCGAGGAGATTGACCACTGGCTGGCGCGCGGTCTTAACGTGCTGGTCAACGGTTCACGTCTGCATCTGCCAGTCGTGCGCCAGCACTATGGCGAGCAGCTGCTGCCGCTGGTGCTGCAGGTCTCGCCGGCCGTGCTGGCGGCACGGCTGCGCCAGCGCGGACGCGAAAGTGAAGCTGACATTCAGCGACGGCTGGCGCGTGCGGCAGAACCGCTGCCCGCCCACTGCCACGCGCTCAACAACGACGGCGCGCTGATCGACACGCTCCATCAGCTGCGCCAGTTACTGGAGCATCCGCCATGAATCTGACCTTTTTCGGTACGGGCGGCGTGCAGGCCGCGCCGCTGTTCGGCTGCGACTGTCGCGCCTGTGAACGCGCCCGGCAGCAGCCACGCTATGCGCGTCACGCCACCAGCGCGCTGATCGACACCGGTCGCGAGCGCATCCTGCTCGATGCCGGTCTGCCCGATCTGCATCAGCGCTTCCAGCCCGGTGAGCTGAGCCGCATTCTGCTAACGCATTTCCACATGGATCACGTGGCCGGCCTGTTCAGTCTGCGCTGGGGCCGGGGCGCGCCGATTCCGGTGTGGGCACCGCCGGATGAAAAGGGCTGCGACGATCTGTTTAAGCATCCCGGCCTGCTGGCGTTTCGCCCGGCGCTGACGCCTTTTGTCGCGCACAGCTTCGGCACCCTGCAGGTGACGGCGCTGCCACTGCAGCATTCGCGGCTGACTTACGGCTACCTGTTCGACTGGCATGGCACGCGGCTGGCGTGGCTGTGCGACACCTGTGGTTTGCCGCCGGACACCGCCGATTTCCTGCAGGGCCAGCCGCTTGATCAGCTGGTGATCGACTGCAACGATGCGCCGCGCGCCGCGGTGGGTAATCACAACGACGTCACCCGCGCACTGCACATCGTGGCCCGGCTGGCTCCGCGTCAGGCATGGCTGGTGCACCTGTCACATGAGATGGATAACTGGTTGCTGGACAATGGGTTACCCGAAAACGTCAGCGTACCGTTCGACGGCCAGCAGATTGCTGTCGGTTTGCGCGACGCTGTCACCGTTTAATCATGGTTCTGTCATCAGACCTTCATCGCCAGTGTCCGTAATAACGGGCAATCAACACCTCAGAAGAGATGGAGCGCAACATGGCACAGGCACTACTCAAAACCGTCGTCGACAATGCACATCCTGCCCAGCGCCATGGCGACAAGGTGCTGTCGGTGCAGGGGCTGTGCAAAGCCTTCGGTGATAACCGCGTGCTGGATGATGTCAGTTTCGATCTGCATGCCGGCGAGCTGGTGGCGGTAATCGGCCGCTCGGGCGCAGGCAAATCGACCCTGCTGCATATGCTGAACGGCACCATTGCCAGCAGCGAAGGCGCGATTCTCAGCATGCGTCACGGCGAGGCGGACCGCGATGTGGTGACGCTCAACAGCCGGCAGATGCGCGAATGGCGCAGCGAGTGCGGCATGATCTTTCAGGACTTCTGCCTGGTGCCGCGCCTCGACGTGCTGACCAACGTGCTGCTGGGCCGGCTCAGCCAGACCTCAACGCTGAAATCCTTTTTCAAAATCTTCTCCGACACCGACCGTGCGCAGGCCATTGAACTGCTGCAGTGGATGAACATGCTGCCGCAGGCGCTGCAGCGGGCGGAGAATCTGTCCGGCGGCCAGATGCAGCGCGTCGCCATCTGCCGCGCGCTGATGCAGCGCCCGAAAATCCTGCTGGCCGACGAGCCGGTGGCGTCGCTCGATCCTAAAAATACCAAACGCATCATGGATGTGCTGCGCCAGGTGAGCGAGCAGGGCATCAGCGTGATGGTCAACCTGCACTCGATTGAACTGGTGCAGCAGTATTGCACCCGGGTGATCGGCATCCAGCGCGGCAAAGTGCTGTTTGACGGCCATCCTGCTCAGTTGACCGACAGCCTGCTGCATGCGCTGTACGGCGACGAAATTAACCAGCTCCACTAACTCCCACGGCAAGAGAAAATCTCACAATGAAACTGACTGCTTTAGCTTTACTGACAGGCGCTCTGATGGCTTTTGGCGTTAACGCAGCGGATGCACCGAAACAGCTGAACCTGGGAATTCTGGGCGGGCAGAACGCCACCCAGCAGATTGGCGATAACCAGTGCGTGAAGACCTTCTTCGATAAAGAGCTGGGCGTGGATACGCAACTGCGCAACTCGTCTGACTATGCCGGCGTGATTCAGGGACTGCTGGGCAACAAGATCGATATGGTGCTGAGCATGTCGCCAGCGTCTTACGCCTCGGTCTATCTGCAAAACCCGAAGGCCGTGGATATCGTCGGTATCGTGGTGGACGACAAAGATGGCTCGAAAGGCTACCACTCGGTGGTGATCGTCAAAGCCGACAGCCCGTATAAGAAGCTGGAAGATCTGAAAGGTAAATCGTTTGGCATGGCCGATCCGGATTCCACCTCCGGCTTCCTGATGCCGAATCAGGCCTTTAAGAAAGAGTTTGGCGGTACGGTGGATGATAAGTACAACAATACCTTCTCCAGCGTGACGTTTTCCGGTGGCCACGAGCAGGACATCCTCGGCGTGCTGAACGGCCAGTTCGACGGCGCGGTGACCTGGACGTCGCTGATTGGCGATTACAACAGTGGCTATACCTCGGGGGCCTTTGGTCGTCTGATTCGTATGGATCACCCGGATCTGATGAAGCAGATCCGCATCATCTGGCAGTCGCCGCTGATTCCTAACGGCCCGATTCTGGTGAGTAATAACCTGCCCGCTGACTTCAAAGCGAAAGTGGTGGCCGCGATCAAAAAGCTGGATAAAGAAGATCACAGCTGCTTTGTTAAAGCGGTGGGCGGTGCCCAGCACATCGGCGCCGCCAGCGTCGCGGATTACCAGAATATCATCGATATGAAGCGCGACCTGATGAAGGGTGCTCGCGGGTAACGAGCGGGTGGCTATGTGCGGTATTTCCCTCACCCCAGCCCTCTCCCGGGGGGAGAGGGGGCCGCACGAGCTACCGGACAATTCCCTCGCCGCTGGCGGGAGAGGGGGACGCACGTGCCGGCATTGTTTACCGGACAATTCCCTCGCCGCTGGCAGTAGAGGATGGAGCACGTGCCTGCATCATACTGCCGGACAATTCCCTCTCCCGCTGGCGGGAGAGGGTTAGGGTGAGGGCAATCCCTCGCCATCAACAAAGGATCTCTCCCTTGACCGATTTCGAACACTACTACCAACGTATTCGCCGCCAGCAAAAGCGCGACACGCTGCTGTGGTCGCTGCTGCTGGTGGCGCTCTATCTCGCAGCCGGCAACGTGGCGGAATTCAACCTGGTCACGGTCTGGCAATCGCTGCCTCACTTCTTTGACTACATCGGCGCGACGCTGCCGGTGCTGCACCTGCCGTTGCTGTTCGCGGACGTTAAAACCGAAGGTTCGCTGGCTTACTGGGGCTATCGCCTGCACTTTCAGCTGCCGCTGATCTGGGAAACCCTGCAGCTGGCGCTGTCCTCCACCCTTATTGCGGTACTGATCGCCGCCGTGCTGGCGTTTTTCGCCGCTGATAACACCCAGACGCCGCGCAGCCTGCGCATGGCGATTCGCGCCTTTGTTGCCTTCCTGCGCACCATGCCGGAGCTGGCGTGGGCGGTAATGTTCGTGATGGCGTTCGGCATCGGCGCTATCCCCGGCTTTCTGGCGCTGGCGCTGCACACCATCGGCAGCCTGACCAAACTGTTCTACGAATCGATTGAGAGCGCCTCCGACAAACCGGTGCGCGGTCTCGCCGCCTGTGGTGCCAGCAAGCTGCAGCGTATGCGCTTCGCCTTCTGGCCGCAGGTGAAACCGACCTTTCTCTCCTACAGCTTTATGCGGCTGGAAATTAACTTCCGCTCCTCCACCATCCTCGGGCTGGTGGGCGCGGGCGGCATCGGTCAGGAGCTGATGACCAACATCAAACTGGATCGCTACGATCAGGTCAGCATGACGCTGCTGCTGATCATCGTGGTGGTGTCGCTGCTGGATACGCTATCCGGCTGGCTGCGCCGCCGTGTGGTTGAAGGAGACGTAAAATGATCGCCTTAGCGCCCGACGTGGCGAAACTGAAACAGCAGCATGCTGCACTGTTTGCCGCGCAAAACCGTTATCTGCGGCGCATCGCGCTGATTGCGCTGGCGCTGGTGCTCTACTATCTGTTCTTCTTCAGCGTGTTTGGCATCGACTGGCAGCGCTTTGTCATCGGCTGCCAGCAGCTCGGACGCTATTTCCTGCGCATGTTCGTCTGGCAGGATTTCGTCAACTGGCCGTTTGGCTACTATTTCTCGCAGGTCGGTATCACGCTGGCGATCGTGTTTGCCGGCACGCTCACCGCCACCGTCATCGCGCTGCCGATCTCGTTTCTGGCGGCGCGCAATGTGATGCACGATCCGCTGACGCGGCCAATATCGCTGCTGGTGCGCCGGCTGCTGGATGTGCTGCGCGGCATCGACATGGCCATCTGGGGATTGATCTTCGTGCGGGCGGTGGGCATGGGCCCGCTGGCCGGGGTGCTGGCGATTGTGATGCAGGACATCGGCCTGCTGGGCAAGCTGTATGCCGAAGGGCATGAAGCGGTTGAACGCTCACCCAGTCGCGGCCTGAGCGCAGTGGGGGCCAACAGCCTGCAAAAACACCGTTACGGCATTTTTACCCAATCGTTTCCCACCTTTCTCGCGCTGAGTCTGTATCAGATTGAGTCCAACACCCGCTCGGCGGCGGTGCTGGGCTTTGTCGGCGCCGGTGGCGTCGGGCTGGTCTACGCCGAAAACATGCGCCTGTGGAACTGGGATGTAGTGATGTTCCTGACCGTGATTCTGGTGGTGGTGGTGATGGTGATGGACGCCATCTCCAGCCGGTTGCGTAAACGCTACATCACCGGGAAAGGGGTGCCGCTGTGGCAGCCTGCCGTGCGCGACTGAGCCGTTCGCTGCGCTGCCAGGCGCGCTCCAGCGCCTGCACCAGCTGCGCCTGCTGCCAGGGTTTCGCCAGCCGTTCACACAGCGGTAGCGTCACCGGCGTCTGGCGCAGATCCTGACCGCTAATCAGCAGGGTGGCCAGCTGTGGCCACTGCTGCTGCGCCTGACGAATCACATCTGCACCGTTCAGGGCGCCCGGCAGCATCAGGTCACTGATCAGCAGATCGATATCCGGCGTCTGGCGCAGCAGCGTCAGCGCGCTCTCGCCGTCAGCACACTCCAGCGTCAGGTAACCCAGCTGATGCAGATGTTCGCACAGCGTCTGGCGCACCGCCGGCTCGTCATCCAGCACCAGTATCAGGCGATCGCGGCTGGCGCGCGGCGTCAGCACCGGCGCGCTCACCAGCGGCTGCGCGGCTTCCGGCGCGCGCGGCAGCAGCAGACGCACCGTGGTGCCCTGGCCCGGCGCGGTCTCCAGTTCGATCTGTCCGCCGGACTGGCGCACAAATCCGTACACCATCGACAGCCCCAGTCCGCTGCCGCTGCCGGTGGCTTTGGTGGTAAAGAAGGGTTCAAACACCTGTTCCCTCACTTCGGCGGACATGCCGCAGCCGTGGTCGATCACTTCAATGGTGACGCGGTCGCGCTTGCCATCGGCCTCCTGAATCCGCTGATTCCAGATGCGCAGGCGGATCTCGCCGCTCTGGCGCTCCATGGCATCGCGCGCGTTCACCACCAGATTCATCAGGGCGTTCTCCAGCTGGCCGGCATCAATCCACGCCGGCCAGCCTGGGCGCTGCGCATCCACCACCAGATGCTGGCCGGGCAGCAGGGAGTGCTGCAGCAGCGACTGCAGGTTTTCCACCAGTTCCACCACCGCAACGGCACGCGGATAAAGTGCCTGTTTGCGTGAGAAGGCCAGCAGACGCTGCGTCAGCTGTGCGGCGCGATCGGCGGCCAGCCGCGCGCGCTCAATGCGGCTGGCCAGCGTGCCGGGCGGCAACTGATCGACGGTCAGCGCCAGGCTGCCGATGATCACCGCCAGCAAATTATTGAAATCGTGCGCCAGGCCGCCAGTCAGCTGACCGACCGCTTTCATCTTCTGGCTGTGCAGCAGTGCCGCTTCCAGCGCCTTACGCGAGGTGCGCTCCAGCACCGTGTTGACCATGCCGCGCCGCGGCACCGGGCTGAAGCGCAGTTCCAGCGTGCGGCCATCCGGCAACCTGACTTCCTGCGCGTCGTGCAGGCTGCTGAGCTGCACATCGACGCGATCGAGCAAACGCTGATAGTGCATGCCGCGATGCAGCTCGCGCGGCGCGAAGCCCAGCAGTTCGGCGTACTGCGCGTTCCACACCACCAGCTGACCGCTGTTATCAAACAGCGCGAAGCCGTCGCGCATGGCGAGGAAGGTCGATTCCAGCTGGTTGCTTTTCTCTTTCAGTAGCTGCGAGGTGTGGGCCAGCGAAGCGGTGTTGCGGGCGAACACGTTAAAGGCGCGCGCCAGATCGCCCAGCTCATCGCGCCGTGCCAGGCCGGGCACGCTGACGCTTTTCTCCCCCTGCGCCAGCCGCGTCATGGCGTGTGCGATGGCGGTAAGGCTGGAACCGAGATTGCGGTAGATGTAGTAACCGGCGTAACCGGTAATCAGCAGCGCCAGTAGCATAAACAGACCGATGAAACCGATGATTGAATCCAGTTCCTGATGGGCGGTGGCGCTGCGCGCATCGCTCTGCTGCGCCACCAGCTGAACGTAGTGGGTGATGTCTTCGTTGAGCATCGCCACCAGCGCCTTGATGCGATACGTGGCGTAGGCGATGGCGATGTCACTCTGCTCCAGCTGACCGGCCACCGGCAGCAGCTGCTGGCTGGTGCTGACCAGCCGCGCGCGCTGCATCGCCAGCACGCCCTGCAGCGGCAGCGCAGACCAGATCGGCAGCACGCTGTTGAGCTGTTGCACTGCGGCCTGCGGCGTGGCGGACTGAATTGCCACGGTTAACAGCGCGGCCGTCTGCTGGCGCAGCGGCAGAAACGCGCCGTCGCTGGCCAGCAGGTCGATACGGTTGAGCAGCAGCTGCGCCTGCCACAGGCCGCTGAGCATCACGTTACGCTGTAAATGGCGCTGATGCCCCTCCAGCAGCAGCTGGCTGATGCTTTGCTCCAGCATCTGGCTGCGCTCGCGGATGCGTGCCAGCAGCGCCGGCTGCTGTGCGGCCAGCGGCGCGCTGGCCAGCTGACTCAGCGACTGCTGCAGCGCCTGCTGGGTCTGCTGCAGACGCGCCGATTCGCTCTGGTATTCGAGCGCGCCCACCACCTGCGCCAGCCGCACCGCGGCGATGGCAACTTTGGCCGTATCACGCGCCAGCGCCAGGCTGCCGTTCATATCGGCCAGCGTTTGTGCCTGCGCCTGCTCCTGAATGTGACCGGCGTGGCGAAAACCGAAAATAGCCACCAGGCTCACCGCCAGCGTAACGCTCACCACCAGCAGGTTAAACATCAGCAGGCGCCCGCGCGCGCCGGCGTGCCAGTGCAGACTGTGACTCATTGCTGCCGCTCCTTACCGCTCAACTCCGGCGAGTATAGAAGCGCGACCGGAGCGCAATATGACAAATATGAACGGCGTCTGACATTTTCCATTTATCTGGCGTTGCTTAACTCGCGGCTATCCACTGGCAGCAGGAGCCTGAAGATGGCGGCGACACCGATATTAGAAATGCGGGCAATTACCCGGCGCTTCGGCAGCTTCTATGCGCTGAAAGGCGTCGACCTGACCGTCTGGCCGGGTGAAGTGCACGCGCTGATGGGCGAAAACGGTGCCGGTAAAAGTACCTTAATGAAGATTCTGGCCGGCGCGTATACCGCCAGCAGCGGGGAAATTCTTATCGATGGTCAACCCTACGCCATCCGGGGCCCGAAAGAGGCGCTGGCGGCAGGGATCACCCTGATTTATCAGGAAATCAACCTGGCACCGAATCTGACGGTGGCGGAAAACATCTTTCTCGGCAGTGAAATTTCCCGTGGCGGGCTGGTGAAGCGTCGCCAGATGGCGGAAGAAGCGCAGCAGGTGATTAACCGCCTTGGCGCGCAGTTCAGCGCCACCGATCTGGTGAGTCGCCTGAGCATCGCCGAACAGCAGCAGGTGGAAATTGCCCGCGCGCTGCATCGCAACAGCCGCATCCTGGTGATGGACGAACCCACCGCTGCGCTCTCGAATCGCGAAACCGAACAGCTGTTTGCGCTGATCAAACGCCTGCGCAGCGAAGGCATGGCGATCATCTACATCAGCCACCGCATGGCGGAGGTGTATGAACTCTCCGATCGCGTCAGCGTGCTGCGCGACGGCCAGTACGTCGGCAGCCTGACGCGCGAACAGCTGAACGCCAGCGAACTGGTGCGCATGATGGTTGGCCGTCCGCTCAGCGATCTGTTCAACAAAGATCGCGCCATTAGCTTCGGCGAAATTCGCCTGGCGGTAAATCATCTGACCGACAACCGCAAAGTGCATCCCAGCAGCCTGGCTGTGCGCGCCGGGGAGATTGTCGGGCTGGCCGGACTGGTCGGTGCCGGCCGCAGCGAGCTGGCGCAGCTGATTTTTGGTGTGCATCAGCCAGCCGGCGGAGAAATCTGGATCGACGGGGAAAAAGTGCAGATTCACTCGCCGCGAGACGCCATTGCGCGCGGCATCGGTTTCCTGACCGAAAACCGCAAAGAGCAGGGGCTGTTTCTGGAACTGGCAGCGCAGGAAAACATCGTGATGGCCACGCTTGAGCGCGATGCCAGCTACGGCCTGCTTAACCGGCGTAAAGGGCAGAAGATCGCCAGCGAGGCGATTCAATCGCTGAATATCCGCGTGCCGCACGCCCAGGTGCGCGCTGGCGGTTTATCCGGTGGCAACCAGCAGAAGCTGCTGATTTCGCGCTGGGTATCGATAGCGCCGCGCATCCTGATTCTGGATGAGCCGACGCGCGGCGTGGATGTCGGCGCCAAGAGTGAAATCTACCGCATGATGAACCAGATGGCGCAGCAGGGCGTGGCAATTTTGATGATCTCCAGCGAGCTGCCGGAAGTGGTGGGCATGAGCGACCGCGTGTACGTGATGCGCGAAGGCACCATCGCCGGCGAGCTGAGCGGCGAGCAGATTAGCCAGGAAAACATAATGACACTGGCCACCGGCGCGCAGCCGGTCCAGGCCTGAGGAGACGGGAATGACCAGTGAAACCGCACGCGTAAAAAGTCCAACGCTAAAACGTGCGTTGATGAGTGACCTGCTGCAAACCGTGGGTATCTTGCCGATTCTGATCCTGATCGTGGCGGTATTTGGCTTTGTCGCCCCGAACTTTTTTACCGAAGCTAACCTGCTGAATATCACGCGTCAGGCCTCGATCAACATTGTACTGGCGGCGGGCATGACGTTTGTCATTCTCACCGGCGGTATTGACCTGTCGGTTGGCTCAATGCTGGGCACCACGGCGGTGGTAGCGATGGTGGTGTCGCTCGATCCGGCGTTTGCCGGGCTAACCATCCCCGCCGCGCTCGGAGCCGGGCTGATCATGGGGCTGTTCAACGGCATTCTGGTCGCCTGGGCGGGCCTGCCGCCGTTTATCGTCACGCTGGGCACCTATACCGCGCTGCGCGGGGCGGCCTATCTGCTGGCTAACGGCACCACGGTGATTAACTCGGATATCAACTTTGAGTGGATAGGCAACGGTTATCTCGGCCCGATCCCGTGGCTGATTATCATTGCCTTTGCGGTGATTGCGCTGTGCTGGTTTATTTTGCGCCGCACCACGCTTGGCGTGCATATCTATGCGGTGGGCGGCAACATGCAGGCAGCGCGCCTGACCGGTATTAAAGTCGGCGCGGTACTGGTGTTCGTCTACGCCATGAGCGGCCTGCTGTCCGGGCTGGGTGGCCTGATGAGCGCATCGCGTTTGTACAGCGCTAACGGCAACCTCGGCGTGGGCTATGAGCTGGACGCGATCGCCGCGGTGATTCTGGGCGGGACCAGCTTTGTCGGCGGCATTGGCACCATTACCGGCACGCTGATTGGCGCGCTGATTATCGCCACGCTGAACAACGGCATGACGCTGATGGGCGTGTCGTACTTCTGGCAGCTGGTGATTAAGGGCGGGGTGATCATCATTGCGGTGCTGATCGATAAGTACCGTACGCGGCATCACGTGGGGTGAGGGGCGGGCGCTGGCTTTGGCCCTCACCCCAACCCTCTCCCGCTTGCGGGAGAGGGGGCTGTCCGGAGAGAAGAGGTAACTAACGTGCTTCACCTGAACACCATGCAGAACGGTTCCCTCTCTCGCTCGCGGGAGAGGGGGCAGCCCGGAGCGAAGATCTGGAAAACGAGAGCTTCACCTGAAAACTATGCAGAACGGTTCCCTCTCCCGCACGCGGGAGAGGGTTAGGGTGAGGGCAAAGGCAAAGGCAATCAGGGCATAAAACCAAAAAAGCAGGAGAACATCGACTATGCGTTTTAATCCGATTATCACCGGACTGCTGGCCGCGACGCTGTTCAGTGCGCCATTTGTGCAGGCCAAAGAACTGAAATCCATCGGCGTGACGGTGGGCGATCTGGCTAACCCGTTCTTCGTCCAGATCACCAAAGGGGCGGAGCTCAAGGCGCGTCAGCTGGCGGGCGATAAGGTCAACGTGACGCTGGTCTCCAGCGGCTATGATCTTGGCCAGCAGGTAGCGCAGATTGACAACTTCATTGCCGCTAAAGTGGACATGATCATCCTCAACGCCGCCGACTCCAAAGGCATCGCGCCGGCGGTGAAGCGCGCGCGTGATGCCGGCATCGTGGTGGTGGCGGTGGACGTGGCCGCCGACGGTGCCAATGCCACCATCACTTCCGATAACACCCAGGCCGGGGCCATGGCCTGTAAATACATCTCCGACCGCCTGAAAGCCAAAGGCAACGTGGTCATCATCAACGGACCACCGGTGTCAGCGGTGCAGAACCGCGTGGAAGGTTGTATGAATGAGCTGAAAACCCACCCGGATATCAAACTGCTCTCTTACAACCAGAACGCCAAAGGCAGTCGCGAAGGCGGACTGGAAGTGATGACCGGTCTGCTGTCGGCCAATCCGAAGATTGATGCCGTGTTCGCCATCAACGATCCTACCGCTATCGGTGCCGATCTGGCGGCGAAACAGGCGCAGCGCAACGAATTCTTTATCGTCGGCGTCGATGGATCGCCAGACGGCGAAGAGGCGCTGAAGCGCAAAGGCTCGCTGTTTGTCGCGACACCAGCCCAGGATCCGCAGGTGATGGCGGCCAAAGCGGTTGAGATTGGCTATGACATCCTGCAGGGCAAGCCAGCGCCGGATAAGCCGGTGCTGATTCCGGTAACGCTGATCGATCGTAACAATGTCAGCAGCTACAAAGGCTGGACGGTGAAATAAGCCACACGGGCGTCGCGGTGCACACTGCGCGCCGCGACGCCCGCCGGAGACGCAGCTATGCAACGTTCCGAAGTTAACGCTATTTTGCAACTGACCCGTGAATTCTTTCTGCGGCAGGATGTGCATCTGCCGCCGTGGGCCGATTACGGTCTCAGCCAGTGGCGCGCGCTGGACACTTCAGCCGCCGCCGAACTGCTGGCGCTGCACCTCGGCTGGGATGTCACCAGTTTTGGTGCCGATGATTTCAGCCAGACCGGCCTGACGCTGTTTACCCTGCGCAACGGTTCACGCGGCGGACAGCCGTGGGGCAAACCGTATGCAGAGAAGATCATGCACGTGCGCGAAGGGCAGGTGACGCCGATGCATTATCATCCGCAAAAAATGGAAGACATTATCAACCGCGGCGGTGGCAACCTGATTGTCACGCTACACAATCGCGACGGCGATCGGCTGGCGGATACGCCGGTACAGGTCACGCTGGATGGCATCTGCCAGACTCATGCCGCCGGTTCCCAGCTGCGGCTGTCACCCGGCGAAAGCGTCACGTTACTGCCCGGTGTCTGGCACAGCTTCTGGGGCGAAACCGGCTACGGCGATGTGCTGGTGGGCGAAGTCTCCATGCCCAATGACGATGAGCACGACAACGTCTTTCTTACCCCGCTGGCGCGCTTTAATCCGATTGATGAGGATGAAGCGCCGCGCTGGCTGCTGTGTAACGAATATCACCGCTGGCTGGCATAACAGGAGTGTTCCATGGCACTGATCTCTCTGGCGCAGGGCCTCGCCCATGCGCAGCAGCACGGTTACGCGCTCGGCGCGTTCAACGTTCTCGATACCCACTTTCTGCGCGCGCTGTTCCATGCGGCGGAGCAGCAGCGTTCGCCGTTTATCATCAACATTGCCGAGGTGCATTTTAAATACGTCAGCCTGGAACCGTTGATCGCCGCTATCCGTGCCGAAGCGGCGCTGCACGCCATCCCGGTGGTGCTCAACCTCGATCATGGCCTGCATTTTGATGCGGTGATGCAGGCGATTCGCCTCGGCTTCACCTCGGTAATGTTCGATGGTTCAACCCTGAGCTATGACGAGAACATTCGCCAGACGCGGGAAGTGGTGAAGATGTGCCACGCGCTGGGTATTTCGGTTGAGGCCGAGCTGGGCGCCGTGGGCGGCGATGAGGGGGGCGCGCTGTTTGGCGAAGCGGACAGCAATAAATTCACCGACCCGGCGCTGGCGGCGGAATTTGTCCAGGCAACCGGCATCGACTGCCTCGCAGTGGCCATCGGCAACGCGCACGGCAAATACAAAGGCGAGCCAAAGCTTGATTTTGACCGTCTGGCGGCGATTCGCGCAGCGGCCGGCATTCCGCTGGTGCTGCACGGTGGTTCCGGCATCAGCGACGCCGATTTCCGCCGCGCCATCAGCCTCGGCATCCACAAAATCAACTTCTACACCGGTATGTCGCAGGCGGCGCTCGGGGCGATTGAAACGCAAATCACCCAGCGCGACGCGCGCTACGACTCGTTCGCCGAACTGTTAATGGCGGTTGAACGCGACATCGTCAGCGTTGTGGCCCAGCAGATGCAGGTGTTTGGCAGCGCCGGGAGGGCCTGACATGGCAGCACGCAACGGCATTCTGGCGGCGGGTAACATGCTGGTGGATCACGTGCAGCGCATCAGCCACTGGCCAGAACAGGGCTGGCTGGCCGAGATTAGCCACAGCGAGAAATGCAGCGGCGGTGCGGCGCTGAATGTGCTGTTTACCCTGGCGCGCATGCAGGTCGGTCTGCCGCTGGCCGCCGTGGGGATGCTGGGCGAGGACAGCGACGGCGATTACCTGCTGCAACTGCTGGATGAGCATCATGTTGACCGTCAGCACGTACAGCGCACCGGTGCGGCAGCCACGGCGATGACGCAGGTGATGACCGCGCCGGACGGTCAGCGCACCTTTTTTCACGCGCGCGGGGCCAATGCGCAGCTCGATGTGGCGCACTTTGCTCACCTCGCCACCGCGCACCGCATCTTCCACCTCGGCTATCTGCTGTTACTGGATAAGCTCGACCAGCCCGATGCGCAGTACGGTACCCGCAGCGCCCGGCTGCTGGCGGAGATGCAGCAGCGCGGCTATCTCACTTCGCTCGATCTGGTTTCGCGCGCCGGCGAGTATCAGACGCTGGTGAAGCCGGCGCTACGCTGGCTCGATTATCTGGTGATTAACGAACTGGAAGCGCAGGCGCTCACCGGCATCGAGCTGCGCAGCAGTGGCACGCTGGCGTCACCGGCGGCGTTTGCTGCTGCGGCACGCTGGCTGCTGGCGCAGGGTGTGCGCCAGCGCGTGGTGATTCATGCACCGGAAGGCGCCTGGGGCCAGCAGCCAGCGGGCGACGGTCTGTGGCAGCCCGCCTGGTGCTTAGCGGCAGAGGAGATTGTCGGCAGCGTCGGGGCAGGCGATGCGTTCTGCGCCGGCGTGCTGTACGCCAGCCATCAGGACTACAGCCTGCAGCAGGCGTTAAAGCTGGCCCATACCTGCGCCAGCTTTAATCTGCATGCGGCCAACGCGCTGGACGGCATCCGGCCACTGAGCGAGATGCAGCGCTGGATGGATCAGGCGATTTGCGTTTCGCGCGCCGCGGCGGACGGGCGCATCACATCGGCGGAAAAAACATAGCCCAGTCCGCGAATGGTGCGGATCAGGATCGGCTGATGCGGATTAGCCTCGATTTTGCGTCTGAGGCGCATGATCAGCACATCAATGGTGCGATCGAACACGTCGAGGCTCTCGCTGTGGGTCAGCTCCAGCAGCTGGTCGCGCGTCAGGACCTTACGCGCGTGGCCGACCAGCGCGCGCAGCAGGCTGTATTCGCCCTGAGTGAGCGGCACGCTTTCACGCTGCGGATTGAACAGCTGACAACGCACATCATCCAGCCGCCAGCCATTAAACTGCCAGCCCTCATCAATCACCGTTTCCGGCTGCGCCAGTCGCCCGCAGCGGCGCAGCGCCGCACGGGCCCGCGCCACCACCACACGGGGATTAAAGGGTTTGGCGATATAGTCGTCGGCGCCCATCTCCAGCCCAACCACCATATCGGCTTCCGATCCCATGCCGGTCAGCATGATCACCAGCAGCTCAGGGCGCTGACGCTGCATCTGCTGTAATACCAGCAGGCCGTTGGTATCGGGCAGCATCATATCCAGCATCACCAGGGAGATTTCCGGATGCTGCGCCAGCAGCGCCAGGGCGTCGCGCCCCTGATGACAGCTATAAACGGTAAACACATGTTCGCTCAGCACATCGTGCAGCAATTCGCAGATGGCACGATCATCATCAACGACCAGAATCGCGGGCTTCATTGCACTGCCTCTTTTGTTGCGAAAGGGTTAAACGCAGTGTAACCCGGCGTTTTTAAGCTGCTGAAACGCGCAGCAGAAACGTGAGCGCCATCGCCTGGCAGAGTGTGAAAGCGTGCGTTACCGCAATATTTCACCCCCGGCTGCGCACGGCGGGAAAACGTTTGCGCGCAGGTGGTGCAATGCACCATAATCGCGCCTCGTTCTGGTTCAGAATTTTCTTAGCCGCAACGGCACGCTAAAACGAAAACGATTGCGTCAGGGAGTGGCATAGCAATTGCTATGTGGACAGGGGATAGCACACGACGTTCTGCTGCCAGCGGTGGCAAAACGCCGGCATAAAAAAATAATTTTCCTCACTTTTTCCGCGTCAGCTTAGCCACCACGCGCGGAATAGCGGGAAAACGCCTTGGCAAGAGAGAGCAGGCCTGCGGGCCGTCTCCGCTGATGAGAGATGATGATGTTAGAAAAACTTTTTAAGTTAAAAGCACACCACACCACGGTGCGCACCGAAATCATTGCCGGTATTACGACCTTTCTGGCAATGGCCTACATCCTGTTTGTGAACCCCAGCATCCTCGGGGCGACCGGTATGGATAAAGGCTCGGTGTTTGTCGCCACTTGTCTGGCTGCAGCCATCGGTTCGATTCTGATGGGCCTGATCGCCAACTATCCGATCGCGCTGGCACCGGGCATGGGCCTGAACGCCTTCTTCACCTACACCGTGGTGCTGCATATGGGCTACACCTGGCAGATCGCGCTGGGTGCGGTGTTCCTCTCGGCGGTGATCTTCTTTGCGCTGTCGATTTTTAAAATTCGCGAATGGATTATTGCCAGCATTCCGCTGCCGCTGCGTGCCGGGATTGCGGCAGGCATTGGCCTGTTCCTCGCACTGATTGCGCTGGAAGGGGCGGGCATTGTGGTGGATAACCCGGCTACGCTGGTCGGTCTGGGCGACCTGACCAAACCGGGTCCGCTGCTGGCGCTGCTCGGCTTCTTTATCATTGTGGTGCTGGAAGCGCGTCGCGTCACCGGAGCCGTACTGATCGGCATTCTGGTTGTTACCTTTATCTCGATGGGCATTGGCCTGACGCCGTTCGCGGGCGTGTTCTCTGCGCCGCCGTCGATTGCGCCGACCTTTATGCAGCTGGATATCGCCGGCGCGTTCAACGTTGGCCTGGTGAGCGTGATCTTTGCGTTCCTGTTTGTCGACGTGTTTGATAACACCGGCACGCTGCTGGGCGTAACGAAACGCGCCGGTCTGGCCGATGAGCAGGGCAACGTGCCGAAAATGGGCCGTGCGCTGATCGCCGATAGCGCCGCTGCACTGTTCGGTTCACTGCTGGGTACCTCAACCACCACCAGCTATGTGGAGTCAGCTGCGGGCGTCAGCGCCGGTGGCCGTACCGGTCTGACGGCGATTGTGGTCGCTATTCTGTTCCTGCTCAGCCTGTTCTTCTCGCCACTGGCGGGGAGCGTGCCGGTCTACGCCACGGCGCCAGCGCTGCTGTTCGTCGCGGTGCTGATGGCCTCCGGTCTGGCAGAAATTGACTGGAAAGATGTCACCACGGCGGCACCGGTCACCGTGACCGCGCTGACCATGCCGCTGACTTACTCAATCGCTAATGGTATCGCCTTTGGTTTTATTACCTGGACGGTGGTGAAACTGCTGAGTGGCCGCACCAAAGAGGTCAATGCGGCGCTGGTGATTCTGTCGATTCTGTTTGTGATTAAACTCGGCTGGCTGAGTGCCTGATGCTGTGTAACGGAAGCCCGCCCGGGCTTCCGTGTAAGTTGTTACATTCGCGTAATGATTGTTTGC
Source organism: Pantoea sp. ICBG 985 (assembly GCF_002928365.1). Lineage (NCBI taxonomy): Bacteria > Pseudomonadati > Pseudomonadota > Gammaproteobacteria > Enterobacterales > Erwiniaceae > Pantoea > Pantoea sp. ICBG 985. The sequence goes on from NZ_POWM01000002.1 coordinate 464,166, forward strand.
GTGATGTCTCGCAATTCCTGCCCGTCGCCACTTTTCTCTTTCAGGCCTGTTGTTTACTGTCTCTCCGTAAATTCTGCCATGCGCAAATTTTTTGCCTGCAGTGGCGGGATCGTGGAATGTTTAATCGCTGCCGCTCTGCTTAAATAGCGGTGGAGTGAGGCGATGACACAAGGTTGCTGAAGAAGGACAAGATAATGGATTATCCCGTTTGCACGCTGCCGCATCGGTTGCCGCCTCGCCTTCTGGCGTTAAGAAATCAGGGAGCACCGCTAATGGTACGATTAACCCAACACGTGGAACAGCTGGCGAACACCACCCGGCTGTTACAGCAGGATGCCGCGGTCCTGACCGCACGTTTTGAAAACCTTGCCACCAGAGAGGACGTGGAACGCGTGCGTACCGAACAGGGGCTGATGTGCAATCAACTGATGAATGAGATCGGTCAGGTGGAGAAACGCATCGATAAAAAGTTCGAACGGTTAAATGACAGACTGATCTGGACCCTCATGTTGCCGGCTATCCTCGCCGTACTGGCATGGTTTGTAAAAGTGGCGGTGCTGAAAATTTAAGGTTGCCAGCAGAAATCCGGCCCGTCCATGGGCCGGAACAGCGGATTTAGCGGAAGGGCGGTTCGTTGAAGGTACGTAGTTTCCTGGAGTGCAGTTTGTCACCCTCGGCGCGCAGCAGCTCAACGGCGCAGATGCCAATCTGCAGATGTTCCGAGATGGCGCCCTCATAGAAACGGTTGGCCTGGCCGGGCAGCTTGATCTCACCGTGCAGCGGTTTATCCGAGACGCACAGCAGGGTGCCGTACGGTACGCGGAAACGATAGCCCTGTGCGGCAATGGTGGCGCTCTCCATATCCACCGCCACTGCGCGGCTCAGGTTGAAACGTAACGCAGATGCGGAGTAGCGCAGCTCCCAGTTGCGGTCGTCTGTGGTGACAACCGTACCGGTGCGCAGGCGCTGCTTCACCTCTTCGCCGGGCATACCACTGACTGCTTTGGTGGCGTCGTACAGGGCACGCTGCACCTCCGCAATGCTCGGGATCGGGATATCCGGCGGTAATACGCTGTCCAGCACGTGGTCGTCACGCAGATAGGCGTGTGCCAGCACGTAATCGCCGATGCTCTGGCTTTCACGCAGGCCACCGCAGTGACCAATCATCAGCCACGCATGTGGGCGCACCACCGCGAGGTGATCGCAGATGGTTTTGGCGTTCGACGGACCGACGCCAATATTCACCAGCGTGATGCCGCGACGGTTGGGCGAGGTTAAATGCCAGGCGGGCATCTGATGCTTCTTCCACGCCAGATCCGACATCATCGCCGTTGGGTCCTGCGTCTCCGCCGTGATCACCACATCGCCGGCGCAGGCGAGACTGTCGTACGGCGTGCTGGGATCCTGCACCTGCTCAATCGCCCAGCGCACGAACTCATCGACGTAGCGCGTGTAGTTGGTGAACAGCACAAACGGCTGGAAGTGTTCTACCGCGGTGCCGGTGTAGTGACGCAGGCGCGCCAGGGAGAAATCGGTGCGCAGCGCGTCGAAATGCGACAGCGGGAACAGCGCGTCGGCGTTGAACAGGCCATCAGCGGTTTCATCGCCAATCTGCGATAGTTCGGTCGTCGGGAAATGGCGCGCAATACTGGCGCTCATGGAGCGGTCCAGCGACAGGTCGGAGCCATCAATCACATAGGGATAAGGGATTTCCTGCTGTGACGGGCCCACCTCGATCAGCACGTCGTACTCTTTTTCGATCATCTGCAGCTGTTCGCTGAGATAGTGACGCAGCAACGCCGGGCGCGTGATGGTGGTGCTGTAGCGGCCGGTGTGGGTAAAACGTCCCCAGGCGCGGGTGCGATTTTGCTGCGGGCCTTCACCCTGCCAGGTGATGCGCAGCTCCGGATAGACAAACAGCCCCTGCTGGCGCAGTCCGGCGTCCGGCAGTGTGCCGCTGGCAGTGAACGTGCGAATGGCGTTGCGCAGCGCTTCAACCGCGTCGTCATACAGACGCTCCAGTTGATCCAGCGCCTGCTCAGTGGTCAATCCGTTCCGTTGCGTATTCATAGATTCTCCTTCAGCAATTTGGACCGATTTGACCAGAGCATAGCGGATAAACCTCTCATCACGATGAAGAATCTGTGATCGACCGCATTCTGCACCATCACGGTGCTGGTAGGCGGCAAAAGGCTGGCTATGTTTATCAGGTGCAGGGAGGCCACATCGCACGTTTTCCGCCCGGCTGCGATGCCGCTGCAAAAAAATTGTCACCGATTGTCTTCTCTGGCGAGCTTTTTGCTTAAATTTCAACCGTGGTCGCGCTGACCACACTGCTCTCGAAGTGTTTCAGATTGATTTCTCCCAGGCCGTGGTATGGCTCCGTTCCTGACCCGTTGAGGATTGAAAGCATGTCTTTGAAATTCATAAAACACCCATTGAAGGTGGTGATGGCAGGTTGTTTAAGCATGGCGTTCTACGCGCAGGCTGACATAAAGATCGGCGTGGCCGGTCCGTTTACCGGACCGAATGCTACGTACGGTACACAATACTGGAAGGGCGCCAGCCAGGCCGCGGCGGACATTAACGCGGCGGGCGGCATAAACGGTGAAAAAATTGTGCTGGTGCAGGGCGATGACGCCTGCGAACCCAAGCAGGCGGTGGCCGTTGCCAACCGGCTGGTGGATCAGGACAAAGTGATGGCGGTGGTGGGCCATTTCTGCTCATCTTCGACCATGCCAGCCTCAGAGGTGTATGACGAGGCGGGCGTACTGGCGATTACGCCCGGTTCAACCAATCCACAAATCACCGAGCGCGGCATGAAAACCCTGTTCCGCATGTGCGGGCGGGATGACCAGCAGGGAACTATCGCCGCGAACTATATTCTCGATACGCTGAAAGCGAAGAAAGTGGCGGTGATCCACGATAAAGATACTTACGGTCAGGGGCTGGCGGATGCCACCAAAGCGGCGCTGGAGAAACGCGGCGTCAAAGAGGTGCTGTATGAGGGGCTGTCGCGCGGTGAAAAAGACTTTAACGCGCTGGTCACCAAAATCGGCGCGGTGAAACCGGATGTGGTCTATTTCGGTGGCTGCCATCCGGAGGCGGGTCCGCTGGTGCGGCAGATGCGTGAGCAGGGCGTCAATGCGGCCTTCTTCTCCGGCGACTGCATCGTGACGGAAGAACTGGTTACTGCCGCCGGCGGTCCGCAGTTCACTAAAGGCGTGTACATGACCTTCGGCAATGACCCGCGCACCATCGCGGATGGCAAAGCGGTGATTGAAAAATTCCGCGCCAGCGGTTTTGAGCCGGAAGGGTATACGCTGTACGCCTACGCCTCCATTCAGGCTCTGGCCGCCGCCTACAAAGCGGCAGGTAAAGACAATGCCAAAGCCAGCGACTGGCTGAAGGCCAACAGCGTTGACACCGTGATGGGCAAGAAGGCGTGGGACGAAAAAGGCGACCTGAAAGTCTCGGATTACGTGGTCTATCAGTGGGATGACAAAGGCAAATATCACCAGCTGTAATTCGCTCTGCGGCCCCGCGCGCAGCGGGGCCGTTCGCATCTGAGCGTGTCCTGTGCACGCCTTCCACCTGCGAGAGACAATATGGACGCCTTCTTTATACAGCAGCTGATTAACGGCCTGACGCTGGGCGCGGTCTACGGGCTGATCGCCATCGGCTACACAATGGTTTACGGCATTATCGGCATGATCAACTTCGCCCACGGCGAGGTGTACATGATCTCTGCTTATCTGTGTGCGATCGGGCTGGCGCTGCTCAGCTACTTCGGCATTCACTCCTTTCCGCTGCTGATCTTTGGCACGCTGTTGTTCACCATCGTGGTCACCGCCGCTTACGGCTGGGCCATTGAGCGCATTGCCTATCGTCCGCTGCGCAATTCCACGCGGCTGGCACCGCTGATCTCTGCCATTGGTATGTCGCTGATTCTGCAAAACTATGTGCAGCTCAGTCAGGGACCGAATCAGCAGGGCATTCCCACCTTGCTCAGTGGCGTGCTGCGTATGGAGATCGACGGCGGCGTGGTGCAAATCACGTGGACCAAAGTGTTTATCCTGGTGGCGGCGCTGTGCGGGATGGCGCTGCTGACCTGGATTATCCAGTACACCAAACTGGGCCGTATCTGCCGTGCGGTCCAGCAGGATCGGCGCATGGCGTCGATTCTTGGCATCAATACCGACCGGGTGATTTCGCTGGTGTTTGTCATCGGCGCGGCGATGGCCGGGCTGGCCGGGGTGCTGGTTACCATGAATTACGGCACGTTTGATTTCTACGCCGGCTTCATTATCGGCATCAAAGCCTTCACCGCGGCGGTGCTGGGGGGCATCGGTTCGCTGCCCGGCGCGATGCTGGGCGGTTTGCTGCTGGGCGTGGCCGAAGCGCAGTTCGCCGGGCTGGTGAACTCTGATTACAAAGATGTGTTCTCGTTTTCGCTGCTGGTGGTGATTTTAATCTTCCGTCCGCAGGGACTGCTGGGCCGGCCGCTGGTCGCCAAAGTGTGAGGAAGCCAGAATGAATGCAATGACGCAAACCAGCGGCATCCGTCAGGTGCTGCTCGACACGCTGCTGGCCGGTGCCGTCGCGCTGGTGGTATTCGGCCCGGTGGTGGGCGTGGTGCTCAGCGGCTATAGTTTTACGCTGTCGCCGCGGCGCGTGGCGCTGCTGGTGGCGGTGGTGATGGCAGGACGTTTGCTGCTGGGGCTGTTTCTGCATACCGCCGTGGGGCGCCGTTTTCTGCGCAAGTTTGAGGGCAACGATGACGGCGTATACGTGCGTGAACCCGGTTACCGCTCGCGCCTGCGCTGGATAATACCGCTGCTGCTGGTTGTGGCCCTGGCGTTTCCGTTTCTCTCCAGCAAGTATCTGCTGACGGTGGCGATTCTCGGGCTGATCTACGTGCTGCTGGGACTCGGGCTCAATATCGTGGTCGGCCTCGCCGGGCTGCTGGACCTGGGCTACGTGGCGTTTTACGCCATTGGTGCCTACGGGCTGGCGCTGGGCTATCAGTATCTCGGGCTGGGTTTCTGGAGCATGATCCCCATCGCTGCACTGCTGGCGGCATTGGCCGGTGCGCTGCTTGGCTTTCCGGTGCTGCGCATGCACGGTGACTATCTGGCCATCGTCACGCTCGGCTTCGGTGAAATTATCCGGCTGGTGCTGAATAACTGGCTGTCGTTCACCGGCGGGCCGAACGGCGTCTCGGTGCCGTCACCGACCTTTCTCGGCCTTGAATTCGCCCGCCGGGCAAAGGAGGGCGGCATACCGTACCACCAGTTTTTGCATCTCGATTACAACCCCAACATGAAGTTCATCTTTATCTACGTCGTGCTGGTGCTGGTGGTGCTGCTGGTGCTGTTTATCAAGCACCGGCTGACGCGCATGCCGATTGGCCGGGCGTGGGAAGCTTTGCGTGAAGATGAAATCGCCTGTCGCGCTATGGGGCTGAATCACGTGCTGGTGAAGCTGTCGGCCTTCATGCTCGGTGCCTCAACCGCCGGTATTGCCGGGGTATTTTTCGCCAGCTATCAGGGGTTCGTTAATCCCACCTCGTTTACCTTTTTTGAGTCCGCGCTTATTCTGGCCATCGTGGTGCTGGGCGGGATGGGCTCGACGCTCGGCGTGGTGCTGGCCGCGTTTGTGCTGACGGTGGCGCCCGAGCTGCTGCGCAGCTTTGCCGAGTACCGCGTGCTGCTGTTTGGCATGTTGATGGTGCTGATGATGATCTGGCGTCCGCGCGGCCTGGTGCGCACCGCACGCGTCGGGGTGCCGCTGAGAAAAGGAGTACGCCATGAGTGATGCCATCCTGCAGGTGGATAACCTGATGATGCGCTTTGGCGGCATCAAAGCGCTGAATGATGTCAGCCTGCGCGTGGAGCGCGGCTCGGTCACCGCGCTGATTGGCCCCAACGGCGCGGGCAAAACCACGGTATTTAACTGCCTGACGGGATTTTATCGCGCCAGCGGCGGGCGCATTGTGCTCAATGCCCATCAGCGCAGCACCGATGTGATTCAGGTGCTGGGCCAGAAGATTCAGCCGGGTGACTGGCTGCGGCCGGCGCGGCTGGGCTCGCGCATCTGGTACAAGATGTTTGGCGGCGCACATCTGGTCAACCGCGCCGGTCTGGCGCGTACCTTTCAGAACATCCGCCTGTTTCGCGAGATGTCGGTGGTGGAAAACCTGCTGGTGGCGCAGCATATGCAGGTCAACCGTCAGCTGCTGGCCGGCATCCTCAATACCCGCGGCTATCGGGCAGCGGAGAGTCGCGCGCTCGATCGCGCTTTTTACTGGCTGGAGCGTGTTGATCTGGTCAGCAGTGCCAACCGGCTGGCCGGTACGCTCTCTTACGGCCAGCAGCGCCGGCTGGAGATTGCGCGCGCCATGTGCACCCGGCCGGAACTGATCTGCCTGGATGAGCCCGCAGCGGGGCTTAATCCGGTCGAAACCGAGGCGCTGAGCCAGATTCTGCACCAGCTGCGCGCCGATCATCGCATCAGCGTGCTGTTGATTGAACACGATATGCCGATGGTGATGCGCATTTCCGATCACATCGTCGTGCTGGATCACGGTGACGTGATCGCCCAGGGCACGCCGCAGCAGATTCGACACGATGCGAAGGTGATCGCCGCTTATCTCGGCGCGGAAGAGGAGAGCGAGCATGGCTGAAGCAATGCTGGCGTTTGAACAGGTGGATGTGTTTTACGGCCCGGTGCAGGCGCTGAAGCAGGTGTCGCTGACCGTGGCGGAAGGGGAAACCGTGGCGCTGATTGGGGCCAACGGTGCAGGAAAATCCACGCTGCTGATGTCGATTTTTGGTCAGCCGCGCATTGCCAGCGGTGAAATTCGCCTGCGCGGAGAACCCATCAGCCAGCGGTCGACCCATTTTATCGCCGCCAGCGGTATTGCCCAGGCGCCGGAAGGACGGCGCATCTTTCTGGATATGACGGTGGAAGAGAACCTGCTGATGGGCACCATCGCCATCGGCGAGCGCTACATGAAGCAGGATAAAGAACGAATGTACACGCTGTTTCCACGCCTGCTGGAGCGGCGAAAACAGCGGGCAATGACGCTCTCCGGCGGCGAGCAGCAAATGCTGGCGATCGCCCGCGCGCTGATGAGCCGGCCGCGTCTGCTGCTGCTGGATGAACCCAGCCTCGGGCTGGCCCCGCTGGTGGTAAAGCAGATTTTCAGCATCCTGCGTGAGCTGACGCAGCAGGGCATGACGCTGTTTCTGGTGGAGCAGAACGCGCGCCACGCCCTGCAACTGGCGGATCGCGGTTATGTGATGGTCAATGGCGAAATTCGTCTGAGCGGCAGCGGCAGCGAACTGTTGCACAACGAAGAGGTGCGCAGCGCCTATCTGGGCGGCAGCGGCAGCGTCGGCGCGGGCGGGGAGTCAGCAAAAAGTTTGTAATAATGATTAAATGGTGACGGGAAACACTTTGCATAATCGTTAGCAGCCTATCATCATTATTACTCTACTTCTTAACCAAAGTGATTTGGTACTCCCTTGCGAAATCCTGGCGTAGCAGTAATGCGGGCGATCAGAAACACGGCGTGGTATCCCAAACGCCGTGCTTATCGCACGCTGTTGTGGCGTGAAATCACCCCACTGGCGGTGCCCATCTTTATTGAGAACCTGTGCGTGATGCTGATGGGGGTTCTCAGTACTTTTCTGGTGAGCTGGCTGGGCAAAGAGGCGATGGCAGGCGTTGGGCTGGCTGACAGCTTTAACATGGTGATCATCTCCTTTTTTGCCGCCATCGATCTCGGTACCACGGTGGTGGTGGCGTTCAGCCTGGCCAAACGCAACGGCAAGCGTGCGCGTGCGGCGACGCGGCAGTCGCTGGGATTGATGACGGTGCTGGCGTTTGTGCTGGTCATCGCCATCGAGTTCTGGGGGCATCTGATTGTTGACGTGATTGCCGGCAACGCCGAGCCGCAGGTCAAAGAACTGGCGCTCAGCTATCTGCAAACCTCCGCGTGGAGCTATCCGGCGGCGGCGATTGCGCTGATAGGCAGCGGCGCGTTGCGCGGTGCCGGCAACACTAAAATTCCGATGCTGATTAACGGCGGCATGAATATCCTGAATATCATCATCAGTAGCGTGCTGATCTACGGTGCGCTCGGATGGGATGGGATGGGATTTGTCGGTGCCGGGCTGGGATTAACCATTTCACGCTATATTGGCGCGGCGGCGGCCATTTACGTGCTGTATCGCGGCATCAGTCCGGCGCTGAAAATCACGCTGGCCAGCTATTTCCGCCGCTGGGATCGCAACATCCTGATGGAAGTGCTGGGGATTGGCGTACCGGCCAGTATCGAATCGGTGTTGTTTAACGGCGGCAAACTGCTGACGCAGATTTTTGTCGCCGGCATGGGCACCAATGAGATCGCCGGTAATTTTATTGCCTTCTCCATCGCCACGCTGATTAACCTGCCGGGCAACGCGCTGGGTTCTGCGTCGACCATTATCACCGGCAGGCGCTTAGGGAAAAATCAGGTGATGCAGGCGGAGCGGCAGATCAAGCACGTATTCTGGCTGGCGATGATTGGGCTATGTACGCTGGCGTTTATCACCGTGCCGCTGGCGGGCACGCTGGCACGATTCTACACCCGCGATCCGCAGGTGATTGAGGTAACCAAACACCTGATCTGGCTGAATGCCGCCTTTATGCCTGTCTGGACCGCCTCCTGGGTGCTGCCGGCCGGGCTGAAGGGCGCGCGCGACGCGCGGTACACCATGTATGTATCGATGTTCAGTATGTGGGGCGCGCGCGTGGTGGCCGGTTATCTGCTCGGCATTGTGCTGGGCATGGGGGTGACTGGCGTCTGGCTCGGCATGTTCCTCGACTGGACGGTGCGCGGTATCTGTTTCTGGTGGCGTTTAACCAGCGGCAAATGGCTGAACAATTACCGCAAAATGCTCGCGAAGAGCAGTGGCCCACAGGGCTAAGGAATCCCCACAAAAAGACAGGCACAGGGTTTTATGATCGGGTTATTGCGCCAGCAAAAAAAGATCGCACCCTATGCCTGCCATACCCGGCCCCGCCTCAAGCCGCACGGCTATTTTCGGACTGACCGCTGCCTTTCCGCTGGCAACCTAACTCAGCGCTTTCGTGAATTCGAACGTGATGCGACAACTGTGCACCTTGCCAGTAAACCTAAAAAATTTTTTTAATTTCCTTAAGAATTGTCTTTATTGCGCCGTCCTGAAAATGAGAGCTTTCTTAGTGCGATGGGTGTAGAGATGATGGCAGTCAACTGGCAGACAATAGATAAGGTTGTATACATCAACCTGAACAAACGCAAGGATCGCAGGGTACGTATCGCTCGTCAATTAAAAGCAATTGGCGTACCACGTGAAAAGATTGTCCGTTTTGAGGCTATTGAAGAAGCGCCAGGCTATATCGGCTGTATTAAATCACATATTCTCGTGCTGCAAATGGCTCAGCAAAACGGCTGGAAAAATGTATTGATTCTGGAAGACGATATGGTTTTCCATGATGATATTCAGACCAAACAGCGAATTGATCTATTTCTCTCCTCTTTACAGCAGATCAACTGGCATGTCGCGCTGCTCGCTGCCCACTATGATAACGTCGTGCCGTTAAAAAGTGTGGATTTTATTATTAAGCCGCAATATGCATGGTGCGCTTGCGCTTACATTGTGAACGGTGATTACTACTCCACTCTCATTGATAATTATGCAGAAAGCTTGCAGGGGTTACTGGCGGGTGGCGTTCCTCAGTGCTGGGCTTTAGATGTACGCTGGAATAGTTTGATAAAACGTGACCGCTGGTTGGGTATCTTTCCCAATGCGGGTTATCAGGCCGCTGATAAAAGTGATATCGAAAACCAACCTGTTGATTATCGAGCGCATTTCGCTAAAAAATTAGAAGAAATAGTCTGGCCAGCCTATCAACCTGGCGAAGAAAAGATAAAAGTGGATATCTTTTTCCAGTGGGCCCCCGGCTGGACTAACTTTGAGTCGGTATATCGCGCTATGCAGGCCAAACCGCATTTTGATTGCCAGATTATCCTGGCGCCCTATTTCAGTCGGGGCGCAAAAGCACCGGATTACACTGCACAGCGTGATTTATTAAATGATAAGGGTATCCGGTATACCGAGTATCACGAGTATGAGATTACGGCGCGTAAGCCGCATGTGGTTTTTTTACAAAATCCTTATGATGATGCACGTCCCAATGAACTGCAAAGTTTGACGCTTAATCGACGCAATATTTCTATCGCCTATATTCCTTATGGATTAGATATGGGTGATGGTGAGAGAAACCGTGTTTATCAGTATAATCTTCCCTGTCAAAATGTTGCCAGGTGGGTATTCGTTCGCTCTCAGCGGCATAAAGATGAGTTTGCTAAATATTGCGGAAATGGCAATCATCACGTCTATGTTAGCGGACATCCAAAGCTAGATAACTATCCATCACGCTTTGGCGTCAAGACGGATGGCAAAGTTAATAAAGGCAAGCCAACGCTATTATGGGCGCCGCATTTCGTCATGCCTGATGATGAAAAGATGTGGTCTACGTTTAATTTATATACACAGGCAATGCTCGATATCATCAAACGTGATGACGTCAATTTGATTATTCGGCCACATCCGCTTTTTAAACAATTTCTGGATATTCGTAAAGAGCGCGGAACACACAGCGAAACTGCTCAGAACTGGCAAATGCTGCGCGAATACTCTCATCTCAAATCACATGTGGAGTGGGATTTTTCTGCAGATTATCGCTACGCCTTTTCACAATCAGATGCGCTGATGGCAGATGCAGGATCGTTTTTGCTGGAGTATTTACCTTCGCGTAAGCCAATTCTTTTCCTGACTCATGAAAATTGCCTCGGTATTAACAGTAGCGCTGAATTTATTTATGACGCTTATGACGTTGCGAATGAATCCGCAGATATTAAAACTTTCGTTGATAATCTTGTTTCAGGCAAGGATCCCATGCGTGATAAGCGACTGCAGGTTTTACGTGATGAACTTCATATGCCAGAGCAGGGCGCAGGCAGTGAGATTGTAAAAATCATTGAAAAAACCCTTATGCCCGCTGGAGTTCATCACAATGTCTTCTAAACGCGCCGCAATATTACTGGTTGCTGGTCAGGGAACGAGAATGGGGCATTTGACCCTAAATTATCCTAAATGCTTGCTGCCGGTCGGTGAAATCACCGTGCTGGATACGTTGCTGACTGAGCTGTTAAAATGCGGCGAGCGTGAAATTGTACTGGTTACCGGTCATCAGTCATCAGTTGTAGAACGCTGGATTAAAGATAATTATGCTGATGCTAATATTAAGTTAGCGCACAATGATAATTATAAAAATGATGTCAACATATTATCCGTTGAAAAAGGTGTCAGCGCGCTTAATCATCCTGAATATGGCTATACAATTATCGAAACGGATGTTCTGCTGGATCCACGTGTATGGCCACGGTTAATGCAAGCTGAAATGGGCAGTGACAGTTTTTGGCTCACCCATGGTTATTACAACTCTTGCCTTACTGGCGGTATTGTCGAAGCCAGTAAAGCTGAACCTGCTATAAAGAAAATTGCCTATGTGCCCGATTACGACTCCGCGTTTGATGGCTGGATGAAAATGGTCGGCTTGCTAAGTGTCTCTCCGGAACAGGTGGAAAACGATCGACGCCTGCGGCAGACGTTTTTACAGCAAAGCACCCAGCAATATTACATGGCACCCTGGATTGTACACCGCTCTTGCTTACCCTGCCGTGCTGTAGATATTACGGATTTGTTTGCAAGATCTTTCAACGAAGAAGTCGATTACCGGCAGGCGGTTGCGGATTATCATTTATTATTAGAAAATTTTGAGGCACTAAAATGAATGTAGAGTTTTTTGAACCACAAAAATTGCGTCATATTGAAAAATTCAGTTCACGTCGCGTTGAATGGTTGCGTAATAAAATTATTCAGGAAGGCGTATGGGTAAAACCTCTGGCGCTTGATCTACACCATAATCTGGTACTGGACGGCCAGCACCGTATGGAAGTCGCGCTCAGTCTGGGACTAAAAAGAGTGCCGGTCGTACGATTTGATTACGCCTCGGTGCCATTAAGATCGTTGCGCGAAAATCATCAATTTGACTGGCAGGAAGTGGCGAGGCGTGCATTAATTAATGACATCTACCCTTATAAAACGGTAAAGCATGATTTCGTTGTACCCATGCCGGTATGTCAATTTTCGCTGCAGGAGTTAGGCTATCATGGTTGAAAATGCCATCATTCTGGCCGCCGGCAGAAGCCTGCAACTGGATGGTAAAAATAAAGTTTTAATACGCCATCCCAAAACGCGGAAAACGATTCTCGACTATGCTATTGATGCCTTTCATGGGAAAAAAATTACCGTAGTGATTGGCTTTGGTGCGTTACAGATTATGGAGTCCTACCCTGATCTGAATTACGTTATCAATGACAACTGGGCAACGACTAATAATGCAATGAGTCTGGGATTGGCCCTCAATCAGATTAATAGCCCCACGTATGTTGTCTCGGGAGATATGTTTTTTTCTCCTCAGCTTATCCATGAAATGGATCACGCTGAGGGAAATCTCGTTTTGACTCACCAGCGGCATAATCGCATGCTGACCTCCATTCATTGTGACGTTAATCGCCAGGGCATCGTGGAGGAGACGTATCTGGGACCGATACGCGCCGCAGAGCACCCTGAGGCTATGGGTCTGTTTAAAGTCAGTGATATGGCACTCCTGAGTCAGTGGCATAAGCAATGCCTGCGTTATGGTAATTTGTATGCCGCCCAAACGTTACCGTGTCAGAAAACGACAGCACTCTACGCTCACGACCTGGGGGAGCATGCATTTAATGAAATTAATACGCTGGCAGATTACTGGCGTCTGATGCAGGAGGATCACGGTTAATGATACGAGCTATTACGCTGGGCTTGCCTTACTCCGCTATTTCCGACGGGCATTCTGAGTCACGTTTACATCACTTTCGCACGTTAGTGATTGATAAACTCCAGTCTCGTCGTTGGCCACTGCGAACCTTACGTTTAACCCTGCCACCATTGAATGATCGTGATGAAGATGAGATTTATACCCTGCCAGCACGAATAAATTCAATCAATGCGTTGGCTGAAAGACTTGATATTCGTTGGTTTTGCTTACCGCTGGACTTAACACATGGCGATAATTACCGCGGACGGTTAGATGCCGCGTTTGCTTTACTCTTCAGGCAACCGCGTATGTTTCTGAATCTGATGGTAGCCGATGAGCAGGGTATAAATATTCGAGCCAGCCATGACGTTGCCCGTTTCATGTTGCAGGTAGCACATCGCAGTAATAATGGCTTTGATAATTTCCGTCTCGGTGCCTCATTGCGTTGTCCGCCAAATGCCCCGTTTTTTCCGTTTTCCCGGCATGAAGGTGAGACACTGAAGTTTAGTTTTGCCCTCGAAACTACCGATATTGCTTTGGAATTGAGTGAGCAGGTGCGGGAAGGCAACATGCTGCTGGCGGACTTTGCTGACCAGTTTATTCTTCGACTCTGCGCACGCTTACGCGAAATTGATGCATTCGGTCATGAGCTGGCGTCTGATTCAGGGCTTGACTATGCCGGTCTGGATGCCTCACTGGCGCCTTTTCCGGATGGCAGTATTTCTGTCGGCAGGTTAGTTGAAAATCTTGGTGCGCGTCCTGGTGGCGTTCAGGGATCACTCTTTATAACCAGTATTCTGACGAATGCGATTAAAAGCGCAGTCGCAATCAGTGGTGCTCGCGCAACGGGTTTCAATGGCGTCATGTTCTCAGTACTGGAAGATGATGCCCTGGCGAGTACCAATAATCGTCGTGCATTAAGCATTGATACGCTTAATGCATGGTCAACTGTTTGTGGTTGTGGATTAGATATGCTCCCGGTGCCAGGTTCGACACTGCCTGAAGATATTGCCGCGATTATTCTTGATACGGCTGCACTCGCGGTGCGGTTAACGAAACCGCTCGGTGTACGTTTATTACCTATTCCTGGCGGAGAGGTAAATGAATTTACACGCTTTAATTATGACTTCCTCTGCAATAGCCGCATTATGAATGTCGCGAAAAGTGATGTTGATTTTTCTGCTGATAATGAACGCTGGACGTATCGCTAAAATCAGGCTTAATGAAATGTTAGATGCAAAAAAAGTGAAGGATTTTTGGGATCGTCGACCGGATAATTACAATAAGTTATCGTTTGAAAGTTTAGCAAATCTGGAAAACGATCCAAAATTTCTCGATATTAAAATTCGCACAGAGATGCAAAAAGTTTTTGCCTGGTTGCCTGACCTGACAGGGAAAACGGTACTTGATCTCGGCGCCGGGGTCGGGCAGTGGGCTTTTCGTTTTCAGCATGAGGGCGCAAAAAAAATCACCGCTGTAGAGTTTTCAGCTGCAATGATTGAAGTGGGTAAGCTTGAAGCCAGAAAACGCAATATTGATAATGTCGATTTCATTCTTTCATCTGCCGAGAATTATTGTAGCCAAGAGCATTACGATGTCATTTTCATATCTGGCCTGATGATCTACCTTAATGATGAGCAAGCTGAAAAATTGTTAGGTAATTTGCGTGCTTACAGTAAACCAGAAAGCACTATATTATTGCGTGATGGTACGGGTGTCGGTGAAAGATTCGAAATCAATAACCGCTATTCTGCGAATCTGCAAGCAGAGTATTCGGCTACATATCGAACTGCTGAGCAATACGAAGACCTATTTGCGCGGCATGGTTTCAGCTTAACCAGGAGTGAAAATATGTTCCCTGAAGGTCATATGCTTAATAAGTATCCTGAAACCCGATTACGCCTTTATCACTTTGAGCAAAAAAATGGTTAATATCTCACCTCTCTATGACGATGTTAGCTGGCCGGCAGATGAAGGTGTTTTAGGCGTCGTAGGCGTAGCCCCCTGGGCAACACTGGATTTTTGCCAGCAGCTATATGGCCTGGTTCAGGCAGATAAAGAGTGGCAATATCCGCGACTTATTATTGATAATAATAGTAAAATTCCCAGCCGCGGGCGTCATTTGCAACTGGGTGAACGTGATCCTTCTCCCTGGATTCACGCAACTATTACAGAACTCGCTGCTGCGGGTGCGACGGTTGCCGTTGTGCCTTGTAATACCGCTCACCTCCTTTGGTCGCGCTGGAGCAAGGACGCAGCTATTCCGGTTATTAATATTATTGATGCCACACTTGAGCATATTGCGCCTCAGGGCAAGCGGGTCGTTGTGCTCGGTTCGCAAATGTTGTACCAGAGCAGGCTGTATCATGATGCGCTTACGCAACAGCACGCCGAGATCGTCAATGTAGCTGCATCCACCCAACAGCTAGTGACACGCTGCATTAACGAGATAAAAGCGACAAAAAGCGTGTCTGAACTCTCAATGCGGCAGTTAGCGGACGCCGTAAGTAGCTGGAAGCAACAGGGCGCTACGCACATTATTCTGGCTTGCACAGAGTTGAGTTTGTTAAAACACAGCGCGATCTGGCAGGAAATGACGTTAATTGATTCGAGTGAAGCTCTCGCGCGTGCCGCTTTGCGCGCCATATCATTTCGCCGCCTGCGTGATTAAGGCGGACGAATTATTTCCACGACGAAGGGCCACTTATCTCATTAATTTTCCCGCCCCCGGGCCTGTGAAAATCCTGCTTTGATTTTCCCCCGGGCGGGGTAAACACCAATTTGTATCACACTGTATCTCACGCCACACAGCACACACGCCGTTGCATAACCCGCCAGTCTGTACATATCCGCTATACATCGCCGTGGTCTTCTGTACGCATCAACTGAATGCATGGAGATACCACGATGTTAACCCGACTGTTTATTTCAACGTTACTGATGGGCGCCTCTGCGACTTGCGCCTGGGCGGAGCGACTGAGCGCTGCTGACGTGCTCGGCCCGGCAGCCGTGGCGCCACTGGATCATCCCCAGCCGCCTGCGCGATTAATTGTCGATGCGCCGCTGGCCGGACCGCTGCGCAAGGGCGCGGTGTTTATCCAGTACCGGGCAGAAAACCTGCGCATCGAGCCAGTGTTTGGCCAGGAAGCGCTGAAAATCACGCCGCGCATCGGCCACATTCACGTCATCGTGGATGACAACCCGTGGCACTGGGCGGACACCAGCGGTGAGCCGGTGATTCTGGTCGGTCTGCCTGTCGGGCCGCACAAGGTCACCCTTATTCTTGCCGATCCTACGCATAAACCGATCGACAGCAAAACCATCACCTTTAACGTGCCCGTACAGATTGCACCGCACTGATGACCCGGAGATAAATTATGAAAACACTGTTACGTCAGACTCTGTTGGCAACGCTGGTTCTCACGGCGGCAGGCACCGCGTTTGCCGCCACCCCGGCCTCACACGATTACGCTGCTGACTTCAGCCACGTGCAGCAGATCAACGCGGGCGTGCTGAACACAGGCTATGTGGACATCGGTCCGCGTGACGGCCAGGCGGTTATTTTGCTGCACGGCTGGCCGTACGATATCCAGAGCTATGCTCAGGTGGCACCGGCGCTGGCGGCAAAAGGGTATCGGGTGATCGTGCCGTATCTGCGCGGCTTCGGCAGCACGCGTTTCCTGTCGGATAAAACGCCGCGTAACGGTCAGCCTTCGGCAATGGCAGCGGACGTCGTGGCGCTGATGGATGCGCTCAATATCAAACAGGCCGTGCTGGGCGGCTTTGACTGGGGCGCACGCACGGCGGACATCGTCGCGGCCCTATGGCCGGAACGGGTAAAATCGCTGGTGTCGGTCAGCGGCTATCTGATCAGTAGCCAGCAGCTGGGTAAAAAACCGCTGCCGCCAGAGGCCGAACAGCAGTGGTGGTATCAGTTCTATTTCGCCACTGAGCGCGGTCAGCAGGGGTATGCCGCCCATACACACGACTTTGCGAAACTGATCTGGCAGCAGGCATCGCCCGGCTGGAAATTCAGCGATGCCACCTTTAATCAGAGCGCCAAAGCGCTGGATAATCCGGATCAGGTGGCGATCACTATCAGCAACTACCGCTGGCGCCTGGGCCTGGAAAAAGGCGAGCAAAAATATGCCGCTTATGAGAAAACATTAGCCACGTTACCGACAATTCGCGTCCCCACCATCACCATCGAAGGGGATAATAACGGGGCGCCGCACCCGGCACCGGAGACGTACCGCACCAGGTTCAGCGCCAGGTACCAGCATCGCACCTTCACGGGCAATATCGGACACAATCCGCCAGCGGAAGCACCGCAGGCGTTTGTGCAAGCCGTTGAGGATGCGGCCGCACTGTAGCGGAGTAATTCACGACCCTGACCGGCCATCGCGTGCCGGTCTTTTTTGCATAAGCGGCTGACAGGAGGCTGTTTTGGAGCACGTTGATCACATTCTGGTGGTGGATGATGACCGGGATATCCGCGAACTGATAACCGACTATCTGATTAAGTCCGGTTACCGCGCCACCGGTGCGGCCAATGGCCGCGAAATGCGCGCCGTGCTGAGCAGCAGCATGGTGGATCTGGTGGTGCTGGATATCATGATGCCGGGTGACGATGGCCTGACGCTGTGCCGTCAGCTGCGCAGCGATCCCCGGCAGAACCTGCCGGTACTGATGCTTACTGCCCGCAGCGAAGAGACCGATCGCATTCTCGGGCTGGAGATGGGGGCGGATGATTACCTGATCAAACCCTTTGTGGCGCGTGAGCTGCTGGCGCGCATCAAAGCGATCCTGCGCCGTACCCGGGCGCTGCCGCCAAATTTACATATTACCGGGGCCGGCCGCATCATTGCCTTTGGCGAGTGGCAGCTGGATACCTCCGCGCGCCATCTGCTGGACAGCGACGGCGTGATTGTGGCGCTGAGTGGCGCAGAGTACCGCCTGCTGCGCGTGTTTCTCGACCATCCGCAGCGCGTGTTGAATCGCGATCAGCTGCTCAACCTGACGCAGGGCCGCGACGCGGAGCTGTTTGAACGCTCGATCGATCTGCTGGTTAGCCGGCTGCGCCAGCGGTTACGCGAAGATGCCCGTGAACCGGCCTACATCAAAACGGTACGCAGCGAAGGTTACGTACTGGCGAGCACGGTGGTGATCAAAGAGGCGCATCAATGAGGCTATGGCCGCGATCGCTGCTGTCACGCCTGCTGATTATCGTGTTGGGCGGGCTGCTGCTGGCAAATACTCTCACGCTGGCAAGCCTGCTGATTGAACGCATGAGCAGCGCTAAAAGCGTGATGCTGGGCAACCTGGAGTACGATGTGGCGACCAGTGTGGCAATCCTCGATCGTCTGCCGGCCGACGAGCGTCCGGGCTGGCTGGCGAAGCTGGCGCGCGGCAACTATCGCTACAGTCTGTCGCCGGGCGAAGCGGGGCCGTATCCCTCCGGCTGGCGCACGCGCGACGCGGTACGCTCACTGCAGGAGACGCTTGGCGGGCGCTATCAGATGAGCATTCATGCGATTCCGGGGCCGCGGGAGCATATTCAGGTGCATCTGACGCTGCATGACGGCGCGCCGCTCACGCTCGATCTCTGGCCGCGCATGCCGGCGATTGCGCGCTGGCTGCCGCTGGTGCTGATGGGTCAGCTGCTGCTGCTGCTGTGCTGCGCATGGCTGGCGGTGCGGCAGGTGGTGCGACCGTTTGTGCGCTTTACCCAGGCGGTTGATGCGCTCAAACCGGCCGCCAGCCACGCACAGCTGATGGCAGAGAACGGCCCGGATGAAGTGCAGCAGGCGGCGCGTGCGTTTAACGCTATGCAGCTGCGGATTCAGGATCACCTCAAAGCGCGTGCGCAAATCCTCGCGGCCATCTCCCACGATCTGCAAACCCCGATCACGCGCATGAAGCTGCGGGTGGAGATGGCGGAGCAGCCTGAGCTGCGCGACAAACTGCTGAGCGATCTCGATAACATGAGCTGCCTGGTGCGCGAGGGCATCGCTTATGCACGCTCATCGGAAGTGCTGGAGGAGAAGCGCCAGAGCGTCAGCCTCAACGCGCTGCTGGATAGCGTCGTCTGTGACTATCAGGATGTCGGTAAAGCGGTGAACTTTGTGCCGTGCACCGGCCATGACACCTTCGCCGTGCGGCCGCAGGCACTACGGCGCATCATGACCAACCTGATCGACAATGCGCTCAAGTTTGGCGGCGAAGCGGAGGTTGAACTCTGTTCACCCCAGGGTGACAGCGTAGAGATTCGGGTGCGTGATAACGGGCCCGGCATTCCGGAGGAAGCGTTACAGGCGGTGCTGGAGCCCTTCTACCGCGTGGAGAGTTCACGCAATCGCCACACCGGCGGGACCGGGCTCGGCCTGGCGATCGCCACCCAGCTGGTGAGCCAGATGGCAGGCAGCCTGCAGTTGCGTAACCGGGCAGCTGGCGGGCTGGAAGCGTGCATCATCCTGCAGCAGCAGGATGTGTAACCTGATGTATCTGCCTGCCCGCTACACACATAACCCGACATAACGGCGTTCCCGCGACACAGCCTGAATACATGCGGTGGATGTAATAGACGTACTGCCGGACGCGCAGACGTTTATCCACCGTATGAGGTTCTCTATGACACTGCTTATCGCTTTTCTCGCCGGGATGCTGACGCTGCTCAGCCCCTGTACCTTACCGATTATTCCTTTTGTATTTGCCAGCGTACGCGGCCGTCGCGGACAGCTACTGGCGCTGCTGAGCGGCATGGTCCTGATGTTCACACTGGTGGCGCTGCTGGTATCGCTTACCAGCCACTGGGTCAGTCAGGTCACCCGCATTGGTCGCGACCTGGCGCTGTTGTTCCTGGCGATAGTCGCACTGACGTTAATCTCCACGCGCATCGCCCAACGCGTTACCCGGCCGTTTGTCGCGCTGGGTAATCGCCTCAACGATGCCAGCCAGCGGCGAAGCGGGGTGCTCGCCGCGCTGCTGGCGGGCCTGGCAACCGGTCTGCTGTGGTCGCCCTGTGCCGGACCGGTGCTGGGCGCGATCCTCAGCCTGGCCGTCGTGGGCGATCATCCCCTGTCGGTTGGCGTGTTGCTGCTGGCGTATGGCAGCGGTGCCGCTCTGATGCTGGCGCTGCTCTATTTCGCCGGACGATCGCTGGTGGCGCGACTGCGTCCGGGGCTGGCGATGAGTGCGCGGCTGCGTCAGGCGGCGGGCGTGTTGATGCTCACCTCGGTGGGCGTGATTGTTACCGGCTCACAGAGCCAGCTGCAGGCAGCGCCCGCTTTTGCCCTGAAGCTGGAGCAGCAGCTGAGCCAGTGGCTGACCACGCCGGCACCCAAAGTGCGCCTGGAGCCGGTTAGCCTGCCGCAAACCAGCAGCGCCTTGCCGTCGCTGGAGGGGGGCACAGCGTGGCTGAACGGGGCGCCGGTGACGCCTGCCACGTTAAAGGGCAAAGTGGTACTGGTCGATTTCTGGACCTGGGATTGCATTAATTGCCAGCATACGCTGCCATACGTGCGCGACTGGGCCAGTAAGTATCAACGTGACGGGCTGGTTGTCGTGGGTGTGCACACGCCGGAGTACCCGTGGGAGCGCGATGAAAAGGCGCTGAAGCGCGCGATTACGCGCTGGCAGCTGCCCTACACCGTAGTGGCGGATAACAATTACAGCATCTGGAACCGTTTTGGTAATCAGTACTGGCCCGCGCACTACATCTTTGATGCACACGGCCAGTTGCGCTACACCGCGTTTGGTGAAGGTAACTATGAAGAGCAGGAGAGGGTGATTCAGCAGTTGCTGAAAGAGGCGCGTGCATGACAGGTCAGGCGGCCCGCCCGGGCCGCCACTGCTTCTCATTTAGGTAGTGGTTCGCGGAGTATGACTTTGAAAACCGGGGGCTTCACAGGGACTATCAGGTAAACAGCGTGCGGCATTGCCGGGGGCCTCCCAGCCCGTAGGGGCATTCTTCAGTGTGACCGTCATGGCGCAGCCACCGTTGCCACCCCGATATGCAAAATGCAGTAATCCTACGCATAACTTGTCGTTTGGTTCCGCGTCCAGGCTGGGGTTTACTGTCAGCGTTAACCTTTTTTGGAGAAGCTGACAATGAAGAAGATCCTGCAGCAGTGGCTGGCGCGTCTGGCAGCCAGCAAAGCCGCCACCCCTGACGGGCGCGAATTCTACCCCGGTGAGCATATCGATCTGCTGATCCCGATCAGCCAGCTGTACGGCGTGGAGTTTCATCCTTCCGTGTATCGCTACTATGAACGATAACCGCCGCCACCAGCGCATGCGCTATTGCTACTGGAATGAACTGTGCACGCCAGACTAAAAGCCCGCTCACGCCGAGCGGGTTTTTTTATGCTGTTTACCCGCCTGATGAAAAAATTGCCGTAACCTCCCGCCGGTTTATTCAATTGTATTGATTTCGTAATTTTAACGTAAAGAAAAGTATTCCCAAGCGGCAGCGCGCGTGTAAGAATATAAAAGTAAATGATAACCATTGGCGTTATCATTTAGGTGTTGTCTGGGAAAACCGTGTTGATTCAGTGCTATGCCTGAATGGCAGGTGCGGTTAAGACAATGAGTGCGTTAATAACGATAAGAAACTCACCTTTTAACATGGATAAAAATCGCCAGCTGCCGTTTGGTAGCTTCAATTCGCTGACCCTGTTCACCGGGCTTTGTATTGGTATTTCGCCGGCTGCGGCGCTGGGGGCCGATAACTCCGGCAAAAAATCTGATGATACGCTGGTGGTTGAAGCGCGCACGCCTTCGCTGTACGCGCCAAATGCCTCGGCCGATCCCAAATTTACCCGTCCGCTGGTGGATACCACCCGCACCATGACGGTGATTCCGGATCAGGTTATTAAAGATCAGGGCGTCACCAATCTGACCGACGCGCTGAAAAACGTGCCGGGCGTCGGGGCGTTTTATGCCGGGGAAAACGGCAGCTCAACCACCGGCGATGCGGTGTACATGCGCGGTGTCGATACCTCCAACAGCATTTACGTGGATGGCATTCGCGACATCGCCAGCGTCACGCGTGACACCTTCAACACGCAGCAGGTGGAGGTGATCAAAGGACCTTCCGGCACCGACTATGGTCGCAGCGCACCATCCGGCTCGATCAATATGATCAGCAAACAACCGCGGCTGGACACCGGGCTTGACGCGTCAGTCAGCGCCGGCAGCGCGTGGATGCGCCGCGGCACGCTCGATTACAACCAGGCAATCAACGACAATGCGGCGTTTCGCCTTAACCTGATGGGTGAGAAAACCCATGATGCGGCGCGCGACAACATCCAGAACGAGCGATATGGCGTCGCGCCTTCGCTGGCGCTGGGGCTGGACACCGCAACGCGGCTGTACGTCAACTATTTACACGTCCACCAGAACAACACACCGGACGGCGGTATTCCGACCGTTGGCCTGCCAGGCTATTCGGCACCGTCTGCCGCGTATGCTGCGCTGAACAATTCCGGCAAGGTCGCCACCAGCAACTACTACGGCACCGATTCTGATTTCGACAAATCGACTACCGACAGTGCCACGCTGCGCTTTGAACACGATTTGAGCGATAACACCACGCTGCGCAACACCACGCGCTGGTCACGGGTGAAGCAGGAGTATCTGCTGACGGCGGTGATGGGCGGAGCCAGTAACATTACTGCACCCAACCCGGACGATGTGGGCAGCTGGCGCTGGTCGCGCCTGGCAAACACCAAAGATATCAGCAACCGTATTCTCACCAACCAGACCAATATCACCTCGAAATTTGCCACCGGGTCCGTCGGGCATGATGTGAGTGCGGGCGTAGAGTTCACACGTGAAAATCAGACCACCTATGGCGTCAACGCGCTGACCCCGCCTGCGGTGAATATCTACCATCCCATCAGCAGCATTTCGATTGGCGGTCTGGACCGCAACGGCGCGAACGCTAACGGGCAGACTGATACGTTTGGCATCTATGCATTTGATACGCTGGCGATTACCTCTGACTTTGAGCTGAACGGCGGCATTCGTCTCGACAACTACCATACCGAGTACGACAGCGCGACGGCCTGTGGCGGCACCGGACGCGGCGCGCTGGCTTGCCCGGCGGGCGTGGCGCGCAATACGCCGGTGACCACGGTGGACACGGCGAAATCCGGCAATCTGGTGAACTGGAAAGCGGGGGCGCTCTATCGTCTGACCGAACAGGGCAACCTGTATGTGAATTACGCCATCTCCCAGCAGCCACCGGGTGGCAGCAGCTTCGCGCTGGCGGCGGGTGGCAGCGGCAACAGTGCCAACCGTACCGATTTTAAACCGCAGAAGGCCAAATCCAGCGAAGTGGGCACCAAGTGGCAGGTGCTGGACAAGCGGCTGCTGCTGAACGCCGCGCTGTTCCGCACCGACATCGAAAATGAGGTCGATGCCAATGATGACGGCACTTACTCGCAAACCGGCAAGAAGCGCGTGGAAGGCTATGAACTCTCAGCAACCGGCAACATAACGCCAGACTGGGAAATCATTGCCGGTTACACCATGCAGCACGCGTCGGTGCGTGAAGGTGCCAGCGTGGCGCAGGATGGCTCATCCGCGCTGGCCTATACGCCGAAGCACGCCTTTACGTTGTGGACCAACTATCAGGCTACTGATGCGTTGTCGGTGGGCGCGGGCGCACGTTACGTTGGCAGCCTGCGTCGCGGCAGCGATGGGGCCGTGGGCACGCCGGATCACACCGAGGGCTACTGGGTGGCTGACGCGAAGCTCGGGTATAAGGTCAACAATAACCTCGACCTGCAGCTCAACGTGTATAACCTGTTTGATACCAACTATGTGGCATCGATCAACAAGAGTGGTTATCGCTATCATCCGGGCGAGCCGCGTACTTTTCTGTTGACGGCTAACGTGCATTTCTGATGGTCAACCGTGGGGCGTTCGCGCTCCACGCTTAATGGCGAGAACTCCGCGATGATGTATCACATTCCTGCCGTGCTTAACGCTGAACAGCTGGCGCACTTTACCGCACAGCTGCAGCAGGCTGACTGGGTTGACGGACGGGCGACGGTCGGCAGCCAGGGCGCGACCGTAAAAAATAACCAGCAGATTGACACCGGCACGCCACTCTATGATCGGCTGCAGGCTGCAGTGCTTCAGGCACTGAATAGCCATCCGCTATTCTTTGCCGCCGCGCTGCCGCGCACGCTTTCTGCGCCGCTGTTCAACCGTTATCAACAGGGGGAAACCTACGGTTTTCACGTTGACGGTGCGGTGCGCCACAATGGCGCGGCCGGCTGGATGCGTACCGATCTCTCCGCCACGCTGTTTCTGTGTGAACCCGACAGTTACGAGGGCGGGGAACTGGTGATCGAGGATACTTACGGTCAGCACCGCGTAAAACTGCCGGCCGGCGACCTGGTGCTTTATCCCTCCAGCAGCCTGCACTGCGTCACGCCGGTCACGCGCGGCGCGCGGGTCGCCTCGTTTTTATGGATTCAGTCGATGGTGCGCGATGATAAGCAGCGCGCGATGCTGTTTGAACTGGACCGCAACATTCAGAGCCTGAAAGCGCGCCACGGTGACAGCGAAGAACTGCTGTCGCTGCTGAATATGTACCACAACCTGCTGCGCGGCTGGACGGAAGTTTAGCCGTCACGCAACAACAAAAAGCCCGCTCAGGTTTCCCTGAGCGGGCTTCTTTAAATCTGGCTCCTCTGACTGGACTCGAACCAGTGACATACGGATTAACAGTCCGCCGTTCTACCGACTGAACTACAGAGGAATCGTTGGAACGAGGCGAATATTAATGGCAGCCCCTGTGGGTGTCAACCGCTAAAAACACATTTGTATTCAACTGGCTAGCAAAGCGGCAAAGCGATCGTGATTTAAGCAGATTCCGGTGCCTGCTGCGCCAGACGCGCCAGCGGATCCTGATGGTAAAACTGCTGCAGGTGGCGATACATGGCCGGAAAACGGCTGGCGAGCAGGTCGGGGGCGCTGAAAAAGTACTCCGACAGCACGGCAAAACATTCCGCCGGATCGCTGGCGGCATAAGGATCGAGGGTCGCGGCCTGTTCACCTACCAGCTCCACTTCTGCTTCAATCTCGGCCATCGCCTGCAGTAAATCCTTCTCCCAGCTGGCCACATCGCGCAGCGCGATGGCCGGGATGCCGCTGGTGTAACCGCTGCCGCGCGCGTCGAGCTTGTGCGCCACTTCGTGGATCACCAGGTTATAACCAGAGAGATCGTATGAGTCCTGGATGTCCAGCGCGTTCAGCACCACCGGTCCCTGTGTCCAGCTCTGGCCGGCATGTACGGCCGGCGCGTGGTGCACCAGGCCGCTGTCGTCCTCCCAGCGATCGTCAACGCTGAACGGCTCCGGGTAGATCAGCACTTCGTGGAAGCCGTCGAGCCATTCCAGACCCAGCTTCAATACCGGCAGGCAAAACAGCAACGACAGGCGAGCCAGCCGCAGCTCGCTGAGTTCCAGCCCCTGCAACGGAGTGATTTTTTTCTGCAGCAGGAAGCGTTGCGCCAGCGCCACCAGCGCCTGCTGCTCGTCGCTGTTTAGCAGAGAAAAGATCGGCTGCCCCAGCGCCTGTTGCCAGGGCAGGGCAGTCACGGCAGCATCTTTTTGTGCACGCCACGGCCATTTGATCATTGCGTCACTCACTCTGCAGGGCGGAAATCATATCCTGACGCGGCAGACGATAAATTGCCAGCGTGGAATCAAAGCCGCTTATTCAACCTGTTAGCGGCGGATTTGTCTGTGACAGGGATTGCAAACTGGCAAGGTGGGAAAGGGGCGCGCTGTGCCGCCGGCGAGGGGGCAAGGGCTGGTGATTCACTGAATCGCGCAAAAGATGACGCCCTCTTCTGTGCGGAAGAGGGCAAACGGTTAGCCTTCACGCTCCACACGCTGGAATGCGATGACCCAGACCCAGGGATTCACCTCCCAGCTGGTGGCGCCATACTGCTTCTGCCACGCCTTGCGGTAAGCTTCTTTCGGCGATTCGGAATTCATGTTCATCGTGAAGAAATTATTGAGGAAGTGCGAATCGGTCTGCACGCCTTCCGCCATGATGTCGTCTTCGCTGATGTCCTGAATTTTCTCCGCGCGTACCGCCGTGATTTCCAGATCGATGCGGCTGGCCCAGCGCGGCATATGGATGGCGGTCTGCCAGCCAAACTGCTCGGCGACCTGCTGATTTTCTTCCTGTTGTCCAAGTTCATGGCTGTCGGCGCGATACTGGCAAAATGCCGGATTACGGAACGGCAGCGGATCGCGCTCGTATTCCGCCAGCTGCGCCTCAGGCACAATCGGACCCCGCCAGGTTTCACGCACCCACAGGCGATCGCCGACCTGGCCAAACGGGCACTGGGCGCCAATGTCCGCCATCGACATCAGCTTGTAGCCATGCAGATGATTAGCGCTGACATCAAACGCGTGCACGCCTTCATGATGATCCTGTCCCGGGCCAAACGCCTGAGTTTTCATAATGCGCCGGGTCTGAGTTTGCTGGCCAACCAGCAGGGCGCGCACCCGCTGTTCGGAAAAAAGAATCGGCCGTTCTTTCATTATGTACCTCATGTTGTATCACGTACCCGGAGAACTTCGAAGAAACATCCGTATCCTCGGATGAGAGCATTAGCATAATGGGTTTGAATCAATTTGCTTAATAATTTGTCGCCTTATTATCGGGCAATAACTGCCGCTTCCGGTATTAAAAATGGCTCATAAGCAAACAGTGTGCTGACGAAGGCTCCGGGTACAGGTGAGAGCCGTAAATTTCCCCTATACAGTACGTTATAACGGTCGCAATGGGAATCTTTTCAGATTATGTCGCTATGCAAAGGGGCGTTTTAATGCTGGGGTTGCGACAGGCTAAACTGGACCTTTGGCGATGCTGAAAATTCACCCAGCGGGAAATGCATCACCGAAATTAAACAGAGTGGCTTAACTAAAACAGGTTAAGGAAATACTGAAAACGGTATCGCGGCTGGGCAAGCGGCTTTAACAGCGCTATAACATGATCGGGATCGCATTTTTTTGCGCTGGACATCCGGGAAGGGTGTAAAGAAAGTGTCATCACCGGGCCGCTATGATGAGACGCAAGCCGTACCCGGTGCGAAATAATAGCAATAACAGGAGAAGCACGGTGTCACTGACCCATTGGCAACACCGTTACGAAAGCTGGCTGCAGCTGAACTGGCTGCACGATGATAAAGCCCATGATATCGCGCACCTGCGCCGCGTCTGGATGAGCGCGGCCCGCATTATGCAAAACACCAATGCCGATCCGCTGGTGGTACTGACCGCCTGCTATTTCCACGATGTGGTGAACCTGCCGAAAAACCATCCGGAACGCCATCTGGCTTCGACTTACGCGGCGGAAGAGACGCGCCGCATTCTGCAACAGGATTTTCCGGACTTCCCCTCAGCGCTGCTGGACAGCGTGGCGCATGCGGTGCAGGCCCACAGTTTCAGCGCCCGCATTACGCCAAAAACGTTAGAAGCGAAGATCGTTCAGGACGCCGATCGTCTCGAATCATTAGGCGCGATTGGCCTTGCGCGCGTTTTCTATACCGCAGGTGCGCTGGGACGGCCGTTGTTCGACAGCGACGATCCGCTGGGTAAAGACCGTGAACTGGATGACGTAAAGTGGACGCTGGATCATTTCCAGAAGAAACTGCTGAGCCTGCCGCAGACCATGCAGACGGAAACCGGCCGTCTGCTGGCGGAACACAACGCCGATTTTCTCGTCCGCTATATGGCAAAGCTGTGCGCCGAACTGCAGGGCAATCTGACCGATATTGATGAGTCCGTGTTACGCGATTTCAGTCCCATACCGGCACAATATTAAATTTTTATGACAGTCTGTTAACTTTCATCTGCTTCCGCTACGTTGTTGTAAATCAAGAGGGAGTGTGAAGATGACCGAGACCGTTAACTTAACCATTAAAATTGACCCGGCGCTAAAAGAGCACATTAAACAGTTAGCCGCTGATAACCAAATCTCCATGAGTCAGGAGATCGTTAACCGCCTGCAGGCCAGTTTAGATACCGTTGAGCCACCGGTCGTCGACAGTCTGCATACCGAAGAGGCGGGCGATCAACTGAGCGCCGCCGAGCTGAAGCAGGTGCGTGCACTGCTGAAGAAAAGTAAGAAAAAGAAATAACACCAAAACCCGTCGCTGACGGGTTTTTTCTTTCTGCACCTTAGCTAACGCGGAACTGCTGCGCGCGCTGCGTCAGTCGCGCTGAAAGTTCACTCAGCTGCGCCGCTGCCTGCACCTGCTGGTCAGTCAGGGCTTCGTTTTGCTGGAGCTGAAGACTCATTTCCACCACTTCCCGGGCAATTTTGCTCACGCGATGGCTCTGCGCCGTACTGTTATCCTGCAGCTCATTCAGCTGGCTGACTACGCCCGATACCGCCTGGCCAATCCGCGCAAACAGTACTTCCAGCGCCTGCACCTTCGCAAAGCCATCCTGCACGTGCTGCTGCGTGTGCTGGATTAAACCGTCGATCTGCCGCGTGGATGCGCCGCTCTGCTGCGACAGCAATCCCATCTCTTTGGCGACGACCGAAAAACTGCGCCCGTAAGCGCCAGCATGCGCAGATTCTATCGCCGCATTAAGCGACAGCAGACGCGTCTGCATCGACAGGCTGTCCAGCATGCCGACGATGCCAGCGATATCGCCAGCGGCCGCAACGATCTGCTGCATCTGGTGCTCCATATTGTCGACTTCGTGGGCGCAGTGACGCATCAGCGCATCCGCAGACTGCGCGTCGTGCGTCGCCTGTTGCGAGAAGTGTGCACCTTTTTCCACCTCTTCTGACACGCGATGCAGCCGCTGCGACAGATGATGGAAGCTGGCATTTTGCGCCTGATGCTGCTGCATCACCTGCTGATTATGCTGCTGCATCTCGTCAGCGCCGGCCGCCACCCGGGTTGCTACCGTCGTGATGTCGCTGACGATCTGCTGCAAACCCTGACGCATGGTATCGATGGACAGGAGCAGCTGGCGCGTTTCCAGCGACTGACGACGCGTCGGTGCCGGGCTGGCGACCAGATCGCCCGTCGCGATTTGTGCCAGCTGGGCGTTGGCGTGACGCAGCGGCAGCAACACGCCGCGCATCAGCAGCGCGGCGGCCAGCAGCAGCAGCGCCATTAATAACGCGGCGATCGCCAGCGCCAGATTGCGGCTCTGCTTGAGCGTG
The DNA here is from genome assembly GCF_002928365.1 of Pantoea sp. ICBG 985. Classification (NCBI taxonomy): domain Bacteria; kingdom Pseudomonadati; phylum Pseudomonadota; class Gammaproteobacteria; order Enterobacterales; family Erwiniaceae; genus Pantoea; species Pantoea sp. ICBG 985. The sequence goes on from NZ_POWM01000002.1 coordinate 493,338, forward strand.
CTGAGCGAATGCTGGTTGACGCTGCCGAGCTGCTGATTGGCCTGTTCGATTTCGCTAAACCAGGCATCGTTGAACTGCTGCTGGAAAGCCTGCATCGGCACCATAAAAAATGCGTTGATATCATTGGCTGCCAGCCCTTTCAGCTGCTCCTGCAGCCCGCCGGCCAGTAGCACGAAGCCCTGTGCCAGCGGGCTATCGCTTTTCGCCTGATAGGCAGCAAACAGCTGCTGCGCCTGCTGCAATGAGGTAGTGGCTGCCGCCGCCAGGCTTTTCCAGCTGTCGACCGAACCGCTCTGCTGGTCCTGCATCAGATAAATACCGGCACGATGGCTGTTGTCGCTGGCGGTGAGTAGCTCAATGCGTGCTTTATCCAGCAGGGCCAGCCGTTCGCGTAACTGGCTGGCCTGCTGCAATGAGTGTTGCGTCTGATTTACGTGCTGGTTGAGCAACAACACCCCGGCAAACTGCAGCAGACAAAACAGCACAATAAACAGCATGAACTGGCTGCGCAGGCTGGAGAGCCAGACGGGCAGACGCAGGGTAAAACGAGGTCGCAGCCGCAGCGGCAGGGAAATTACAGACAGGAGAGACATCAAACAGCTCCGCAAAAAATAAAACGCAGTATTGGTTTGATGCGTGACAGTCCGGTGACAGTGCGCGCGATGTGCGGCAAAACAGCACATCGCGCGTTACTAAAGCAAATTGCGGGGCGGAAAACCGGGGCGTGAAGCGCGGCTGCGTTTTCAGCGGCGCTGACGCGCGTGCTGCTCAATCAGCGGCAGCAGCAGTTTCGCTACGGCGGCGAACACCGGCACCACCACCGAGTTACCAAACTGTTTGTAGGCTTGTGTGTCGGAGACCGGAATGCGGAAGCGCGCTTCGCCTGGCGCTTCAAAGCCCATCAGGCGGGCACATTCACGCGGCGTCAGGCGGCGCGGGCGGCGCGCCATGTTCGCGGCCTGCTGAAAATCCTGTTCGCCCAGCGCGTGATCCCAGCCGCGATCGATCAGGATTTCCGACCCGTCTTTATAGTAGCGCGCTGACAGCGTGCGCACGCAGCAGTGCGGATTGCGCGGATCGTTGAGGCCAAAGCCAAAACCGTTGCCTTTGGCTTTATGCTTCTTCGCATACTGGTAGAGATAGTGCCACAGCGTGGGCGACAGGGTATATTTTGCCGCCGGCTGCGGCTCCAGCAGGCTGTGCAGCGGCGGAACTTCAGGCGGATAGAGCGCCGCCAGCGCGCGCAGCGAAAAACCCTCGCTCAGGCCGGTATCGCGCCGGATCCCCACCAGCACGATGCGCTCGCGGTGCTGTGGCAGGAAGTGACGCGCATCGACAACTTTGGCATCCGGCGATGAGTCGTCAGCCGCGTCAGCGACGTCGTAACCCAGCTCATCCAGCGTGGCCATAATAATGGCAAAGGTGCGGCCTTTATCATGGCTCTTGAGGTTCTTCACATTCTCCAGCACGAAAAACGGCGGTTTTTTGGCGGCGAGGATGCGCGCCACATCAAAAAACAGCGTGCCCTGGGCTTCACATTCAAAACCGTGCGCGCGACCCAGCGCATTCTTCTTACTGACGCCGGCCAGCGAAAAGGGCTGACAGGGAAAGCCGGCCAGCAGCACCTGATGGTCGGGAATCGTCTTATCGATATGCTGATAAATCGCCTGCTCATCCGGCAAACCGGCCGGCTGGGTAATCAGCCGGATATCACTGTTGAACTGATGCCGGGCGGGATCGCTGTAGTGATTGGCTTTATAGGTGCGCACCGCTTCTTTATTCCACTCGCTGGTGAATACGCACTGGCCACCAATCTGCTCAAAGCCGCGGCGAATACCCCCGATGCCGGCAAACAGATCGATAAACTGAAAGCGGGGATTGTCATAATGCGCCGGTCGCGACGGCAGCAGCGCCTGCAGACGGGCGACCTCCGCCGCTGACAGCGCGGGCGCGGCACTTTTTCCCGCGCGAATACGGTTAAGCTGCGTAATGCTCCAGTCGCGGCCGCCGGCCTCGCTCAGGATGACCACCAGATCGCGGGCCGCGTAGATATCCAGTACCTGCAGCAGTAACGCGGTGGCGTCATCATCAGCGGAGTGCGGGGAGGGCGAAGCCGTCGCGGCGGGATCGAGTGCAAGCATGCGTTTTTCCTTAACAGTGAAGCGGCTATGCTACCACTCCTGGCGCGGCGTGGAAATTAACGATGGCTGCGCGGCGTCTCGCAATCTGCTCCGCACAAACTTTCGCTTTTGCCTCAACGCGCTAAAGTTGAAGAAGCCCGCAAAAAAGGAGACGCCATGGCAGACGTCCACTCGCATGATATTCGCAGCAAAAATATGCGCGCCATTCGCAATCAGGATACGGCGATTGAGCAGCGTATTGCGCTGCTGCTGAAAGATCGCGGCTTTAGCTTTCGCGTACAGGATAAAGCGCTGCCGGGCCGGCCGGATTTTGTGCTGCCGCAGCACAAAGCCATTATCTTTGTGCACGGCTGTTTCTGGCATCGTCACCACTGTTATTTGTTCAAAATGCCCGCCACGCGTACCGAATTCTGGAGCGGCAAAATCAACAGTAACGTGGAGCGTGACCGGCGCTATGTGCAGCAGCTGCAGGAAAGCGGCTGGAAGGTGCTGATCGTCTGGGAATGCGCGCTGCGCGGCAAACTGCGGCTGGAAGATGAAGCGCTGGTGGAGCGGCTGGAAGAGTGGCTGCTGGCTGCCACGCACAGCAGCGAGATCGATCATCAGGGATTGCATCACTATCGGGCGGATTAAGGCAGGGTGATTGCTTTTACCTGCCATAACAGTTTAGATCAGCGTTTTCTCTGGGACGCGGAACACCACCATGAGCAGCATCAAACTGACGGTCAGACGCCTGTATCAACTGCGCGATGAGCGCATGGTCAATGCCCATGCCACGGCGCGCATTTACCTGGACGATACGCTGGTGGCCACCGAGGAGATAAGCGGCATGACAGAAAGTCCGGTGAGCAAGTATCTGCACGCCGACGATCTGCACGGGAAAACGTTACGCGTCGAATGGGACTGTGCGGGCATCGCCGATATGACGGTGACGGCGATTGAGCGGTGCCCCTGTTGTCAGGATCACGAACCGGAATAAGGAATGACATTTTGGCAGGAACCAGCTTACTGACTCTTCTGGATGATATTGCCACGCTGCTCGACGACATTTCCGTCATGGGCAAAGTGGCGGCAAAAAAGACCGCCGGCGTGCTGGGCGATGACCTGTCGCTCAATGCACAGCAGGTGACGGGCGTGAAGGCCAATCGTGAGCTCCCGGTGGTGTGGGGCGTGGCGAAAGGCTCGTTTATCAACAAATTGATCCTGGTGCCGCTGGCGCTGCTGATCTCCGCATTTGCGCCCTGGCTGATTACGCCGCTGCTGATGATTGGCGGCGCCTATCTGTGCTTTGAAGGGGTGGAAAAAGTGCTGCACAGCCTGCACCACGACAAAGAGGAGAAGAGTCCGGAAGCGCGGCAAAAGCGCCTGGATAATCTGGCGCAGCAGGACCCGCGCCAGTTCGAAAAAGATAAGGTGAAAGGCGCAGTGCGCACCGACTTCATTCTGTCGGCTGAAATTGTTGCGATTACCCTGGGCATTGTTTCGGATGCGCCGCTGCTCAATCAGGTGTTAATCCTCGCCGGTATTGCCATTCTGGTGACCATCGGCGTGTACGGTATTGTGGCGATGATCGTTAAGATTGACGATCTCGGCTACTGGCTGCGTGAGAAGTCTTCCACGCTGGCGCAGGCCACCGGCGGCGCGCTGCTGGCGCTGGCACCGTGGCTGATGAAAATCCTGTCGGTGGTTGGCACCGTCGCGATGTTCCTGGTGGGTGGCGGCATTATCGTGCACGGTATCGCGCCGCTGCATCATGCCATTGAAGAGTACAGCAGCGGCTTCCCGGGTGTGGTTTCCATGCTGCTGAGCAACGGTGCGAATCTGGTGCTGGGCTTTATCGTTGGGTCGATTGTGCTGTTAGTGGTAAATCTTATTGCGAAGCTGCGCGGTAAATCGGTATAAAGCGCAGGAAATTTCTAATCACGGGTCAGGAGAACGATGATGAACGACGATATGTTTGAATTTGATATCGATGCACAGCTGGAGCAGGCGGAAGCCAAAGCGGCAGAAAAAGCCAGCGAAGTGCCGGCGGATATCAGCGACGAAGCCGACTGCGAAGGCTGCAAAATCTGATTTTCCACCCGGGAAAATCGTTCAAAGCCGATAATAACTTTTATCGGCTTTGTTTATTTACGGCATTTTTCACTGCTTATTCCGAATTTGTCACAGTAATAGCAATATCCTATAGGCAAAAAACGCGCACAGCTGCTATACCTTAATCCGTTCAATCAACGGTGAGAAGGGAGGGCGCGGTATGACCTTTGCAATCAGTGACGAAGTTCAGCACAAACAGGGCGGACCCACCATGGTGGTGACCGGCTATGCCAGCGGAATGGTAGAGTGTCGTTGGTATGATGGCTACAGTGTACGCCGCGAAGCGTTCCGCAGTGATGAGCTGACGCATCTGTCGGCCGCGCGCCAGTTGGCCAGCTGAGTCCTTCGGGATGGTCAGCGCGCCGTCCCGATGTCATTGTCACTTTTCACGTTTTTCCTGATCTCTGCCTGTACGCCGTTTTCCCGCCTGACTACACTTCTTCAATTCGTTGTTATCCGGAGCCTGGCTACTGATGCCAATCTCGCCACTGTCATCACGCCGCATGACGCCTGCGCTGCGCGTGCATCTCTGTTTTCTGGCGGTCTTTCTCTTTTCACTTTTTCTCACCGTCCATGAAGCGCTGGAATTAAAAAATAACTATCAGCAGCGGCAGCGCGCCCAGCTGTCCGAGATCCAGCGCAGCCTCGATAGCCGCTTTCAGGAGAGTCTGGACGAGCTTAATTACTATCAGCGGATGCTCAGCTACGCGCTGACGCACCCGCTGAATGCCGATTATGGTCAGCACGCCCTGCAGCGTTTTCAGCAGTTGCGCCATCAGCCGGTGTGGCAGTTGCAGATCGCTAACCTGCGCAGCATGCCAATTAACGGCGTCAGCGACGAATGGCTGCAGCGTGATGCGCTGCTGCAGCGCGATGATACTTATCTGCTGCCCGAGCTGCGCGCTGCGCTGGAGTTCAGCTTTATTATGCAGTTCAGCGATGAGGCGCAGGACTTTCATTCACGCTTCTGGTACACCTCGCGCGCGGGCTATTACATCAGCTCACGTCCGCCGCGCGACGCGCAGGAGCTGGCACAAAGTTACGCCACCATGACGCAGCGACCCTATTTTCGCGACCAGCAGCCGGGCCGGGCGCCGCAGACGCGATGGCACTGGACCGAAGCCTATCAGGGGGAGTTCAACGAAGGGTTGATGCTGACGGTGAGCGCGCCGGTGATCGCCCATCAGCACTGGTACGGCGTGTTGTCGATGGACTTCACCCAGCAGCGAATTAATGCATTGCTGCACCAGTCGCGTCACAGCGTGCTGCAGGGCAAGCTGGTGCTCGAAGATCGCGCACTCAACGAGATCACCCAGCTGCCGGCACCGCACGATGTGGCATTGAACCCCGCACAGCGCGGCCAGCTGATGCAGGCGATTCACCAGCAGCCGGCCGGAACACTGTGGCTGGGCAGTCAGCTGGCCAGCTGGGTTAAGTTAAAAAATGTCGATGCCTGGCTAATCAACGTGCAAAGCCTGCGCCAGGGATTGTCGCAGGAGCTGGGGCGGGTAGCGCTGTTTCTGTTGGGCATGTGGCTGCTGTTCGTGCTGTTAATGGCGCTGGCGCATCAGGTGATTTTCCGCCTGGTACGGCGGCTGGAGGATCTCTCGGCGCGACTGGCCTGGCGCGCTAATTATGACGGCCTGACGCGCCTGCTTAATCGCAGCGCCTTTTTCGACCAGTTTATCGCGCTGGCGCGGCGCTGCGAACAGCAGCAACAGCCGCTGGCGGTGATCCAGCTCGATATCGATCATTTCAAAAAGGTCAATGATAGCTGGGGCCATCACGCGGGCGATCAGGCGCTGATGCGCGTGGCCGGCGTCATCAAACATACGCTGCGCCCTTACGACGTGGCCGGACGCATCGGCGGCGAGGAGTTTTGTATCGTGCTGCCGCACACCACGCTGGCTGAGGCGCAGGGCGTGGCGGAGCGTATCCGCAGCCGGCTGGCGGCCAAAACCATTCTGGTCAACGCCAGCACCACCTTTAGCGTTACGTTGTCAGCAGGTGTCAGTTGCAGTACTGAGCAGGGCAGTTACCATGCAGAGAGCCTGCAGGCGGTAGCGGACCGCCGCCTGTATCTGGCGAAAAGCGGCGGTCGCAATCGGGTGTGCGCGGCTGGTTAGACTTTGCCCTCGTTATCCTCTTCTACCGCCTGATAGATGCGCTGCAGGATATCGGGGAACGCCGACTGCACGCGGCTCCAGCTGGGGATAAACGGTTTCTCGTTTGGCCGCTCGATGAACGACTGGCCGGCGTCGAGAATCGCCTGAGTGAACATCTCGACCGCCGCTTCTTCAATGTGCTGATCAAACTTCAGTCCGTTCATGGTGGCTTCGTGGTTGTAGATCTCCATCATGTCGAGCGCGTTGCGATAATAGGTGGCCTTCAGCACGCGGAACGAGTCGCTGGTGAGCGGCACGCCCATTGTCGCCAGCTTACGCAGTAGCGACTGCACGATGTCGTTACTCATGCGTTTCAGGCCACCGGTGCCGTCCTCTTCCGCCAGCGGCTGATGCTTATGATCGTAGTTGTCCGCGATTTCCACCTGGCAGGTCTGCCGCGTGGTGTAATTGCGATAAATCTCTGACAGCACGCCAATCTCCAGCCCCCAGTCGCCAGGGATTTTGATGCCGTTCAGCACGTGGGTGCGCATGGCAAACTCGCCGGACAGCGGATAGCGGAAACTGGTGAGATAGTCGAGATACTCCGAATGGCCGTAGACTTTCTGCAGCGAGCGCAGCAGCGGGCCCACCAGCAGACGCCCGACGCGGCCATTAAGCTTACCGTCCGCAACGCGCGCATAGAAACCTTTGCAGAATTCATACTGAAACGCCGGGTTGGCCAGCGGGTAGAGCAGACGTGCCAGCATGCCGCGCTCATAGGTCACGATGTCGCAGTCATGCAGCGCCACGCACTGCGAGCGGTCGGAGGCCAGTGTGTAGCCGGTGCAGAACCACACGTTGCGCCCCTTGCCTGGCTGGCTGGGCGACAGGCCCTCTTTATCCAGCTCGGCGTCCAGCGCTTTCAGCCGCGGGCCATCGTTCCACAAAATGCGGTGGCGCTGCGGCAGGCGAGAAAAAAACTCGCGCGCGAAAAGAAACTGATCGCGATCGGCACGATCGAGGCCAATCACAATCTCCTCCAGATAGGGCACTTTCGCCAGTTCGTTGACGATATTATCCAGCGCCGGGCCTTCCAGCTCGGAAAACAGCGAGGGCAGAATCAGCCCCATTTTGCGCTTGCGCGCAAAGCGCACCATCTCTTTTTCCAGCGACTCCACGTTGCGGTGGGTGAGATTATGAAAGTTGGTAATTACGCCGTTCTGGTAAAAATCACTCATCGTCTCATCCTTCTGGTCAGCTGCCGTTATTCAGGTTGGGCAAGAAAGTAATCCAGACCTTCGCGCCAGCCCTCAGGGCCAACGTGAGCGGTGTGGTAAACGTTGTGATGATCGCTGCGTTGCAGCACCACCGGGTTTTTACTGAAACCTTTAATCACCACGGCATAATCGACGCGCTCCAGCATCGGCGCATCATTAGGGCCATCGCCCAGACCAATCGTGGTGCGCTTCATGCCTTCCTGCTGCTGCAACTGCTGCAATAACTGTTCCAGCGCCACGCCTTTACCGCTGCCCGCCGGCATCACGTGCCAGAAACGCCCGCCCTGCGTCAGGGCCAGCTGATGCCCGGCCAGCGCCGCACGGAAGGCGTCGAGCCGCGTTTCATCATCGCGCCATACGATGACTTCAGACGCATCGCGCAGTCGGCTCTGGCTGGCTTCCGTCAGCGTCAGGCCGGTGAAACGGGCCACTTCTGCGTCGCTAAAGTCATGAAAGCCGGTGAAGCGAAAATCCGCCTGCAGGGTGCTGAGCGTGGCGCAGAGCGCAAGATAATCGGCGCCGGGCTCTTCGGCGATCTGCGCTTCCCCGCCAAAGGCAACGCGGGCGCCGTTTTCCGCGATAAAGGGCGCACCGGCAATGCCCAGCCGCTTCTGCAGCGGAATAATTTCGGCCGCGGTTTTACTCGAACAAATCACCAGCGGAATCTGTTGCTGCTTAAGACGCGCCAGCCACTCGCTGGCGGCCTGCCAGTTATAGTCATGATGATCGAGCAGCGAACCATCGAGATCGGTCACGATCAGCAGGGAGGAATCTAACGGGATCATCAATACACTCCTTACGCCCAAAGGCATCCGTAAAGCGACGTGTAATCAGTATAATAGCGTAATCACGATCACACTTTTCCTTGCCGCCGGCGCGGCCACTATCCAGGATAATTCTTAAAACACCGCCCGGATACCGAAGCGGCTGCACGTTTTGTGCATGCAGAATGTCAGCCGTAGCGCGATGTTTTCGGTAACAGCAGTGCATGATTATGCAGATTTGTTCGAATTGCGTGCAGAATTGAGACTTGTCTTACTTCAGCTAAGGCGTACTCTGAAGCGGTGTTAAGATTTTCCTGGTGTAACGAATTTATTCTTTTTTCAACCCGGCCAGCGTGCCGGGTCTTTTTTTTGAAATCGATTTCAGCGGTTCACTTCGGTGATGGTGAAATCACGAATATCAAGTTCAAACGCCTCGGCCAGTTCGGTGTAAGAGTCAAACGCTTCGCCATTCACCTTCACACGATGCGCATCTTCAGCCTGCATAAACTCCTGCACTTCACCTGACGTTTTTTTCTGAATCGCTTCCAGCAGCGCGTCCACGTCGATGTTCACTTCGCGCTGCACGTTATCGCTGTACTCTTTTGCTGTGGCCATGACAGCCTCCCGGAGGCAAACGGATTCCTGACAAGTATAGACGGTGACAGCGGGCGAGGGACGTGGACGGGAAACGGGCAAAAAAAAGCCCGCGCTGCGCGGGCAAAAATCCTTGTTACTATTAGGTTGACTGCCCCTTTGGGGTTGGTGCAGTGCTGACAAGTGTACGAGGGTGCCGCGTCAAAAGTCTCTCCGGGAAACGTTAAGAAAGTGAAAAGCCCGGCTTTGACACTTCTTTACCCGCTGCATTCCCCATTCTGGCGTAAAGCAGCTATGCTTACAGCTGGTTGATTATTATGGTTATCAGGGAGTTAGTATGGATTTAATTCGGATTATTATTGCCATTCTGTTGCCACCGCTGGGCGTATTTTTACAGGTCGGCTTCGGCGGTGCCTTCTGGCTCAACATACTGCTGACGCTGTGTGGTTACATCCCCGGCATCGTGCATGCGGTGTGGGTAATCGCCCGACGCTGATCGCGATCAGGCAGCGCTGACTATCTTCCGTTACACTATGCGCAGGACTGTTTCTGGAGAGAAATCAATGAAGATCAATGACCGGGTAACGGTAAAAACCGACGGCGGCCCACGTCGCATCGGTACTGTGCTGGCTGTGGAAGGCTTTAATGAGGGCACCATGTATCTGGTGGCGCTGGAGGATTACCCGCTGGGGATCTGGTTCTTTAATGAGAGCGATCACGCCGAAGGCGTGTTTGTCGAGCCGTATGCGGGGGAAGGGTAGTGTGGTTTTGCGATTAGATTACCCTCACCCTAACCCTCTCCCGCTTGCGGGAGAGGGAACCGTTCAGTGCTCCTGCTCGCGGGAGAGGGAACCGTTCAGTGCGGATGATTAAAATACATTGTTTACAAGGCGCTAAGTGAAGACGATATTTAATCGCCGCACGGACAGCCCCCTCTCCCGCAAGCGGGAGAGGGATGGGGTGAGGGAAAAATACCGCACCCCAGCTCACTCCTCTTAAAACGTCTCCCAGTTATCATTGCCCGCTGCAGCCAGCGTCGGACGTGGAGCGAGCGCAGGGGCTTTCAGCGCCGGCTGTGGCGCAGCAGCCACCAGCGAAGCCGGCGTATCATTCAGGCGGAACACCGCCACCGCCTGCGTCAGTTTACCGGCCTGATCTTCCAGCGAAGCCGCGGCTGAAGAGGCTTCCTCCACCAGCGAAGCGTTCTGCTGCGTCACGTTATCCATCTCGGTCACCGCCAGGCTGACCTGCTGAATGCCACGGCTCTGCTCATCAGACGCTGCCGCAATCTCGGCCATAATGTCGGTAACGCGGCGCACCGCTTCGACAATCTCGCCCATGGTGCTGCCGGCTTCGCCGACCTGATGCGAGCCGTTACTGATCAAATCCACCGACTCGGCAATCAGCGACTCAATCTCTTTCGCTGCCTGCGCACTGCGCTGCGCCAGATTGCGCACTTCACTGGCGACCACGGCGAAGCCACGGCCCTGTTCCCCGGCGCGCGCGGCTTCTACCGCAGCGTTCAGCGCCAGGATATTGGTCTGGAAGGCGATACTGTTAATAACATTGGTAATCTCGGCAATTTTCTTCGAGCTGCCGGAGATGTTATTCATGGTTTTCACCACGCCGCTCACCAGTTCACCACCGCTGCGCGCTTTGCCAGACGCATCGGCGGCCAGCTGGCTGGCGTGATGGGCGTTTTCGGCGTTCTGCTTCACCGTGGCGGTGAGCTGCTCCATGCTGGCGGCAGTCTGCTCCAGCGCGGAAGCCTGCTGCTCGGTGCGTGATGACAGATCGGTGTTACCTGCGGAGATCTCACTGGAGCCCTGATAAATCGCCACCGCGCCTTCACGGACAGTGCCAACGGTGCGCACCAGCGACGCCTGCATCAGCTGCAGGTTGTGCAGCAGGCTGCCAATTTCGTTGCGACCATAGGCCTGTTCGGGGGCGGTGAGATCGCCCTGCGCGATGCGCTCAATGCGACCCACCGACAGGCGCAGCGGATTGATCACCACGCGGCGCAGGAACACGAAGGTGAGCAGCACCAGCAGCAGCGCGGCGGCAAAAGCCGCAGCCATCGCGATAAAACCGACGCGCGACTGATGCGCCGCTTCGGCGTTAATCGCTTCGGCGCGCTCGGTGCGGATCTTAATCGCCTTCAGCAGCACGGCATTATAGGCATCATCCAGCTTGCGGGTGACATCGGTCTCCTGCGCGACAATCCCTTCAAAGCTGCCCTGTTTCGCCGACTCGATCATCGGCTTCAGGCCTTTATCAATATAGGCGTTGAAGCTGGTGGTGAGCGGACCGTCGAGCGCCAGGTCAGCCGGCGTCTTCATTTTGCGATCCATATAAATTTTGAAGCCCTCGCGCGCCTGCTTAATGCGCGTTTCGGTGCGCGCCAGATCGGCACGATAGCCATCCATTTCACCGATGCGCGCCGCCGCGCCCGACTGCAGTACATTAAGGCGTGCGGTTCGCAGATGGTTTGAGCTGTTAGAAATGCCCATGCGCACCTGAATCTCATCGGTGGCGTCATTGAGGGAATTATTGCTCTGAATCAGAAAGTAGCTGGCGAGTCCAATGCACAGGGCAAAAAGCAGCAGAATGCCACCAAAGATCATGCTGAACAGAGGCATCAGGCGTAGGTTTTGCCAGATGCTGAGCTTATGTTGCTCATCTATCGATGCTGTTTTCATTTCCTTGCTCTCATAGTGGTAAGGGGTTCTGAAAACAAGCATCGGCAGCAGGGGATAAAGGCTTAGCGGGGAAGTGGGATCGCGCTCGCAAAACGCTCAAAAATAATCAAGGCCAGTCGCGGGGACTGGCCTTGACCACAAAGCGTATTATCGGTGGGTGAAATTATCGCACGTTGACATAAATGCCCGAGGTAACATTATCTGTCAGGCGCACCACATGATAAATAACCTGTTTATTGTGCGTTTTAATTTTGCGTTTAATATTGCCTTTATGTGACGAAACAGTTTTCGCTTTGATTTGCATCTTATCCGAAATCTGAATAGTGTCATGACCTGACATCCACATCTTCAGCATATTCGATTCAGTCTGGCTCAATGTCAGTGGATGAATGTCCAGCCCGGCAGAAATGCGCGGTGACGCATTGAGTTTCTTTTGCAGGTAGGTGCCCAGCAGGGAGTCCAGCGTCGATGTTTTTATCGATTTTGACGTAATAATCAGGTTCTTACGAACGTAGAGGTATTCCTCAAAATGGATATTCGAGATCGCCATAAAAATAAAGAATAGCGTATCCGGATGCTGCATGATAATAGAACGAATGCGATCGCTGGAATCGGATTCATGAATAAAGCATTCTTCGTTAATAAATACTACGCCCGGTTTTAATTGCTCACACCGTTGTTGCAATTGTTCGATGTCAGACACGGAAGTAATATTTTTCTTTTTGACTCCTTTTGCCGACATATAGTCTGACAAACCCAGGCGTGTGTAGTTACATGAATCCATAATAATCGTTGGCATTATAGCGACCCTCACCAATTTGTTATCCGTTTAAATCAACGATGAATACGCGTTTGCGGTACGAGAGAGATTTCCAAAGACACTTTTTTATTCTGCTCGGCAGACTGGCGTAATGCATTCCTGCGCCATCTTGACTCGTCCCTGACCCGTTCTGCGAAGTTTATTGTGTTACTTCCACGTCACTCTTGTCCCCGCGATAGTGGGAATCGCCGGGAATTTGGTTTATGTGTTTCTTTCGCTCTGTTTTGAGAGCCCTGTCACTATCGCGCAAGTCACAGACAAATCTGATAGGACAATTCTTAAAAACATTTGAATCGCGAAAGTGTGACGTTTCAGCGAGTGTTGACAATGCCGGAAAAAAGGGATTTAGACAAGAAAAATCGCTGTAATATTTTTTTTGTTTAAAAACAGCCCTTTGAGCATTTTATCAACCGATTCACAAGCTTAACCGGCTTAGGAATCGTCTGACTAAAATACGCGAAGCGCCGTTTAATAAGAATAATTTTCACCATAAATGCGCATTTATCAGAATATCCTCAGTTGATTTCTGAAAAATATGGTTCGAAAAATGCACAGAATGTTTTTGATTACTTAACTATCGTATAAGGAGGTTAACAGTATCGTTAATCAACGGGCAGGGGAAAGTTCTGATACAAACTGCGCGAGTAAATCAAAGACTTCACCGAACAGATGTTCACAGAAAGGTGCAAGCAACGGCATCATCATACCCAGACTCAGGATCCCTACCGTTAAGGTGATTGGGAAGCCGATGGCGAAAACCGACAGCTGAGGTGAAACGCGGTTTAACAAACCTAGTGCCAGGTTTAGCGTGAGGAGCAGAATTATTAAGGGTAGCGCTAACATCATGCCATTAAGGAAAATTAAGCTGGCGGCTTTGGTCAGCGCCATGAAGGCGTTGGCGTTGAGTGGCTGATCGTTAATCGGCAATGTGTGAAAACTGTCCACCAGTAACGAGATCAACCACAGGTGACCGTTGAAGGTCAGGAACAGCAGCATCGCCAGCATGTCGAGAAAACGGGCCAGCAGCGGCATGTTGATCCGGCTGTTCGGGTCGAGCAGGGTGGCAAAAGAGAGACCCATCTGCAGACCAATCATCTCACCGGCCAGCCGCACGGCAGAAAAAGCCAGCTGCATGGTCAGACCAATCCCCACGCCAATCAGCAACTGCTGCACCAGCATCCAGAAGCCCGCCGGAGTAAACAGCGTCACTTCGACCGGCGGCAGCAGCGGCATCAGAATCCAGGTGGTGACTACCGCCAGTCCAATTTTGACCCGTTTCGGAATCGAACGTTCATTCAGCAGCGGAGCGCTGGCAAACAGCGCCAGCAAACGCACCATCGGCCAGAAGAATTGCGCCACCCAGTGCACCAGCTGGCTGCTGTCGAGGGTGACCATTAGCCGATGATGTAAGGCAGGTTGCTGAACAGGGTACGGATGTAGTCCAGCATCAGGTTGAGCATCCACGGTCCGGCCACCACGGCGGTGGCCGCAACGGCAAGAATTTTCGGGATAAACGACAGTGTCTGTTCGTTAATCTGCGTTGCCGCTTGCAGAATACTGATCAGCAAACCGCTCACCATCGCCACCAGCAGCAGCGGAGCGGCCATCATCAGGGCGATACGCATCGCTTCCTGGCCCATTACCATTACCGATTCCGGTGTCATGTTGCGCTCCTGTCGAGAGAAAGGTGAGGGCGGCAAGCCACTCAGGAGTAAAAACTTTGCGCCAGCGATCCCACCAGCAGCTGCCAGCCATCCACCAGCACGAACAGCATCAGCTTAAACGGCAGCGAAATCGTGGCCGGCGGCACCATCATCATCCCCAGCGCCATCAGTACGCTGGCGACCACCAGGTCGATGATCAGAAACGGGATAAAGACGGTGAAACCAATCTGGAAAGCGGTTTTCAACTCGCTGGTGACATAGGCGGGCAGCAGAATGCGCATCGGCACCGCTTCCGGACCCTGAATCGGCGCGCTGTTGGCGAGACGGGCGAACAGGGCCAGGTCGGCTTCGCGCGTCTGGCGCAGCATGAACTCACGCAGCGGCTGGGCACCTTTGTCGATCGCCACGTCCATGCTGATTTTGTCCTGGCTGAACGGCAGATAGGCATCGGTGTAAATCTTGTCGAAGGTCGGCGCCATGATAAAGAAGGTCAGGAACAGCGCGAGACCCAGCATCACCTGATTCGGGGGCGCGGATGGCGTGCCCAGTGCGTTACGCAGCAGACCAAACACAATAATGATGCGGGTGAAGCTGGTCATCATCAGCAACACCGCCGGAATAAAGGTCAGCGAGGTAATGAAGACCAGCGTTTGCACCGGCAGCGACCAGCTCTGGCCGCCATTGGCCAGCGGCTGGCTGATCAAACCCGGCAGCTGCGCATGGGCAGCCGGTGCCAGCAGCATCAGCAGCGGCAGAAGAGGGAGTAATCGACGCATCATTGGGGTTTTCCGGGACGTTTAACCAGGTTCTGAAACAGCTGACGAAAATCCTGCGGCGCCGCGCTGACGGGCAGGGACGCTTCCGGTGGCAGCGGCGGCAGCGAGTGCAGATGGGTGATCTGCTGAGCGGTGACCCCCAGCACTAAACGCGCATCGGCGGTATCAACAATTACCACCCGCTCCTGACGGCCAACCTGCACGCTGGCGCTGACTTTCAGCGCCTGGCCGCTCACCGCTTTCGGCGCAAAGCCGAGGCGTTTTGCCAGCCAGCCGCAGGCCAGAATCAGCAGCACGATCACCGCCAGCACGCTGCTGACTTGTCCAACAACCGAACTGGTGGATACCACCGGCTGGGCGTGAGCGGGCTGAACGGTTTGCGCGTTTTTTAACATGATTAGCGGCTCAGACGACGCATACGTTCGGACGGGGTAATAATGTCGGTGATGCGCACGCCATATTTGTCGTTCACCACCACCACTTCACCCTGCGCGATCAGATAGCCGTTGATCAGGATGTCCAGCGGCTCGCCGGCCAGGCCGTCAAGCGCCACCACCGAACCCTGCGTCAGGCGCAGCAGCTCTTTGATGGTCATCTTGGTACGGCCCAGTTCCACGGTCAGTTTGACCGGGATATCCATGATCAGATCGATGTCCTGCAGCGAGCCGC
This sequence comes from Pantoea sp. ICBG 985, assembly GCF_002928365.1. Taxonomy (NCBI): domain Bacteria; kingdom Pseudomonadati; phylum Pseudomonadota; class Gammaproteobacteria; order Enterobacterales; family Erwiniaceae; genus Pantoea; species Pantoea sp. ICBG 985. Next base: position 508,941 of record NZ_POWM01000002.1, read on the forward strand.
TGGCGGCGCTGGCCTCAAGCGACTTGAATACGTTATCGCCTGGCTCCGCTGCACTGCTGGTCGCCGCCTGCTCGTTCATCGCTTCAGCCCACAGATCGTCCGCAGAGATATCATCGGACGGTTTTTTGCTGTCACTCATTGGGCTGTTCCTCATTCAGCGAATTCAAAATCGGGTTAATCAGATGTTCTACACGCAGCGCATACTGGCCGTTGAGCGTGCCATACTGGCTCGTCAGCACCGGTACGCCGTCGACGTGGGCAATGATGCGGTCCGGCTTCTCAATGGGCAGGACGTCACCAGGTTTCAGTTGCAAAATACGTGACAGACGCAGCGACGTTTCAGCGAAGTGGGCAATCAGCTCCAGCTCCGAGTGCTGCACCTGTTTCACCAGATTGTCGCGCCAGTGGTTATCTTCCTGACGCGAGTTCTCCAGCGGTGGATTGACCAGCAGCTCGCGCAGCGGCTCAATCATCGAAAACGGAATACAGATATTGAACTCACCCACCAGGTTGCCAATCTCCACCTGGAACGGCGTGTTGACCACGATATCGTTCGGTGAGGTGGTGATGTTGGTGAACTTCACCTGCATTTCAGAACGCACGTATTCCACTTCCAGCGGATAAATGGCTTTCCATGCGTCGCTGTAGCCTTCCAGCGCCAGCTTGAGCATGCGGCGAATCACGCGCTGCTCGGTGTGGGTGAACTCACGTCCTTCCACTTTGGTCGGAAAACGACCGTCGCCGCCAAACAGGTTATCCACGGCGATAAACACCAGGCTCGGCGAGAACACCACCAGCGCAGTCCCCCGCAGCGGCTGCAGGTGAATCAGGTTCAGGTTGGTTGGCACCGGCAGGTTGCGGGCAAACTCATGGTACGGCTGAATCTTGATTGCCCCAACGCTGATATCCGGGCTGCGGCGCAGCAGGTTGAACAGCGCCATACGGAAATGACGGGCAAAACGCTCATTGATGATCTCCAGCGCCTGCAGACGCTCGCGCACCACGCGACGCTGGGTATTGGGATCATAGGGGCGGATATCGCCATCGGCCCCTTTGGAACTGTTCTCTACTTCCGCACTGTCACTGTCGCCATTGAGCAGCGCGTCAATCTCAGCCTGGGAGAGAATGCTATCGCCCATTAAGTCACCTCAAAATGAAGGCGGTAAACAGCACGTCACTGACTACCTGCGCAGGTTGACCTTTTACCAGCGGTGGCGCCAGCACCTGTTTGATCTGTTCAACCAGGGCCTGTTTGCCTTGCTCGGTTGCCAGCGCGCTGGCGCTCTGACGTGAAAGCAGCAGCAGCAAACGGCTGCGCACCTCAGGCAGGTAGTCATTCAGCCGACGACGGGTATCCTCATCCGGCAGACGCAGGGTAAAGCCTACGTACAGCACGCGATCGGGATCGTTGTCGGGATTGACCAGGTTAACCGTAAACGTATCCATTGCAAAAAATACCGGGGCGGGCGGCGGCTCCACTTTGGCAGCCTCCGGCTTGTCACCCTCGTGTTTATTCATCATTCGCCAGACTGCATAGCCTGCCACGCTGCAAGCGGCCAGCGTTACAATCAGTAACACCGGAATTAGTAATGAACGTTTGCGGCCTTTAGCTTTCGCGTTATCAGACATGTTTGCAGTTACTTCCTGTGAATTATGGGCAAGCCTCTCGGCTTACCTGGACAGATTATCCCGCGTCTTAAGTCAAACAATGGGAAGAAAAGACGCGGGTTTTACGCTTACCTTCAGCGTTTAGTCGCTGTCAGGCAAAGATATCGACAGCGCCGTTGCCGGTCGCGCGCGCCTGGAGGGCTGCCGGGACGGCAATAGGCGTTATCTCGTTGTCACTGTCCTGAGAGAGGGTAAAGCTGCCGTACTGGCCGTCACGACGTCCTTCCTGCTGGCCCTGATAACTCTGGCCCTGTGCGAAGGCGTCGCTGTTGACGTTACTCTGTCCCAGGTTAATGCCGCTCTCCGCCAGCGCCGTACGCAGCTGTGGGAGCGCCGCTTCCAGCGCGGCCCTCACATGGCTGTGGCTGGAAACCATTGTTAACTGTGCCTGATCTTTATCCAGCGTCAGGCTGATCTGTATCGCGCCGAGGTCTTCCGGATGCAGACGTAATTCGGCGTTCTGCTGGCCGTTACGGCTGAACATCACAATCTGCTGGCTCAGCGCCTGCTGCCACTCGTTGCTGCCCAGCTGCGCATTCAGCATCGGCGTGGAAGGCGCGCTGCTGGTGCTGGCCGTGGTGCTGACCAGCGGACTGGTACTGCTCAGCGGGCTGCTGATGGCCGGCGCGCTGCTGTCATGGCTGCTGAGCATCTCGCGCCGCTCTTCCGGTTTGCTCAGCGTGCTCAGCACCTGCTGAAAACTCTCATCCAGCGTCATACCGCTGTTGCTGGCCGGCGTGCCGCTGGCGGCCGCGCTCTGCACCGGGCTATGGCTGACACCGCTCAGGCTGGTCAGCGCATCGCCGCCTTTAGATTGCTGTCCATCCGGCTTCGCCTGTTCCTCTTTCAGCGCACTTTGCAGCGAACTGTTAAGTAACGCAGCGTTTAAGCTGGTGCGCGCCTCACCCCGGGTCTCCAGTGCGGTGCTGTTATCCGCTGGCGGGCTGCTGCGGTTTTCGACCACCGCTGGCAGCATGGCAAACAGCGCCTGCACATTCTGTAAGTCGCTGGCAGTTAACGAACTTGCTGCGCGCTTGTCATTATCATCGGCTGATTTCAGTCCGGCTTTAGTGTTTTCCGGCTGTAAAAGTGCGTTTAACGCCTCTGGTTTGTCCAGTGCCTGCAGTAGGGCGCTTAATGACGCTTTTGTGACGTTTTTCGCGTCAATTTCTGCCGCCAGATCAGCGGATTGCGCGCCATTTCCCTGCTGCTTAACCAGCGTCAGCAGGCGGTTGCCCAGCTCGGTAATAAATCCCTGCGGCAGGGTGTCAGCAGCGGACAGATTGTCCACTGCCGCTGAAGGTTGCGCTTTGCCGGTTTTGGCAAGCTGTGTCAGCAGTGTTGGCAGCGTGTTCATTCGCCTTTCCTCAATGCGGCCCGTTGGGCAAATTCATCCATCCGTTTCTGATCGAGACGGCTTTCCTGTCGTAATGCGTTCTCTTCCGCGCGGGTAATCAGCGTCTGATAGGCATTCAGCTTCTTATGCTTTTCACGCCAGTTGCTCAGCGCCTGTTCCAGCCGCTGGTTCCACTGATTAAGCTGCTGGCGATGCTGTTCGATGGCTTTTTCCAGCGTCTGAATAAACTGGTGATAATTGCTCCAGCGCGTGCTGGCGATGCCGCCGGACATATCCTGATTGAGCTTATTACGGTACTCATCCTGGTAATCGAGCAGCATGCTGAGCTGCTGATCGGCCTGCTGCTGACCGCGACGCATGTCGCCGAGGTGGATCACCGCCTGTTCCAGATCCTGCTCCGCCAGGTCGCGCAGCGTATCAATCGCATTGGCTGTCTTCATCGCGTTACCTCAAGTCGGGCGGCGTTAGCCGAACATCGCCTGCAGGTGCAGACAGGCATCGTCATAATCGCTGCGTTCAAAAATGCCCTGCTGCAGGAAAGCTTCCATCTGCGGATAGAGCTTAATGGCCCGGTCCAGCATCGGATCGCTGCCTGCGGCATAAGCGCCGACGCTCACCAGATCGCGGTTACGCTGAAAGCTGGAGAGCAACTGCTTGAACTGGCGCACACGCGCATAGTGGGTTTCATCAATCAGCGAGGTCATGGCACGGCTGATCGACGCTTCAATATCAATGGCCGGATAGTGACCGGCCTCCGCCAGGCGACGCGACAGCACGATGTGGCCGTCGAGAATGGCGCGCGCCGAGTCGGCAATCGGGTCCTGCTGGTCGTCGCCTTCGGTCAGTACGGTATAGAACGCGGTGATTGAACCGCCGCCGTGAATGCCGTTGCCGGCGCGTTCTACCAGCGCCGGCAGCTTCGCGAACACCGAAGGCGGATAGCCTTTGGTGGCCGGCGGCTCGCCGATCGCCAGCGCGATCTCACGCTGCGCCATGGCGTAGCGGGTGAGGGAGTCCATAATCAGCAGCACGTGCTGACCGCGATCGCGAAAATCTTCGGCGATGCGCGTGGCATAAGCGGCTCCCTGCATACGCAACAGCGGCGAAACGTCGGCCGGCGCGGCGATCACCACCGAGCGCGCGCGCCCTTCGGCGCCAAGAATGTTTTCGATAAACTCTTTAACTTCGCGGCCACGTTCACCAATCAGGCCCACCACGATGACGTCGGCTTTGGTGTAACGCGCCATCATGCCGAGCAGCACCGATTTCCCCACGCCGGAGCCGGCAAACAGCCCCATACGCTGGCCGCGGCCCACGGTGAGCAGGGCGTTGATCGCCCGCACGCCGGTATCCAGCACATCGTGGATCGGCGTACGCTGCAGCGGGTTGAACGGCGCGGTGATCAGCGGCGCGCGGTAGCCGGTTTCCGGCGCGGGCAGGCCATCCAGCGGCTTGCCGCTGCCGTCCAGCACGCGGCCGAGTAGCTCCGGCCCCAGCAGCAGCTGTTTACCGCTGTGATCGCCGTGCACGCGGGCATACACGCGCGCGCCGGGCAGAATGCCATCGACCTCTTCCAGCGGCATCAGAAACAGTTTCTGGCCGTTGAAGCCGACCACTTCGCTTTCCACTTCGGTAATCGTGCCGTTGTCGTGGCGCTCAATAATGCAGGTGGCGCCCAGCGGCAGCTGCAGGCCGGTGGCTTCCAGCACCAGACCGGTGGCGCGCGTCAGGCGGCCATAGCGGCGCACCGTCTGCACCTGACTGATGCGGTCTTCAAAACTGTCGAGCGCGCCCAGCCAGCGCGAAAGGCGTGACGTCATCAGAATGCTCCCGGTGCCGCCAGACGGCACAGCTCCTGCCAGCGCGTGGCGACGCTGGCATCCAGATCGCCGTCTTCGGCGCTGAGTTTACAGCCGCCGGGATGCAGCGAACTGTCGGCCAGCAAACGCCAGCCGTGTAAATCGAGCGTTGGGCCCAGCGTCTGCTCAACGCGCTGCAGATCGTCCGGGTGCACGCGCAGCTGCGGTTTGCCGCTGAACATCGGCTCCTGCTGAATCAGCTGCTGGATCTGGCGCAGCAGGGCGCTGCCATCCACCTGCGTCGCCTGGCCAATCACCGTGCGCGCCGCTTCCAGCGCCAGCTGCATCAGGCGCGACGCAATCACGCTATCCAGCGCTTCCAGCGTATGATGGAACTCGGTGACCAGCTGCTGCATACGCGCCTGTAACGGAGCCTGCTGCTGCTGGGCATCGGCCAGCCCCTGCTGGAACCCGGCGTCATAGCCGTTTTGCTGCGCTTCGGCGAAGCCTTTCTGATAACCTTCGCTGTAGCCCTGCGTCTGCGCATCTTTACGCATCTGCTGCTGCAGCCGTTCCAGCTGCTGCTGCTGTTCATCTTCCTCGCTCAGCACGAGGTCGCTGTCCGGCTCCTCTGCCAGCAGCAGTTCAGGCTCGGGAGGCAGCGGCGCGCCTAAATCATCAGGCTGCCAGCGCTGCCATGCACGGGCGGAAAAGGCATCAGACATAGGTTTCCTCGCCACCACCAATTACCATCTCGCCTGCTTCCGCCAGACGGCGCACGATAAGCAGAATCGCTTTCTGTTCGTTCTCCACCGCGGACATACGCACCGGGCCACGGTTGGCGAGGTCGTCGCGCAGGATATCGGCGGCGCGCGCCGACATGTTTTTGAGGAATTTCTCGCGCAGCGGCTGTTCGGCGCCTTTCAGGGCAATCAGCAGCTGCTCGGACTCCACTTCCTGCAGCAGGCGCTGGATGCTGCGGTCGTCCACTTCCACCAGGTTTTCGAACAGGAACATCTCGTCGATGATCTTCTGTGCCAGCTCGCCATCGAAGTCGCGTACTGCTTCGATAACCGCTTCTTCCTGCTGGGTTTTCATCAGGTTGATGATTTCCGCTGCGGTTCTTACGCCGCCCATCTTCGCGCGCTTGAGGTTGGTGCCATCCAGCAGGCCGTTGAGCACTTCAGTCAGCTCCGCCAGCGCCGCCGGCTGTACGCCGCCGAAGGTGGCGATACGCAGCATCACATCGTGGCGCAGACGCTCGTCGAACAGCGCCAGAATATCCGCCGCCTGGCCGCGCTTCAGGTGCACCAGAATGGTGGCGATAATCTGCGGGTGCTCGTCGCGGATCAGATCCGCCGCCGCCTGCGGTTCCATAAAGTTGAGGGTTTCCATGCCGCTGGTGGTTTCGCGCGTTTCGAGGATGTCCTCCAGCAGGCTGGAGGCGCGCTCTTCGCCCAGCGCCTTGATCAACACCGAACGCAGGTAGTCGTTGGAGTTGAGGCTCAGCGCAGCAAACTGTTCGGCATCGGTTTCGAACTCGCGCAGCACTTCGGTCAGCTGCTTGTGCGAAATCTGTTTCATGCTGGCCATCGCGGCGCTGAGGTGCTGCACCTCACGCTGGTTGAGGTGTTTGAACACCTCCGCCGCACGCTCTTCGCCAATGGTCATCATCAGAATGGCGCTCTTTTCAGTACCGGTCAGACTCATAGTTCGTTACTCATCCATTCGCGGATAACCAGCGCCACAACGCGCGGATCGTTTTCAGACATATCGCGGATGCGCTGGCTCATCACCTCGGCGCTCATGCGGTTGTTAGATTTGCGCTCCTGGTCCAGCTCGTCTTTATTGATCTGGACGCTGTAAGCAGCTTCTTCCTCACGGGCGGCAGCACGGGCAGCGGCGGCTTCGGCGGCGGCTTTCTCGGCTTCACGTTTACGCAGCAGTTGCGGACGCACCATTTTGCGATAGAGGATGAAGGCAACCAGTGCCACCAGCAGCCAGCGACCGGCGGTCATCAGCTGATCAAAGAACGACTGCTGCTGCCAGAAGGGCAGGTCGCCGCCGGTTGGCTCGGTAGTGTTGAACTGCGAGTTCACCACGTTGACGCTGTCGCCACGCGTTTGCGAATAGCCCATCGCTTCGCGGGTCAGATCTTCAATCTGCTTGATCTGCTGATCGTTCAGCGCCACCGCTTTGCCTTTGCCGTCATCGCGGTAGTTGACCACCACGGCGACCGACAGGCGCTGCACGTCACCGACGTTGAGTTTGGTGTGACGAATGGTGCGATCCAGCTCGTAGTTCACCGTGTCGTTGCGGCTGGAGCTGCTCGGGCCGCTGCTCTGCGCGGTGCTGGTCGAGGTGCCGGCATTCTGCGCGTTGTTGTTCTGCTGGCCGTTAGCGTTGTTATTGTTCTGCTGCTGCGGGTTGGTGACCGGCGCGGTATTGGCCGGCGCAGGCTGATTCGACAGCGCACCCGGTACGCCGCCCGGATACGGGCTGCCGTTCTGATCGTTGGTGCTGGTCTGGCGTGAGCGAATCGCCGTGTTATTCGGGTTCGCGTTTGGCTGATACTTCTCGTCCGTCTGCTCGCTGCGGTCAAAGTTAATCTGCGCGGTCACCTGCGCATGCACATTACCCTGACCGAGAATCGGATTCAGAATGGCTTCAATGCGCTGCTGATAGCGTGCTTCCACTTCGGAGGCGTATTTCAGCTGGGCATCGTTCAGATCGCGGCCTTCGCTGTCAGAGCGCGTCAGCAGGCGACCCGCCTGATCGACCACGGTCACATTGCCTGGTGGCAGACCGGCAACGCTGCTGGAGACCATGTGCTGAATCGCCTGAATCTGGCCTTCATCCAGCGCACGGCCCGGTTGCAGGTTCAGCGTTACTGAGGCAGACGGGGATTTTTGCTCGCGCACGAACAGCGTCGGTTTTGGCATCGCCAGATGCACGCGCGCGCTCTTCACCGGTCCGAGCGTTTCGATGGTGCGCGCCAGCTCACCTTCCAGCGCACGCTGGTAGTTAATCTGCTCACTGAACTGGCTGATACCAAACTTCTCTTTATCCATCAGCTCAAAGCCTACTGAACCCCCTTTCGGCAGTCCCTGCTGGGCAAGGCGCAGACGCAGCTCATGCACTTTATCGGCGGGCACCATCAGGGCGCCGCCGTTTTCAGCGAACTGGTAAGGGATGTTCATCTGGGTGAGCTGGGTAACAATCGCGCCGCCATCCTCATCAGAGAGGTTGTTATAGAGAACGCGATAGTCGGGCGCTTTGGCCCACAGCACCAGCGCCAGAACCACGGCGATAGCGGCCGCGGCAGCAACGATTAATGGAATACGCGGATTTGCGCGCAGGCGGGCGAGAAGGTCATTAAAGCCTTTCTTTGCTGTATCCTGTGTGGCGGCTGCACTCGCATTCATGACCAATTCCTGCCTGACATAATTGACCGGGTGTATGTAGGTGACAAAACTGACTCCCTGATACGCATCCCCGCCCGTTGATGCCGTGTAGCTGGCCGACGGGGTAGGGGAAAAAATGAAATTCCAATCTAATGCCTGGCATTATTTGATGAATCGTGTCACTTCGATGGCTGGATAAGCCGGGTTTTTTGCAGTCATTTAGCGCCTTTGTCCTATTGACAGTGTGTTAACTTTTCCTCCGTGAAAAAAAGAACCCTTCATCTATGAGGTACAGGCAATGTCAATTCAGGCAATAGATGGCGTACTGCAGCAGCTGCAGCTGACGTCACTGCAGGCCAGTGGCAAACCGACCGAGTCCGCCAGTCAGCTCGATTTTGGTGCCACCATGAAAGCCGCGCTGGATAAAATCAGCGCCACCCAGACCGCTGCGCGCAGTCAGGCGCAGGATTTTGAGCTGGGTAAACCGGGCATCCAGTTGAATGATGTGATGGTCGATCTGCAGAAATCGTCGATTTCGATGCAGATGGGGATTCAGGTGCGTAACAAGCTGGTGAATGCCTACAGCGAGATCATGAGCATGCAGGTCTAGCGGCGCGCAATAAAAAACCGCCTGAGAGAGGCGGTTTCGTCAGGGTCAGGGCAGTGACAGTTTTTCGCTGATCGTCCTGTAGCCCTGTTCAGCGAAGCGTTGCTTGCTGATGGCATCGTTTTTGGTGGGTTCAAACCAGGCACCTTCTCCACTGGTTGAGAAAAACCAGACTTCTGGCTGTTCTGCGCCGCGCTGCACCCAATAAAATCCTTCCTGCATTATCATGTCCTCCTCACAGGAATATAGTTCAGCTACGCTGCGCTTAACAGCGTAACTGACAATATTCTCACCTGCAGACGAAAACCTAAGCAGATTGCACCTCTTCCGGTGGCATCAGTTTGCCACTGAGAAGTTTAAAACCGGCAGATTTAAAACGAGGCAGAGAAAGCGGTATCGGCTCCATCGGGCGATAAAAACCGCGTCCAGCATCCCAGTACCATACCTCAGGCTCAGTTGTGCTGCTGCCTACCCAGTAAAAACCCGTATCCATCAGTGCTCTCCAGAAATGAATGAAGGCACGCCTTCTCTAATTTCCGCAAAATAATGTCTTAATTAAACTCAATGATCAATCTCGGTTGCCGCTTCGCTTATTAACGCCAGCAGTCAGCGGCCACGAAAATAACATCCGGTGGGTCGGTCCAGATATCATCGAAGGTATTTTACTGATCCTGATAAGGATCTTTTTTGTCATCCTGACTGTCATCGCGTGTACGCGGGATTTCGCCGTGCTCACGAGCATCATCATGGGCTGGATGATCATCTTCCTCATAAGCATTACCTGCATGCGGCGCGGCTTCCGGTAAACCCTTGTGTACCTCGCCCTCGTTTTTACGCTCCTTGTTGGTCTCGTGTTGTTTCATCTTTCTCTCCAGCAGGGGTTTTGTTGTGATGAATTTTAGCTGATCGCTGGCCGTTTCTGGCGGCCGTAATCGTTTTCACACTCTACACGCAGAACGGCTAAATTGTACAGTTTTGCAAAGTTGTACAAGTTTATGGGGGCTGTATAGAAGTGCACACGTCAGCAAGGAGTAAAAATAATTTTGTTGAGCAGAAAGAGAGGCTTAGCACAGCGCCTGATATTTTATTCAGGTTAACTGCATGATTTTTCCTGCGAAAATGGTGATTTATTGTTGAAGAGAATGGCGAAATTATTGTGCAAATCTCCTCTGACCACACGAAATGCTAACTAAATTGTTGTACAAGTTTTCCGTCTTTGTATAACTTCTTGCTTGTGGCAGTCAGTCACACGTAACGAATGATGCTTTGCATCGCCTCTGAAGGTGTTGTGGATTTCCACTTTCAGAGGCTGCTTTTTTACCTGTGCTGATTCAAAAATTTAACCTGAGTAACCGATTAATCACTGCAGTTTGCACTGCAGCTCACCCGATGAGGCTTGTTATGGAACAGAATGCATTGGCGTCAACAGAGTCTCAATTGTCAGAATATTTTCAGCACGCCGGCTCAGAATATGCCAGTGAAAAAGAGATCATCGCGCTGATTTACAAACAGCTGGCGGCGGTGAAACTGCGCGTGAGCAATAAAGATATTATTCTGGCGCTGCTGGAGCGATTAGAGTCTGAACATGACGTGGTTCAGCTGGATATTTATCGCCAGGCACTGGAACTTATTGTTCAGCGCACGCCTGACGATATCGCTTCCTGAAACCTGTGTCTGTCGTACTCCACTCCATTGCCGAAACACGGACGTTTAGTTGCCTGTTTGTTTCGCCCCTTAGCTTAGGGGCATTTATTCTCTTCGCGTCTCGTTTCCTGCCTGAATAAGCCCAGCGTGAAATGCACAATTGCCTCTATTCTCTGCTACAGTATTTAGCTGGAGTAAGCTTTCATGCAAGCAGGGTTACTCATTACGCCAGAGGGCGTATCACTTTATCGGGCACGCATGAATGTCTGATTCGCGGCGCAGGCCGCTGGGCAAACCTATGAATGATGGTTATTACTGGATTAAAGATGGCGAGCGTCATCCGGAAGTGTGGCTGTACCAGAAGCAGTTTGGCTGGTTTCGCCCGTGCAGCGCGGTGCCAATGACGCAGCGTACCTTTGAGATGATGAAGTACGTAGTGCTCAGTGAACGGCTGGAAGAACCGGCGCGTGAGACTGAGTGTTAAGCCTGTGACCGCCGTTACGGCGGTCAGCTTTGCCGGTTACTTAATCTCCGGCCAGGCTACTGCCGGGAAACCATTAAACTGTGGGCGGGCAAACAGATAGCCCTGGAATTGACTGACACCGACCGCTTCCAGCCACATCCACTCCTCGGCTTTCTCCACGCCTTCAGCAATCACCGCGATCTCCAGCGAAGCGCAGCACTTAATAATGGCATGTACAATCGCCTGTTTTGGGCCGCTTTTGTGCACGTCACTGATGATTTCCCGATCGATTTTGATCTTATCCGGCTGGAATTTAGACAGCAGCGACAACCCCGCAAACCCGGCACCAAAGTCATCCAGCGCCAGGCTGATACCGGCCGCCTTAAGTTTTCTTACTTCTGCCGTAAATTCTTCAGCACGCGAGATGATTTCATTCTCCGTCACTTCCACCACGATCTGCTCCGGTACCAGACCGTTGGCCGCGATTTCCTGCAGCAGGAAATCCACCGCATTCGGGACGGTGACCAGCGACATCGGCAGCAGATTGATGGTCAGCGTCTGCTCGCCGAGGCCGAGATTTTTCGCCAGGTTGAAGGCCAGACTTTTGGACTGAATATCAGCATGGTAAATCGCATCACCGCCAAACGCAGAGAAGTACTCCTGCGGTGAACCGCCGTCCGGTGTGCGAATCAGTGCTTCATAGGCCGTAATACGCCGTGAGAAGGGATCAACAATCGGCTGAAACGCAAACCGGCAATCCTGCACATAATGGTGCAGACTCTCCAGCTGACGCTGGCTTTCCGCATCAGTGATAAATTCCCAGGTATTCGCCGGCGGGATCTCGAAATAGTTCTCTTTTTCCCGCGCCTCAACGAAGGTACGCAGGAACTGCAGTGCACGGTCGTCATAGGTGAGCTGGTAACGCGAAGTGCCTTTATCCAGTACCGCCTGTAGCACGCTGGATTTGTCATGCTCGCGCAGGTCAAACAGCTCCATACCGACGTTACCAAAGCGCCGGGCTGGCGCGAAGTCATGCATCAGTTCCACCAGATTGTGATGGCGGGCGTCGCGGCAGATACGGTCGTAAATGCCCTGAACGGCCTGATCGGGTCCTTCAAGCAGCTGGAAGAAATGTCGCCCATCAAACAACAGAATGCCGGTGACATCTGAAACTTCGTTTTTCTTATTGGCTTTGCCAACCATATCCTCCAGCGTTTTGATGGGAACGTGATCATAGAGGTGGCTGCGGTAAAGGATGGTAGTCAGCATGAGATTGTCCGGCGCTATCGTTATTTTGCCTTACATTAACAGCCAGACGGCAGGATCTGTCCAGCGCTGAGACGCGTAATCGTTAACTATTTTATTAAATTCCACTTAACCGAAGCGGCTGGCAGGGCACTTCAGGTGGAATTTTTACTCAACCGCTGTTCAGCGAGGTTAACGATAAATAAATTCGATTGAAAGGATAAATGAAAAGCGTATCGTTAGCCGGGTTAACCGGAGGTGATAAAGATGTTGCGTGATTATTTGAAGATTGATGAAAGCGATCGTTTAGTTGAGCAGAGCTTGTTACGCCTGCATAACCGTGGACAGGAAGATGTCACCGAATGGCACATTGTCGGTGCCAACGGTGAGCAAAAGGGCAGCGTGGCGCTGTTCGATAAACTGAGTAACCGTCGCTCTTATCGCGTTAGTTACCGTATAACGCAAACCGATCCCGAGGGAAGGGTGATCGTCGATCATCTCACCGACACGTTGTGATTTTTGCCGTAGTCTTTTGTTGGATTTGACCCGCCGCGTGGCGGGTTTTTTGCTGCTTCAGCGGCTGCCGCGCCGCCGCATTTCCACCAGCGTGCCAATCAGTTCCAGCGAACTTTTCTGACTCTGCTGCACGGGAAAATCTTCGTTCAGCGGCCGTAACGAGAAAATTTGCTCGTCGTGCATCCGAATAAGTCGCACCATCGCGACGTCGTCAACCCGCGCCAGCACCACATCGCCCGGCTGGGGCACGCGTTGCGGATCAAAAATCAACCGGTCGCCGGCGCGATACGCCGGGTTCATGGCGTCATCTTCCAGCGTAACCGCCAGCGCACTGTCGCTCAGCGCTTCGTCACTGTAAAGAAAGCGGACAGCCTCCTGCTGCCACTGCAGTCGCTGCTCATTCAGCCAGTCCGCGGCCTGCACCAGCGTGACCAGCGGCACGGCAGTGAGAGCGGGGGAAGCGTGCGTATTGGCAAACGGCTGGCCGTCGCCATCAATAATCCACGCCGCGCTACACTGCAACAACTCCGCCAGCCGCAGCAGATGCTCACCGCGCGGCACCGTCTCTTCTTTCTCCCACTGCGAAACCGCAACGTGCGACACGCCAATGCCATTGGCCAGCGCCTGCTGCGTTAATTTCAGTGCCTTACGGCGCTGGCGAATGCGCTCACCACCAGATTCTTTTTTCATCATCTTGACAACTCCTCCAGGCTTGTCTTAAGTATACTTAAAATCATTATTTAAAGTAAACTTAAATATGCCGCTGGCCGTGATACTGGCGAGGGAGGTCAGCGGGGTGTCCGGCTAACCCTCGCCAGGTGAGAGAGGTAGGGCATGGAGAGTAGTTTGGTCACCAGCGTAGGCGCACTGCTGCTTGGCGGTGGCGCGGCAGCGGTGTTCTGGAAACCCCTGATGGCGGGGATCGCGTCAATCGTTACCAGCAATCGCGCGGGCGGCGAGATCATCACCAGCTACAAAGAGCAGGTGCTGCTTCTCAAGGAGAGCCATGCGCTGATGCGCCAGGAAAACGATGAACTGCGTATCCGTCACGACAAAAACCTGCGGCGTATCTCATCGCTGGAGACCGATCTGCGTTTGATTAAGAACGCACTCGGTATCCTGCTGGCGACCACCGAAGCCGAGCACAGCGATAAGTTTCGCAGCCAGATTAATCAATTGATCACCACTCTGGAGGAGAACCGCGATGGTGCAGATAAACAGTGAACTGCTGGTGCGAAGCCACCGCCGTCATCTGATGCTGGGTGGCCTGCTGATGCTGTTATCGCTGCTGTGTGTGGCGATGACCATTCTGTTTCTTTACGTCAATAACGACGCCAACCGGCGCGTGGAGGAGATTCGCCAGCAGTACCGGGCGATCTCCGATCGACGCGAAGCAAAGGTCGCCGAACTGACCAGCCAGCTGGTTGAGCTGCAGAAAAAGCTGGATGCTCAGCCGCCGCGCAGCGCCAGCCACACCACAACGCCCTCCACGCCGCCGGCCGGGCAGCAAACCGCGCCACAGCAGCGGCGCTAAGGAGGACCTGATGCGTATTACCGAGCGGATCGCAGTCCGTTTGCATCAACTGCGGTCTTTATTTAGCAATAAGGAGAAAATTATGAGCGATCAAACTGTCATCAACCCAACCAGCGCTGCGGCGCAACAGGAATTGTCACCGCTGGAGAGTTTTGCCAACGAAACGGCCAGCGCGCCAGCTGCCGCTGACAGCGCAGCTGACAGCGTTGCCCAGCCAGCAACGCCGCCGGCAGCCGCAACGCCAGCCGCGCAACCGGCAGCGCCAGCCAGCGCTGAGCAACCGTTTCATGCGGATGCTCCGGTCGATCTCGATCAGCAGCTGGCAACGCAGGATACGCTGGCGAACGGCTCGGCCAGCGCAGGCGCCTCAGCGGCCGCCACGCCTGGCGTGCGCAACGCGCAGGCCGCCGCACCGGTTGCTGTCCCCGACGCGCCAGTTACTGCTACTGCCGCCAGTGATGCGGTGGCGCAGGATATCAGCGCCGGGGTGAAGGACTTTGTCCAGGCTTTCAGCTTTGTTGAACAGGGCGTGCTGAAGCTGGGCAGCGCCGCAAAGGATGAACTGATTGCGCTGGCGAAGAAGTATCTGTAATTCAGACGGGCAGGGATGCCCTGATCACCCGTTCGGTCGCGTGATCTGCCTTTCCAGTTCCAGCGGATTTCGCTGCCGGCTATTAATCTTTTTAGCGGGCGAGCCGAAGTAGATCGACCACGCTTCGGTATCGCGCGTTATCAGTGAATTGGCGCCTACCGCCGTTCCCTCTGCCAGCCTAAGGCCTGGCATAATAATGGATTGCGAACCGACGATAACATGTCGGCCCAGCACCACTTTCCCCGAGGTGACGCCGGTCAGGTGGGCAGGCACGGTGGGATTGGTCATGAATTCCCCACTGTAGTCATCACTTTTCGAGTAGATTTTTACGCCCTGCGAAAGCCCCGAGAAATCCGCCATTTCCACACCGGCACCCGCCAGTACGGCGCAGTAACCGCCAATATGAATGTAGGAGCCAAGCGTCAGATACCCGTCGCCGGCAGCCACGAGGGTCGAGAATCCGTCGATGCGCACGTGATCGCCAAGGGTGATATTGTGCAGGCCAATAATGGTGCAGTTTTTTGCCACCATGACCTGCCTGCCGACGTGTTTAAAGCCGAAACTGTTCAGCTCATGTTCGGTGTAATAACCAGGATTGAAAGGTTCAGTCGACACAGTGCATTCTCCGGATGATCGGGGCTGGGGTGCCATTATAGGTGCGAAGGCAACAGTCTGTAGCGAAAGAAAAGCGCTAAATCTGACGTCAATTCATCGCAATCAGCCACGAATGGAGACTAAGTTAAGATAATTCTGCAGGCGGCTTCGCTATTATCTGCTAACTTTAATTGCTCAGGCGTTATTTTAACTGGCTTTATCAGCAAAAAGGAAAATAGCATGAGTGATACAGAGGCAATCAAAACCAAAACTGACTACCTGCGTGATGTCACCTCACAGCTAAAAGAGATGCGTCACTATGCGCAGACCAACACTGAGACGCTTTCCAGCCACTGGCTGGCCTTTGATGCCGGGGAGTATAAGGATAAAGAGTACGCCACGCGTTTCGATGCGCTGATCAACAAGCAGGGACAGCTGCTGGATGATATCGATCAGGCGATTCAGGATCTGGAAATCGCCATCAATCACAGCGAGCAGGAAAGCTAAACGCGGCAGCTGGTGGCCTAATCGGCCACCAGCCACATCTCGGCTTCATCGAACATCTCTTCAACAATACGCGCAATCGTCGCCTTGTCGTTTTTACTCATATCGGTTTCGATGGCATTACGCTCCATCGGCTTAACCCGCACCTCCAGATCCGGAAAGACGCGCTGCACGCGTTTCTCCAGCTCCTGCAAAATCATTTCGCGCGCGCCCGGTAAACCGGCTACGTTGCGCTTGTCGTAAATCAGCTCCACAAACATCAGGGCATTCCAGTAATCAAAGTGGGAGCGTCATATTACTGTAAATAAAACCAGTGACAAGCGGCATGGCGGCAATTATTTTCATACGGGTGAAACAGCGCGGCGTAAAGATGCAACGACAGGGGAACAAAGCGGGCAAAAGCAGAGGGCCTACGCAAAAAATCGAACCTCTGGAGGTGGAAATCCAGCAACACCTCCAGAGGCGGTGCAATAGCACCTTTCGTTCAAGGACAATCGACGACAGTCGTCGTGAGTATTAAGTTATACAACTTTTCCCATCTTGTACAACTTTTTCCCCGGAAATTTCTCTCCGATCGCCTTTTTATCAGTGCATCGCTTATAACTCGTTCTTAATACAGAACTCTTCCCACGTCATACCTAACGCTTCCGCGTGAGATTTCAGATAGGTTTCAATCGCTTGTGCAGCAACTGCTTTATCCGGTTCCGCCAGCTGGATGGAGAACAGAATGCCGTCGAGCTTCTTCTGACGCAGAAACGCGGCATAGATGCGCTCGGCGTGCCACGCGCGCAGTTCACGCAGGGACATATTGGCGGCGCGCGCATCACTCTCACTCAGTTCATCCAGCGCGGACTGAAAATCAGGGTGGGCGGTGAAAAACAGGCTGCGGGCCAGGGCGTAATACTCTTCAGGGGTTTTCATTCGGGGGTTCCTGCCGGTCAAATTGCGCGTTAGTGTAACCCGCACACGGCGACTTGTCAGGAACCCCGAATGTTTACTGCTGTGCGGCTTGCAGGCGCGTCACGTCCTGCTGATTTTTTTCCAGCGTTTGGTCCACCGTCAGCTTGCCCTGCAGCAGCGCCGCCAGATTCTGCCCGACGGCGTTACCCATCTGATCAAAGCCAGCAATACTGACGTACTGCACACCGGTGTAAGGTACGGTGTTCAATGTCGGTTGATCGACGGTGGCGGATTCAATCGCGCTGCGCACCTGAGCGGCGTAAGGCGCCAGGCGCTGGTAGTTTGGCTGCTGGTAGGTGGAGTTGCGGCTGCCGGGTGGCACCGCTCCCCAGCCGACGGTATCCGCAACCTGCTGAATATACTGCCGCGAGGTCGCCCAGCTGATGAAGTCCACGGCGGCAGCGCGCTGCGGTGAGTTAGCCGGTACCGCAAGCGCCCACGACCACAGCCAGTGCGAGCCGTTGCGCGTAATGCCGCCCGGCGCCGGCGCAAACGCCAGCTTGTCCGCTACCAGCGAAATCTGCGGGTTAATCAGCAGCCCGGCGGCGACGGTACTGTCGATCCACATCGCGCATTTTCCCTGTGCGGTAAGACGCAGGATCTGGCCAAAGCTATTGCTGGCCGTATCCGGCGGACCGTCCTGTTTCACCATCGCCAGATAATCGGTCAATACCTCGCGCCACTCTGGCGAATTCAGCGTCGGCTGCCAGCGATCGTCAAACCACTGCGCACCATAGGCGTTGGCCATGGTGGTGAGCAGGGCCACGTTATCGCCCCAGCCGGGCTGGCCGCGCAGGCACAGGCCATAGATACCGTGCTGAGGATCGGTGAGTTTCGCCGCGAAATTTTTGATGTCGGTCCAGTCGGGATCGTCCGGCATGGTCAGCCCTTTCGCCGCAAACAGATCTTTGCGGTAATAGGTCATGCTGCTTTCCCCGTAAAACGGTAGCGCGTACAGCGTTTGCTGCCAGGACAGTGCTTTGCGCACCGGCGTCAGCAGATCGTCGCTGTCATACTCTGGCGGCAGGTTATTAAGCGGCGCCAGCCAGCCTTTTTTACCCCACAGCGGCGCTTCATAGGTACCCACGGTAATCACATCAAATTTTGCGTCACCGCTGTTCATGGCTGCCAGCACCGCCTGGCGCAGGGCGCCATCATCCATCACGTGCCACTGCAGTTTCACGTCCGGATGCTGCTGTTCGTAACGGCTCGACAGCTGCTGCATGATAGTCATGTCACCATTGGCAATGGTGGCGATATTGAGCGTGGTGGCGGCCTGGCTGAGCAGCGGCAGCGCGGCCAGCAGCGCAATTATGGTACGCTTCATGGCGGCTCCTTATGGCTGCTGCAGGCGGAAGAACGCCATTTTTTCCACCAGCAAACCGGCATGCTGGCTCACCGTCTGGCTGGCCGCGCTGGCCTGCTGCACCAGCGATGCATTCTGCTGGGTGGCACCGTCCATCTGGATTACTGCGGTGTTCACCTGCTCAATGCCGCTGGATTGCTGGCGGCTGGCCACAGCGATCTCACCAACGATATCCACCATGCGCGCCACGCCGTGGTTGATGTCGTTGAGCATCTCGCCAGAGCGCTGCACCAGCGCGCTGCCGGCTTCGACTTTACCCACGCTGGCATCGATCAGCGCCTTGATCTCCTGTGCGGCACCGGCCGAACGCTGCGCCAGCTGTCGCACCTCTGACGCCACTACCGCGAAGCCGCGTCCCTGTTCCCCGGCGCGCGCCGCTTCTACCGCCGCATTCAGTGCCAGCAGGTTGGTCTGGAAGGCGATTTCATCAATCACGCGGTTGATATCCGCGATGCGCTTGCTGGAGGATTCAATCTCCTCCATCGCACTCACCGCGTCGCGCAGTACACCGCTGCCGCGCTCGGCCTGATGGCGCACATCGCTTGCCAGCTCATTGGCCTGCGCGGCGTTGTCCGCGTTGTGTTTCACCGTGGCGGTCATCTGCTCCATACTGGCCGCAGTCTGCTCCAGCGAACTGGCCTGCGCGTGGGTGCGCTCCGACAGGTCGTCGTTGCCATCCGCCATCTGGCGTGCCGCATCGCTCAGTGCATGGGCACTTTCGCCCACCTCGCGCACGATCTCCGCCAGCCGCACATCCATGCGCAGCAGCGCCTGCATCAGTTCACCCATCTCATCGCGCGTTACCGTACCGATACGGTGATTGAGCTCGCCGCCGGCAATGGCATCCGCCAGTTCGCGCGCCTGGGCGATGGAACGGTTAATCGAGCGGATCAGCAGCCAGCCGGAGACCAGCGCCAGACTCAGACCCAACAGCAGGATGGCGATCAGGCTATTGCGTGCCAGCAGGTAGTCGCGGTTGCCCTGCTGCCAGGCCGTCTGCGCATGCTGCCGCATCAGCGCATCCAGCTGGTCAATGTCCTGCTGCAGCAACTGGCTGCCGCTGCGCAGGCGGGTTTCGATGACCACCAGTGCGGCGGACGGGTTACCGCCTTTCAGCAGCTCACCGGCTTCATGCAGCGCACCCTGCCAGCCGTCGAGATGGGTCAGGAAGCGCTGGCTCAGCGGTTTGGTCTGCGCATCAAACGCCAGCTGCTGCCAGGTATGGCGATCGGCGTTGATTTGCTGACCGTACTGCGCAATGCGCGCCAGGCGTTTTTCCACTTCACTGCTGTCGGTCCAGTAGCGCAGCGCATCGAACAGGGTAGCGGATTGCTCCTGCACCATGCGGTACAGGCGTGAGGAGTATTGCAGCGGAAGCAGCTCGTTCTGATAGGCATTTTGCGCGCGCTGATCGGCAGCGCGCAGGCCGATAATTCCCCAGACGGCAGCAATAATCAGTAACAGGCACAGCAGGCTGACAATCGCAGCCAGACGTGCGCGAAGGGTCAATCGCATAACAGCGTTCTCCGAAACCAGGGTGAGTAAGTCGTCAATATTGTTATGGGTGCAGGTGCTTTAGACTTCACATCAGGTTATCGGCGAAGAGTTGAACAGCTTGAGGGCGCCGGAGAAAGAGAAGGGGGATTCCACCGCAGATACCTTGCGTCACGCCGGGAAAACATTATAACGTAGCCGCCATTGATGCGAGTGTAGGGACCGAAGATGAAAAAGTGGATGGTACTGGCCGCGCTGGCGCTGAGCGGCTGTGCGCAAATCAACAGTTATGACGAAGCGGTAAAAACCCCGGCACCGCTGGAACTGCAGGGTAACTGGCAGACGATGGGGCCGCAGAGCAAGCTGATCAGCAGCGAGGCTATGGCCAGCCTGATCGTCAGCGCTGATGGCACTACCCTTGACTGCCGCCAGTGGCAGCGGGTGATTGCCAAACCAGGCAAGCTGACGCGCCTGGATGATGACTGGGTTAACGTTAACCGTCAGGCGCGCGTGATGCCGCTCACGCTGGAAAACGGTGAGCTGCACTACGATGGCCTGACGCTGCGTAAAGTGGAACGCCCAACCGTCGAGTGCCAGCAGGCGCTGGACGAAGTGGCAAAGCGCCCTGGCGATGCGGTGATTCAGGATATTGAGCCGCAGATTCTCAGGCCGGTCTCGGCAGAGAAATAAGGGACAGAGCTGAAATGCTTTTCTTCCTCTCCCGACTGCGGGAGAGGACATTTCATCAGGCTGGAACGGTTATCGCTTCTGCAATAAATAGCTGTTTTCAAAGCCGGGCAAACTGCCAATCACATCGAACCCATTAAAATAGCCACCCGCCCGTAATAAATCCACAGCAGGACCGACCTGCGGTGAATACTGGTGATCGCGATAATCGTCAAAGACGATAAAGCCGCCTTGCACCAGGGTGGGCGAATATAACAGGAAATCGAGCAATACATGGCGGCCTTCGTGTCCGCCGTCAATATGCAGTAATACGGTACGCGGATTAAGGGCCTGCACCCGCTCAATACTTAATTCAGAGTAGCCACGGATGAGATTAACCTGGGGAAACAGCTTTTCGTGATAAAAGCGCAGCTCACTTTCCTGATTTGCCAGCTCCATGGGATCGATGCTGATAATGCGACGTTTATGCTGGCAAATCTCATTCATGAAAGCCGTCGATTTCCCTTTCCACACGCCGATTTCAATGATGTCACCCGCTACATTATTATGCTCGAGTAACCAGCAAAGATAACCCAGGCATTTTACATGGCTATGGAAAGAGAGCTCACGGCGCGCCATGGCCAGTTCTGCCGGTAATTCTGCCTGCGCCTGTGCCAGAGCATCACCGACCTTATCCCAGGTGTCATCGATGAGCTGCTGTATTTCAGGCTCCTGAAAAAAAACTTTTAAATCCGCGATATCGAGCATGTCGTTGCCTTATAAAGAGAGAATACAGCCGGCAAGGCTGAAAAGGTCTGCGTTAAATGTGCCACAGTTGCCATCATTCAAGGCGGTAATAAGGCTCAGTTTAAGGGGGTAATTAAACGCTTAGCATGGCGGGGGCGGTAAGAATCCAGGGAGAACAGCGTCTCCCTGACAGATAGGATTATAAATCGCTGGGATAAAGCACCTGACTGGAAAAACGACCATAAGCGTTGGTGACTTTCTGTTGCTGCGTGGTTTGCTGGACCAGCGAACGCAGCTCTTCCATGCGGGTCGCCATCAACTGCTTAATCTCAAGCTCATTGTCCATCACCTGCTTCAGCATGGGCCGTAACTGGACACGCAGCGCAGCAGGCAGGGCGGAGGTATCACGGTCGCGCGCTACGTGCGTAACGCTGCTCACGTAAGCTGCCTCACTGGCCACTAAATCATCCCAGTGCCCCTGGCGCGCCTGTTTCAACATCTGATTACTCAGGCTGAGCAAACGCTGATACCCCTGCAGCAGGTCGCTATCTGAAGTCATGGTTACGCTTCCTGAACGGCGTGTGGACCAATTTGTTTCCACGCGTCGGCAATGTTGCTCAGCAAGCGCTCGACTTCCGCAATCGCTGCCGGATCGTTGTGCAGGTTGGCTTCCAGCAGACGGCGGGTCATGTACTCGTAAAGATTATCCAGATTGGCAGAAATCTCTCCACCGGCTTCATGATTCAGCCCGGCGCGTAAGCCATTAGTAATGATATTAATGGCTTTCGACAGCGCCTGGCCTTTACCGGGAATGTCGCCCTGATCCATCAGAATGGTGGCTTTCTTCATGGCGCTGAGTGCGCCATCAAACAGTAAAACCACCAGCTGATGTGGGCTGGCGCTTAACACGGCACTTTCCAGACCGACCTGTGCGTAGGCCTGCGTTCCCGATTTAGCGTACATATTTAACTCCTGTTAACTGCTCATGTTCGCGAACTGCTGCGTCAGATAGTTCTGGGTCTGGGTCATGGATGAGACCAGCGTATTCAGGTTCGTGAACTGGGTCTTGTAGCGCGCCATAGTGGCGGTAATCTGTGCGTTTACCCGATCGTAATCGTCAGACAGTTTCTTCAGCGTTTTATTGATGCCGTCAGTGGCGTTCTGTACAGAGCCATTGCTGCCTAAAATCTGATCCAGATAGTTACTGGTTTGCGTCGCAAAGCCGGTGGTTTTGCCGTCACCGGACAGGAAACTGACCACATCCGCCGATTTTTCATCCAGCGCTTTGTTAAGTTTGGTGCTGTCGACGGTCAGCTTGCCATTCACATCCTGGGTAATGCCGATCTGTGACAGCAGGGAAATACTGCCGCCGCTTTGGGCACTGGTGGACAGCTTGGAGCGCAGGCTGGTCTGAATGTTACGCAGCGTGCCATCACCTAACAGATCGCCATTGCTGGAGTCCTGCGAGGTACTGCCCTGATCCACGGCGGTGTATTTGGTCTGGTTACTGATGGTGGTCTGCAGCGAGTTGTACGCGTCAACGTAAGCCTGCACCGCGGCGATCATCGGCGCATTATCCTTGGTGACGGATAAGGTTTCCGGGCTGCCAGTGTTGGTTTTAGTCAGGTTCAGCGTGACGCCTTCCGGCGCATCAGTAATGGTGTTGCTGCTGCGGGTGATGGCGACGCCATTGATGCTCAGTTTGGCATCGGCTGCTTCCACCTGCTCCGTCATACCATTGCTGCTGCCACCTTTGGTAAAACCAATGTACTGCGCCAGGGCGCTGTCATCGGTAGAAACCGTCATCTCGTTGGTGGTGCCGGTATCACGCGAGGTCAGGGCCAGATAATAGGTATTGTCATCGGACTTGATAATACTGGCGGTAACGCTGCCCTGCTGTTTGTTAATCGCATCTTTAATGTCCGTCAGGCTGGTTTGATCTTTGCTCAGCGTGATGGTCATTGGGTCTTTCTGACCCGGTTGCGTAATGGTGATGGTGCGCGAGGCGAGGCTGGAATCGCCTAAATCGCCATCTTTACTGGTCGCGCTTTTCGACAGCAGCGACTGCGCTTTAGCCAGTTGGGTGACTTCTACCGAAAAGTTACCGGCCGCCGCATCATTGGCCAGCGTGGCGGTGAACGCGGTGTTGGTGCTGCTGACTTTTGTTGAGGCAATTGCAGATGTGTCTTTGAGCGCTGCGGCAGCTGTCTGGACTTTCGCCAGTGCCGTTTGCACGACGCCCCATGCTGTCAGCTTGGCTTTATAAGAGGTTTGCTGATTTGTAATTGGCGTCAGGTTGGCTTTTTCTGCCGTTTCAAGCTGGTCATACAGATCGCTCAAACCCAGGCTATTACCAGCATTGAGGTTACTTACACTTGCCATGTTGTAATCCTTTATAGGTGGATAATCACTGAGGAGGGTATCGGCAGTGAGCGGAAAAATATTAGACAAAATATAAAAAAACAATGAGGCAAATAAAGAAGGGATAGGGGCCTGTTTTCGGGGTTTAAAAAAATAGCTAAGGTTTTCTCAGGCACCGACGATAACCAAAGCAAGCTGAATGGCCCCGGGCCAAAAGCCCGATAGAATCTCAACTCATTGACTCAAGGAATTTATCATGGCCGTTATCAATACCAACACATTGTCGCTGACCACGCAAAACAACCTGTCCAAGTCACAGGCTTCTCTGGGTACCGCTATTGAGCGTCTCTCTTCTGGTCTGCGTATTAACAGCGCCAAAGATGATGCTGCAGGTCAGGCGATTGCTAACCGCTTTACCTCCAACATCAACGGCCTGACCGTTGCTGCCCGTAACGCCAACGACGGTATCTCTCTGGCACAGACCGCTGAAGGCGCGCTGTCCGAGATCAACAACAACCTGCAGCGTGTGCGTGACCTGACCGTGCAGGCGCAGAACAGCTCCAACTCGGCTTCAGACATCGACTCCATCCAGGCTGAAGTTAACCAGCGTATGGAAGAGATCAACCGCGTAACGTCGCAGACCGACTTCAACGGCATCAAAGTGCTGAACACCGGTTCCGGCTCTACCGACTACAGCTTCCAGGTGGGTTCAAAAGATGGCGAAACCATCGCCATCACCATCAGCTCCAGCGATGGTTATAACCTGGCGAAAGCCGGCACCAGCGGCACCGCGCTGAACACCCGAGCGATGACCTCAGGCGATACCGTTAACGGTACCGCGCGCTCTACTGAAGCCGTTGGTTTTGACGTGCTGAAAGGCGCAGTCACCGGCGGCGCGTCTGGCGCAGCGTCCGGCACCACGCCACTGGCAGACATCGATGCGGCCATCAAATCTGTTGACTCACAGCGCAGCCTGCTGGGTGCCTCACAGAACCGCTTTGAGTCAACCATCACCAACCTGAACAACACCGTGAACAACCTGTCAGCTGCGCGCAGCCGTATTCAGGATTCTGACTACGCGACAGAAGTGTCGAACATGTCGCGCGCGCAGATCCTGCAGCAGGCAGGTTCTTCGGTGCTGGCACAGGCCAACCAGGTGCCACAGACCATGCTGTCTCTGCTGCGTTAATTCTCTCGCGCACAGACCGGGCCCCGCATGGGGCCCTTTTTTATTTCTGCTGCTGAGATTTTCTTCGATCGTTACTTACCGCTTAATTTTAATGAAATCATCATTAAAGCTTACGCAGCGGCTGCCGATAAATTTTGGCGACGGCGAGAACGCCACGGGTTTTCGACCTGAATTCATCATCAGTTAAGGAATAAACATCATGGCAGTCATTAACACTAACACCTTGTCGCTGACCACGCAGAACAACCTGTCCAAGTCACAGGCTTCTCTGGGTACCGCTATTGAGCGTCTCTCTTCTGGTCTGCGTATTAACAGCGCCAAAGATGATGCTGCAGGTCAGGCGATTGCTAACCGCTTCACCTCCAACATCAACGGCCTGACCGTTGCTGCCCGTAACGCCAACGACGGTATCTCACTGGCTCAGACCGCTGAAGGCGCGCTGTCCGAGATCAACAACAACCTGCAGCGTGTACGTGACCTGACCGTACAGGCGCAGAACAGCTCCAACTCGGCTTCAGACATCGACTCCATCCAGGCTGAAGTTAACCAGCGTATGGAAGAGATCAACCGCGTAACGTCGCAGACCGACTTCAACGGCATCAAAGTGCTGAACACCGGTTCCGGCTCTACCGACTACAGCTTCCAGATCGGTGCGAAAGATGGCGAAACCATCGCCATCACCCTGAGCTCAAGCGACAAATTCAACCTGGCGAAAGCGGGCACCAGCGGTACCGATCTGAACACCCGTGCGATGACCTCAGGCGATACCGTTAACGGTACCGCGCGCTCTACTGAAGCCGTTGGTTTTGACGTGCTGAAAGGCGCAGTCACCGGCGGCGCGTCTGGTGCAGCTACCGGTAGTACGCCTCTGGCAGACATCGACTCCGCTATCAAAGCCGTCGATTCACAGCGCAGCCTGCTGGGTGCGTCTCAGAACCGCTTTGAGTCCACCATCACCAACCTGAACAACACCGTTAACAACCTGTCATCGGCGCGCAGCCGTATTCAGGACTCTGACTACGCGACAGAAGTATCGAACATGTCGCGCGCGCAGATCCTGCAGCAGGCAGGTTCTTCTGTGCTGGCGCAGGCCAACCAGGTGCCACAGACCATGCTGTCTCTGCTGCGTTAATCGCAAACGCGCAGACTTCAACGGAGCCAGCTGGCTCCGTTTTTTTTTATTTCCGGAAGAGGGTAGCCACAGCCGCGTTGCTAATTTTCTGATTATTAACATCTATTTTTTGTCTGCAAAGACGACAAAATCACTATTAAAAAGAGTGAAGTTTTTGCGCAGCCTGTCGATAACTTTAATACGGTGTTGAACCGCAGGCCTGAAGGGCTGAATTATCTCTCTTAATAAAGGAAACTTGCTATGGCAGTGATTAATACCAACACATTGTCGCTGACGACTCAGAACAACCTGTCAAAATCTCAGGCTTCTCTGGGTACCGCTATTGAGCGTCTCTCTTCTGGTCTGCGTATTAACAGCGCAAAAGATGACGCTGCAGGTCAGGCGATTGCTAACCGCTTCACCTCTAACATCAACGGCCTGACCGTTGCTGCCCGTAACGCCAACGACGGTATCTCACTGGCTCAGACCGCTGAAGGCGCGCTGTCCGAGATCAACAACAACCTGCAGCGTGTGCGTGACCTGACCGTGCAGGCGCAGAACAGCTCCAACTCGGCTTCAGACATCGACTCCATCCAGGCTGAAGTTAACCAGCGTATGGAAGAGATCAACCGCGTAACGTCGCAGACCGACTTCAACGGCATCAAAGTGCTGAACACCGGTTCCGGCTCTACCGACTACAGCTTCCAGGTGGGTTCAAAAGATGGCGAAACCATCGCCATCACCATCAGCTCCAGCGATGGTTATAACCTGGCGAAAGCCGGCACCAGCGGCACCGCGCTGAACACCCGAGCGATGACCTCAGGCGATACCGTTAACGGTACCGCGCGCTCTACTGAAGCCGTTGGTTTTGACGTGCTGAAAGGCGCAGTCACCGGCGGCGCGTCTGGCGCAGCGTCCGGCACCACGCCACTGGCAGACATCGATGCGGCCATCAAATCTGTTGACTCACAGCGCAGCCTGCTGGGTGCCTCACAGAACCGCTTTGAGTCAACCATCACCAACCTGAACAACACCGTGAACAACCTGTCAGCTGCGCGCAGCCGTATTCAGGATTCTGACTACGCGACAGAAGTGTCGAACATGTCGCGCGCGCAGATCCTGCAGCAGGCAGGTTCTTCGGTGCTGGCGCAGGCCAACCAGGTGCCACAGACCATGCTGTCTCTGCTGCGTTAATTCTTTCTTACGCAGATCAGGCCCCCAACTGGGGGCCTTTTTTATGGGCGGGATTAACCGCTTTTTTACTGGATAATGGCGCGATTGTTTCCAGGCGCGCCGCGTATTCTGAGCTGAAAGAGACGTCACACAGACGTGAGTTATCGCCGAGGCTGAGGATACAACCGACAATGAACGCGAACGCACTGGTAAGCATAATCATTCCTGCTTATAAAGCCACCTGGTTTGAACTGGCGCTGAAAAGTGCATTAGCACAGGATTACCCTCATTGTGAAATCATCATTGGCGATGATTGTCCTGATGCAAAAATCGAGGATATTGTCACTGCCTGTCAGGAAACCAGTCGGTTTCCTATCCACTACCAGCGTCATCGTCCCGCGCTGGGCGAAATCGCCAACCTCAGTCAGGCAATACGTCGCGCCAAAGGCGAATACGTAAAATTCCTTTATGATGATGATGTACTTCTGCCGCAGGCCGTGTCGCAATTAGTCGCGGCGCTGTCGCAGGTACCGCAAGCGGTGATGGCAACAGCCAGACGTAATCGCATTGATTCCGTCGGTAAGGCGATGGCAGACGAGATTTACAGTGTATCGCCGGTATTAGAAGACACGATTTTTCATGGTCAGGATATGGCCCGCTGGCAGGCTGATTTCCTGAACAACTTTATCGGTGAACCCAGTGCCGTTTTGGTGCGCAGCGCGGCGCTGCGCAAGCTGGTGGACGAACCGCGCGAGCTGCATGCGTTGATCGATGAAGGGCTACCGTTCATTGCCGATCTGGTGATTTACCTGCGCTTGTTACGTCATGGTCATCTGGTCTATTTACCGCAGGTGCTGGCGCAGATTCGTATCTCGCGTGAGCAAACCAGTCAGGAAGCGCGCCTCGATGGCAATATAGCCAGTCAGTCTCACCAGCGCTTTCCGGAAGAGATCAAAAAACTGGGCTGGTATGATGAGCAGCTGCCGCAGGGCTGGATTCGTCACGCCACGCTGCGCAGCCAGCAGGACTTCCAGCCGTTTGACCTGACAACGGCGCTGCAGAATGCGCGGGTAGAGAGCCATTTTGCCGAGTGGTTCCGTCAACGCACACTGCGGCCCATCGAACAACAGCTGATTGCACAGCATCTTGCCAGTCAGCCGGTCGCACGTATTGCCGTGGTGATTGATGTGCGCGACGCGACTGAGACCGAGTGGCTGCTGACACAGGCCAGCCTGGATGTCGCTGTGGCCGGCCTGAGCCTGCTGCCGGTGGTGCTGGCGGCACCGTATCAATCGTTTATTCCGGCCTCTGTGCAGCGTATTGATGTGCGCGACAATCAGGTAGTCGCTGCGCTCAACACGCTGACCGAAGAGGGACATTTCGACTGGCTGATAGTATTACGGGCCGGCAGTCAGTTGTATACCTCAGGTTTGCAGGCGCTGGGAACGGTGCTGCCGGAGGTCGGTCATTGCCAGTTGATTTATGCCGATGAGGTGTATCCGGTCAATGGCCGTCCGGTTGGCGCATCCTTCCGCCCTGACTTTAACCTTGACCTGCTGCTCAGTAACCCATCAAGAATGGCCTACCACTGGCTGTTCCGCCGCGAATTTTTACAACAGACTGGCGGGTTTGCCACGCACTGGCCGGGCTGTTTTGAACTGGACGTGATTCTGCGCACCATCGAAAGCCAGCCTTTTAATGTGATTGGGCATCTGGCTGAGCCGTTAGTGCAGACTGCCTCATTACGACAGCCGGTGGATGAAGAGCGCGCCCTCATCCGCAACCACCTGCAGCACCGCGGCTACGCACAGGCCGATGTCAGCCTGAGTCCACACAATGTGTATCAGCTGCATTATGGTCACCCGCAGTCGGCCCCGGTTTCCATCATCGTCCTGGTGAGTAATCACCTGGCGAATCTGGTGAGTTGCGTCACCTCGCTGATGGAAAAAACTGCCTCACAGAATTATGAATTGCTCCTGGTTTCTGCTCAGGGCGGAAGTGCCGCCCAGGACGAATGGCTGCGCGGTATCGCTGAGATCGACCCGGCACGCATTCGCACATTGCAGATTGAGGGCGGTTTTCATCGCGCCAGAATGGTCAATGCCGCCGCCGCTGTGGCCAGAGGCGATTACCTGCTGCTGCTGAGTAGCGATTTGGCCATGCTTGATAACAGCTGGCTGGAAAACCTGCTTAACCATGCCCAACGTCCGGAAGTCGCTATTGTTGGCGCCCGGCAAATCTACGCAAATGGTCAGGTACGCCACGCCGGTTATGTGCTGGGGATTAACGGCCTGGTAGGTGAGCCGTTCTATGGTGAGAGCCATGAAACCGCGGGACACATGGCGCGTTTGCAAGCCGACCAGAACTACAGCGCGGTGTCAGGCGATCTGATGATGGTGCGTACCGAGGTGTTTCGCGCCGTTGAGGGTCTGGATGAGACGCTGCAGCATTTCGACGATGTCGACTTCTGTCTGCGCGTGCGCGAAGCCGGGTTGATGACGGTCTGGACACCGTACGTGCGTATGCTGCGGCAGGTTAATCCTGAACTGACGATCGACACGCAGAGTCGAAGCCAGGAGGAAGATCGTCAGCTGCAGAAATGGCAGGCCATCGTGACCCAGGATCCGGCGTATAACCCCAACCTGACGCTCAATAACATCAACTTTAGCGTGTCCTCCGACAGTGAACTGACATGGCGTCCGCTTTCGTGGCGGCCATTGCCGGTGGTTATGCCTTTCATGGCTGATTTTGCCGGTTGTGGTTACTATCGCATCATCAAGCCCTATGAGGCGATGCGCGATGCCGGCCTGGTGGATGGCAAACTATCCTCCACGCTGATAAATGTTGCCGAGCTCAATCGCTTCGCGCCTGATAGCCTGATTTTCCAGCGCCGGATTGACGCGGAGTTCCATGAATGGCTGGAGAAAGTCAGTAAGCATACGCAGGCGTTCAAAATTTATGAGCTCGACGACTACCTGCCCAATATTCCGCTCAAAAACCATCATCGCTCACAGTTTGGCAACGATGTTAAAAAACTGATGCGGCGCAGCCTGAGTTATATGGATCGCTTTGTCGTATCCACTGAACCTTTAGCCGAAGCGTTCGCGGATATGCACCACGATATTGTGGTGCGTAAAAACCGTCTTTCGCATGACTGGTGGGGCAAGCTGCAGTCGCTGCGCAATCAGGGGAAAAAACCACGCGTTGGCTGGGCCGGGGGATCCAGTCATACCGGCGATCTGGAAATGATTGTCGATGTGGTGCGCCATTTTGCTAATGACGTTGAATGGGTGTTTTTTGGCATGTGCCCGCCAAAGCTGCGGCCTTTTATTCATGAATATCACCACGGCGTAGAAATTGAGCGTTATCCGGCCAAACTGGCCTCGCTTAATCTCGACCTCGCGTTAGCGCCTGTCGAAGATAACTTTTTCAACACCTGTAAAAGTAATCTGCGCCTGATGGAATATGGTGCCTGCGGCATTCCGGTGATTTGCAGTGATGTGGCGTGTTATCGCGGTGATTTAACCGTCACGCGCGTGAAGAACCGCCACAAAGACTGGGTGGACGCTATCAATATGCATCTGCTGGACCCCGCAGCGAGTGCCCAAATGGGCGCCAGGCTGCAGCAGGAAATTCGCCAGGACTGGATGCTGGAAGGCGAGAACCTGCAAAGCTGGTCACAAGCCTGGACGCTGAAGCGTTAATTTTTGACCTGCTGCACCGCAGCGGGTCAATGCAGTTTCAATCTATCTGGATAACACCACACTCTGCGGTCATTCACCGCCTCATCACTGGCTGAGGCGAATACCTGTTCTGCAGGGAATGACCCGGCTATCAACCTTCAAAGGTGAGTTGGTGTGAAAAGGCACTCTGCTGAGGTGAACGATTATGAATAATAAACCTGTGTATGTAACCAGCCCGCTTATGCCACCGCTGGAAGAGTTCATGCCTTACCTTGAACAGATCTGGCAGAATAAAGTCCTGACCAACGGCGGGCCCTTCCATCAGCAACTTGAACAGGAACTGGCACGCTATTTAGGTGTTGAGCATCTCTGCTTATTTACCAATGGCACGCTGGCATTGCTGACGGCGCTGCAGGCGTTGCGTATTACCGGTGAAGTCATCACCACACCTTATTCTTTTGTCGCCACCTCGCATTCTCTGTTGTGGAATGGGTTAACCCCGGTGTTTGTCGATATCGACCCGATAAGCTGTAATATTGATGCCTCCAAAATAGAGCAGGCCATTACACCGCAAACCACAGCCATTATGCCGGTGCACTGCTATGGCAATCCGTGCGACGTGGAGAATATTCAGCGCATCGCTGACCTGTACGGGCTGAAAGTCATTTACGATGCTGCTCACGCCTTTGGCGTACGTAAAAACGGCAACAGCATATTGAATTATGGTGACTTGTCGATTTTAAGTTTTCACGCAACGAAGGTTTTCAATACCATTGAAGGTGGCGCAATTATCTGCCCGGATGCTAAAACCAAAAAGCGCATCGATTACCTGAAGAATTTTGGCTTTGCAGATGAAACCACCATTGTGGCGACCGGCATTAACGGCAAAATGAACGAGGTGCAATCGGCCTTTGGCCTGCTGCAGTTAAAGCACATCGACCAGGCATTAGCGGAGCGGGCGCGTATTCAGGCGCACTATTATGATTTGCTCGCGGAAATCGATGGCATTACGCTGCCGCATATTCCGGCTGATGTTGAATGGAACTACTCTTATCTGCCGGTGATGGTAACGGAAGATTTTCCGCTGAGTCGTGATGAGCTTTATGCGCATCTGCGTGAGCACAACATTATTGCCCGTCGTTATTTCTATCCGCTGATTACCAGTTTCCCGATGTATCGTGGATTACCCAGTGCTGATGAAGCGGCCTTACCGATTGCACAACAAATGTCTCAGCGCGTGTTATGTTTGCCGGTCTATCCTGGCTTAGCATTGACCGAAGTTGACAATATTGTGCAAATCATTCACCGCCTGGCTGAGCAAAAGCTAACAAGCCGCGCGTTACCTCTGGTGGGATAATAACAAGGCGTCTGAGACGCCTTGTTTTATATTTATTGCAGGGCGGTGATATCAGGAACGGGCTGAACGGTGGCTGAATCACCGGCTAAGCAGGCGGATTGCACGCGATTTTGCCAGTCCGATGCCTCAACCCCCAGCGCCGCTATCCGCGCGGTATTCATTACGCTGTTGACCGGCCTTGCGGCAGCCATCGGATATTGCGCGCTGCCAATCCCTTTCACCAGCACATCCCGCTGCGCGGCCACAAAAATCGCCTGGGCGAATTCGCACCAGCTGACCGCCACATCGCCACAGTAGTGATAAACGCCGGCGGTTTCCGCGCGGGATGCCAGGGTGATAATCGCCTGTGCCAGATCGCCGGCATAGGTCGGGCAGCCGGACTGATCGTTCACCACGCTGATTTCGCTGCGGGTTTCTGCCAGCCGCAGCATGGTTTTGAAAAAGTTTGCACCGTACTCACTGAACACCCATGAGGTGCGAATCACTACGGCGTCCGGCAGCACGGAGAATACACGTTTCTCACCCTCCCATTTGCTCAGTCCGTAGAAATTAATCGGGCAGGGCAGATCGCTTTCGGTATAAGGCGTTTTTTTACTGCCATCAAACACATAATCGGTGGAGAGATGAATCAAGCGGGTGCCCTGCTGGTGAGCGGCGATGGCGAGATTTTCCGGGCCGATGGCGTTGACCTTCATGGCGCGGATACGGTCGGTTTCTGCCTTATCGACCGCGGTATACGCGGCGGCATTGATGATCACATCGGGACGGAATTTCTTCACCACCCGTTCCACCGCCGGGCGGTCGGTAATATCTAACTCGGCAGAGCCACAGGCCAGCAGCACCCACTCTGCCGGCACCCGATCCAGTAAACAACGGCCAAGCTGGCCATAAGCACCGGTTAACAAAACGCGCATTGCACTAACTCCTGCAGGGAGAGTCCTTGTTGATCTTTTACCGATAGCAGAGGCGTCGCTACCGGCCATTGCACCGCAATTTCAGCGTCATTCCACATCAGGCAGGCTTCATCCTGTGGGTTGTAGTAATCAGTACATTTGTATTCGAAGTCAGCGACCTCGGAGAGCACCACAAAACCATGTGCCAGACCCGGTGGGATCCACAGCTGGGTTTTGTTCTCTTCAGACAGCTCCAGCCCGGTCCATTGGCCAAAGGTGGGCGAATCCGCACGGATATCGACGGCAACGTCAAACACCGCGCCGCGTACCACGCGCACCAGTTTGCCTTGCGGCTGGGTTTTCTGAAAATGCAGCCCGCGCAGCACGTTACGCGCCGAACGGGAGTAGTTGTCCTGCACAAAATCCAGGTCGATATCCAGCAGTTGCTGATAACGCCGCTTCTCAAAGGTTTCGAGGAAGAAGCCGCGGGCATCGCCAAACACTTTAGGCTGGATAATTTTTACATCAGCAATTTTCGTGGTGATGACCTCCATCTCACTCCTCCACCAGCATCTTCAGATAGTGACCATACTGCGTTTTGCCGAGATAGGCGGCGCGCTGCAGCAGCGATTCGCTGCCGATCCAGCGCTTGCGCCAGGCGATCTCTTCCAGACAGGCAATTTTGAAGCCCTGGCGCTTTTCAATGGTATGAATGAAGTGTGACGCTTCGAGTAAGCTCTCGTGGGTACCGGTGTCGAGCCAGGCAAAGCCACGTCCCAGCACTTCGACGTTGAGCAACCCATCGTCGAGATACATCTGATTGAGGGTGGTAATTTCCAGCTCGCCGCGGGGAGAAGGGCGAACTTCCCGCGCCATGGCGCAGACGTTTTTATCGTAAAAATAGAGGCCGGTGACGGCATAGTTCGATTTTGGCTGTGGCGGTTTTTCTTCAATGGACAGCGCGCGGAATTGCTTATCAAACTCCACCACGCCGAAGCGCTCGGGGTCCATCACCTGATAGCCAAATACCGTAGCGCCCTGCGGCCGCGCAACAACGTCTTCGAGCTTTTTACCAAAGCTTTGCCCAAAGAAAATGTTATCGCCCAGCACTAATGCGCAGCGCTCACCGGCAATAAAAGACTCACCGATGATAAACGCCTGCGCCAGGCCATCGGGCGATGGCTGCACCGCGAACTGCAGATTAACGCCGAAATGGCTGCCGTCGCCCAGCAAACGCTGGAATCCCGCCAGATCTTCAGCGGTAGTAATCACCAGGATGTCACGAATGCCTGCCAGCATCAGCACCGAAAGTGGATAGTAAATCATCGGTTTGTCATAAACCGGTAACAACTGCTTCGATACGCCGCAGGTTACAGGATGCAGGCGGGAACCTGTCCCGCCCGCCAGCACTATACCTTTCATCATTGCCTTCCTTATTACGCGTCTCTGCTCTCCACAGAGTCATGCTGTGAGCATACGAGCGCGCAGGAATAATTGATGGCGCGAATAACCGATAAAAAAGCGGGCATTGCCGGGGATAAGCGGAAGGAGAGAAAAGCAGCGCGTGGGCATTCCTGCTGAGCTAAATCAAATTGGGCTCTTGCACGGCAGACGATTTCCCCTTGCGCATCATAACCTCAAAAAAGTAACCATCCTGTTACAGCCTGGGTGAGAACTGCCGATAACCCTCTTCAGAATCATTCCAATTTTTAAGCTCTATTTTTCCTGTTTCTGGGGTGTCTATGCGCTTCAATTATGACTTGTTACCGGGTGAGCAACTGACCTTCGATGAGATCGCGCTGCGCTATGCGCAGCAGCATCCTGATGAGAAGGAGCTCACCGCCCGCGGGTTGCTCAGCCCGTCAACCAGCTACCGCAACCTGGTGATCCGCGCACTGTTTGCGCAGAAGGAGCTGAACAGTCCGCTGGAGGATCTGCTGTTCGTCTCCGACGATAACGAGCGCAAAAACTACCTGCGCCGCTTCGAGCATTACCTTAAAAACCAGCAGGCGTTTCTCTATTTTCGTCGTAACGATGAAGCGCGTAAAAGCGGACGCTGGAAAGTGATCGGCGAAACCCGGGTGTACGCGATGCTCGATCCCCGCTCGGCAGAAGCGCAAAACCTGCTCAACAGCCGCGGTTTTAAGCTGGTACTGATGCGTCAGACCGAAGAGGATGAGTACTGGCAGCTGTTTGATCCGCAGGCGCATCCCTGTTTCCCGCTGTCGCGCAAGATCCAGTTTTTGGTGGTGCTCAGCACGCCGCAGCAGAAAATGCCCAGCGCGGTGATGCCGGGTACTGAAGTGGGGCGGCGCGTCAAGGCGAAAGTGTTCCAGCGCGCCAGCCAGGCGGAGTTCAGCGCGGCGGTGAAAGCGCGCTATGGTGCCTGCATTATTACCGGCACGCGCTTAACCGAGCGCCACAGCTGGCCGTGGGTGGAAGCCTGCCATATCGACACCCAGGAGAATGAAGAGGGCTTTCTGGCGGATAACAGCGTCGACAATGGCCTGTTCCTGCGCAGCGACCTGCAGCGGCTGTTTATCAACAAAATGATTAGCATTGACGCAGAAACCGGGCAGGTGCTGTTTAATTCCGCGCTGGAATGCGACGAGTCCATTAGCCCTTTTTATCAGGCGCTTGAGGGCAAAACCTGTGCGCTGTGGGACGCCGTCCCGCCTGGCACAAGGCAGCGGCTGCGTAATCTGCGCTGAACCTGCGCACAATGGCGGTGCGATCCACCGCCATCCATAACAAATTTGAAATAACCTCGCTTTTGCCTGCCTATTCTGCCAATCGAAACCGCTACAGAATTGGATAATCATGCCGATAACTTTATTAACGCAGGGTAGTCAACGTGAACGATCTCTATACCGCCGATGGCGTGATGGATAAACATTCGCTCTGGCAGCGCTACGTTCCTCTGGTGCGGCATGAAGCGCTGCGCCTGCAGGTGCGTTTGCCAGCCAGCGTTGAGCTTGACGATCTGCTGCAGGCCGGTGGTATTGGCTTACTGAATGCCGTGGAGCGCTATGACGCGCTGCAGGGCACCGCCTTTACCACCTACGCCGTGCAGCGTATCCGGGGCGCAATGCTGGATGAGCTGCGCAGCCGCGACTGGGCACCACGCAGCGTACGTCGTAATGCGCGCGAGGTGGCCGGCGCTATGCATCAGGTAGAGCAAGCGTTGGGGCGCGCGGCTACCGAGCAGGAAGTGGCTGAGCGGTTGAATGTTTCGCTGGAAGAGTACCGGCAGATTCTGCTGGATACCAATAACAGCCAGCTTTTCTCGTACGACGAGTATCGGGAAGAACACGGCGACAGTGCGGAACTGGTCACGGAGGGGCATGAGGAAGCCAACCCGTTGCATCAGTTAATGGAAGGAAACCTGCGTGAACGCGTGATTGAAGCGATTGAGGCGTTGCCTGAACGCGAAAAATTGGTGCTCACACTGTACTACCAGGAAGAACTGAACCTGAAAGAGATTGGCGCGGTGCTGGAAGTGGGGGAATCCCGCGTCAGCCAGTTGCACAGTCAGGCGATCAAACGCCTGCGGGCCCGTTTGACGGGAGCGCGCTAACAGACTCAGTTCCTGGGGAACCAAAAATAAAAAAACCGGGGACTCAGCAATGGGAGCCAAAGTTAAAGCCAGACCGTTAAGTCGCTACCTTAAAGACTACAAACACAGCCAAAGCAACTGTTCACACTGTGGCAAAGTTTTAGACCGTATGGCGTTAGTGTTCCGCGGCCAGATCATCAATAAAGAGGCCATCGCACGCATGGACCAGATGATTGACGATCAGGTATGGATGAAACTCCAGCCGGAACTGACGGCGCTGTGCCGTTTCTGCAGCGATATTTTTTGTAATACCCATCCGAATTACTTCGATATCATGGCGTTCAAACAATATCTGTTTGAGCAGACCGAGATGAGTCACAGTACCATTCGTGAATATGTGGTGCGTCTGCGTCGTCTTGATGACATGCTGAAAGCGAAAAATTTCCCGGCAGAAAGGTTACGGGGCAACAGCTGGCATGAGTGTCTGCAAAACGATCTGCCCGATGCGGGCAACAATAACTACCGTATTGCACTGCGCAAATATGACCAGTTCTTAGGCTGGCAGCGCGGCTAAGGGTGATTCAACCCCGGTTACTGGTGAGCATGCCAGCAACCGGGGTGCGTCGCGATCAATTCCGGATGCGACTTTTCTCATCTTCTGCAACACTGTAGGGATAACTGCACATTGCCCGAATGGAGGCTGCATTGTCCTTACATCTTCTGCACCAGTTTCCCCGTCTTGAACTGCTTGGCGCACCGACGCCGTTAGAACATTTGCCACGCCTGTCTGATTACCTCGGACGCGATATCTTTATTAAACGTGATGACGTCACGCCGGTGGCGCTGGGCGGTAACAAGCTGCGTAAACTGGAGTTTCTCGCTGCCGATGCGCTGCGGGAAGGCGCCGATGTGCTGCTGACCGCCGGCGCGATTCAGTCCAACCACGTGCGCCAGACGGCAGCCGTGGCGGCGCGTCTGGGCCTGAAGTGCGTGGCGCTGCTGGAGAACCCGATTGGCACCGACGCCGCCAACTACCTGAGCAACGGCAACCGCCTGCTGCTGGACCTGATGGATGTTGAGGTCGTGATGGTTGATGCGCTGCACAATCCACCGCAGCAGCTGGCAGAGCAGGCGGAACTGCTGGAAGCGCAGGGCTTCCGGCCTTACATTGTGCCGGTGGGCGGCTCGAATGCGCTTGGCGCGCTCGGCTACGTCGAATGCGCGCAGGAGATTGCCCATCAAAGCGAAGGCGTGGTGGATTTCGCTGCGGTGGTGGTGGCGTCGGGCAGTGCCGGGACGCATGCCGGGCTGGCGGTCGGTCTGGAACAACTGCTGCCGAATAGCGAGCTGGTGGGCGTGACGGTGTCGCGCAAGGTCGAGGCGCAGCTGCCGGTGGTGGAGCGCATTCGCAGCGCGCTGGCACAGCAGCTGGAGCTGGAAGCGCGTGCGCCGGTAACCCTGTGGGATGACTATTTTGCGCCGCGCTACGGCGAACCCAATGACGAAGGCATGGAAGCAGTGCGCCTGCTGGCGCGGCTGGAGGGCATTATGCTCGACCCGGTCTACACCGGCAAAGCGATGGCGGGTCTGATCGATGGCATCAGCCAGAACCGTTTCCGCCGGGAAGGGCCGCTGCTGTTTGTGCATACCGGCGGCGCACCGGCGTTATTTGCTTATCATCCTTCGGTATGAGACAGCAGCAAAAAAAGGTTTATAATCCAGCGGTTATTACAAAGAGCACATGCCGGAGCGGCACCCTTTATTGCGAGATAAAGCGCCGCGCCCAAAATGAGCGTTAATTAACCATAAGCACACAACACATCACAATAATGGGGTAAACATGGCTTTCTCTCCGATTCGTCGCCAGCTGGTGATGGGAATGATGGCGGTCGCACTGGTGGCGGGCGTGAACGTAAAAAGCTTTGCGGCAGAAGATTTGCTGGCGCAGGTCAAGAGCAAAGGTGAGCTGCGCGTCGGGCTGGAAGGCACCTATCCGCCGTTCAGCTTCCAGGATGAAAACGGCAAGCTGACCGGTTTTGAAGTCGAGTTTGCTCAGGAGCTGGCAAAACACCTCGGCGTTAAGGCGGATCTCAAACCGACCAAATGGGACGGTATGCTGGCCTCGCTGGATTCCAAACGTATCGACGTGGTGATCAACCAGGTGACCATCTCCGACGAGCGCAAGAAGAAGTATGACTTCTCCACGCCGTACACCATCTCCGGCGTGCAGGCGCTGACGCTGAAGAAGAACGCGGGCTCCATCACCAAACCGGAAGATCTGTCCGGCAAGAAAGTCGGCGTGGGTCTCGGTTCTAACTATGAGCAGTGGCTGCGCGACAACGTCAAAGGCGTGGATATCCGTACCTATGATGATGACCCAACCAAGTATCAGGATCTGCGTTCAGGCCGCGTTGATGCCATTCTGGTCGACCGCTTAGCCGCGCTGGATCTGGTGAAAAAAACCGGCAATACCATGGCGGTGGCTGGCCCGGCGTTCTCCCGTCTGGAAGCGGGCGTGGCGCTGCGCAAAGGCAATGAATCGCTGCTGAAAGCGATTGATGGTGCGATTGCCGACATGCAGAAAGATGGCTCGCTGAGCAAGCTGTCTGAGAAGTGGTTCGGCGCGGACGTCACGAAATAATGCAGGAAAGTTTACAGCTGGTGCTGGATTCAGCACCTTTTCTGCTGAAAGGCGCGCTGTTCACGCTGCAGCTGAGTATCGGCGGGATGTTCTTCGGCCTGATACTCGGCTTCGTGCTGGCGCTGATGCGCCTGTCACGCTTCTGGCCGGTCAACTGGCTGGCGCGTTTCTATGTGTCGATCTTTCGCGGCACGCCGCTGATCGCCCAGCTGTTTATGATCTACTACGGTCTGCCGCAGTTTGGCATTGAGCTCGACCCGATTCCGTCGGCGATGATTGGTTTGTCGCTCAACACCGCGGCCTATGCCTCGGAATCGCTGCGTGGCGCGATTGCGGCTATTGAGCGCGGTCAGTGGGAAGCGGCCGCCAGCATCGGCATGACGCCGTGGCAGACGCTGCGTCGCGTTATTCTGCCGCAGGCGGCGCGCACCGCGCTGCCGCCGCTCGGTAACAGCTTTATCAGCCTGGTGAAAGATACCTCGCTGGCGGCCACCATTCAGGTGCCGGAGCTGTTCCGGCAGGCGCAGCTGATCACTTCGCGCACGCTGGAAGTGTTCACCATGTATCTGGCGGCTTCGCTGATTTACTGGGTGATGGCTACGGTGCTGTCGGCGCTGCAAAACCGGCTGGAAGCGCACGTCAATCGTCAGGATCGGGAGGCAAGATGAGTGCAATTGAAGTCCGTCAGCTGGTGAAACAGTTTCACGGCCAGACGGTGCTGCACGGTATCGATCTCGATGTCGCGCCCGGCGAAGTGGTGGCGATCATCGGTCCGAGCGGTTCGGGCAAAACCACGCTGCTGCGCAGTATTAATCTGCTGGAAGTGCCGGAAAGCGGCCTGGTCAAAGTCGGTGACATCAGCATCGACGCCAGCCTCGGCCTGCACAAGCAGAAGGATAAAGTGCGGCAGCTGCGCCAGCAGGTCGGCTTTGTGTTCCAGAACTTCAATCTGTTCCCGCACCGTTCGGTGCTGGAGAACATCATTGAAGGGCCGGTGATCGTCAAAGGCGAAGCGAAGGCGGAAGCCATTGCGCGCGCGCGCACGCTGCTGGAGAAGGTCGGTCTGCACGGTAAGGAAGAGAGTTTCCCGCGCCGGCTTTCCGGCGGTCAGCAGCAGCGCGTCGCAATTGCCCGGGCGCTGGCGATGCGTCCGCAGGTGATTCTGTTCGATGAGCCAACCTCGGCGCTGGATCCTGAACTGGTGGGCGAGGTGCTCAGCACCATCCGCGCGCTGGCGCAGGAGAAACGCACTATGGTGATCGTCACGCATGAGATGAGCTTCGCGCGCGACGTCGCCGATCGCGCCATCTTTATGGATCAGGGGCGTATCGTGGAGCAGGGCCCGGCTAAAGCGCTGTTCAGCAATCCGCAGCAGGCACGCACCCGGCAATTTCTCGACAAGTTTCTCAATCAATAATCTCTCCGGGCCGGTTCGCTGGCCCGAATTATTTTCCATCTAGCAAAATATTAAATACCGCGCTTACCTTTTTGACGCATTAATAAATTTATTTTCCGGCGATATAATTAATGCTGGTTTACTCCGCTGCGGAATGTTCTTAATTTCCGTGCGGCAATACGTGCGCGGCGCACCGTCAAATTACGCCATGAATGCTTAAATAACAGTCGTTCACGGGCGAAAATCCGGGCGGTCAATTTATCTCTGGTACTGTAAAGTATTGTTATATCAGGACCAGCGAAAAAGTTTTAGGAGTTTCGCTAGAGTCAGTCCCTGCTGCTTGTTGAATAATCGTTGAATAACCATAAAGGCTTCACTGCCTGATTCTTCATTCTTCTCCTTTAAGACCTACACCGCAGCAGGAGTCAAAAATATGAATAACGCCAGGAAAGAAGATATTGCATGGGTGAATACCCTGAAAGGAGTGTGCATATTGCTGGTGGTACTGTATCACACCGTATTACCCGGCTTTGAAGGCACGGTTAAATATCTCAGCGCCGGCTGGATCCCGGCGGAAATATGGGTGCAGTTTAATACGGTGTTATCACCGTTGCGTATGCCCGCCTTTTTCTTCGTCTCCGGCCTGCTTGCCACCAACGGCATTCTCAACCGGCCGTGGAAACAGGTATTTACCAGCCGCATTACCAATCTGTTCTATCTCTATGTGCTGTGGGGCTTTATTCAGTGGTGGTCGATTGTCGGCATTTCGACTGAAATCACCGGCCAGCGTATCTCGCAGAACCTCAACGCGGCTTACGCCGGTTCGCTGCTGGAGTTCCTTAAGCTGACTTTCCTGGCGATGAGCACCTCGTGGTACCTGTACGGTCTGGCGATCTACTTCCTGTGCGCCAAAATCTTCCGTCAGCACAAAGTGGCGCTGCTGGTGGCGGCGGTGGTGCTGAATTATCTGGCGGTGGAGAAGATCATTCCCTACTGGGGACCGCAGAGCGTGGCGCAGTATTTCCTGTTCTTCCTGCTGGGCGCGTTCTGGAGCCCGCTGATGTTGCGCCTGAGTCAGCTGCGCCGCGAGAACCTTCTGCCGTGGGCCGCGCTGGCCGCGCTGTCCGGCCTGCACGTGATTTTTGGCCTCGATAAGAGCCTGTTCATGTGCATCATCGCGGTGCTGGTGAGCGTGGCGGCGTGCCGCTGGCTCAACGCGCACTTCAGCATGCGTTACTTCAACTGGATTGGCCGCAACACGCTGCAGATCTACGTTATCCACCGCATTTTTATTGAGTTCTTCGGCATGTCGGCGATTCTGTTTGCGCAGCGCCATCATCTGTTTGAGCAGGCGTGGTTCGCGCTGCTGTGGGCGTGCTTCTATCCGCTGGCAATTGTCGGCATCTGTTCGCTGTGTTCGGTGGCGGTGTGGTCGCTGACCAACCGCGGGCTGGGGCAGTCGCTGTTTGTGTTCCCGACGCTGATTGGTTTGAAACGCAGTAAGTCGGTGGCGTGATGTTCGCTGGTAAGCTTTAAATTGGTATAAACGAGGGCACGTTTCGTAGCAGCGCGATTCATCGCACAATGAATGGCGCCGCTACGGCCTTGTTGCAACTTGCGGTGTCCTTCATCGATCTCCATTACGCCATCCATGGCGATCCTGCTTTACTTAACCAATGGTCATCAGGCTGGCGTTGCCGCCGGCGGCCGCGGTATTGACGCTCAGCGAGCGCTCAATCAGCAGACGTTCCAGCAGCAGATTGGTCTCGCCGCGGGCAAAGCCCTGCACTGACACAATCGCGCCTTCGCGGGCGGCAATCTGTTCGCACAGGCTGCGCAGCTGATCGGCATCGCCGTGATAGATCACCGCATCAAACTCCGCCGCCAGCACATCTTTCGCCAGCGTGATGCGCGCCTGCACCGCGGCCGGCAGCGACTGGCGCAGCGTCCGATGCAGCTCGTCATCCTGCCACAGTGCCTGGCTACCGACGCTGGTGACCGCCGCCAGCTGAATCAGCGCATCCTGCTGATTGTCCGCGATACACAGTACCCGATCGCGCGGCAGCAACGTAAAGGTGTTGCGCTCACCGGTCGGGCCCGGCAGCAGTCGCACGGTCCCGGCCTGGCTCAGCGCATCGTAACGCTGACACAGCGCCAGCAGCTCCGGCTTATCCTGTGCCCAGCTCTGCAATGCCTGATGCGCGCTCAGCAGCGTGGTGCGCACGCTGCTGTCCACCGGCCGTTCGGCATCCTGACGATCAAAGGTGATGCGCAGGGCACCGTCCGGACGATGGGCCAGCAGGCGGTAGAGATAGAGCGGACCGCCGGCTTTCGGACCGGTGCCCGACAGGCCTTCGCCACCGAACGGCTGCACGCCGACCACCGCGCCCACCATGTTACGGTTAACGTACAGGTTGCCGACTTTCGCTCCGGCCGTCACCTGCGCAATGGTTTCATCGATACGGGTATGCACGCCAAGCGTCAGGCCATAGCCCGAGGCGTTGATCTGCTCAATCAGCTGCGGCAGGTTGTTGCGCGCAAAGCGCACCACGTGCAGCACCGGACCGAACACCTCTTTATCCAGATCGCTGACATGATCGAGCTCAATCAGCGTCGGTTTGATAAAGGTACCGCTGTGCCACTCTTTGCTGTCCTGCGGATGCTCCTGCACCGCCTGATACACGGTAAAGCCTTTATTGCGCATCGCCTGGATATGGCGCTCGATGTTGGCTTTGGCTTCAGCATCGATCACCGGACCGACGTCGGTCGACAGACGCTCCGGATTGCCCATGCGGCATTCGGCCATGGCACCACGCAGCATCTTCAGCGTGTGGTCAGCCACATCGTCCTGGATGCACAGCAGACGCAGCGCCGAGCAGCGCTGGCCGGCGCTGTCAAACGCGGACGCCACGATATCCACCACCACCTGTTCGGTGAGTGCTGAAGAGTCAACGATCATGGCGTTCATGCCGCCGGTTTCGGCGATCAGCGGCGTCGGGCGACCCTGCGGATCGAGGCGGCCAGCCAGGTTGCGCTGCAGCAGGGTGGCGACTGCGGTTGAGCCGGTGAACATCACGCCGCGCACCCGCTCGTCGCCGGTCAGCTGCGCACCCACCGTTTCGCCCTGGCCGGGCAGCAGTTGCAGCACGCCGGCCGGTACGCCGGCATCCAGCATGATCTGCACCGCCTGCGCGGCAATCAGCGGCGTCTGCTCGGCGGGTTTTGCCAGCACGCTGTTGCCTGCTGCCAGGGCGGCGGCAATCTGACCGGTGAAGATCGCCAGCGGGAAGTTCCACGGGCTGATGCACACTACCGGACCGAGCGGGCGATGGGTTTCGTTATCGAAATCGTCACGCACCATGCCGGCGTAGTAGTAGAGGAAGTCGACCGCTTCACGCACTTCGGCGATGGCGTTGTTGTAGGTTTTACCCGCCTCACGCACCAGCAAACCGATCAACTGCTGCATCTGGTCTTCCATCGCTTGGGCGGCACGCTCAAGGATCGCGGCGCGCTCCTGCGGCGGCGTGGCGAACCAGATCGGTCCGGCATTCACCGCGGCATCCAGCGCACAGGAGACCTCTTCAGGGGTGGCTTCCCGCACGCTGCCGACGATATCCGCCGGCGTGGCCGGGTTGATCACCGCGCGGCTGCTGCCGCTACCCAGCTCGCCATCAATAATCG
The DNA here is from genome assembly GCF_002928365.1 of Pantoea sp. ICBG 985. NCBI lineage: Bacteria > Pseudomonadati > Pseudomonadota > Gammaproteobacteria > Enterobacterales > Erwiniaceae > Pantoea > Pantoea sp. ICBG 985. Next base: position 553,142 of record NZ_POWM01000002.1, read on the forward strand.
GCTGAGCCTGCCACGGCTGGCTGGCGCTGGAGAGCAGGGCGCTGGAGAGCGACGCCAGGCGGTGTTCGTTGGCCAGATCCAGACCGGCAGAGTTAACACGCTTGTCGCCATACAGATCGCGCGGTAGCGGAATCTTCGGATGCGGCAGGCCAATGGCGCCTTCTGCGACACCCATTTTTTCCACTGCAGCCACCGGATCGGCCACCAGCTCGTCAATCGGCAGCGTGTTGTCAGCGATGCGGTTGACGAACGAGGTATTGGCGCCGTTTTCCAGCAGGCGACGCACCAGGTAGGCCAGCAGCGTTTCGTGGGTACCGACCGGCGCATAAATCCGGCACGGCCGGTTCAGCTTGCCATCGGCCACTTTGCCCACCACCTGCTCGTACAGCGGTTCGCCCATGCCGTGCAGGCACTGGAATTCGTACTGGCCAGGATAGTAGTTGTTGCCCGCCAGCTGGTAGATCGCCGCCAGCGTGTGGGCGTTGTGGGTGGCAAACTGCGGATAAATCAGGTTAGGCACCGCCAGCAATTTACGCGCACAGGCGAGGTAGGAGATGTCGGTGTACACCTTGCGGGTGTAAACCGGATAGCCTTCAAGGCCTTCCATCTGCGCGCGCTTGATTTCGCTATCCCAGTAAGCGCCTTTCACCAGACGGATCATCAGACGACGGCGGCTGCGCTGCGCCAGATCCACCAGCGCATCAATCACAAACGGACAGCGCTTCTGATAAGCCTGAATCACGAAACCGATGCCGTTCCAGCCTTCCAGCTCCGGCTCAAAACAGAGTTTTTCCAGCAGATCGAGCGACAGCTCCAGGCGATCGGCTTCTTCGGCATCGATGTTGATGCCGATGTCATACGAGCGCGCCAGCAGCGTCAGCGATTTCAGGATCGGGTAAAGCTCTTCCATCACCCGCTCATACTGCGCGCGGCTGTAGCGCGGATGCAGCGCCGACAACTTGATGGAAATGCCCGGACCTTCATAAATGCCGCGCCCGTTGGAGGCTTTACCTATGGCATGAATCGCCTGCTGATAGGAGATCAGATAGGCTTTGGCATCGCTGGCGGTGAGTGCCGCTTCGCCCAGCATGTCATACGAGTAGCGGAAGCCTTTCTCTTCCAGCTTGCGCGCGTTGGCCAGCGCCTCGGCGATGGTTTCGCCGGTGACGAACTGTTCGCCCATCAGGCGCATCGCCATATCCACGCCTTTGCGGATCAGCGGTTCGCCGCTCTTGCCGATGATGCGGTTGAGCGATTTAGACAGGTTGGCTTCATTGTGCGTGGAGACCAGACGACCGGTAAACAGCAGGCCCCAGGTGGCGGCGTTGACGAACATCGACGGGCTGCGGCCCAGATGGGACTGCCAGTTGCCGTTGCTGATTTTATCGCGGATCAGCGCATCGCGGGTGGGCTTGTCAGGAATACGCAGCAGCGCTTCCGCCAGACACATCAGCGCCACGCCTTCCTGAGACGAGAGCGAGAACTCCTGCAGCAGGCTTTGCACCATACCGGCGCGTCCGGTTGCCCCTTTTTGGTGCCGTAGCTTGTCCGCCAGGCTGTATGCCAGCTGGTGGGTTTTCTCTGCCAGCGGGGCAGGGAGACGCGCCTGCTCCAGCAGCATCGGCACCGCATCGGTCTCCGGACGACGCCACGCGGCGGTGATGGCCGAGCGGCTGACCGACTGCGGCAAAATGTGTTCGGCGAAGTCGAGGAAAGGCTGGAAGCTCTCTTCCGGCACACGCTCATCGTCTGCGGCATCATTCAGCTGCAGCGGGATCTCCGCCAGCGTTTCTCCCGCTTCCAGCTGGCCGAGATAGTTAAAAATTGCCTGCTTGATCAGCCAGTGCGGCGTGCGGTCAATCTTTTGCGCCGCCAGTTTAATGCGATCGCGGGTGGCTTCATCCAGCTTCACCCCCATGGTGGTGGTTCCCATGATTTCCTCGTCCTCAAAGTGTGAATCAACTTCAGCGTGGGCTGCACTATCACTCATGTTGCAACTTTGTGCAACCGTGTTAAATGTGACCTCGGTTGCACGTTTTTAACCGGCTTTTTTGTTAACGCAGCAAAAGCGGCACAGAACTTGCTGCAAGAATCTCGCCAGAGTTGCAACCCACCGCAACAGGACGCGTCCTGGCTGACATCAGGTGCAACTTAAAATGTGAACAGGCGCAACCTGTGAGCATGAAAAATGCAAAGTCAGGTGAAACCCAGGTAACAGCTGTGTTAAATGCATTGTGCGCGTCGCACCTTTGCGGCAGGATACCGCGCCTTATGAGAAATCGCTTTCTCTGGATGCGGTAAAGCCCTGACGTTATCCCGTTCCGGTAACGCAGGAAAAAAGATTTCTCTTAAGAGATCAAATAATAAGTGGAGAGACAGATGACAGTAAGTACACCGATGCTGGTGACATTTATCATTTACATCCTCGGGATGGTGTTGATTGGTTTTATCGCGTACCGCTCAACCAAAAACTTTGACGACTATATTCTGGGCGGTCGCAGCCTGGGCAGCGTGGTGACCGCGCTGTCAGCCGGGGCCTCGGACATGAGCGGCTGGCTGCTGATGGGACTGCCGGGCGCGATTTTTCTCTCAGGGATCTCTGAGAGCTGGATTGCCATCGGCCTGACCATTGGCGCGTGGCTGAACTGGAAAATTGTTGCGGGTCGCCTGCGCGTGCAGACCGAGCATCACAATAATGCCTTAACCCTGCCAGACTTTTTCACCAGCCGCTTCGAAGACCACAGCAAAATTCTGCGTGTCATCTCGGCACTGGTAATCCTGATCTTCTTCACTATTTACTGTGCCTCGGGCGTCGTTGCCGGCGCGCGCCTGTTTGAAAGCACCTTCGGCATGAGTTATGAAACCGCGCTGTGGGCCGGCGCGGCAGCAACCATTCTTTATACCCTGGTGGGCGGCTTCCTTGCGGTGAGCTGGACCGATACCGTGCAGGCCAGCCTGATGATTTTTGCGCTGATCCTGACGCCGGTGATTGTGATTATCGCTGTCGGCGGACTGGATGATTCGCTGGCGGTGATTGAAGCGAAAAGCCTGGAAAACCTCGATATGCTGAAGGGCCTCAACTTCGTGGCGGTGATTTCACTGCTCGGCTGGGGGCTCGGCTACTTCGGCCAGCCGCATATTCTGGCGCGCTTCATGGCGGCAGACTCGCACCGTTCTATTCGTACCGCACGCCGCATCGGCATGGCCTGGATGATCCTGTGCCTGGCCGGCGCCGTCGCGGTGGGCTTCTTCGGCATCGCCTATTTCCAGAACCATCCGGATCAGGCGGCGGGCGTGAGCGAAAACGGCGAGCGCGTGTTTATCGAACTGGCACGTATTCTGTTCAATCCGTGGATCGCCGGTATTCTGCTCTCAGCCATTCTGGCGGCGGTGATGTCGACCCTGAGCTGTCAGCTGCTGGTGTGCTCGAGCGCGCTGACCGAAGACCTGTACAAAGGTTTCCTGCGTAAAAATGCCAGCCAGAAAGAGCTGGTATGGGTTGGCCGTTTGATGGTGCTGGTGATTGCGCTGGTGTCGATTGCGCTGGCCTCTAACCCGGAGAACCGCGTGCTCGGCCTGGTGAGCTACGCCTGGGCAGGCTTTGGTGCTGCATTCGGTCCGGTGGTGCTGTTCGGCGTGTGCTGGAAGCGCATGACGCGCAACGGCGCGCTGGCTGGCATGATTATCGGTGCCGCCACGGTGCTGATCTGGAAGCAGTACGCCTGGCTCAATCTGTATGAAATCATCCCGGGCTTCCTGTTTGCCAGCATCGCGATTGTCGTGGTGAGCCTGGCCGGTCGCGAACCGTCGGCTGAAGCGCAGCAGCGTTTTATTGCTGCCGAAGCGGAATACAACACCAAATAACGGTGATGGCCTGAGTAAAGCGGGGAGCGCGAGTGCCGTGCTCCCCGCACTGTTAGTGTCACGTCCTCTGCGCACGATTCATAGCCTAATTTGTCACTCCACCCTGACTTTCCCGCATCGCACCCTGACCCGCAAAAGCAAAATTAATTTCGCGCGGTGACTTGTATTTTTATCCGCGATAATGATAATCGATATCGTTCGCACTTTACGTATTTTTACCTAAGGTTTACCCTCCTTAACATTCAAGAGGTTGGTGATGTTCGTTCCCTTTCTCATTATGCTGCGCGAAGGTCTCGAGGCAGCACTCATCGTCAGCCTGATTGCCAGCTATCTCAAACGCACCCAGCGCAGCCAGTGGTTCCCCGCGATGTGGGCCGGCGTGTTTATCGCTGCGGCGCTGTGTCTCGCGCTCGGTATTTTCATCAACGAAACCACCGGTGAGTTCCCGCAGAAACAGCAGGAGCTGTTCGAGGGCATCGTGGCGGTCATTGCCGTGGTGATCCTCACCTCGATGGTGTTCTGGATGCGCAAGGTGTCGCGCAATATCAAAGCCACGCTGGAAAAATCCGTCGATCAGGCGCTGCAGAAGCCGGGCGGCAGCGGGTTGCCGCTGGTGCTGATGGTGTTTCTCGCCGTGGCGCGTGAAGGGCTGGAGTCGGTGTTCTTTCTGCTGGCGGCCTTCACCCAGGATGTCGGTTATGCGCCGCCGATTGGCGCGGTGCTGGGTCTGGCGACCGCCATCGTGCTCGGCATGCTGATTTACTACGGCGGCGTGCGGCTTAACATGGCGCACTTCTTCCGCTGGACCAGCCTGTTCATCCTGATGGTGGCGGCAGGTCTGGCGGCGGGGGCGATCCGCGCCTTCCATGAGGCGGGACTGTGGAACCACTTCCAGGCGACCGCGTTTGACTTCAGCAACACGCTCTCGACCCATTCGATCTTTGGCACGCTGCTGGAAGGCATTCTGGGTTATCAGGAAGCGCCGAGCGTCAGCGAAGTCGCGGTATGGCTGATTTACCTGATCCCGGCGCTGCTGCTGTTTTTCTTCCCGGCGCGTCCGGCACCCAGCGCCGCACGGTCGGTGCGCTAACTTTTCGCAGGCGCGCGTGCGCCTGTACCTTCATGTAACAGGGATATGACTATGACGATTCGCTTCCGCCGTAAGGCGCTGTTGCTCTCCATGCTGGCGCTGTCCGGTGCCGCTTCTGCCGCTGCCGTACCGCAGGTCACGGTGACGGTCACTGACAAGCAGTGCGAGCCGATGTCGCTCAACGTGCAGGCCGGTAAAACCCAGTTCATTATCAAAAACAACAGCCAGAAAGCGCTGGAGTGGGAAATCCTCAAAGGCGTGATGGTGGTGGAAGAGCGCGAAAACATCGCGCCCGGCTTCAGCCAGAAGCTCACCGCCAACCTGGAAGCGGGTGAATATGACATGACCTGCGGTCTGCTCACTAATCCGAAAGGCAAGCTGGTGGTCAGCGGTGACAGCAAAACCGCCAGCAGCGGCAAGCCAGATGTGCTGCAGCTGGTCGGGCCGATTGCCGATTACAAAGTCTACGTGATGGCAGAAGTGAGCGCGCTGGTGGCCGGCACCAAAGCCTTTACCGACGCGGTAAAAGCCGGTGACGTGGAAAAAGCCAAAGCGCTGTATGCGCCGACGCGTGTGCATTATGAGCGCATCGAGCCGATTGCCGAACTGTTCTCTGACCTCGACGGCAGTATTGACGCGCGTGAAGATGACTTCGAGAAAAAAGCGGAAGATCCGAAATTTACCGGCTTCCACCGGCTGGAAAAACTGCTGTTCGCCGACAACACCACCAAAGGCGCGGACGCGTTCGCTGACCAGCTGTATAAGGATGTGCAGGATCTGCAAACCCGCGTCAGCGAGCTGGCCTTCCCGCCGGCGAAAGTGGTCGGTGGCGCGGCAGGCCTGATTGAAGAGGTAGCGTCCAGCAAAATCTCCGGTGAGGAAGATCGCTACAGCCGTACCGATCTGTCCGATTTTCAGGCCAACATCGACGGCGCACAGAAAATCGTTGATCTGCTGCGTCCTCTGCTGCAAAAAGCCAATCCGCAGCTGCTGGCGAAAGTGGACGCGAACTTTAAGAAGGTGGATGGCATTCTCAGCAAATACCGCACCAAAGACGGTTTTGCTTCCTATGAAAAGCTGACCACCAGCGACCGTAATGCGCTGAAAGGGCCCATCACCACGCTGGCGGAAGATCTCTCCCTGCTGCGCGGCACTTTAGGTCTTGATTAATCATGAGTAAAAAAAATGACGCGGCGCAACCGTCGCGTCGTCGTCTGTTACAGGGATTGGGCATGCTGGGTGGCGCGGCGGCACTGGGCGGCGGCTGTCCGTTCCATGCCGCCAGCGCGGCAGAGAGTTTCTCACCCGGTACGGTAGCACCCGACGCGCGCCAGCAGGCGCAACCGTTTTACGGCGCTCATCAGGCCGGCATCCTGACGCCGCAGCAGGCATCTATGATGCTGGTGGCGTTTGATGTGCTGGCCGGTGATAAAGCCGAACTGGAACGCCTGCTGCGGCTGCTGACGCAGCGCTTTGCCTTTCTCACCCAGGGCGGACCGGCGCCGGCGGTGCCCAATCCGCAGCTGCCGCCGCTCGACTCCGGCATCCTGGGTGCGGACATCGCGCCCGATAACCTGACCCTGACGCTGTCGGTGGGGCATTCACTGTTCGACGAGCGCTTCGGGCTGGCCGCGCATAAACCCAGCCAGCTGCAGACGATGACACGCTTTCCCAACGATTCGCTCGACGCCGCCCAGTGTCATGGCGACCTGCTGATTCAGATCTGCGCCAATACCCAGGATACGGTGATTCACGCGCTGCGCGATATCATCAAGCACACGCCGGATCTGCTGGCGGTGCGCTGGCGGCGCGACGGCTTTATCGCCGATCACGCTGCACGCAGCAAAGGGCGCGAAACGCCGATCAACCTGCTGGGTTTCAAGGATGGCACCGCCAATCCGGATACCCACAATACTCAGTTGATGGACCAACTGCTGTGGGTGACACCAGAACAGCAGGAACCGGCGTGGACGCACGGCGGCAGCTATCAGGCGGTACGCATCATCCGTTTTCACGTTGAAATGTGGGACCGTACGCCGCTGGGCGAGCAGCAAACCATTTTTGGTCGTGAGAAGTTGTCCGGCGCGCCGCTGGGGATGCAGCACGAGCACGACGTGCCGGATTACGCCCGCGATCCGGACGGCGAGATTATCGCACTGGATGCGCATATCCGGCTCGCCAATCCGCGCACGCCGCAAACCGACAGCAGCCTGATGCTGCGGCGCGGCTACAGCTATTCCTCGGGGATTACCGGGGCAGGGCAGCTGGATATGGGGCTGCTGTTCGTCTGTTATCAGCACGATTTAAGCAAAGGCTTTATTACCGTGCAGAAACGACTCAACGGCGAAGCGCTGGAAGAATATATTCGTCCCATCGGCGGCGGATACTTTTTTGTTTTGCCCGGCGTGGCGGACAAAAATCATTATCTGGGGCAGCCGTTGCTCGAAGCCTGATTAATTAATGTACAGCGCTTGTCCGCCGTTCGCGGTGCCAGGCGCTGCTGTTAAGCCCGTCTTAAATTTCTCCTGTCTCGCTGTGATGTCCGAATTTTCTGAAACAGTTTGTTAAGTGCTGAATTACCTATCCTGCTGAATATTAATATTAATTTAATTTAAGCGCACCGGGCTGATGCAGCGCCACGCGGGTTTTCTTTGCCGTAAAGTAAAAATAGTGTTGCAAATCGGCGGAAATATGATGAACTTTAGTCATAGCGTCGTCAGTTGTGTGGCTAAGTCCACTGGAGTTCGCGCATGGCCCGGTCCTTATACGGACAGTTAAATACACTTCAGCTAGCGCAGTACGCTGCGGGGGATTGCCTCCCGCGTGAGAATCCTCTTCACTTTTCTTTTATCGCCTTCGAATTCTTTTCCGATGTTTACCGGTGCGCGGCAGCGTTTCGGCGTTGTTGCACACTTTTCTCACTGGCTCGATACGGCTTACAAGGAAGCCAACAAAACCTCTAAAGCGTTCAAATCATCGCCGCGGGTGATCCGCCGCGATAAATGAAACCAACTGTAAGGTGCCACTATGGGAAGACAGAAAGCAGTGATCAAAGCGCGTCGTGAAGCCCGCCGAGTGCTTCGCAGTGACTCTCGCAGTCATCGTCAGCGTGAAGAAGAATCGGTCACTTCGCTGGTGCAGATGGGTGGGCTGGATGCAATTGGCATGGCGCGCGATGTGCGTGACCGGTCACCAATTGAGGCCAGAAACGATGCTCAGGCGCACTATCTTAACGCCATAGAAACGAAACAGCTGATATTCGCGACCGGTGAAGCCGGCTGCGGTAAAACCTGGATCAGCGCTGCGAAAGCAGCCGAGGCCCTGATCAATAAGGACATCGAAAGGATCATTGTGACGCGCCCGGTTTTACAGGCGGATGAAGATCTCGGTTTCCTGCCAGGAGACATCTCCGAGAAATTCGCTCCCTATTTCCGACCGGTTTACGACGTTCTGGTTAAACGTCTCGGCGCTTCCTTTATGCAGTACTGCCTGCGACCCGAAATCGCCAAGGTAGAGATCGCGCCCTTCGCTTATATGCGCGGACGTACCTTTGAGAATGCGGTGGTGATTCTGGATGAGGCGCAAAACGTCACCGCTGCGCAGATGAAGATGTTCCTGACCCGCCTGGGCGAAAACGTCACCGTGATTGTCAACGGTGATGTCACCCAGTGCGACCTGCCCGCCAGCGTCAAATCTGGCCTTGCCGATGCGCTGGCGCGCTTCGAAGAGGATGAGATGATTGGCGTGGTGCGTTTCGGTAAAGACGACTGCGTTCGCTCGGCACTGTGCCAGCGCACGCTGCATGCTTACAGTTAACCTTAAAAAAATAGCTAATCTCAACCCGGCTGCGGCCGGGTTTTTCATTGCTATGCTTACGGGACGAAAAAGGGCGGAAACGATGAGCGGAGAAAGTCATGCACTCTCTTGATGTGCAGGTGGTAAGGATGGCGCAGCAGTGGGCGGAAGCGCAGCCGGTGTGGCTGTGTACCGTGCTCAGCACGTACGGATCATCGCCGCGCCCGCCGGGCGCGATGATGGTGATTCGCGCCGATGGGCGCTACAGCGGTTCCCTTTCCGGCGGCTGCGTCGAGGAGAATTTTATCACCCGCGTTCAGCAGCAGGCGTTCTCTGCCGCCAGTCAACTGGTGCGCTACGGCGAGGGGGGCGATACGCCTGATCGCGCGCTGCCGTGCGGCGGCGTACTGGATATTCTGGTCGAACGGTTGCCTGCAGGTGCCGCTACGCTGCGCTATTTACAGCAGCTGGAGGATGCGCTGACCGGCGCGCGTGCCATCACCAAACGCCTGACGCTGCCGCAGCCGTGTCACGCGCTCGAACCGGCGCCTTATACCCACCGCACCCGCACCCAGGTCACTGACGGTGAAATCGCTCTGACCCTGAGTGCCGCGCCGCGCCTGATCCTTGCCGGACTCTCCAGCGTCGCCGTTTACTGTGCCAACTTCGCGCTGGCGCTGGGATTCGAAACCATCGTCTGTGAACACCGTGAAGAGGTGCTGAGCAATATGGCGGCCGAACTGGCACCGGACGTCAAACTGGTGCAGCAGTTTCCGGCGGTGTATCTGGAACGCGAGGGCTGTCATGCCGCCACGGCGATCCTCTCGCTGACGCATGATGCGCGTATTGATGATCTCACCATGATGGAAGCGGTCAATCTGCCGGCATTTTATCTCGGTGCGATGGGCTCGCAGCGTAACAGCGCAAAACGCAAAGCGCGCCTGAGCGCGATTGCGGAGCTGACGCCGGCGCAGTTGCAGCGCATCCACGCTCCGGTTGGGCTGGATATCGGCAGCAAAACCCCGGCGGAAATCGCGCTGGCAATCATGGCGGATATTGTGCGTCACAAAAATGGGTTAGCGGCAACGGATGCGCTTAGCCCGGTGCACGCAGCGTCTGAAGGATAACATCACTCACCCCACGAAAAACCCGGATGCACCAGGACGCCAGCAGACGGGTAATCGGCTATGCCAAATTTTCGCGCCGCAAATAATCAATAAGCTGTGCTTTATGTTTCATGATGTGATCAACGCTTGCGCTTTACCGGTAACATCTTATCTTCAGAGAAGCGTGTACAAACACCTGAACTGAGAAGGGGTATTTATGGCTAAGCGTCATTGGATTAAATCAATTGAAATTACAGCAATTATTGTCTTCGCGCTGGTGATCGCCTGGCTGGCCGTCACGGGCATCCTGTCTTCAACCGGCCTCGATCATGCGTGGCCTTATCCACATCAATAACTGAGTCCGGCACCAGGGAAATCAATTACGCTTAAATATAAACAGAATAAATTATCTAACCTGCACACCCGTATCAGCGGCGACACCGTGTCAGCACACAGGGTTTTGGTGTCAGATTTGCCGCGTATAAATCAGCGACGTTCGGGAACGCGTTATGCTGTTATTCGAAATCCGCATGGCGGCTGAACATGCTCTCGCTGGTTTCACCGCACTGATGCATGATTTCAAGCACCATGGCGTCACAGGCAATGAAGCAGAGTTGCTCAAAGGCCGAGCCCATTGGCTGCGAGAATCGTCCGGCGCTGCGTGCGTTATCGGTTTTAACGTTGCCGGGTAACACCAACACGCATTTGGCCAGTCTGCCGATGTTTGAATCTGCTTTCAGGGTAATCAGCGCCACATCGACACCGCGCTCAACGGCGTTCAGCGCCAGCGCTTTCAGGCTCGCGGTTTCGCCACTGCCAGAACCAATAATCAATAAATCGCCAGGTCTGGAGTGGGGTGACGAGATTTCACCCACCATGCTGACAGAGAAACCCAAATGCAACAGACGGTTAGCGAACGCGCGGATAGCAATGCCGCTGCGCCCGGCGCCTTGCAGGAAAATGTGTTTGGCGCTGCGAATCTGTGCGATCAATGCCTGCGCCTGGCTCTCGTCTATCTGCCGGGCGTTGTGCGCGAGTTCGGTAAGAATATGGGATACGTTTGACTGAACGGCCATGTTAACGCTCTCCCGTCAGGCAATGGTTCGTCCGACTCATTAAACAGCGAAAAGAGTGGCCGAAACAGGGCCGGTGCTTTTTCAGTCTGGTCATCGCGCATTCCCTCTTAATTCAAAGACATCATCAGTGGATGAAAAGGATACCCTGCAGAATTTCCGGTAAGAGTACACGGTCCGCTGCCCACGCGATATTGCAGCGAAAGGGGATCTTTCGATTATGCGTCCTGTGGCACAAAAGCACCTGGAGAACAGACAAATAAAAATGCCCAGCTGTTAACCGGGCACTTTTATATAAATGATGGCGGTGAGGGGGGGATTGATATCACTCGGCACATCCCTGTGCCTCGCCCTCCGGGTGGCTTGCAGCCATGCAAAACGGCTATCCTGCCGTTTTGTCACTTCGCTCACCCTGCGGGCAGCGTCGCATGCTCCGCTGTCCAACTGGCATGCGCCAGTTGTCGAACCTCCAATCGGGGATTCTCATCCCCCCACGCCTGGAGAATATAAATGAAAAAAGCCCGTACTTGCGTACAGGCTCTTCTCTGAATGATGGCGGTGAGGGGGGGATTCGAACCCCCGATACGTTGCCGTATACACACTTTCCAGGCGTGCTCCTTCAGCCACTCGGACACCTCACCACATTTTGTTTGCTGACCGCACTGGGTCAACGGGGCGCTACTATAGGGAGTTCAGCGATAAGGGTCAAGGGCTATTTTCTCCTTTTTTTCTATTCGCTTAACCTCTGCGCAGATTGCCCTAAGCCTCTCCACTTTGCCGGTTTTGTCATCAAAATATTCCTTAACTGACACAAAAGTGTCACCGCACTGTCGCAGACTTGTCGGCGGAAACATTTGGTTATATCTACGGATAAGGATGCTGATAAATGAAACGCTTACCTCTTTTCACCCTCTCTCTGCTGGCTTCACTCACCACCATGTCCGCGCTGGCAGAGAGCGCCAGCTATCAACGCGCCGCCATTGGCGATATTACCCAGCACGGCGGCGCGCGTCGCCTGAGCGGCGACCAGACCGAGGCGCTGAAAGCCTCATTGAGCAATAGCACGGCGAAGAATGTCATCCTGCTGATTGGCGATGGCATGGGCGATTCCGAAATCACCGCGGCGCGCAATCAGGCCATGGGGGCTGGCGGCTTCTTTCCCGGTATTGATGCGCTGCCGCTCACCGGCCAGTACACCCATTACTCGCTGGACAAGAAAACGCATAAGCCAAACTACGTAACGGATTCTGCCGCGTCGGCCACCGCCTGGGCCACCGGCACGAAAACTTATAACGGCGCGATTGGCGTCGATGTCAACGGCACAGATCAGGTCACGCTGCTTGAACTGGCCAAAGCAGCCGGTAAAGCCACCGGCAACGTCTCGACCGCAGAACTGCAGGATGCCACGCCGGCCGCGCTGATGGCGCACGTTACCTCGCGCAAATGCTACGGCCCGGAAAAAACCAGCGAGCTGTGTCCGGGTAACACGCTGGAGCAGGGCGGGAAAGGATCGATTAGCGAGCAGCTGCTGCAAACCCGTCCCGACGTCACGCTGGGCGGCGGTGCCAAATCTTTCGCTGAGCGGGCTAAAGCGGGCGACTATCAGGGCAAAACCCTGCGCGAGCAGGCCGAAATACGGGGGTTCCAGCTGGTCGATAATCTCGCCGCGCTGAACGCGGTACAGCAGGCGAATCAACAGACGCCACTGCTGGGGCTGTTCTCGGAGGGCAACATGCCGGTGCGCTGGCAGGGGCCGAAAGCCAGCTATCACGGTAATCTGGATAAACCGGTGGTGACCTGTGAGGTCAACAAAGATCGTCCGGCATCAATGCCAACCCTGGCGCAGATGACGCAAAAAGCCATCGACCTGCTCAGCCACAACGACAACGGCTTCTTCCTGCAGGTGGAGGGCGCGTCGATTGATAAGCAGGATCACGCCGCTAACCCGTGCGGTCAGATTGGTGAAACCGTCGATTTAGATGAGGCGGTGCAGGTGGCGCTGGCGTATGCGCGCGAGCACGGCGATACGCTGGTGGTGGTAACCGCCGATCACGCGCACAGCAGCCAGATCGTCGAAAACGGTACCAAAGCGCCGGGTCTGACTCAGGCGCTCAACACCAAAGATGGCGCGGTGATGACCATCAGCTACGGTAACTCGGAAGAGGATTCCCAGGAGCACACCGGCACCCAGTTGCGCATCGCGGCCTATGGTCCGCACGCGGCGAATGTGGTCGGCCTGACCGATCAGACCGACCTGTTCTTCACGCTGAAGCAGGCGATGGCACTGAAGTAAGCGCGTCAGTGCGGGCGGATGCGGAGCACCAGCAGTCCGCCCAGCACCAGTCCGCCAGCGGCCAGCAGCAGCGCGGGGTGCAGTGAAGCAAAAATCTGCACGCTGGCAGCGGAGATCAGCGGCCCTATTAGCTGGCCAGTGGCATAGCCTGACGTCAATATCGCCACGGTTTTTGCCACGCTGATATTGGAGACGGCGCGCGCCAGCTGCATCGACAGCTGCATAATCGAAAGAAACCCCAGCCCGACCATCACCGTTGAGATCAGCAGCCCGTTCACGCCCGGGATGAGCACGCCGCTGGCCACGCCCAGCCCCTGCAGGATCATAATCCACGCCAGGCTGAGGCGCGTATTCAGGCGCGCTGAAAACAGCATAATTAGCACCACACCAGCCACTGCGCAAAGTCCAAACAGCGGCCAGAAAAGCGCTGCCAGCTGACCCTGAGCAAACAGGCTATGCGCCATTTGTGACAGAAACGTCGCGGGCAAAATGTAGCCGAAACCGGCCAGCGTATAGGCCAGCCATAGCCGTTTCACCTCGTGACCCGGAGCCGCCGACGCACTTTCCCGCTGCCGGGCTGGGAGCGACGCGGGCAGCGCGCGCCACACCAGCAGCACGCCAGCCAGCGCTACCACGCCGTAGAGTTGCCAGGCACGATCGTCATTCAGGTCTAACCGGGTGATAAGCCACGCCAGCACGCCGCTCAGGGTGATGCCGGCTCCCGGGCCGGCAAATACCGCGGCGGACATGCGCGGGGCCTGCTGCTGTGCCAGCACCATCTGCGTCCAGGAGGTGACGATAATCAGGGCCCAGGCACCACCGATACCCGCCACCATACGGAACAGGCACTGCAGCACCCAGGCATGACTAAAGCCGGAGAGCAGAGTCACCAGCGCGGTGGCCAGCAAACCGGCCTTCAGGTAGCGCGCGTGATGGGCGGTGATCCGGCTCACGTGCAGTGCGCCCAGCAGGTAGCCGATGTAATTCATCGCCGCCAGCACGCCAGCGCTGGATAGCGTCAGGTGACCGTTGGCGATCATCAGCGGGATCTGCGGCGTGAGTGAAAAGCGGCCGATACCCATTACCACAATCAGGGTCACCATGCCGGTGAGCATGGTGATCAGGCTCACTCGGGGGTGCCGGACTGCTTGCCGTCCGGCGGAAACTGAATCTGCTGACATACTTTGCTTTACTCCGCTGAGATACCTTACTCTGTCCGGTGATAGTAAATGTCAATCAGTCAGTTAAAAATGGGGTGGTTTATTCTATGACTACAGGTCATACCCAGGCCGTAAAATCGCGTGGTGAAGATGTGAAAAACTTCCTTACCCGCCATCGCGCGCGTATTGATCCGCAGATCTATGGCTTCAGCCGGCAAAACCGGCGCGTCAGCGGACTGCGGCGCGAAGAAGTGGCACAGCTGGCGGCGGTCAGCGTCAGCTGGTACACCTGGCTCGAGCAGGGTCGCGACATCAGTATTTCGCCCGCCGCGCTGCAGCGCATCGGCAAAGTGCTACAACTCTCGGTCACCGAGCAGGAGTATCTTGAAGCGCTGGTGTTTGGTAATGCGCATTCGCAACCCTTCAGCCATGAATTGCCGCCTGAGGTGAGGGCGATGGTGGATGCGCTGGACCCGCATCCGGCATTTGTGCGCCGCGCCAACATGGATATTGTCTACTGGAATCCGGCAGCGCAGTCGCTGATTGTCGACTGGGCGGCCCTGCCACCGGCGGATCGCAACTCGCTCAAGCTGATGTTCATCAGTGAAGCCTACCAGCAGCGCATTCATGGCTGGGAAGAGGCGGCGCGCCATACGCTGTCGGCGTTTCGCGCCGGTTATGCCGCCAGCAATCAGGCGCAGGAATTCGAGGTGGTGATCGAAGATTTGCTGGCGCGCAGCGCCGGGTTTCGCACGCTGTGGAATGACCATGATGTGGGGAAAATTGGCGCGGGCAATAAAACCCTGATTGATGTCGAAGGCAGGATGCAGACATATACCTTTACCTCACTGCAAATTGAGCAGGCTCCGGGTATGCATCTGATTTTCTATCTGGCGCATTAGCGCGGCGTGCGCAGGTCGGGCGCACGCCGCCGGGGAGATTACAGACCGCGCTGTGCCATCAGGCGCGCGAGGTCAACCAGACGGTTGGAGAAGCCCCATTCGTTATCGTACCAGGCAAGGATCTTCACCAGGTTGCCACCAATCACCAGCGTGGATAAGCCGTCGATGATCGATGAACGCGCATCGCCCTGATAATCGCTGGAGACCAGCGGCTCATCGCTGTAGCCGAGGATACCCTGCAGCGGACCCGCAGCAGCAGCGGCTTTAAAAGCGTCATTCACCTCTTCGGCCGTCACGTCGCGTTTCAGCGTCACCGTCAGATCCACCACCGAGACCACCGGCACCGGCACACGCAGCGAGTAACCGGTTAAGCGGCCTTCCAGTTCCGGAATCACCCGGCCAAGCGCTTTAGCTGCGCCGCTGGAGTACGGCACAATCGACAGCGCCGCCGCACGCGCGCCGCGCAGATCTTTCTCTGGCTGGTCATGCAGCGCCTGGCTGTTGGTATAGGCATGGGTGGTGTTCATCAGACCGTGCTCAATACCAAACGCCTGATGCAGCACCTGCGCGGCGGGCGCCAAGCCGTTGGTAGTGCAGCTGCCGTTGCTCACCACAAAGTGCTGCTGCGGATCGTAGCGCTGGTCGTTGACGCCCATCACAATCGTCAAATCATCATTTTTGCCCGGCGCAGAGATGATCACGCGTTTGGCGCCGCCGTGCGTGATATGCACCGCGGCCTTGTCACGCTCGGTAAAAAAGCCGGTGGCTTCGATAACGATATCCACGCCCACGTCACGCCAGCGAATATTGGCCGGATCGCGCTCGCTGAACACCCGCACTGGTTTGCCATCAATGCGCAGCTCGCCGTCGCCAGCGCTGACTTCTGCCGGCAGCCGACCCAGCAGGGAGTCGTGCTTCAGCAGATGCGCCAGCGTTTTGCTGTCGGTGAGATCGTTAATCGCCACAATATCGATGTCGCTGCTGCCCAGCGCGGCGCGGAATACGTTACGTCCGATACGGCCAAAACCGTTAATGCCTACCTTGATCATGACTGACTCCTTAGTGAAGTTACTGCAGTCACTGTAGGCCGGAGGCGCGCTGGCGTAAACGACAAAAAAGGATCACTTTACGCCATTTTGCGGCTGTGAAAGCGCTGGCGATATGCGTTAGGCGTGAGATGCAGCTGGCGCTCGAAGCTGCGCCGCAGGTTAATGCTGCTGCCAAAGCCGGTGGCGATGGCGATGCGTTCCAGCGTCTCGCGCGTCTGCTCCAGCCGCTCGCGCGCCGCCGCCAGCCGCGCTTCTGCCACATAGCGCGCCGGTGAAACGCCGGTTTCGCGGCTGAACACGCGGGTAAAGTTACGCGGGCTCATCGCCACCTGGGCCGCCAGTTTCTCCACCGACAGGTCTTCCGCCAGATGGGCGGCGATCCAGCTCTGCAACTGAGCAATCGGCCCCGACTCGCTGACGGACTGCGGGTGAAAGCGGCTGAACTGCATCTGGCCGCCGGGACGACGCAGATACATCACCATATCCTGCGCGATATCGCGCGCCACGCTGAAACCAAAATCTTCCTCTACCAGCGCCAGCGTCAGATCGAAGCCGGAGCTGACGCCGCCGGAGGTCCAGATTGGGCCGTCCTGAATATACAGCGGGCCGCCTTCAACCTGCACGCGCGGATAGCTGGCCTGCAGCGTGTCCAGCAGACGCCAGTGGCTGGTGGCGCGCCGGCCATCCAGCAATCCCGCCTCCGCCAGCAGCATTGCCGCCCCGCAAATCGACACCACGCGGCGCGCCTGTGGGGCAGCCAGCTTAATCCAGTCCACCACCATGTTGCGTTCTTCGGGGTTATCACCGCGGCCGGTAATCATGATGGTGTCCCAGCGTTCGCGCGGATCGAGTTCAGCCAGTTTGAGGTCGGCGAGCAGATTGAGGCCGGACTGGCCGTGGATCACCTGGTGCGGCTGCGTGGTTGCAATGCTGATACGATAGCGTGCGCCAGCCACGCCCACCGGCAGGTGCAGGTTGGCGTGCATGAGGATGTCGGCGATACCCGCCGCTTCGAACAGCATGCCGCCGTCCGGGACAATAATCAGAAAGGTTTTCATGGCGTAAAATGTACCTGCGCCACGAAAGAAGTCAATGTAGCAAGGGCTATCAGGCGCGCGAGCTGAATACCCGGCCGCGGCCATCAGACTGGGCATTTCCGGCGGCACCGTACAGGCGCTGATCGGCTCGGGCCTGTTGGTTCAGGCGCTATATTTATATAAAATCATGATGTCGCAAATGATGCTTATTTCCCTCATCGTGCAGTTAAAAATATCTGCAGACTGAAGCGTTGGATGCCAGATTAATCAGGTGCCTGTTATTTTGGAAGTGAAATGCCAGGATAGGTTAAGAGAAACACTGTTTTATAAAGCATTCCTTTGCCATGCAGTGATAATGACTACGATAATGAGCAGCTGAGTAAATCAGGCTTAAAACCATCAATTATATTCTACCTGCAGAAAAGTCAAACCACGCTCACGGATAATGCGCGCGGTGCCCAGCGCGTAAGGTAATTCACGCGCGGCACCATTAACCTGCAGGGTTTCGCTCTTTTTAATCCCTTCGCGCGTGCAGTTCAGCGAGACGCTGCGCGTCACGGCATAATCACAGGAGGGTTCAACGATCGCGCCGACGAACGTGATTTGACCGTCGGCGGCAAGGGTAGCGTGGCTGGTAAGTAAAGCTATCATCGGTAACAGCAATCTTTTCATCACAGAGGCCCTTTGAGAAGTCGGGAATTACCCGGTTAATGTCGTCTTAATGACTAATAGCGCGCCACAGTTGAATATTGCTTAAACCGCGGCGTTTCCGTGTTAAGGCATATTATTACGATGGCTTAGCCAGTGCGTCGTCATGTTTTACGCAATCGCCTCAGCAATAAACGCTTATGCCTGCATTAAGCGCAGCTATTATATTAGTAAGCAACCAGGATTAATCGGGTGAGCAGGGCGGTGAAATAAGCGTATTAAACCGGATAGATTTATTAGCGCGATAACGTCAGGACAGAAAACGGGCAGATAGCGTGTTGGTGTAAGCCGCTGAGGGAGAGAAAAGCGGGCTGTGGTGAAGTTAAGCAGGCGCACCCGACATCGGTGCGCTCTTGCTTTTATCAGCTGCGGGAAATCTGCGCCAGCGTCACGTCGGCTGACGCAGCGCCTGCGGCGACACCATCGATAAACAGCGCACGCTGTTCACCGGCGGGCAGGGCAATCTGCAACGTTTGCCATGCCGGCTCATAATCACCCTTGCGCCGCAACGTAAGGTGAATGGCTGTGGCTTCGCAGCGCATTTCCCACTGCAGCCACAGCGCATTGCCGTGCTGATAACCCCAGGATTCGCCATCATCTTCGAACAGTTCGCCGTGGCTAACGCCTTTGCCCTGCAACGGGTAGAGCTGCAGCGTGCGACGATCGTCTGCGGCGGCGTCGACGTGAGCAATACGCTCGCTGAGTGGCAGTGCCGCACCCGCGCGCACCAGCAGCGGCTGCGTTTCCAGGGGCGCAGGCAAGGTGATCCACTGACCCCCGCTGTACCACTGCTGCGTGGCGAAATCATACCAGCCGGTCTGGTTGTCGGGCAGCCACAGGCGGCGTTCACGCAGGCCAGGTTCCACTACGCTGGCGACCAGCAGATCGCGGCCGAGCAGGAATTCATCACACTCAGCAAAGGTCTGGGCATCGTGTTCATGATCGAGGAACGTCGGGCGCAGCATCGGTTCATCGTCCGCATGCGCCTGCCACAGCAGCGTGTAGAGATACGGCAGCAGGCGATAGCGCAGCGCAATGGCCGCCCGAATCGCGGGTGTGACCGAAGGATACATCCACGGCTCATTCACGGTGTGATCGTCATTCCACGAATGAATGGTGAAGCGCGGATGCATGACGCCATTCTGCACCCAGCGCACAAACAGCTCTGCGTCGGGTTTATCCCCCGAGAAGCCGCCGACGTCGTGACCGACGTTATACAAGCCGGACAGGCTCATGCCGAGGCCCATGCGAATGTTGTAGCGCAGCGAGGTCCAGTTGGTGCGGTTATCGCCGCTCCAGGTTTGCACGTAGCGCTGCATCCCGGCGCAGCCGGAGCGCGAAATCAGGAACGGTCGCTGTTCGGGGGCAAAGCGCTGTTGCGCCTCCATCGAGGCGCGCATCATCAGCAGCGGCATCACCGGGCGAATATGCTTGATGGCAATCGGCGTACCGAAGCCGTGGCAGCGCGCTTCGCCGTCCCAGACTTCATACTCGTTGTTATCATTCCAGGTGGCGTCGATGCCTTTTTCCAGCAGCTGACGGGTGACGTTCTCCTGCCACCAGGCCACCGTTTGCGGATGGGTGAAATCGAGGTGCGATCCTTCATCATCCCAGAACACCGAGCGCTCTGGCACATCTTCTTCCGAATCGCGGATAAACAGTCCCTGAGCCGCGACTTCTTCATAGCGCGGGTGATCCTGCAGCAGGCAGGGTTTGATGTTGGCCGCCAGGCGCAGCCCGGCATCGTGAAATGCCTCGCTCATCGCTTCCGGCTGCGGCACTTTGTCGTAGTTCCAGTTGAACACATAACGCTTGTTATTGATCGAGGTATAACCCGAAGAGAGCTGGAAGGAGTCGCACGGAATAGCGTGCTCCTCACACAGGCGGATGAAGTTCATCAGCTGGTTTTGCGCGTCCGGCGCATCGGTGTAGTGCATGGTCGAGCCGCTGTAGCCCAGACTCCATTTGGGGCCGAACAGCGTTTTGCCGGTCAGGCGCACGAAGGTTTTGGTGATATCCAGCACCCGCTTACCGACAAACAGGTAGTAATCGATATCGCCACTCTCCGCCTGCCAGCGGCGATACGGCTGGTGATAGTTATCCAGCTCGTTACCCAGATCGAACCAGCTGGTGCTGAGGTTATCGTAGAACAGGCCAAAGCTGACGTCGTTACGCCGCGTGAGGGTGAAGGGCACATGTTTGTACAGCGGATCGGTGGAGGAGGCGTTGTAACCCATAGCATCCAGATTACGCATCTCAAAGCGTTTGTCGTTGCGTTGCAGATCGCCAGTTTTTTCGCCCAGACCGTAGTAGCGGTCGTCCGCCATGCGGCGCTGATAGTGCGCCACGCCGTCGCCGTGTGCGTTGATCTGATAGGCGCTGGTGGGGCGATCGCCGGTCAGCAGTTGCCAGTCGCCTGCGGCATCACGGTACCGCCACTCCAGCGCCAGCGGCTGACGCACTATCACGCGCAGCGTGTCGGTACTGATGGTCAGACAATTGGCTTCTTCCTCCAGCGTAAAACCGGGCAGGCTAAACCCGGCCAGGCTGTCGCGCGGACGCCCTTCCCATGGAACATCCTGTTCCGGTGCAATGCTCCAGGTGCGGTCCAGACTGTAGTTGCCGTGGCGCTTGATCACCACGCGGAACAGACCTTTTTCCAGCACGTACAGGCACAGATGGTGTTTGCCATCGACGTTAAGCACCACATGGTGATGATCAGAATGGGCTAAAGACCAGTTTTTTAAGGTTTTCATCGTTACCTACTTCATTGGGTCGCTGAACGACGCTCAGCAATAAACGCAATCAGGAAGACTGCACCGATCAGGTCAAAGAAGCCCATGGCGACAAACAGCGGGTTAAAGCCGATTTTGTCAGCCGTCACGCCAATCACCAGCGAAAACAGGAAGCTGGAGATCCAGGCAAACGAGCCGCGCATGCCATTCACCGTGGCCATCTGGCCCTTATCAAATTTTTCCACCACCAGCGCACTCAACATGCAGGAGATGATCTGATGACCAAAACCGCCAATCGAGATCAGAGCAATCGCGACATAGGGGTCTTTGGTCATCGCCACCAGCGCCAGCGACAGCATCAGAAAGGCGCCGGTGACCGAGCTGGCGACAACGGAATTCACCTGCCTGAAGCCAAACAGCCGGGTATAGATGCGCGTCAGGTAGCCGCTGGCTGCACTGCCGAGATCCGCCGCGAGGAACGGCAGCCAGGCGAACATGGCAATCTGTTTCAGGTCCATTCCCAGGTCTTTTGCCAGATAGAGCGGCACCCAGAAACTCAACACGCCCCATGCCGGTTCAGCCATAAAAGCGGGAATGGCGATACCGTAAAAACGCTTGTTTCTGGAGACGGTTTTCAGGGCTTTGAAAAAGGGCAGTTTGACCGCCGGTGGCTCATTATCCTGACGAATAAAGGCCAGCTCATCGCTGCTGAGATTCGGGTTACGTTCCGGATCGCGATACAACAGCCACCACAGCACCACCCAGCCCAGAGCCAGACAGCCGGTAAACAGGAATGCGCCCTGCCAGCCGAACGAGGCGTGGGCAAAGTAGATGATGGGAGGTGCCAGCATAGCGCCAATCGAGAAGCCGACGCCGGCCCAGCCGGCCGCAATCGGACGCTCTTTTTTCGGGAACCATTCACCAATCACTTTGGCGTTAGCTGGCGTGGCGGCCGCTTCAGCTCCGCCCATGACAAAGCGCAAGATGGCCAGGTGCAACCAGCTGGCGGCGCCGGCATGGAACAGACAGGCCAGCGCCCAGATGGTGGCGCAGATGAAGAAGCCGAGTTTGAGGCCAATGACGTCAATCAGCCAGCCGCAGATTGGTTGAAAGAAGGTATAAGCCAGCTGAAAAGCGCCGACTATCCATGAATATTGTTCTGTGGTGATGCCGAGACTGGTTTTCAGCTCGGGGGCCAGAATGCCTAACGAGTTACGGGTAATGTAGTTGACGGTGACACCGGCGAGAAACAGCACCAGCACCCACCAGCGCAGATGACGGATGACGCGTTTCGTGCCGGTTGCGGCAATCCCTGGATTCAAACTGCGGTTCATCGGATTCTCCATTCATTATTAACAGCATGTGTGAGCAACGTCTGTGACTGCCTGGCCGGAGGTGGAGTCCATACCGGCCAGCGCATAACCGCTGGCCCTTGATTGCCGGGCGTGGCGTGATGCGTCCTGTTTTAACCATCCGCCGGGAGTGAACCACAGTTAGGCCAGGTGGTCGCCAGCCTGATGCGGTATTTGTGATCTGGTTAACCAAAATCATTTATCAGGTTGACTTCTGCCGGTGAAAAGTCGAATTTGACGCTGTGCAGGCACTTTTTACGACTCAGAAAGCGCTTTGCTTGTAAAATTGGTCAACCAAAATGGAAGGGCTTTGAGGATGATGCTCAGGCCCGCAGGAGAGAACGACATGAAGCAGACCTGGCGCTGGTATGGCCCTGACGATCCCGTTTCACTCGCCGATGCCCGACAGGCGGGCGCTACCGGCATTGTGACTGCCCTACATCACATCCCGAACGGCGAGGTGTGGCCAGTGGAGGAGATTTTGCAGCGCAAAGCGATGATTGAGGCGGCCGGGCTGGTCTGGTCGGTAGTGGAGAGTGTGCCGATCCATGAGGAGATCAAAACCGGCAGCGGGCAGTGCCAGCAGTGGATCAGCAACTATCAGCAGTCGCTGCGCAATCTGGCGCAGTGCGGCATCCACACCGTGTGCTACAACTTCATGCCGATTCTGGACTGGACGCGCACCGATCTGGCGTTCGAGCTGCCGGATGGCGCGAAAGCGCTGCGCTTCGATCAGATTGAATTCGCGGTATTCGAGCTGCATATCCTGCAGCGTCAGGGCGCAGAAAATGATTACAGCGCTGACGAGATAGCCCAGGCCGCTGCGCGCTTCGCCAGCATGAGCGAAGAGCACAAGCTGCGGCTGACGCGTAACATCATCGCCGGATTACCTGGCGCGGAAGAGGGCTACACGCTGGCGCAGTTCCGTGCTCAGCTGGCGCGCTATGACGGCATCGACAAAGCCCGGCTGCGCGATAACTTCGCCACGTTTCTGCGCGGCATTATCCCGGTCGCTGAAGAGGTCGGTATTCGCATGGCGGTACATCCTGACGATCCGCCGCGCCCGATCCTCGGCCTGCCGCGTATCGTCTCCAATGCCGACGATCTGCAGTGGATGATCGACACCATCGACAGTCCGGCCAACGGCTTCACGATGTGTACCGGCTCCTACGGCGTGCTGGCGGAAAATGATTTAGCCGGCATGGTGAAACGTTTTGGGCCGCGCATCTATTTTGCCCATCTGCGCTCAACCCGGCGTGAAGCCAACCCCAAAACCTTTCACGAAGCCGCGCACCTTGGCGGTGATGTCGATATGTTTGCGGTGATCAAAGCGATTGCCGAAGAGGAGCAGCGCCGTCGTAATGCGGGGCAGGAAGACCTGATCCCGATGCGGCCCGACCACGGGCATCAGATGCTGGACGATCTGCATAAGAAAACCAACCCGGGCTATTCCGCGATTGGCCGGCTGAAAGGTCTGGCTGAGATTCGTGGCGTTGAGATGGCGATACACCGCGCCTTTTTCTGACGCCGGTCGCCCTGTACCGCTTGCCCGGCGGACGCGCAGTCGCGCCGGACACTGAGGAGTTCACATGCAACACAACCTTGCCGACGCCAGCATTAAGGTGGCGCGGCCCGCATGGCAGCAGCAGCGGCTGGTGCCGCGCATCGTGCACATCGGCTGCGGTGCGTTTCATCGCGCGCATCAGGCGCTCTATCAGCACCATCTGCTGGAGGTAAGCGACAGCGACTGGGGCATTTGCGAGGTCAACCTGATGTCGGCCAGCGGCAGACAGCTGGTGGAACAATTGCGCGCGCAGAATTTGCTCTACAGCGTCACCGAGCAAGGCGCGACGCGTTATGACGTCAAAATCATTGGTTCCGTACACTCCGCGCTGCACCCGGCGCTGGACGGTTGTGACGGCATTCTCAACGCGCTTGCCCGCGCGGAAACCGCCATCGTCTCGCTGACGGTAACCGAAAAAGGCTATTGCACTCATGGCGCAACCGGCGAACTGGACAGTACTCATCCGCTGATCGTGCACGATCTGGCCCATCCGCGGCAGCCGAAATCCGCCATTGGCTTTATCGTTGAGGCGCTGCGCTTGCGGCGTGAAGCCGGGTTAGCGCCTTTTACCGTGCTGTCATGCGACAATCTGCGTGATAACGGCCACGTCGCGCGGGCTGCGGTCATCGGTCTGGCACAACGGCAGGATGCGGCGCTGGCGGCATGGATTGACCAACAGGTTACATTTCCCTGCACCATGGTTGACCGCATCGTGCCGGCCGTGACGGAAGAGACGCAGCGCGAGATTACCGGGTTGCTGGGCATCGCCGATCCCTGCGGTGTCGCCTGCGAACCGTTTCGTCAGTGGGTGATTGAAGATAACTTCTTGGCGGGACGTCCCGACTGGCAGCGCGTTGGTGCGCAATTTGTTCCGGATGTCGCCCCCTACGAGTTGATGAAACTGCGTCTGCTGAATGGCACGCACTCGTTTCTGGCGTATCTTGGCTACCTCGGCGGTTGTGAAACTATCGCTGATACCATGCAGCTGCCCGCTTACCGTCAGGCCGCGCTGTCGCTGATGCTGACTGAACAGCGTGCCACGCTGACGATGCCGGCAGGCAGCGATCTGAACGCGTATGCGCATCAACTGCTTGAGCGCTTCAGTAATCCGTCGCTGCGCCATCGCACGGCGCAAATTGCCAGCGATGGCAGTCAGAAACTGCCACAGCGCATGCTGGATTCGCTGCGCTATCATCTGCACCACGGCAGTGACTGCCGGCATCTGCTGCTCGGCATCGCGGGCTGGATGCGATATATCCTCGGCGAAGACGAAAAGGGCGAGCGCTACCCGGTGGCTGATCCGCTGGTGGCTAAGTTTGAGCGGATTAATCAGCAGTTCCCTTCAGGTCCCGCCCGCGTGCAGGCGCTGCTGGGCATTAACGAGATCTTCGCGGACGACTTACCCGCCAATCCGGCCTTTGTTGCCGCCCTGCAACACACCTATGACCGCCTGTGCCAGCAGGGTGCCAGAGCCGCGGTTGCATCCCTTAATCCGGAGGCCAAATGAAGCGTTTTATGGATGACGATTTTCTGTTGCACAGCGAGGTGGCGCGCCGCCTGTATCACGACGTGGCGGCGCAGATGCCGATCTATGATTACCACTGCCACCTCAATCCGCAGGAGATTGCAGAAGACCGGCAGTTTGCCAACCTCGGGCAAATCTGGCTGGAGGGCGATCACTACAAATGGCGCGCATTGCGCGCGGCGGGCGTAGAGGAATCACTGATCACCGGTAACACCACCAGCGATTACGATAAATACCTGGCCTGGGCGCAGACCGTGCCGAAAACGCTTGGCAATCCGCTCTATCACTGGACGCATCTGGAGCTGCGCCGGCCGTTTGGTATCACAGACACGCTGTTTGGACCGGAAACCGCACCGCGCATCTGGCATGAGTGTGCGGAGAAGCTGGCCACGCCTGAATTTTCCGCGCGCGGCATCATGCGCCAGATGAACGTACGCATGGTGGGCACCACCGACGATCCGATCGACTCCCTGCAGTACCATCGTCAGATAGCTGAAGACAGCAGCTTTGATATTGAGGTTGCACCGAGCTGGCGTCCGGACCGGGTGTTCAAGATTGAGCTGGAAGGATTCAGCGATTACCTGACCCGGCTGGAAGCCGCCGCGGATGTCAGTATCGACAGCTTTGATGCGCTGCGTGTGGCGTTACTGCGCCGTCTGGACCACTTTTCCGCCCATGGCTGCCGCGCCGCCGACCACGGCATTGAAACGCTACGCTATGCTGCGGTGCCAGCCGACAGCGTGCTGGATGGCATTCTCGCCAGACGCCGCAGCGGGGCGGCGCTGAGCGAGCTGGAGATTGCGCAGTTCAGTACCGCTGTGCTGGTGTGGCTGGGCGCGGAGTATGCCCGTCGTGGCTGGGCGATGCAGTTACATATCGGTGCGATCCGCAATAACAGCACGCGCATGTTCCGTCAGCTCGGCCCGGACAGCGGTTTCGACTCCATCGGCGATCATCCTGTTGCCTGGCCGCTGGCGCGCCTGCTGGACGCGATGGACACCAATGACCAGCTGCCAAAAACCATTCTTTACTGCCTCAATCCGCGTGACAACGAAGTGCTGGCTACCATGGCGGGTAACTTTCAGGGCGCAGGCATGGCGGGCAAGATGCAGTTCGGCTCTGGCTGGTGGTTCAACGATCAGCGTGACGGGATGCTGCGGCAACTGGAGCAGCTGGCGCAGATGGGGCTGCTCAGCCAGTTCGTTGGCATGCTGACCGATTCGCGCAGTTTTCTCTCATATACGCGGCACGAATACTTCCGCCGCATTCTGTGCAATCTGTTTGGCGAGTGGGTGCGTGACGGCATTGTGCCGCACGATGAAGCCGCGCTGGGCGCGATGTTGCAGGATATTTGCTTCCATAACGCCCGACGCTACTTCACCCTTAACCCACGGTGAAAATCACGCCCTGTGTTATAGTGCAGGGTAGAAAATTTGGCGGCCTAATGTCTGAACCAGCAGAAAAGAGCGTTATGAAACCACAAGCTTCAGCACAGCGACCCTATCAGGAAGTGGGCGAGATGCTTCGCAATATGATTACGCAGAAACAGTACGCGATTGGCGAGCGGTTGCCGCCGGAGCGTGAACTGGCGATGCTGCTGAACGTCACGCGCACGCTGGTGCGTGAGGCGCTGATTATGCTGGAGCTGGAAGGGTTGATTGAAGTGCGGCGTGGTGCAGGCATTTACGTGATCAACGACACGCCGGCACCGCGTGCCGCTGCGCAAACCGCCTGCAATGCGGCCGGTCCGTTTGAGATGCTGCAGGCCCGTCAGCTGCTGGAGAGCAATATCGCCGAATTCGCTGCGTTACAGGCGACGCGTGAAGACATCATCAAAATGCGCCAGGCGCTGGCGCTGGAAGAGCGTGAGCTGGCGTCAGGCGCAGTGAACGACAGCGAAAACGGCGACCGCAATTTCCATCTGGCGATAGCCGAAGCCACGCACAACAGCATGCTGGTGGAGCTGTTCAAACAATCCTGGCAGTGGCGCGAAGACAACGTGATGTGGAGCCAGCTGCACCGGCATCTGATCAATACCAACTACCGCAAAAAGTGGCTCGACGATCATAAAAAGATCCTCGCCGCCTTAATCAAGAAAGACGCACGCGCCGCGAAACAGGCGATGTGGCAGCACCTGGAAAACGTCAAGCAGTTGCTGCTGGAGTTCTCCGATGTGGACGACATCGATTTCGACGGCTATCTGTTTGAGTCATGGCCGCTGTATGCCACTAACGGATCGGATAATTAGCCTGGCGACAGGGCTTCAGCTATAAAAAAATCCACGCTATTGCGTGGATTTTATTTTTTCCGGGTTCATGAGATAAGTGGAACCTCATGACACCCTGGAAGCCAATCAGACGTTAAACAGGAAGTTCATCACATCGCCATCTTTCACGATGTACTCTTTACCTTCTGAACGCATTTTGCCGGCTTCTTTCGCGCCTTGTTCACCTTTGTATGTGATGAAATCTTCGAACGCGATGGTCTGAGCGCGGATAAAGCCTTTTTCGAAGTCGGTGTGGATTTTACCGGCTGCCTGCGGTGCGGTCGCGCCAACCGGGATGGTCCAGGCACGCACTTCTTTCACGCCTGCGGTGAAGTAAGTCTGCAGGTTGAGCAGGGCATAACCGGCGCGGATCACGCGGTTGAGGCCCGGCTCTTCCAGGCCCAGTTCGGCCATGAATTCGTCGCGCTCTTCATCTTCCAGCTCGGCGATGTCCGATTCCACTGCCGCACAGACCGGCACCACCACTGAGCCTTCGGCTTCAGCAATGGCGCGCACCTGGTCGAGATACGGGTTGTTCTCGAAACCGTCTTCATTGACGTTGGCGATGTACATGGTCGGCTTCAGCGTCAGAAAGCTGAGATAACGGATGGCTGCTTTCTCATCGGCGTCCAGCGCCAGCGAGCGCAGCATACCGGCGTTTTCCAGATGCGGCAGGCACTTCTCCAGCGCGGCCAGTTCCGCCTTAGCATCTTTGTCGCCGCCTTTGGCTTTCTTCTGGCAGCGCTGAATGGCACGTTCGCAGGTGTCGAGATCCGACAGCGCCAGCTCGGTGTTGATGACATCAATATCTTCTGCCGGGTTTACTTTACCGGAGACGTGGATGATGTTGTCGTTTTCAAAGCAGCGTACCACGTGGCCGATGGCTTCAGTTTCGCGGATGTTAGTCAGGAACTGGTTGCCCAGGCCTTCACCTTTCGACGCACCTTTTACCAGACCAGCAATGTCCACGAACTCCATGGTGGTCGGCACCACGCGCTGTGGCTTAACAATCTCGCTCAGCTGATCGAGGCGCAGGTCAGGCATCGGCACCACGCCGGTGTTGGGCTCGATGGTGCAGAACGGAAAGTTGGCTGCTTCGATACCCGCTTTGGTCAGCGCGTTGAACAGGGTGGATTTACCGACGTTCGGCAGGCCCACAATACCGCATTTAAATCCCATGATCTTACCTTTCTCACTGAGTGTGCAGCGCTGGCAGACAGCGCCGACTGATTCAAAAATTTTCGCGCATTATACACAGAATTACCTGCGGCGGCGCGGGAATTGGCTTAGCTGGCTTTGAAGGCGTGCAGACGGTTCATCGCCTTAATCTTATCTTCTTTTAGCCACAGTTCGGTGCAGCGCACCGCTTCGTCGACCGCCTCGTCAATCAGCTTCTGCTCGCTGGCCGGTGCCTTGCCGAGCACAAATCCGGTGACCTTGTTACGATCGCCCGGATGGCCGATACCGACGCGCAGGCGATGAAAATTGTTGTTATTACCGAGCTTGCTGATGATGTCTTTCAGGCCATTATGACCGCCATGGCCGCCGCCCTGTTTGAATTTCGCCACGCCTGGCGGCAGGTCCATTTCATCGTGTGCCACCAGAATCTCTTCCGGCGTAATGCGATAGAACGTCGCCATCGTAGCCACCGCTTTGCCGCTCAGGTTCATAAAGGTGGTGGGCACCAGCAGGCGCACATCCTCGCCGGCCAGCGACAGGCGCGCGGTGTAGCCGAAAAACTTCGGCTCCTCTTTGAGGGACTGATTATGGCGCGAGCAAAGTAAATCCACATACCAGGCGCCAGCGTTATGGCGCGTTGCCGCGTATTCAGCGCCGGGATTGGCCAGCCCCACAATCAGTTTAATGCTGCTCACGATGTTTATCCTGTCTCGCTGCGAAAGGGCGATAGTTTACTGCCTGCCGGCGGGGATGACAAAGGGCGCAATGACAGATTAATGACCAAAGGTGACTAATCAATTTCTATCGAAATCAAGGTGCTGGCGGTAAAGTTTTGTCAGACATTGTGAAGGATGTGTGATCCTGTACGCATCTTAACCGCCAGCCATTGCCTAAACTTATGGCCAGTTAACCAAACGTGCTGTTTTCTGCGTTGCTGAAAAGGATGGAGGTGAATCATGAAACGTCAACACTGCCGCACCGTCGGTAATGGTTTGATGTGTCTCGGCTTGTTAACCATGGTGCTCGGGGTGGGTTATTCCATCATTAACCAGCTGCCGTCGGTCAACCTGCCACAGTTCCTCGCGCATGGAGCGATGTTCAGTATTTTCGTGGGTGCGCTACTGTGGCTGGTCGGCGCACGCGTCAGCGGGCGGGAGAGGGTGGAAGACCGCTATTACTGGCTGCGTCACTACGGTGACAAACGCTGCCGTCGCGATCACCACTCAACGCACTAACCGGCTTCCGCCATTGCCGCCTGCGGCGTCTGATAACCTTCGACGCGGTTACGTCCGGCGGCTTTAGCGCGATACAAAGCCTCATCAGCCAGCGCCAGCAGGGCGGGAAACGCCTGATGCCGCTGGCTGGCAGTGGCAAAGCCAATGCTCACCGTATAACCGATGTCGTTGGGTAGCGACAGCTGTGTCGCCAGTCGGATACGCTCACATATGCGCTGCGCCTGCTCACTGTCGCCAGGAAGCAACGCGGCAAACTCCTCACCGCCCAGCCGGGCAAACTGACCCTCAACCGGCATTAACGCTTTCACCACCTGACAAAAATCGACCAGCACCCGATCCCCCTGCTGATGGCCATAGCGATCGTTGATGCTTTTGAAATGATCGAGGTCGAACAGCACTGCACTGTAAATATAGGGCTGCGGCAAACGTGCGTGGCGCAGCAGCAGTTTTTCTGCGGCTTCAAACAGCGCGCGCCGGTTCCAGACGCCGGTGAGCGGATCGTGCAGCGACGCCAGTTTATGGGCGATCTGCGTCCGCTCATTAACCATCGCCAGAATGGTGAAGGTCAGGCCGATGACGAAGAGGATCGACTCCAGAATCACATACACCGAAAAGCCGGAACCGCCAATGGCACCCGGTACCGGGGTAGCCACTGCATCGTCAAGGAAAATGCGTGCCAGATGGAACAGTAAGTGGATCCACAGCAGTATCTGCGCGGGCCAGAAAGTGACGGTCAGCGTGGCGCGCGCCTGCCACAGCAGACGAATCAGCGCGGCGGTAAAGATGATGCACAGCAGGCACATCACCAGCACGCGTTTCGGCTGGCCGTGATAGAACTGCGGAAAAGCACAAAGCAGCGCCCACAGCAGCGCGCCAGTGATCCAGCAAAAACCAAGCGGAAGGCGGCAAAAAGTACGAAAGGCGTTGAGCAGGGTGCCGTAGGCCAGCAGCATGATGACATTCCCGACCGCCACCGGCAAAAAGTGCAAACCGGCGCTGCGCAGGCTGCTGAGCAGCACGGCGGCAAGCGTCAGTATTAGCGTCAGGGTGGTAAAACCCAGCACCCGGTCGTACTGCGCCCCGACCCAGGCAAAAATCAAAATAATGCTCAGAAACCCCAGCACGTAGAGCTCGCAAATAAACAACGTATAAATGTCGAGTGGCATGGTGGTCGGAGTTCTCAGCAAAAGTATGGTGAAAAATATCACTAATCACTGGACCGCTAAAGCCCGGATGCGCTTGTCTGATAAAAAGAGTGGAAGGCGGGGAGATTGGCGGATTTTGAGGCCATTTATCGCGCAAATAGTGGCGGCGGAAGCGGCTTTATCGGGATGTTACTCCGCGCACAGGCAATAAAAAACCGGGCAGGGCGCCCGGTTTTTCGCGAACAATTAATGTTCGAACATCGCCGAAATCGATTCTTCGTTGCTGATACGACGAATGGCTTCGGCCAGCATGCCAGACAGCGTCAGCGTACGCACGTTTGGCAGTGACTTCATCTCTTCCGACAGCGGAATAGTGTCGCAAACAATCACCTGATCAATCACTGATTTGCGCAGATTTTCCACCGCGTTGCCAGAGAAGATTGGGTGGGTGGCGTAAGCGAACACGCGTTTCGCGCCGCGCTCTTTCAGTGCTTCAGCCGCTTTGCACAGCGTACCGCCGGTGTCGATCATATCGTCGACCAGTACGCAGTCACGACCGGCAACGTCACCGATGATGTGCATCACCTGCGACACGTTCGCACGCGGGCGACGTTTGTCGATGATGGCCATGTCGGTGTCGTTGAGCAGTTTGGCGATAGCGCGAGCGCGCACTACGCCACCGATGTCCGGCGAAACCACAAT
Source organism: Pantoea sp. ICBG 985 (assembly GCF_002928365.1). NCBI lineage: Bacteria > Pseudomonadati > Pseudomonadota > Gammaproteobacteria > Enterobacterales > Erwiniaceae > Pantoea > Pantoea sp. ICBG 985. The sequence goes on from NZ_POWM01000002.1 coordinate 584,922, forward strand.
CGGGTTTTCCAGACCAATCTGCAGCATATCTTCCAGCAGAATCGGGCTACCGAACACGTTATCCACCGGGACATCAAAGAAGCCCTGGATCTGTTCAGCGTGCAGGTCAACCGTCAGTACACGGTCCACGCCGACGCTGGAGAGGAAATCAGCCACAACTTTGGCGGTAATTGGCACGCGGGCAGAACGCACGCGGCGGTCCTGACGGGCATAGCCAAAGTAAGGGATTACAGCAGTAATACGACCAGCAGAAGCCCGACGCAGTGCGTCGACCATCACAACCAGCTCCATCAAGTTATCATTGGTGGGGGCACAGGTGGACTGGATGATGAAAATATCACCACCGCGTACATTTTCATTAATCTGTACACTTACTTCGCCATCGCTGAAACGGCCGACAGCGGCGTCTCCGAGGCTGGTGTAAAGGCGGTTGGCAATACGTTGTGCTAGTTCCGGGGTGGCGTTACCAGCAAATAGCTTCATATCAGGCACGAGAAGAACCTCAGGCTTGGCGTCCAGAGAATGAACCGCTCAAAAATAACCGGCGAATACATTTGAGCCTGTTCATACGGGTGTGTTAATGCGTCACGTGCAGTGTCTGGAACAGGGTGACACTGTCACGTTTACGCTTAGAGCCCGGAAAGGGTACGCTGTAACGGCGAGAGATTAAGCCCACGCGCCACAAATCCGCACATCCATTTCGGGGCAAGCTCCAGCACCTGACGAGCAGCGGACTCGGTGTCAAATTCAGCAAACACACAAGCGCCGGTCCCTGTCAGGCGCGACGGCGCGTATTCTAGCAGCCAGGAAAGCAGCGCATCAACCTCACGAAAACGTTTTCTTGCTACCGCTTCACAATCATTGTGAAAAGGACGCTGCAACAGTTCATCTAATGTGCGTATTGGTGAATCGCGCGTCAGTTCAGGATCGCGAAACAGATCCGGGGTGGCGATGCTGACGCCAGGATGCGCCACCAGATACCATTTTTCCGCCGGAAACGCAGGCTGCAATTGCTCGCCGACCCCTTCGGCAAACGCCGCGTGGCCGCGCACGAATACCGGTACATCGGCACCGAGACGCACGCCAAGCGTAGCCAGCTCATCCACGCTGAGCTGGGTGCGCCACAGATGGTTCAGCGCCACCAGCACCGTCGCCGCATCAGACGAACCACCGCCCAGACCACCGCCCATCGGCAGGCGCTTCTGCAGCGCGATCCGGGCACCGGCCTGCGGCGGCAGCGTGCCTTTGTCCGCCGCTGCAGCGCGCAGCGCCAGCGCCGCCCGCACGATCAGGTTGTCTTCATCGGCCACGCCGTCGAGCGGCGTCAGCAGGGTGATACTGCCGCTGTTATCCGGGATAATCTCCAGCGTGTCGCCAACATCGAGAAACTGAAACAGCGTCTGCAATTTGTGGTAGCCGTCTGCACGACGGCCGGTAATGTAGAGAAACAGGTTGAGCTTTGCCGGCGCGGGCCAGGTGGTGATCATTGTGTGGTCCAGCTATCCATGCGCAGTTTGATGCGCTGACCGCCTTCGGTCAGTTCGAGGTTGGCCGGCAGCGGCGGGTTCACCTTGCTGTCGTAATCGCTGATATTCACCTTCCACTGCTGGCCGTTGCGGCTGTAGGTCAGGCTTTGCAGCTGATAATTGTTGTTCAGCTGGTAGTCGCTGGCGTCGCCTGGCAGCCCCATCATCCACTGACGCAGGTTCGCCAGCGGAATATCCATGCCGGTGAGCTGGGAAATCATCTTCTCCGCGTCGTTGCTGACGTAGCGTTTGCCTTTGTTATCGACAATCTGCACCACCGAACCCTGCGCGTCGAGCTGCAGTTCCGTGCTGCCGAGCGGGTTAGTCAGCAGCAGACGGTAACGGTCTGCAGCAGTTTGCTGCCAGTTGAAGCGGGCATAAACCTTCTGCTTATCTGACAGATAGGCAAAAGCGCCGCGCGTCTGGTACTGGGTGATTTTCGCTACCGCCTGCTGGTGTTGCTGCCACTGCGGTGATGTCGTGCTGGGACCGGGACCTTGCTGGGGTTTGTTGATGCTACAGGCAGCCAGCAACACGCTGGCAAGGGGCAAAAGGCGCAACAGCTGGCGCGGGGGCAAATGCATCACGTGGTCGTCTCCTCAGACACGTTTTTACGTCGTAACCGGTAACGCTAACCATCCGTCTCTGTGCCGTCAATGGCGATGTCAGGATAATTGCGCACGATCAGTTTAATCTTATTACAGTCATAGGCTTTGTATGGCTTTTCTTGATCTGTTGCATCTTGTAGAATGCGCAGCACAAAACCTGACAATTATTGGGACTTCCCAACCCGAATCACCATGACGCTGCTTGCTCTCGGAATCAACCACAAAACCGCACCTGTTGCGCTGCGCGAACGTGTTTCGTTCACGCCAGACACGCTGGACCAGGCGCTGAACAGCTTGCTGTCTCAGCCGATGGTGCAGAGCGGGGTGGTGCTTTCTACCTGTAACCGGACGGAACTCTACCTCAGCGTAGAGCAGCAGACCGATCTGCAGGAGCAACTGGTGCGCTGGTTGTGCGAGTATCACGATTTACGTGAAGAGGACGTGCGCAACAGCCTGTACTGGCATCAGGACAACGCGGCGGTCAGCCACCTGATGCGCGTGGCCAGCGGGCTCGACTCGCTGGTGCTGGGCGAGCCACAGATTCTCGGTCAGGTCAAAAAAGCCCATGCTGACTCCTCGCGCGACCATGCGCTGAGCAGCGAGCTGGAACGCATGTTCCAGAAAACCTTCTCGGTGGCCAAGCGCGTGCGCACCGAAACCGAAATCGGCGCCAGCGCGGTGTCGGTCGCCTTTGCTGCCTGCTCCTTAGCCCGTCAGATTTTCGAATCACTCAGCAGCGTTAACGTGCTGCTGGTCGGTGCCGGTGAAACCATCGAACTGGTGGCGCGTCACCTGCGCGAACACAGCGTGCGCAAACTGATGATCGCCAACCGCACGCGCGAACGCGCACAGCTGCTGGCGGACGAAGTCGGCGCCGAAGTGATTGGCCTTGCCGATATCGAAACCCGCCTGGCCGATGCCGATATCATTATCTCCTCCACCGCCAGTCCGCTGCCGATTATCGGCAAAGGCATGGTGGAACGGGCGCTGAAGGCGCGCCGCAATCAGCCTATGCTGCTGGTCGATATCGCCGTGCCGCGCGATGTTGAGCCGGAAGTGGGCAAGCTGGCTAACGCCTACCTGTACAGCGTGGATGATCTGCAGGCGATCATCGAGCAGAACATGGCGCAGCGCAAAGCGGCGGCGGTGCAGGCGGAAAGCATTGTGGTGCAGGAGAGCGGTGAATTCATGGCCTGGCTGCGCGCGCAAAGCGCCGGTGAGACCATCCGCGAATACCGCGCGCAGGCCGACGACGTCCGTGCCGAGCTGCAGGATCGCGCGCTGGCGGCGTTGCGTCAGGGTGCTGATGCCGAAAAAGTCTTGCAGGAGCTGGCACACAAGCTCACCAATCGTTTAATTCATGCACCAACCAAATCACTGCAGCAGGCCGCGCGCGACGGCGACAGCGAACGCCTGCAGATCTTACGTGGCAGCCTCGGTTTAGAGTAATCTGGTCTGTCACGACCTATCACTGGGATACCCTCTATTAGATGAAGAGCTCGATTGTTGCCAAGCTGGAAGCGCTGCAGGAACGCCATGAAGAAGTTGAAGCGTTACTGGGTGATGCCGGCGTAATTGGCGATCAGGACCGTTTCCGCGCGTTATCACGTGAATATGCCCAGCTGAGCGACGTCACCCGTTGTTTCCGCGAATGGCAGCAGGTGCAGGAAGATGTCGAAACGGCTGAAATGCTGCTCGACGATGCGGAAATGCGCGACATGGCGCAGGAAGAGTTGAAACTATCGCGCGAAAAGCGCGAGGTGCTGGAACAGCAGCTTCAGGTGCTGCTGCTGCCGAAAGATCCCGACGATGAACGTCCGTGCTTTATCGAAGTGCGCGCCGGCACCGGCGGCGACGAAGCGGCGATTTTCGCCGGCGATCTGTTCCGCATGTACAGCCGCTATGCCGAAGCGCGCCGCTGGCAGGTGGAGATCATGAGCGCCAACGATGGCGAGCATGGCGGCTACAAAGAAGTCATTGCGCGTATCACCGGTGACGGAGCTTACGGTCGCATGAAGTTTGAATCCGGCGGTCATCGCGTGCAGCGCGTGCCGGAAACCGAATCGCAGGGGCGCATTCACACTTCCGCCTGTACCGTGGCGGTGATGCCGGAGCTGCCGGAAGCCGAGCTGCCGGACATCAATCCGGGCGATCTGAAAATCGACACTTTCCGCTCTTCCGGCGCGGGCGGTCAGCACGTTAACACCACCGATTCGGCGATCCGTATCACCCACCTGCCAACCGGCATCGTGGTGGAGTGCCAGGATGAGCGCTCGCAGCACAAAAACAAAGCCAAAGCGCTGGCGGTGCTGGGCGCACGTATTCACGCGGCGGAAATGGCGAAGCGCCAGGCGGCGGAAGCCTCAACGCGGCGTAACCTGCTGGGCAGCGGCGACCGTTCCGACCGAATCCGTACCTATAACTTCCCGCAGGGGCGTGTGACCGATCACCGCATTAACCTGACGCTCTACCGCCTCGACGAAACCATGGAAGGCAAGCTGGATACGCTGATCGAGCCGATTGTGCAGGAGTATCAGGCTGACCAGCTGGCCGCACTGGCCGGGCAGGAGTGATGAACGTCCGGCGCTGGCTGCAGCAGGCGCAGGCTGCGTTGTGCGGAGGCGATAGCCCGAAGCGCGACGCGGAGATTCTGCTGGGTTTTGTCACCGGCAAGTCGCGCAGCTGGCTGATAGCGTTTGACGACAGCCCGCTCGATGATGCGCAACTGGCACAGCTGGAGACGTTACTGGCACGCCGCGTGCGCGGTGAGCCGATTGCGCATCTGGTGGGCGAACGCGAGTTCTGGTCGCTGCCGCTGCGCGTCAGTGATGCTACGCTGATTCCGCGTCCGGATACTGAAGTGCTGGTGGAGCAGGCGCTGCTGCGGCTGCCCGCGACGCCCTCCGCGGTGCTCGATCTCGGTACCGGCACCGGCGCCATTGCGCTGGCGCTGGCCAGCGAGCGGCCCGATTGTCAGATTACCGGCTGCGACCGCATTGCCGCCGCGGTTGCGCTGGCGCAGGACAACGCCCAGCGCCTGCACCTCACCAACGCCGGATTTGTGCTCAGCCACTGGTTCGACGATCTGCCCGCCCAACGTTTCGATCTGATTGTCAGCAATCCGCCTTACATTGATGCCGCCGATGAACATCTGCAGCAGGGCGACGTGCGTTTTGAGCCGCTCAGCGCGCTGGTGGCGGAGGAGGCCGGGCTGGCCGATTTACGATTAATCATTGAACGCGCGCCGCACTGGTTGCAGCCGCAGGGTTGGCTGCTGCTGGAACACGGCTGGCAGCAGAGCGAGGCTGTACGCGCGCTGTTAACCCGTAATGGCTTTCAGGCGGTCACCACCGTTGAGGATTACGGCGGCAATCCGCGCGTCACGCTTGGACAACTTACTTAAGGAAGCACTATGGCCAGCTGGTATCCGCTGATTAAAAATTTCCATCTGCTGACAGTCGCGATCACCATCACACTGTTTCTGCTGCGTTTTTACTGGCTGACCACCGGATCTGCCCTGCTGCAGCGCCGCTGGGTGCGCATTGCGCCGCACGTCAACGATACATTCCTGCTGCTCAGCGGTGCACTGCTGGTGCTGATTACCCACTTTTATCCGTTTACCCCACAAGGAAGCTGGCTGACGGAGAAGCTGTTAGCGGTTATCATCTACATCGCCTTAGGTTCCGTGGCATTGAGTCGTCGCCCGCGCAGCATGGCGACCCGCTGGGTCGCCTGTTTAGTCGCCGTGGTCGCATTGTTGCTGGTGATTAAACTGGCGATGACCAAAATGCCGTTATTGGGGATAGTATGACCTCGCCAGTGCAACTTGATTACAGTGAAACACCGTTAAGTGAAGCGGTGATCGGCGCGACCTGCGCCATACGCAATGATTTTTCCGCGCCTTCCGTCCAGCAGCAGCTGGCTGACCTGGTTGAAGAGGCGCGGCGCTATGTCAGTAGCGAGCAGGATGCGGATCTGCAGCTGGAGAAGCTGCTCGATCTGTTTTACCAGCAGTGGGGCTTTGGCGGTGCCAGCGGCGTCTACAATCTGTCAGACGCGCTGTGGATCGATAAAGTGCTGAAGAGCCGGCAGGGAACGGCGGTGTCGCTCGGCGTGATTCTGCTGCACATTGCGGATGAGCTAGAGCTGCCGCTGATGCCGGTGATTTTCCCGACGCAGCTTATTCTGCGTGCCGACTGGCTCGACGGTGAAATGTGGCTGATCAATCCGTTTAACGGTGAAACGCTCGACACCCATACGCTGGAAGTGTGGCTGAAGGGCAACATCAGCCCGACGGCAAAGCTCTATTCTGACGATCTCGACGAAGCGAAAACCGTCAGCGTGATGCGCAAAATGCTCGACACGCTGAAAGCGGCGCTGATGGATGAGAAGCAGATGGAGCTGGCGCTCAACGTCAGCCAGGTGCTGCTGCAAATCGACCCGGACGATCCCTATGAGATTCGCGACCGCGGTTTGATTTACGCCCAGCTGGAGTGCGAGCATATCGCACTGACCGATTTGACCTATTTCGTTGAACAGTGTCCTGAAGACCCGGTTAGCGAGATGATTAAAGTGCAGATCCACGCAATTGAACAGAAACAGGTGACGCTGCACTAAGCGTCCCCCGACATTTAAGGAAAGGGCATGACACAGAAAGTAGTGAGTATCGGCGATATCAAGGTCGCAAACGATCTGCCATTTGTTCTCTTCGGCGGCATGAACGTGCTGGAATCCCAGGATCTCGCCATGCGCATCTGCGAACATTACGTGAAGGTAACCGACAAGCTCGGCATTCCGTATGTGTTCAAAGCCTCTTTTGACAAAGCCAACCGCTCATCCATCAAGTCTTACCGTGGTCCTGGCCTCGATGAAGGCATGAAAATTTTCCAGGCGCTGAAGCAGGCGTTCGGCGTGAAAATTATCACTGACGTGCACGAAAGCTGGCAGGCGCAGCCGGTCGCCGACGTGGTGGATGTGATTCAGCTGCCGGCCTTCCTGGCGCGTCAGACCGATCTGGTGGAAGCGATGGCGAAAACCGGTGCCGTGATCAACGTGAAGAAGCCGCAGTTCGTCAGCCCGGGCCAGATGGGCAATATCGTCGATAAGTTTGCCGAAGGCGGCAACGACAAGGTGATTCTGTGCGATCGTGGCAGCAACTTCGGGTATGACAACCTGGTGGTTGATATGCTCGGTTTCAACGTAATGAAGAAAGTCACTAACAACAGCCCGGTGATTTTTGACGTCACCCATGCACTGCAGACGCGCGATCCGTTTGGCGCGGCCTCTGGCGGTCGTCGTGCGCAGGTTGCCGAACTGGCGCGTGCGGGCATGGCGGTAGGCATCGCCGGTCTGTTCATCGAAGCGCACCCGGAGCCGAATAGCGCCAAATGCGACGGCCCGTCCGCGCTGCCGCTCGATAAGCTGGAACCGTTCCTGGCGCAGATGAAAGCGATTGACGATCTGGTTAAAAGTTTTCCGGAGCTGGATACCAGTAACTGATTGTTATCAATCAGCAAGATGACGTTGCAATCATCCCCGTCATTGAGCCGTTAGGATACCTCTATCCAGGTGCGCATAAATGCGCACCCTACATTGTACGGTCGCCGTTCATGACGACCGATTCACCTGATGCACATGAATGCGCGCCCAGCGTTGTTGGGTCGCCATTTATGGCGACCGTTTCACCTGATGCACATGAATGCGCACCCTACATTGTACGGTCGCCGTTCATGACGACCGATTCACCTGATGCACATGAATGCGCGCCCAGCGTTGTTGGGTCGCCATTTATGGCGACCGTTTCACCTGATGCACATGAATGCGCACCCTGCGCTGTAGGGTCGCCATTTATGGCGACCGTATCACCCGTATACCCACTTCAACATCACAGCATAATCGTCAGCAGATAACCGGCAAACAGGGCCAGATGCGCTGCGCCGTTGAGCACGTTGGTGCGGCCAGTGGAGAACGAGATGTGGCACAGAATCAGCACCGCGCTCATCACCACCATATGCGGCGGCTCAAGGCCGAAAATCAATTGCTGACCGGTCAGGGTGGCAATAATGGTCACCGTCGGCACCGTCAATGAAATGGTGGCCAGCACCGAACCGAAAAACAGGTTCATCGCGCGCTGCACCTGATTCATCAGCACCGCCTTGATTGCGCCCAGACCTTCCGGCGACAGAATCAGCAGCGCGACGAGGAAGCCGGTGAACTGCTCCGGTGCGTTCATCTCGGTGAGCAGCATTTCCAGCGAGTTGGCGTTCATCTTTGTCACGCTGATCACCGCAATCAGATGCACAATCAGCCACGCGGTGTGCCACAGCGAGCTGTGCGCGGAAGGCTTACCGTGATGCGGGTCGCCATCATCGCTCTCGTCTTCATGCTCGTAAACAAACAGGCTCTGGTGGGTTTTGGTCTGAATCAGCAGGAACACGCCGTACATCGCCGCAGAGATCGCCGCAATGATCAGCGCCTGCGCGGTAGTGAAATTGCCGCCGGGCAGGGCATTGGGAAACACCAGCACCAGAATCGCCAGCGGGAAAATGGCGATCATGTACTGCTTCACGCCGGCCAGGTTAACGTACTGGGTGGCAAATTTACGCCCGCCAAGCAGCAGGGCACAGCCCACCAGTCCGGCGGTAACGATCATGATGATGGAGTAGAGCGTATCGCGCATCAGCGCGGGCGCTGCATCGCCGGTCGCCATCAGCGCCGAAATCAGGCTCACTTCCAGAATGACCACTGACAGGCTGAGGATCAGCGAGCCGTAGGGTTCACCTAACCGGTGCGCCAGAACGTCGGCGTGACGTACTACGCTGAAGGCGCTGCTTAAAATCGCTACCAGCGCCAGCAGATTGATGCCGATTACCGGCAGAAGCGCTGTCTGGCCGCCAAAAAAGCTCAGCACCGCCAGCGCCAGAATCGGGAAAATCAGCGAATACTCGCTGTGTCGGGTCTTCTCATGTCCAGCCATGCGCCATCCTCTTCGGCAAAAAGAACAAAAACAGGCAATTGCTGCCTGATAAATATAGTGACTCATCTGACGAAGCGCAGTGTAACTTTTCACCACTGCTCACGCAGATTTTTTACGCGTTTTTACTTTTTGTCATTTTTCTCTGAATGAAGCAAAATTCGCGTTAATCAGCGAATTAACCCTTTTAATCAGCAGGTTAATAGTGCGTGTTTCTCATCTATCCTGCGTGAAGGGAGGAAGAAAAGAACTGAATCATCTGGCCTTATTCCCACTATCAGCCTTATTTGCTGGCAGAACTATGAAATAGCAGGTTTGCGTTTTTGCCGTTCTCTTCCAGACTTATACAGGGAACCTGAAACAGGAGGAACTATGCCTTATTCATCGAACCGGGAACTGCCGGACAACGTGCGCCACGTGCTGCCGGGCCATGCGCAAACCATCTACCAAAAGGCGTTTAACAGCGCCTGGGATCAGTATAAAGATAAAGACGATCGTCGCGGTGATGAATCGCGTGAGCAGGTGGCACACAAAGTCGCATGGGCGGCGGTCAAAAAAGAGTACGCCAAAGGCGAGGACGACAAGTGGCATCCTAAACACTAGCTCCCGCGCGGGCCACTGCGGCCCGCTTCACACTTCTCCGCGCTTCGTTCAAGAATCCTGCCAGGCAGCCGATGCTATTTACAGATAATTTCCCCTTTGTGATCGGGGTCAATCTTGAAACGTTTATGGCAAATGCATTACTGTCTTGTCTTAAGTCGACGCCGCGTGCGCCGCCTGTAAAATCGCAGATTCAGGGAGCCATAACGACAGGAAGGTCAGCGCAGTAGAGGAGATCGCAGTGTTAACCCGGGAATTCTTACTAAAAGCGGATTGCAAAACTTCATTTGGTGATATTGACGAAGCGCTGCTGTGGAGCTGTGAGAAACGCGCCGCGTCGCTCTGCGCCACGCTTGCCTGTCGTCCCGATCAAAGCCCGGTGTGGATCTTCGGCTACGGTTCCCTGATGTGGAACCCGGTCTTTGAAGCGGAAGAGGTGGCGACCGGACGGCTTGAGGGCTGGCATCGTGCTTTTTGCCTGCGGCTGACCGCCGGACGCGGCACCGTTGCCGCACCGGGACGGATGCTGGCGCTGAAAGAGGGCGGTTCTACCAGTGGTCTGGCGTTTCGCCTGCCGGAAGCGCGCCTGCATGAAGAACTTGAGCTGCTGTGGAAACGGGAAATGATCACCGGCTGCTATCTGCCCACCTGGTGTGAACTGACGCTGGAGGATGGCCGCACGGTTACGGCGCTGGTGTTTATCATGGATCCGCGTCATCCGCTGTATGAAGCCGACTCCTGCCGCAGCACCATTGCTCCACTGATCGCTCAGGCCAGCGGTCCGCTCGGCAGCAACGCGCAGTATCTGTTCTCGCTGGAACAGGAGCTGGGCAAACGCGGCATGCAGGAAGAGGCGTTAACGCGCCTTGCGGCCGAAGTGCGCGCGCTGCAGCAGAGCGCCGCGCGCGGCTAACCTCAATTACCCGGATTAATCAGCCAGGTACCCGGCTGGTTAATCGTCAGCATCTGGCTGCGCACCTGGCTGCCGTGATGCACTTCAATACGATAGCTGCCTGCCGCCAGATTCAGCGAGGCGAAACCGCTGCTGGCGGGTTTCACATCCTTCGCTTCACCGTTCAGCACGATATTTTCCCCTGCCTGCAACTGCAGATAAACCGTCGCCATGGTTGGTGCGCTGCTGGCGGGCGCGCTGCCCGCTGATGGGGTCGCCGCCGGGGCGCTGCTGGCCGCCACCGGCGGTGCGTCACTCGGGCGATTGGCTTTCCACACTACGACCATCACGGCAAGCAACGCCACGGCAGCCGCGGCGAGCAGGGCAGGCGACAAACGGCGCACATTGCGTGGTGTCACCGGTTCAATCGCGGCGGCAGCATGATTAACCGCCATTACCTGCGGTTCCGGCACGGCCGCTACCGGCTCGGGCGCGGACTGGCTCTCCACCGGGAAGGTCGTCACCAGCGCTTCGACATCGCTCACCGGCAGATCGATCAGCCGGGCAAAAGCATCAATACTCTGTGGCCGGTCTTCCGGCTTCATCGCCAGCGCGCAGTCGATCGCGTGCAGCAGCGGCAGCGAATACCCCTCAGGCTTGCGCTCCACCAGCGGCTGGTAGTTATCTTCAATGCAGCGCACCACGCTGACCGGCGGCGCGTGGCCGGTGATCAGCGTATGCAGCACCGCGCCCAGCGCGTAAATATCGGTCCAGGGTCCCTGTTCGACTTCTCCCTCTTCGCTGTACTGCTCAATTGGCGCGAAGCCCGGCTTGAGCATGATCTCGGTTTCATCCGACAGGTTGCCAATCTCTTTGCGCGCCGAGCCAAAGTCGAGCAGCACCGGCAGCTGGTTTTCCTGAATCTGAATGTTATCGAGCGAAATATCACGATGCAGGTAACCGGCGGTGTGAATGGTGTTGATGGCACCAAACAGCGGCGGTAACAGACGGCGAATCCACGCTTCGTCAATGCTGTCCGGGCTGGTGAGCTGCCACTCTTTCAGCGTCATGCCGCTGTAGTAGAGCGTGCCCATGTAAGCCGTGCCGTTCTCTTCCCAGAAGCGCAGGACGTGCAGCAGACCGGGATGATTGAAGCGCGCCAGCAGCCGTGCCTCCTGAATAAAGCTGTTGCGTCCGGCATTAAACAGTTTCTGGAAGCGCTCGCCGCGCAGTTCCAGCGCCAGATCCGCACCGCGTACCGCCAGTGACACCGGCATGTACTCTTTGATGGCGATGGTGCGTTCCAGCTGATGATCCCAGGCGCGATAGACAATGCCAAAGCCGCCGCCGCCGATCACTTCCTTGATTTCAAACTCGTTAAACCGGTAGCCCGCAGGCAGGGCATTGGGGGTATGATTTTCGTTTGCCGACATAGTGAGCTCTCTGAACACGTCCTGTAGCGCCCCGTCACGCCGGTGACGGCGGGCAACAACCGCTAATTAATTAATGTTACGCCAGGCACCAATTGCCGGATCGGCCAGATCGGCGTGCAGGGTGTCGATCAGTAACACAGTCACTTTTTGCTGTGGCATAAACTGCGGCGACCAGATGCCGCGTAAGCTATCAACCCGCGATTTCACCGCTTCGCTATCCGTGCCGGTGTTTTTATCCATTTTAATCAGCAGCGTGCCGCTGAAACGCCAGACGTGCTGCTGAGCATCAAACGGCAGCACCAGCCAGCTATCGCTGGCATCGGGCCGCGTGACAATCATGCGCTGTTTGTTCACCGCTACCACCTCCAGCGGCGTGCGGGTCAGCGTAAGATTGGCGATGGGATAACCCTGCAGGAAGGTTACCGTCTGGCTGCGCGTTTTGCCGTCACTCAGCAGCGTCATCGCCGCCGGACCTTCCAGCCAGCCCTCGGTTGAGCAATGCTGCTGCGGGTTCTCAGGGATAAACAGCGAACCGCCGTTTTCATCCCACCAGGTGCGGAAATGGCAGCCGCCGGGCAGGGCGAAGTGCTGCAGCGGCGTGCTGTCGGCCGGACGCGATAAATCCAGCGGCGCCGCGGTATTGGCGCTGGCGCTGGCGGTCGCGTCGTTGAGGATGATCGGCCGCCAGTTCTGCAGTTTTGCCGCGCTGCCGTTAGCCAGCACGCTGCCCTCTTTGCTGGTCATCTGCCAGGGGATCTCATCCAGCAGGCCGCACTGGTTCGCCAGCAGCGTACCGACGCGCGGCAGGAAGCTGGTAAGAATGCTGGTGTCTTTGCTTTTACCGGACACGATGCGCAGCGGCAGCGTCTCTTTACACCAGTCGTCGGGCGCATTACTGGCAACGTTATCGATATAGACTTCCAGCGACAGGCTGGGCGAGTAGACCACCCGGTAATCTTCCGCCTGCGCATTCAGGGCCAGTAACAGGGCGGCAACGCCCGGCAACCACAGTTTCATAATGATCCTTGCAATCAATAACGTGACGGCAGAAAACGTGCCGCATCAGCCTGGGAATAAAGCAGCGTCGCGTCCTGCGGTTCGCCAATCCAGATTGCCAGAGCGCTGAGATTGTCGCTTTTAACACTGCGGTTTACGGCCTGTTCCATCAATGCCAGCCACTCTTCGCAGGCGTTCACCATGCGCAGTGCCTGTTCCATTTCGTCGGTGGTGAGGTTGAGCCAGAAGCCGTCGGTACAGACCAGAAATGCGTCACCATCGGTCAGCTCAATCACCTCGCTGAAGGTGGCCGGTCGGGCCGGCTCAATACCCAGCGCATTATAAAGTAAATTACTGTTAATGCCGGTATTTTCATAGCCGGCTTCGCGCAGCTGCTGCGCCAGACTGTGGTCACGCGTCACCTGATGCAGCACCCCGTGGCGGAAGTGATAAACCCGGCTATCACCGGCATGCGCCCACCATGCGCGCTGCGTTGTGCGGTCAATAAACAGGGCGGCAAGGGTGGTGCTCATGCGCGAAAAATTCGGATTGTTCCCCTGGGCGCTGACCAGCGTTTGCTGACACTTTTCTATCGCCGCGCGCGTACTCTCCGGCGTGAACGTGTCGCTTTGCTGCAGCTGCGTCAGCAGGGTATCGCGCACCAGCTGGGCCGCATAATCGCCGCCGGGCAGACCGGCCACGCCGTCGCACACCAGAAAACAGGCTTTCTGTTCATCGACTTCGGCACCGGTGCGATCCTGGTTTTCGTCACGCATACCCTGCTGGCAGCGGCTGGCAAACTTCATCTTCATGCGTCTTCGGTCCGCGTCTGGGAATCTTTGTACTGATTCACTTCCATGTCGTAGGCATGCAGAAAGGCTTCACCAAACAGGGTGTGGAAGTCATCTTCAATCTCGCCCGCGGTGCGCTGATAGTGACGGAGAAAATAGTCCCACAGCGCCGCTTTGCGTCCGCCGCTGAACGGCATCTTAGGCAGCACGCCGTCTTTGCGCGCTTCCTCTTCCAGACGCTGCGGATTAAACGACTGCAGCATCGCGGCAATGATGGCGCGAATGCCGGCAATCATCCCCAGCTGATGCGCCTGTAAATCCACCAGCGCATCGCGCACCGCCGCTTCCGGCGGCATAAAGCCAGGCATCTGGCTCTGGTACATCTGCATCAGCACGGTTTTGCCGGAGGGCAGAATTTTAAACGGGTTGTTGGCTTCGTTAAGGATCATCGTCATGTCGGCTTTCACGCCGCGCTTGAGGATGGAGCGCGAAGAGAGCAGGGCAACCGTACCCTGCGAAAACAGGCTGAGCATGCGGCCGGTGACGCGCATCTGCTCTTCGGTGATCGGCGTCTGGTGACCATTATTCAGGCCCATACCTTCCAGTAGCGCGGCGATCAGTTTGTCCTGATCGGCGTCTGCCAGCACGGCTGGCATCACGGGCGCATCGCTTTGCGGATCGATCGCCAGGCGCGCGTCCGGGCGGCGTTCGTGACGCGGACTGTCGCTCTGCGGCAGGACTTCCGGTTCCGGCACGTTTTCGTCCTGCTGCATACCCAGCGGATCGGCGGCGCTGTCAGCAAAAAACGCCAGCGGATCATCCTGCGGTGCGTTCTGACACGCCGGGTCGCGCACTTCCAGGCCATATTCGCCAATCTGCAGCGTATCGCCGTGGCGCAGCCGCACCTGCGAGCCGCGTTGTAGCGCCACGCCGTTCAGCACCACCGAAGTGACGCTGCCCTGGTTGGTCAGGCGGCACTCGCCGTCTGGCGACAGGTGCACCAGCGCCTGCAGGCGCGAGATAGCGCGCGATTCGTCGGGCAGCACCAGGTCGTTATCCTGGCTGCGGCCGATAGTCCCGCCAGGCGGGCTAAACGCGACGGTTTTGGCGGGCACATCCGTATTGCACTGCACAATGGTAAATTGCATGAGTCATCCCGTTAACAAGGCAAGCGCACTGGCCTACTCAAACATCGGTGGATAGAGGCCATTACGTCCCGGCTGGGCACCCGCCGCCGGGTTAAACAATAACGAAAAAAGTTGCGCGGTGAGCGGGCCACTGTGTTTATGCGTGGCGTGGGCAAAGCCGTCACTGCGATTACTCCACCAGTAGCTAATGTGCTGTTGGGGATCAAAACGGTCGGCCACTTCACGCCAGCTCAGGGTGCAGGGCAAATCGTCAAAACCAATCACATCCATGATGTCGCTGCGCTGCTTATCCGGCAGCAGCAGCGGAGCCAGCTGCTGAATCTGCGTCTCAAGCGCGTCCGGGCTGTGGCGATCGCGCACCGCCTGCCACAGCAGCGCGCCAAGTTCCTGATACCAGTCGCCGGAGATCGCCAGCTGTGAAGCATGCCACGCGCTGAGCGGAATGCTGTGCAGCGCCAGCAGCGGCCACGCACGGCCGACGCGATCGCACGAGGGCAGCAGACAGCCCAGCTGCACCTGCTGGCGCAGCGGCGATAGCGGCAGGACAAAATTCCATACCGGCGCGCGTAAAAACTGTTGCGTGCTAGCCTCTTCCTGCTGATGCCAGTGGATTAAGCCTTGTTGAAACCAGTGGCTCCACGGCGTCACCGTGGCTTCACTGAGCCGCTGGCGCAGAAAATCACCGGTGGCCGGTAATTTGCCATACCAGCCCGGCGCGGTGTAACTCGCCATGGTTACCTCACCATTACTCACTGTGTCCGGTCAATCGCTGCGATACGGTGTGTGGCGCAACCGCCAGCATACGGCCATTCTGACCGGCATTTTTCAGATTTTCCGCAAGCTTACGCATCATCAGCGCATTGTCGCGCGCATAAGGCGAAGACTGAATCTGCTGATCGAGCAGCTGGCTCAGGTGCCAGTCAAGCTGCTGCAGATCGCGCGCGCTGACGTTGTCCGGCAGCGTGCGCTGCAGATTTTGCATCAGCCAGCCGCGCAGAAATTCGCCGTCGTAGTTACGCGGCTGATACAGCATCTGATAAGCGCGCAGCGCATTGCGGCTGTAGTCATTGTCGGTGCCGGGATCGTCACGCAGCAGGTTGGTAATTTGCTGGGCCACGCGCGGCAGCAGTAAAGACTTAAGCGCATTTTGATAAAGCACCCATGCGGCATCGCTCACCTGGTTACCTCGATACAGTCCAGCGCGCATGGT
The DNA here is from genome assembly GCF_002928365.1 of Pantoea sp. ICBG 985. Lineage (NCBI taxonomy): Bacteria > Pseudomonadati > Pseudomonadota > Gammaproteobacteria > Enterobacterales > Erwiniaceae > Pantoea > Pantoea sp. ICBG 985. The sequence continues at coordinate 601,099 of NZ_POWM01000002.1, forward strand.
AAGCGGTGGATTGTCGAGAGAAAAATGCGCCGACAGCGGCAGTTTCACCAGGTTATTTAAGAAGGGTAGCAGATCAAAAATATTATCGGCTGGCTGATGAATAACCTGCTGACTTTGCGTGGTAATCGGCCCGATACGCGCCGCGACCTGATCGAGATAACGCTGATTCTGCACGTAGCTGGTGAGCCACAAACCGGACAGCAGTACCAGCGCGCCGGTGAGCGCGCCGTAACCGATCCAGTGCAGCAGCCGGTTACGATACTCCCAGTGACGGTTGCTGCCGGCGAGGCCGCTTTCGCGGAACACCAGGTCGCTTAACAGGTCGCGAATAAAGAAGCTCTGGCCTTTGGTACCCGGAATCGGATTGCTGCGGTTAACGCTGTCCCACGCGGCAAGGCTCGACTCGCCGGTGTGTGGCAGCTGTAGCTTACGGTTGAGTTCGCCCATGATGCGGTCAAACGGCAGACCTTCCTGGGTACCGCTGGTGAAGAACAGGCCGCGCGCCGACCAGGCAATCTCATCCTGATGGCGGGAAAACACCACGTCGAGATATTCGTTGAGTGACGGACGCAGCGAACTGAACTCTTGCGGGAACAGGAAGCTGTCGGCGCGCTGGGTGAGATCGCGCTCGCCGGCCATCACGTCGGCCAGCTGCTGCTGCAGACGCTGCTCCAGCTGCTGAAAGCGCTCGCTAAAGCTGCGGTGCCAGTCATCTTTATGCGGCTTGCCCGGTTCCCACGGGAAGGTGAAGCCCCAGATGGCATCGCGCTGCGGTTTACTCAGGTTGCCGTAAAAGCTCATAAACCCTTTCAGCAGGTCGGTTTTGGTGACCATCACATACACCGGGAAGTGAATGCCGGTTTGCTGATGCAGCTCGACCATGCGGCTGCGCAGCGCGCTGGCCTGGGCGTGACGTGCCTCGGCGGAGTCGGTCAGCAGGTCGGCCACGCTGATGGTCATGATCACGCCGTTGATCGGCTGGCGCGTGCGGTAGCGCTTAAGCAGTTTTATGAAGTTGTGCCACTCGGCGCCGTCGCGCGCGCGCTGGCTCTCCTGCAGTGCGTAACGGCCCGCGGTGTCGATTAAGACTGCGCTGTCGGTGAACCACCAGTCGCAGTGACGCGTGCCGCCAACGCCGCGTACCGCCTCTTTGCCGAGGCTGTCGGTTAACGGAAACTCCAGACCGGCGTTCAGCAGCGCGGTGGTTTTACCGGCACCGGGCGCGCCGATCATCACATACCACGGCAGCTGATACAGATAGTGACTCTGAAAACGCGCCAGCCAGCTTTTCTGATGCCGGCGACCAAACTGGGTACGTTTCAGCCGCAGCGCCGCTTCGCTGAAGCGCTGGGTCAGCAGCGTCTCGGTCGCCTGGCGATCGGACGCTTCTTCGTGGCTCATCTCCTGCAGGCGATTGAGCAGCTTGCTGTTAAACCAGCCGCGCCAGATGGCGGGAATAAACTGGAACAGCACCCAGCAGAAATAGAGCAGGCCGACCGCCAGCTGGCGCGGGAATACCGGCTCCAGTGGACGAGTATCGCCCCAGCTCCACAGCGGACCGAGCATCCACAGCACGCAGCTCAGTGCCGTGACGCCAATCAGGCCCCACAGCAGGCGATGGGTTAACAGATGTTGGAGTGATGCGCGCATCACTGGCCTCCCTGATGATTGCCGAGGGTTTCCGGTGCCGCAAACAGGGTGATCTCCACCCGGCGATTGCGGGCGCGGTTTTCATTGCTGTCATTGGGTAAGAGCGGATTGCTGTCGCCGCGGCCTTCGGCTTTAACGCTGTGACCGTCCGCCAGCTGCGTATTCAGCAGTTGCGTAACGGCACGGGCACGGGCGAAGGAGAATTCATAGCTGGAGGCGAAACGGCCATCCACCGGACGATTATCGGTGTAGACCGATACCAGCACCGTGCCTTTTACCGTCTTCATCGCGCTGGCCACGTGCGCCAGCAGCGCGCGGCCAACCTGGTTCACTACGGTACCGTCCGGCGCAAACAGCTTGTCCGCAGGAATGATCACTTTACTGCCAAAGGCACCGTCGCTCACTTCCAGCTGGCCTGCGGCAATCACGTCGTTAAGACGCTGATGCAGATCGAGCAGCGCCTGCGGTGAGGTGGGGCGGCGCCCCGGCATGATTTGCGGCAGCGGGGTTTGATAGATGGCGCGCAGCAGCGGTTCGGCTGCATTGCCCAGTCGCCAGTTGAGCCCGCTGTAGATCAGACAGGCAATCAGCGTAGCCAGCGTGACGCAGGCCCACAGTGGCACCATTGGTCGCGTCAGGGTGCTGACCAGCGGATGCACTTCCACCAGCGGCGCGCGCGGTGGTGGTGCCGGGCGGGTTTCAGCAATCAGCTGCGCCAGCCGTTTACGGATGCCTTCACACTGTGCGCGTCCGCTGTCGCTGCCGCGATAGCGCCCTTCGTAGCCCAGCAGCAGGCAGTAGTGAATCACTTCCAGCAGCCATAAATGCTGCTGCGGGCTTTGCGACACGCGCGACAGCAGCTGGAACACTTTTTCGCCGCCCCAGCTTTCGTTATGAAAGGTCACCAGCATGCCATTGCCGGACCAGACGCCGCGCGTGCCCCAGGGGGTTTGCGCCGCCGCTTCGTCCAGCACGCTACACAGGCAGTAGCGTGCGCCGATGATCATCTCAAACGGTAAACCCGCCTGTTTACAGCGTTGCTCGAACTGGCGGATCTCTTCAATCAGCAGCTGACGCAGTCCAGCGGGATCGTCGTGCGTCGCCGCCTGCCGTATACGCACGACGGCATTCAGAATTGGGGCTGCGGCATTCAGCAAAAGGTTATCGTTGCCCGCAACAATGCCATCGCGGGCAAGGGAGTCCTGAGTCATTAAATCTCGATTATCCTGGCAATAACGGAACGGTTAGCCCGCAAAGCAGCGGTGTGCTGCGGGCAATATGCGCCGGATTGCATCATCAGTCTAAGATCCAGGTCGCGGTATCATTGGTGCGGCATGCTTTACTGGCGCCGCCCACGGCCACGCAGACCTGTTTAGTACGACGGGGACGCGGCCGGTCGCTGCGCAGCGTGGCATCATAGCGGCTGCTCTCCACGCCAGCTTTGGGGGGCACGTAGCCAATCAGCTGACCGCTGGGTTCTTCTGCAATCGCCAGCCAGTTGTGCTCGACGCGACCCAGCACCTCAAAGGTTTGGGCGTTATCCAGATAACGCACCACTTTGCCGCCGTAATCCGGCAGGGTCATCACAGAGGCGGCATACAGCGCGCGAAAGCTCTCATTCACCGGGGTAAATTCACCGGGTGCTGCCACTGCATGACGATGAACCAGTTTTACGCCGTTCACTTCGCTGGTGACCAGGGTGTCATCCGTCACGGGCGGTGGAGGCGCTTTACATCCCGCCAGCGTTAAAGCCGCCAGCAGCGTTAGCAAGAGACTCTTATTCACCATGATCCTCAAATTTTCATCAGTATCGCTGCAGAGTTGTATCCGGCACGCACTCAGCGGGCGGGCAGATTATGCAGCGAGAAGGCCACTAAAAAACAGTCAAATTACAGAAAGATAGTGCTGACTTAAGTCTACCTAAGACTTTTGAGAATTCAAACCATTGCACCGCGGCAAATCCCGTGCTACCGGGCGAAAAAACGCCTTAACGGCACGCCGCGATCGTTCTGGCTGGGACGATAGATAAGCTGCATTAATTTATTTGCGTAAGCAAGCGCGGCTGGTGTGCGGCGCGACATTTGCCCCCTGATGGTGCTAAGGGGAATTGGTAAATAAGATTTATCTATTTTTTCAGATAAAAAAAGATTGCGCGGCGAAACAATTTTATGATTTTCGGAATTTCCGGGCGCAGCCGCGTCATTAACCCAGCCAGTCCGGCACGGCTTTTGCTTGGCTGCGCCACTTAACCCGTATTGCGCAGCAAAGGTCGCGTAACCGTTCGCTGGTGATTGGCCCGCACCAGGTTAGCGCAGGTCCTGATTTCACTTATGGCTAAATAAACCCATCTTTTTCTCGCTTAATCCGCGCTTTAGACCCGAAGGGTTTTGGCATCCTATGCTCAGAATTCCTGCCAGCTGAGGTATGTCGTGGCTGAAGAGAGCAACGAGGACAAAACAGAATCGCCCACCCCCCACCGACTTGAGAAAGCACGGCAGGAGGGGCAGATTCCGCGTTCGCGCGAGCTGACTTCGGTACTGATGCTGCTGGCCGGGCTGCTGATCATCTGGCTGGGCGGCCACAATATGGCGCAACGGCTGGCCAGCATGGTGGCCACCGGCTTCCGCTTTGACCACGGCATGGTCAACGACGATAAAATTATCGTCTCGCACATCGGCAACCTGGTGATGCAGGCGGTGATCGCGCTGCTGCCGCTGATGGCCGGGCTGGTGATCGTTGCCATCGCCGCGCCGATGATTCTGGGCGGAATCAACATCAGCGGAAAATCTATCAAATTCGATTTTAAAAAGCTCAACCCGTTACCGGGCATCGCGCGCATGTTCTCCGGCCAGACGTGGGCGGAACTGGTGAAGGCAATTCTCAAAGCGGTACTGGTGGCGCTGGTGGCTGGCTGGTATCTGTGGAGTCACTGGCAGGAGATGCTGCGTCTGATGAGCGAATCGCCGGTGAATGCGCTGCAGCATGGCCTGTCGATGACCGCCATCAGTTGTGCGCTGGTGATGCTGGGACTGATCCCGATGGTTGGCTTTGACGTGTTCTGGCAGCTCTACAGCTACTTCAAAAAGCTGCGCATGACGCGCCAGGAAATTCGCGATGAACACAAGCAGAACGAAGGCGACCCGCACGTTAAAGGGCGTATCCGCCAGGCGATGCGTGCCGCTGCCCGCCGCCGCATGATGGCCGACGTGCCGAAGGCGGACGTCATCGTGACTAACCCGACGCACTACTCGGTGGCGCTGCAGTATCAGGAAGGCAAGATGAGTGCGCCGAAAGTGATTGCCAAAGGCGCCGGTGACATTGCTCTGCGCATTCGGGAAATCGCAAAAGAGCACCGCGTACCGATTCTGGAAGCGCCGCCGCTGGCGCGTGCGCTCTATCGTCATACGGAAATTGGCCAGTTTATTCCCGGCGCGCTCTATGCCGCCGTGGCAGAAGTGCTGGCGTGGGTCTGGCAGCTGCGACGCTGGAAGCGCGAAGGCGGCCTGATTCCAAACAAACCAAAACATCTGCCGGTCCCGGCAGAGATGGACTTTGCAGGAGAGAACACCAACCATGGCTAATCTGGCCGAAAAGCTGCGTTTACCGGGCAATTTTAAAGACACGCAATGGCAGGTGCTGGCTGGTCCGGTGCTGATCATGCTGATCCTGTCGATGATGGTATTGCCGCTGCCGGCGTTCATCCTTGACCTGCTGTTTACCTTCAACATTGCGCTGTCCATCATGGTGCTGCTGGTGGCGATGTTCACCCAGCGCACGCTGGAATTCGCTGCCTTCCCGACCATTTTGCTGTTCTCAACGCTGCTGCGTCTGGCGCTGAACGTCGCCTCAACGCGTATCATCCTGCTGGAAGGGCATACGGGTGCTGATGCCGCCGGGCGTGTGGTTGAAGCCTTTGGTCACTTCCTCGTGGGCGGTAATTTCGCCATTGGTATCGTGGTGTTCATCATCCTCGTAATCATCAACTTCATGGTCATCACCAAAGGTGCCGGACGTATCGCCGAAGTGGGCGCGCGTTTCGTGCTGGATGGTATGCCCGGCAAGCAGATGGCGATCGATGCCGATTTGAACGCTGGCCTGATTGGTGAAGACGAAGCCAAACGCCGGCGCACCGAGGTGACCCAGGAAGCGGACTTCTACGGCTCGATGGACGGTGCCAGTAAGTTTGTGCGCGGCGACGCCATCGCCGGCATCCTGATCATGGTGATCAACGTGATCGGCGGCCTGCTGGTGGGCGTGGTGCAGCACGGTATGGATCTCGGCCACGCCGGGGAAACCTATACGCTGCTGACCATCGGTGACGGCCTGGTGGCGCAGATCCCGGCGCTGGTGATCTCTACCGCTGCCGGTGTCATCGTTACCCGCGTCAGTACCGATCAGGACGTCGGCGAACAGATGGTGGGCCAGCTGTTTAACAATCCACGCGTGCTGATGCTGAGCGCCGGCGTGATTGGCCTGCTGGGCCTGGTGCCCGGCATGCCGAACTTTGTGTTCCTGCTGTTCACCGCGGCGCTGCTCGGCCTGGCCTGGTGGCTGCGCGGCCGCGAAATGCAGCCGAAGAAGCAAAGTGAAGCCTCCAGCGTGGTGAAAACGCAGGAGACGCCGGCCACGGTCGAAGCCTCATGGACCGACGTCCAGCTGGAAGATTCGCTCGGCATGGAAGTGGGCTATCGCCTGATTCCGATGGTCGATCATCTGCAAAACGGCGAGCTGCTCGGGCGTATCCGCAGTATCCGTAAAAAGGTGGCGCAGGAGGTCGGCTTCCTGCCGCCGGTGGTGCACATTCGTGACAACATGGAGCTGCCGCCGGCGCGCTATCGCATCCTGATGAAGGGCGTGGAGATTGGCAGCGGCGATGCTTATCCGGGACGCTGGATGGCGATCAACCCGGGCACGGCGGCGGGCACGCTGCCGGGTGAAGCGACAGTTGACCCGGCGTTTGGCCTCGCGGCCATCTGGATCGACAGCGCGCTGAAAGAGCAGGCACAGATTCAGGGCTACACCGTGGTGGAAGCCAGTACCGTGGTGGCGACCCACCTTAATCACCTGATCGGCCAGTACGCCAGCGAGCTGTTTGGGCGTCAGGAAGCGCAGCAGCTGCTGGACCGCGTCACCCAGGAGATGCCAAAGCTGACGGAAGATCTGGTGCCGGGCGTGATCACCCTGACCACGCTGCACAAAGTGCTGCAAAATCTGCTGACCGAGCGCGTTTCGATCCGCGACATGCGCACCATTATCGAAACGCTGGCCGAACATGCGCCGGTGCAGAACGATCCGCAGGAACTGACCAGCGTGGTACGCGTCGCGCTGGGCCGTGCGATTACCCAGCAGTGGTTCCCGGGCAACGGCGAAGTGCAGGTGATTGGACTGGATGCCACACTGGAGCGTCTGCTGCTGCAGGCGCTGCAGGGCGGTGGCGGTCTGGAACCGGGTCTTGCCGATCGACTGCTGATGCAGGCGCAGGCCGCGCTGCAGCAGCAGGAGATGACCGGTGCGCCGCCGGTGCTGCTGGTTAACCATCCGCTGCGGGCGCTGCTGGCGCGCTTCCTGCGCCGCAACCTGCCGCAGCTGGTGGTGCTGTCCAATATGGAGCTGACCGATAACCGGCAGATCCGCATGACTGCTACCATAGGCGGCAAATAATGCGCGGCGTGACGCTCTCATGGCTGCTGGCGGCGCTGCTGGCGCTGCCGCTAACGGGCAAAGCCGCCAGCGGTGCGTGGCAGGCCAGCGCCAGCGGCCCAAGCCTTGGCGTGCGCGGCAACTGGCTGCTGTCGCCGGCGCTTAAAGCGCCCTCGGCGGCTGCAGGGACTATTTCGCTGGTGAACTGGCGCTACACGCTGAGCCGCCCTGCACCATCAGGGCTGGTGGTGCGGCTGTGCGCCAGCCAGCGCTGCGTGGAGCTGGACGGCGCCAGCGGCAGCACACGCGGGCTCGCCAACGTGGCAGCCGATGAAACGCTGCATCTGGCTTTCGGATTTCAGGGGCAGGGCGCGTTGCCGCCCGGCCTGCGGGTGGTGAGCAGTGAAGTGATGGTCAATTACCAATAGCAAATAGCCAATAGCCAATAAAAAACCCGCCGCAGCGGGTTTTTTTAGGCTTACATTCGCTCGACGGTTTTGATGCCCAGCGTATCCAGCCCCTGCTTCAGGGTTTTCGCCGTCAGCGCAGCCAGCTGCAGACGGCTGTTGCGTACGTTTTCCTCTTCGGCGGAGAGAATCGGGCAGTGCTCATAGAAGCCCGAGAACAGACCGGCCAGATCGTACAGATAAGCACACATCACGTGCGGCGTGCCGTCGCGCGCGACCTGGGTGATGGTCTCTTCAAACTGCAGCAGACGGGTCGCCAGCAGCGCTTCGCGCTCGTCAGTCAGGATGATATCACCGTGCAGGCTGTCTGCCTCAATGCCCGCTTTACGGAATACCGAGAGCACACGCGTGTAGGCGTACTGCATGTACGGCGCGGTGTTGCCTTCAAACGCCAGCATGTTGTCCCAGTCGAAGATGTAATCGGTGGTGCGGCTTTTCGACAGGTCGGCGTATTTCACCGCGCCGATGCCGACCACTTCCGCCAGCTCTTTCAGCTCTGCCGCGCTCATCTCCGGATTTTTCTCGCTGACCAGCGCATGGGCGCGCTCAACGGCTTCATCCAGCAGATCGGAGAGTTTGATGGTGCCACCGCTGCGCGTCTTGAACGGACGGCCATCTTTGCCCAGCATCATGCCGAACGCATGGTGCTCCAGCGGCACTGACTCCGGCACGTAGCCCGCTTTGCGCACGATGGTCCACGCCTGCTGCAGATGCTGATGCTGGCGGGAATCGATGTAGTACAGCACGCGATCGGCATGCAGCGTTTCATAGCGATATTTGGCGCAGGCGATATCGGTGGTGGTGTAGAGATAGCCGCCATCCTTCTTCTGGATGATCACGCCCATCGGTTCACCTTCCTTGTTTTTGAACTCATCAAGGAAAACCACGGTGGCGCCTTCGCTGGTCACCGCCAGCCCTTTTTCGCGCAGATCGGCGACGATGCCCGGCAGCATGTCGTTATACAGGCTTTCACCCATCACATCCTTACGCGTCAGGGTGACGTTAAGGCGGTCATACACCTGCTGGTTCTGACTCATGGTGATATCCACCAGCTTCTTCCACATGGCGCGGCAATATTCGTCGCCACCCTGCAGTTTCACCACGTAACCGCGGGCGCGCTCGGCGAAGGCTTCGTCTTCGTCATAGGTGCGTTTCGCTTCGCGGTAGAAGGCTTCCAGGTCGGCCAGCGCGATATCTTCATGATGCTCGTTCTGCTGCTTCTCCAGATAGGCGATCAGCATGCCAAACTGTGTGCCCCAGTCACCGACGTGGTTAGCGCGGATGACGTGATGACCGAGAAACTCCTGGGTGCGCACTGCGGCATCACCGATAATGGTGGATCGCACGTGACCGACATGCATCTCTTTCGCCACGTTGGGCGCCGAGTAGTCAATCACGATAGTCTGAGGTGTCACCTCGCTGACGCCCAGGCGTGGCAGCTGCAGCGCCTGCGCGGCCTGCTGTGCCAGCCACTGGCGGTCGAGGAAGATGTTGATAAAGCCGGGACCGGCGATGTCGACTTTGCTGGCGATGCCAGCCAGATCCAGATGCTGAACTACCTGTTCAGCCAGCTGGCGCGGCACCTGACCGAGCTTTTTCGCCACGGCCATGATACCGTTCGCCTGGTAATCGCCGAACTGCACTTTTGCAGACTGACGAACCTGCGGTTCGCAATCGGCCGGTGCGCCTGCCGCCACCATCGCCTGACTGACTTTATCGGAAAGAAGAGCCTGAATATTCACCGCGTTACCTTCATATGCTGAAAAGGCCCGCCAGCTGAGGGCGAGCCGATGTCGTCATCCCGCGTGCGTGTCGGGACGGAAAAAATAAGAGGGGAAGTATACGTGAAATGTTGGGGTGCGTCAGCAATCGGTTATGGCTGCCGGTGGACGCAGGCCCGCGCGCCGGTTAACGGCGGCGCGGGTGGCGACGGGGATTTTTAACGCTTTTGTCTTCACGCACCTTCCAGTGGCGGGAAATTGCAAATCCCATCAAGGCTATCAGGACCGCGACAATAATGAGCATAGACATAGGGCCATTCCTTGTAGTTGTGAAACCCAAATTTATAAGAAAGGGTCAGCTACTGCAATTGATTGACGGGTAAATAAGAGTTATCTCATTGTATTAACTATTGTTAATAATAACAGTTGGTTAAGGCACTTTTATAAAGTAACGTGTGGACCTGATTACGCGATTAATCCGAAAGAGAGGGGCGATTTATGCGGTTTTTGAAGGTTTTTGGCGTGAAATCGGATGAATCCGAGCATTTTGTCAAGCGAAAGCTGCGGCAGCCCTGTTTTTTTATTGATTAAAAGATCTGAACTGAGTTTGAGGTATTTAACGTATGAATCTGGATTTTCCTTCAGAACTGAGTGACTTAAAACAAGACCTGTCCCGATTTGAACAGGCTTTGCAACATTTTGCGGCACGCCTCGGCCTTGACCTCACGCAGCATGAGGCGGACCACGTGGCGGTGCGCTGTCACCAGTTCGCCACGGCAGAACGCTGGAAAGCCGGGTTACTGCAAATCGGCGAGCAGTTTTCCGAAGCGATGATCAACGGACGGCCGATCTGCCTGTTTAAGCTGCATCAGCCGCTGCGGATCGCGGGCTGGCAGGTGGATGTGATCGAGCTGCCGTGGCCCGGTGAGAAGCTGTATCGCCATGAAGGCTGGGAGCATGTGGAAATTGTGTTGCGCGGCGAGCCGGAAACGCTGGGCATGCGTGCGATGGCGTTGCTGGCAGACGAGGCGCTGATGCAGCCGGGCATCGCGTTTAAAACCAGCACGCCGCAGGGCGAAAATGAACGTCTGCCCAATCCGACCTTAGCGGTGACGGACGGGCAAACTACCATCAAGTTTCATCCGTGGCGGCTGGAGGAGATCGTTGCCAGCGAACAGGCTTAGCGCCGCGCTGCCACTGCCTGCTGCAGGCGCGATACCGCCTGCTGCAGGGTGGCGTGCGTGCAGCCAAAGTTGAAGCGCACGAAGCGATCGTCGCCAAAATCACGGCCCGGCGAGAAACCGAGACCGTGTTTTTCGAAATACAGCGCCGGGCTGGCAACATCCAGCTGGCTGGCGTCAATCCAGCCGAGATAGCTGGCCTCTGGCGCGACCATGCTGAGTTCCGGCAGCGCATTCACCTGCTGCACCAGCCAGTCACGATTGGCGCGCAGGTAAGCAAGCTGGTCCGCCAGCCATGCATCACCGCCGCGCCATGCGGCTTCCGCCGCCACCAGCGCCAGGATATCCACGCCCGGTACGATGCCTTCACGCACCTGCTTAAAGCGTTTCCGCAGTTCGGGATGAGGGATAATGGCCATGGACGCACCCAGCCCGGCGATGTTGAAGGTTTTAGACGGCGAAATCAGGGTGATGCTGCGCTGGGCGGCATCTTCGCTCAGCGAGGCAAACGGAATGTGCTGTACGCCGGGCGTTAACAGCAGGTCACAATGGATTTCATCGGAGCACACCAGCAAATCGTGGCGTTGGGCAAAGGCCAGCTGCGCCTCCAGCTCATCACGGCGGTAGACGGTGCCGCCCGGATTCTGCGGATTGCACAGCATGAGCAGGCGCTCGTTGCCCTGCATCTGGCTGTCATCCAGCTGCATCACCCAGCGATCCTGCTGCAATTGCAATGGCAGATTGACCTGAGCGCGCTGCGCCAGCCGCGCCGCCGCGCGAAACGGCGGATAAATTGGCGTCGGTGCCACGGTGCTCTGCGACGACTCGGTAAATGCCCGGACCGATAAATTCAGTCCGCTCACCACGCCCGGCAGCAACACAATCCATTCCGGCTCAATCTGCCAGCCATAGCGCTGGGCTAAGCGGGAAATAGTGATATCAATCAAACCGTGCGGCGTCGCGCCGTAGCCGAAAACACCGTGGTCGGCACGCTGTTTAATGGCCTCAATGATGCACGGCGGCGAGCGAAAATCGGTGTCGGCAACCCACAAAGGCAGCACATCGCGATCACCATATTTGTGCCATTTCAAACTATCGCTGTGACGACGGTCTATCCCTTGATCAAAAACGAATGCCATAGTGCGCTTTCCACGTAAACTGTCTGAATGAGCAGACTAACTGATGCACTCCTCCCGAGCCAGCAGTCATGAAAAGGAGCAAGGTATGACGAAACTGGAAATTTGTTGCTATGGCATCGACTGCGCAATGACTGCGCAGGCGTCCGGTGCCGATCGCGTGGAGCTGTGCAGTGCTCCGCGTGAAGGCGGACTGACACCTTCGGCGGGTATGCTGGAAGCCGCACAGCGTGAACTGACCATTCCGGTCCACCCGATCGTGCGGCCGCGCGGCGGTGATTTTTGTTACACCGCCCGCGAATTTGAGGTGATGAAATCGGACGTGGCGCGTATTCGCGAGCTGGGTTTTCCTGGCCTGGTGATTGGCATGCTGGACGAAGATGCGCACGTCGACACGGTACGCATGCAGCAAATTATGGCGCTGTGCGACGGCATGGCGGTGACCTTCCATCGTGCCTTTGATTTGTGCCACAGCCCGAAGCGTTCGCTGGAGGTGCTGACTGGTTTAGGGATCGCCCGCATTCTGACTTCCGGTCAGCAGCAGAGCGCTGAAACCGGAATTGCATTATTACGGGAACTAAATGAATACAGTACCGGTCCAATCATTATGGCAGGGGCAGGCGTGCGCCTCAGCAATCTGCAAAAGTTCCTCGACAGCGGATTGCAGGAAGTCCACAGCTCCGCCAGTCGTGCCGTCGCGTCACCGATGCGCTACCGTAAAGCCGGTGTCTCGATGTGTTCTGAAGCGGAAACCGATGAATTCAGCCGCTCCTGTGTCGATGGCGATGTCGTCGAAGCCATGAAGAGCATGATGCAGATGAGCGTTGATCGGGTCGCCTGACCCGTACCAATTTTGCCGCGCAGCACGCCGAAAACCTGACGTGATGTTTGCAAGTACCAAACCCCAGTTCCTTGCTGGGGTTCTTTTTGTCTGCCGCTTCGCCATGAATAGCGCATTGGTGAAAAAGATGCTTTGATTACTCTATGGCTTAACGCGCGGATAACGCTGATGAAATCCCTCCCTTATGCTGTTGTGATTCTGCTGTTCCCCGTTGCCGGCGCGGCGCTGGCCGCCAGCAGCACCTGCCCGCCGCTGAGCAAAAATATCACCAGCAGCAACAACTGGATTATGCTGGGCGGCGACGCCAAAGGCGCGGTGCGCCAGGTGGTGGCCGGGGAGTTTGGTAAAGACGTCAACTCGCAGAAGCGCGTGCTCGGGCAGTTTGACCAGTGCGGCGATCTGATGGTGGCTGATATCACCTATGACAAAAGCGAAGGCAACGTGGTGCTGAGCATGGAGCAGCATATCGCGCGCGTGCAGCGCGGTTGGGTGGCTGACTATGCTTATCTGGTTAAAGTGACCCGCGCGGGCAAAGAGGAAGTGGTGGATAACCGGCAGGGCACCATCAGCTGGCAGATGGGGCAACACGGCAACATCATCAGCGCCTCGGACAAATTTACCAGCATGGGGAAAGAGGGCTTTACCGATACCACTTACCGCTACGATAAACACTTCCGGCTGGAAAAAAGTATCGCGCGCGGCAGTGATGCGCTGACCAACGGCGAGAATACCTGGCGCTGGAATCCACAGGGGCTGGTGGTGGCATCCACCAGCGCGCGCAGCAAAGAGACCTACAGCTACGATAATCAGTGGCGCGAACTGCGATTGCACGGCACCTCGACCACGCCGGTCAGCACTTTGCGATCGGTGGATGAGTGCCAGTTGTGGGACGAGGTGGGCAATTGCACGCTGAGCTATTTGCATGAGACCGAAGTGTTTGCCAAAGGCACCATTGAGCGGCATCTGAGTTCGGCCTACAAATATCAGTACTGGGATCGTCCGGCGACGGACAATTGATGCGCCGTCGCGTATGCTGTTCTGTGCACAACCCGGGAGCCCATCATGACACTGGTTATTTCATTCCTTTTCGCCATTACCCTGCTTACGTTGACGCCCGGCTTCGATACCGCGCTGGTGCTGCGTTCGGCGGCTGCGCAGGGCTGGCAGCGTGCCTCGGCGACGGCATTGGGCGTTACGCTCGGCTGTCTGGTGTGGGGCGTGGCGGTCGGGCTGGGCTTAGGCGCGCTGCTGCTGGCTTCGGAAATGGCTTATAACCTGCTGAAAGGCATCGGTGCTGTGTACCTGCTGTATCTCGGCGTCAGACTACTACTCAACCCGCGCAGTACGGTGGCCAGCGGGCAGCAGGGGCAAAAGCGGGAAGAGCGCTATCTGACCTGCTTCGCGCGTGGCCTGACCGGTAACCTGCTCAATCCCAAAGTCGGGGTTTTTTACGTCACCTTTCTGCCGCAGTTTATCCCGGCCGGCGGATCGGTGGCGCTGTGGTGCACGCTGATGGCGCTCACCCACATGGTGATTGGCTTAGTGTGGAACGCGGTATTGATTAGCGGCAGCCAGTACTTTGCCGGTCATCTGCGCCGTCCGGCAGTGTTAAAAGTGATGGATCGCCTGACCGGCTGCGTGTTTATTGGTTTCGCCGCGAAGCTGGCGCTGTCGCGGCGTTAAGCGTTACGGTTTGCGCGCCACCAGCACGGCACGCAGCGGGGCGGGATAGCCTTCAATCGTTTTGCTGCTGTCGTGCGGATCGAGGAACTCCGCCAGCGATTCGCTGGTCATCCAGTCGGTGCGACGCTGCTCTTCCACCGAGGTGATGGCGTAATCGGCGATGCGCACATCAACAAAACCGCACTTCTCCAGCCAGTTTTTCAGCGCCGCCGCAGACGGAATAAAGTAAACGTTGCGCATCTGCGCATAGCGTTCACCCGGCACCAGCACCGCGTTTTCATCGCCTTCAATCACCAGTGTTTCCAGTACCAGTTCGCCGTCGCTGACCAGCTGATTTTTCAGCTGCAGCAGATGGTCGAGCGGCGAACGTCGGTGATAGAGCACGCCCATGGAGAACACGGTATCGAACGCCTGCAGCGCCGGTAGCTGTTCAATGCCCAGCGGCAGCAGATGCGCACGGCGATCGTCACCCAGCAGCTTACGTACCGCTTCGAACTGGCACAGGAACAGCTGCATTGGATCGATACCGACTACCAGCTGCGCGCCGGCACCAATCATGCGCCACATGTGATAACCGCTGCCGCAGCCTACATCCAGCACGGTTCGACCGGCCAGCGAAGAGATATGCGGCAGCACGCGGTCCCACTTCCAGTCGGAGCGCCATTCTGTGTCGATGTCGCAGCCGTAGAGCGAAAACGGCCCTTTGCGCCACGGCATCAGGTTACGCAGCAGCTTTTCGATGCCGGCGCGCTGGCGATCGGTTAACGCGTCATGCTGCGCGCTGACGCTGTGCAGCAGATCGAGCTGCTGCGGCACCAGCAGCGGCAGATTGTCGACCGACTTCTCCCAGTTGCGAAAATGTCCGTGCAGGTTTTCACGCTGCCAGGCGGCGACCTGCGCCGGCAACACTTCCAGCCAGCTGGCGAGCGGGCCGGTGGCGATTTGCTGATAAAAACGGCCAAAATCAATCATTTCAACGCCACCAGTGAGCCAAAGTTAAAGCACTGGAACCACAATTCGGCATGGGCAAAGCCGGCGCTTTTCAGGCGGGCTTTATGCGTTTCCACGCTGTCCGTCAGCATCACGTTCTCCAGCATGCTGCGCTTCTGGCTGATCTCCAGCTCGCTGTAGCCGTTGGCGCGCTTAAAGTCGTGGTGCATGTTGAACAGCAGTTCGCCGACGTCGGCATCTTCAAAGCTGAACTTTTCCGACAGCACCAGCGCACCGCCCGGATTGAGGCCGGCGGCGATTTTCTGCAGCAGCGTCAGGCGCGCGTCCGGCTCAAGGAACTGCAGGGTAAAGTTGAGCACCACCAGTGAGGCGTTTTCGATGTGGATATCGCGGATATCCGCTTCCAGCACCTGCACCGGCGTAGCGGCGCGGAAGGCGTCGATGTGCCGGCGGCAGCGTTCCACCATCGCCGGCGAATTATCGACGGCAATAATCTGGCAACCCGGTGCCTGAATATTGCGGCGCACCGCCAGCGTGGCCGCGCCCAGCGAGCAGCCGAGATCGTAAACCTGGCTGTTGGGCTGCACAAAGCGTTCTGCCAGCATGCCAATCATCGAAATGATGTTGGAGTAACCCGGCACCGAGCGCTGAATCATATCGGGAAAGACTTCAGCCACGCGCTCGTCAAAGGTCCAGTCGCCCAGTTTATCGATGGGCGCGGAGAATAGCGTATCGCGGTCAGACATAATGAATTATCCGGAGAGAAAACGGAAAGGGCGCTATTCTGGCAGAAACTGCCGCAGGCTGCACCCGTTTCCCTGCGTTTAGAACAGGCTGGATTGCTGTGGCCAGGCGGGCAGCGGGCGCAGCATCGGCTCCAGCTGTTGCAGCTGCGGCCAGAGCGCTTGCAGCAGCGGAAACACCGCGCCCATATCCGGCGTGTGGATGAACAGCAGCGGGTCGCTGTCGTGCTGCCAGTCCGCCAGTTTTTGCTGCCAGACATCAAACAGTGGCAGGCTCTCCTCCACGCTGTCGCTGCCGATAAAGCGCACCATCGGCTGACCGGCAGTGCGCACCGCGTGCGTCGGCACGCGCGGCTTTTGCGCGCGCGCATGCACGGCGGCCGGGCTAAGCGAGGCAGAGGCGTGCACCGGACGGCTGTCGAGAATCACCCGATTAACCCCGCGCTGATGCAGGCCGCGATTCAGCGCGCGCTCGGCCTCGCCTTTAGCAAAAAAGGCCGCATGGCGCACTTCCACGCCATAGTGAAAGCTGCGCGGCAGGCGATCGAGAAACGCCCATAAATCTGTCAGCTGCGCCGGTGAAAAGGCGGCGGGCAGCTGCAGCCAGTACTGGCCGATGCGCTGGCTGAGCGGATCCAGCAGGCGCAGAAATTCATTCACCAGCTCATCGCAGTTCTTCAGCGCCGCTTTGTGACTGATGGTGTCAGGAAATTTAAAGCAGAAGCGAAAGGCGTCGTCAGTCATGTCATACCAGCGCTGCACCACTTCGGGTTTGGGCAGCGCGTAAAGCGTGGTGTTGCCTTCGACGCAGCCGAACAGCCGGGCGTAATCCGCCAGGGTTTCGATACCCAATACTTTCCAGTTGGCGTGCTGCCATTGCGGTAATCCAATACGAAGTGTCAAAACTGCTCCTGCCTGCTGTGGCGCGGAAAATGCGCCGTACGTTACCTGGTTTTGCCACGGTCAGGAACCGATCGCGCGGCAAACGCTGACGATTTGTCCGCTTTGCGCGGGATCTGCTTATCCTGCCTGCCATTTTCCATTATAATAGCCGCCTTTTTTGCGGCAGCATCTCAGAAGGTTACGCGGCCTGATGCTGTCTGGCAGCAGCGGCGAAGTTAAAAGGATACGTTATGCGTACAGAATATTGCGGACAGCTCAATCTGTCTCATGTGGGTCAGCAAGTTACTCTCTGCGGCTGGGTCAATCGCCGTCGCGATCTCGGCAGCCTGATTTTTATCGATATGCGTGACCGCGAAGGCATCGCGCAGGTGTTTTTCGATGCCGATCATCAGCAGGCTTTCCAGCTGGCGTCTGAACTGCGTAATGAATTCTGTATCCAGATCACCGGTACTGTGCGTGCGCGTGAAGAGAAAAACCGCAACAGCGACATGGCCACCGGTGACATCGAAGTGTTCGCACATGAGCTGAACATCATCAACCGCGCAGAACCGCTGCCGCTGGACTCTAACCAGACCAACAGCGAAGAAGCGCGTCTGACCTATCGCTACCTCGACCTGCGTCGTCCGGAAATGGCGCAGCGTCTGAAAACCCGTGCCAGAATTACCAGCTTCGTGCGCCGCTTTATGGACGGTGAAGGCTTCCTCGACATCGAAACCCCGATGCTGACCAAAGCCACGCCGGAAGGCGCGCGTGACTACCTGGTGCCGAGCCGGGTGCACAAAGGTAAATTCTACGCGCTGCCGCAGTCACCGCAGCTGTTCAAACAGCTGCTGATGATGTCTGGTTTTGACCGCTACTATCAGATCGTCAAATGCTTCCGTGACGAAGACCTGCGTGCAGACCGTCAGCCGGAGTTCACCCAGATCGACGTGGAAACCTCGTTCATGAGCGCTGAGCAGGTGCGCAGCGTGATGGAGCAGATGATCCGTGAACTGTGGCTGGACATCAAAGGCGTCGACCTCGGTGACTTCCCGCAAATGACCTTCGCCGAAGCGATGAACCGTTACGGCTCCGATAAGCCAGACCTGCGTAACCCGATGGAGCTGGTAGACGTTGCTGACCTGCTGAAAAGCGTTGAATTCCAGGTGTTCGCCGGCCCGGCAAACGACCCGAAAGGGCGCGTTGCGGCGCTGCGCGTGCCGGGCGGTGCCGCGCTGACGCGTAAGCAAATCGACGAATACGGCAGCTTTGTCGGCATTTACGGTGCCAAAGGTCTGGCGTGGATGAAGATCAATGCGCGCGCAAGCGGTTTCGACGGCGTGCAGAGCCCGGTGGCCAAATTCCTGACGCCAGAGATCGTTGAAGCTATTCTGCAGCGTACCGACGCGCAGGACGGCGACCTGATCTTCTTCGGCGCCGACCGTGCCAAAGTGGTGGCGGATGCGCTAGGTGCACTGCGCCTGAAAGTGGGTCGTGACCTGCAAATCACCAATGATAAAGCCTGGGCCCCGCTGTGGGTTGTCGACTTCCCAATGTTCGAAGAGGACGACGAGGGCGGCCTGGCGGCGATGCACCATCCGTTCACCTCGCCAAAAGCGCTGACGGCGGAACAGCTGGCGGCCGATCCGACGCAGGCGGTGGCTAACGCCTACGATATGGTGATCAACGGTTATGAAGTGGGCGGCGGTTCGGTGCGTATCCACAGCGGCAATATGCAGCAGACGGTGTTTAGCATTCTGGGCATCAGTGAAGAAGAGCAGCGTGAGAAGTTTGGCTTCCTGCTGGATGCGCTGAAGTTCGGTACCCCGCCGCACGCAGGTCTGGCATTCGGTCTTGATCGTCTGACCATGCTGCTGACCGGCACCGACAATATCCGCGATGTGATTGCGTTCCCGAAAACCACCGCGGCGGCCTGTCTGATGACTGAAGCGCCAAGCGAAGCCAACCCGGCGGCGCTGGCTGACCTCGGTATCCAGATCGCGCCGAAGAAAGTCACTCCAGAGACGAAATAATGGGCTATAAACACCCGGTATCGGTGCTGGTGGTGATTTTTGCGCAAGATACCGGCCGGGTGTTAATGCTACAGCGGCGCGATGACCCCAGCTTCTGGCAGTCGGTTACCGGCAGCCTGGAGCCGGGCGAAACGCCGGTGCAAACGGCGCAGCGCGAAGTGGCTGAAGAGCTGGCGATTGATATCGCCGCAGAGGGGCTGGTGCTGGAAGATTGCCACAAACAGATTGAGTTTGAGATCTTTCCGCACTATCGCCATCGTTATGCGCCGGGCATCACGCATAACCGGGAACACTGGTTCCGGCTGGCGCTGCCCGCCGAACGCCAGCCAGTGCTGAGCGAGCACCTCGCCGCCCAGTGGCTGACACCGGCCGCCGCCGCCGCACTAACCCGCTCATGGAGTAATCGTCAGGCAATCGACGAATTTATCTGAATGCCCGCCACCGCGCGTTTTTCCGGTAGCGGCTCAGTTACATTGACAACCTTAACTCAGCGCAGTGGCTTAACCATGCGCTGCATAAGCTGAACAGCCGGGCGTAATCGGCGCAGCGAGGTCGGCTGCCGCCAGCGCGCAGCAACCGCAGCGTACTGATGTACGTGAGGATTGCGAGCACTGCCGGAAGACGAGATCGCAAGTAAGATAGCCCGTGCAATATACAAGAGAGATGAGAAATGGCAGGACATAGTAAATGGGCGAATACAAAGCACCGCAAAGCGGCTCAGGACGCCAAGCGCGGTAAAATCTTCACCAAAATCATTCGCGAGCTGGTGACAGCGGCCAAGCTGGGCGGTGGCGATGCCGGCTCCAACCCTCGTCTGCGCGCAGCGATGGACAAAGCCCTGTCCAACAACATGACGCGTGACACCATGAACCGTGCTATCGCGCGCGGCGTCGGCGGTGAAGATGACAGCAACATGGAAACCATCATCTATGAAGGTTACGGTCCGGGCGGCTCTGCAGTCATGGTGGAGTGTCTGAGTGATAACCGTAACCGTACCGTGGGCGAAGTGCGTCACGCCTTCAGCAAAACCGGCGGTAACCTCGGCACCGACGGTTCGGTATCTTACCTGTTCAGCAAGAAAGGCGTGATCTCCTTCGCGCCAGGCCAGGACGAAGATGCCGTGATGGAAGCGGCGCTGGAAGCCGGTGCAGAAGATGTCGTGAGCTATGACGATGGCGCGATTGACGTCTTTACCGCGTGGGAAGAGCTGGGCAGCGTGCGCGATGCACTGGAAGCCACTGGTCTGAAAGCCGACAGTGCTGAAGTGTCGATGATTCCATCAACCAAAGCGGAACTGGATGCCGAGACGGCTCCTAAACTGCTGCGTCTGATCGACATGCTGGAAGATTGTGATGATGTGCAGGAAGTTTACCATAACGGTGAAATTTCTGATGAGGTAGCGGAAACGCTGTAATGGCGTTACGCAAACCCCTGCAATACGGAGACGCGCTATGGCGATAATACTCGGGATTGACCCCGGCTCGCGCGTCACCGGCTACGGTGTCATCCGCCAGACCGGCCGCCAGCTCAGCTATCTGGGCAGCGGCTGTATCCGCACTAACGTCACCGATCTGCCTTCCCGCCTCAAACTGATTTACGCAGGCGTCAGCGAAATCATCACCCAGTTCGCGCCGGATTACTTCGCCATTGAGCAGGTGTTTATGGCGAAGAACGCGGACTCGGCGCTCAAGCTGGGGCAGGCGCGTGGCGCGGCAATTGTCGCAGCGGTTAATCTTGATCTGCCGGTGTTCGAGTATGCGGCCCGTCAGGTGAAGCAGACGGTAACCGGCATCGGTAGCGCGGAAAAAAGCCAGGTGCAGCACATGGTGCGCACGCTGCTCAAACTGCCGGCCAATCCGCAGGCGGATGCCGCCGATGCGCTGGCCATCGCCATCACCCATTGCCACGTCAGCCAGAATGCGGCGCGCATGAGCGACAGCAAACTGGTGCTGACGCGCGGACGTTTGCGATCCGGTTAGCAAAAGCGTGGCCATTCAATAGGCTGGATATGCATCCAGCCTTTTTTATGATATACATAGCCGACATTTTACCTCCAGCAGGCGCGCGGTTGAGCGCGGTGTGGCAGGAGGCCGATGATTCAGACGCTTACACATACACTAAGGAATTGCTCAGGTGATTGGTCGTTTACGAGGCATTATTCTGGAAAAACAGCCGCCGCTGGTGCTGATTGAGGCGCACGGTGTGGGTTACGAAGTGCACCTGCCAATGACCTGCTTTTACGAGCTGCCGGACATCAACCAGGAAGCAATTATCTTCACCCAGTTTGTGGTGCGGGAAGATGCGCAGCTGCTGTTCGGGTTTAACAGTAAGCAGGAGCGGGCGCTGTTCCGTGAGCTGATCAAAGTCAACGGCGTCGGGCCCAAACTGGCGCTGGCGATTCTTTCCGGCATGTCAGCGCAGCAGTTTGTCACGGCGGTGGAGCGCGAAGAGATCGCCTCGCTGGTGAAGCTGCCGGGCGTGGGCAAGAAAACCGCTGAGCGTCTGGTGGTTGAGATGAAAGATCGCTTCAAAGGCATGCACGGCGACCTGTTTGGTGGCGACTCGGCGTTTACCCTGACCACGCCGTCGGCACAGCAGGATAACAACGACGCCGAGGCTGAAGCAGTTGCGGCGCTGGTAGCGCTGGGTTATAAACCGCAGGAAGCCAGCCGTATGGTCAGCAAGGTTGGCAAACCAGATGCGGATTGTGAAACCCTGATTCGCGAAGCCCTGCGCGCTGCTATTTGAGGTAATGCATGATTGAAGCCGACCGCCTGGTCTCGGGCAGTTCTTTCACTGAGGAAGAAAGCCTCGACCGCGCTATTCGCCCCAAACTGCTGACGGAATATGTCGGGCAGCCGCAGGTGCGCGAGCAGATGGAGATTTTCATCCAGGCCGCCAAACTGCGCGGCGATGCGCTGGACCACCTGCTGATCTTTGGTCCGCCCGGGCTGGGTAAAACCACGCTGGCCAACATCGTAGCTAATGAGATGGGCGTCAATCTGCGCACCACGTCCGGTCCTGTGCTGGAAAAGGCCGGTGACCTGGCGGCGATGCTCACCAATCTTGAACCGCACGACGTCTTGTTTATCGATGAAATTCATCGCCTGTCGCCGGTAGTGGAAGAGGTGCTGTATCCGGCGATGGAAGATTATCAGCTGGATATCATGATCGGTGACGGACCTGCAGCGCGCTCGATCAAACTGGATTTGCCGCCGTTTACCCTGATTGGTGCCACCACCCGCGCAGGCTCGCTCACCTCACCGCTGCGCGATCGCTTTGGGATTGTGCAGCGCCTGGAGTTCTACAATGTGCCGGATCTGCAGCACATCGTCGGACGCAGTGCCGCCTGCCTGGGGCTAACGCTGAGCGAAGAGGGCGCGCTGGAAGTGGCGCGCCGTGCGCGCGGTACGCCACGTATCGCCAACCGCCTGCTGCGCCGTGTACGTGACTTCGCCGAAGTGCGCGCCAGTGGCAACATGAGTGGCGAAGTGGCCGCAAGCGCGCTGGATATGCTCAATGTGGACAATCAGGGCTTCGACTATATGGACCGCAAGCTGCTGCTGGCGATCATTGACAAGTTCATGGGCGGTCCGGTGGGGCTGGATAATCTGGCGGCGGCGATTGGTGAGGAGCGTGA
This sequence comes from Pantoea sp. ICBG 985, assembly GCF_002928365.1. Classification (NCBI taxonomy): domain Bacteria; kingdom Pseudomonadati; phylum Pseudomonadota; class Gammaproteobacteria; order Enterobacterales; family Erwiniaceae; genus Pantoea; species Pantoea sp. ICBG 985. The sequence continues at coordinate 623,667 of NZ_POWM01000002.1, forward strand.
AACCATCGAGGACGTTATCGAACCGTTCCTAATCCAGCAGGGCTTTATTCAGCGCACTCCCCGCGGCCGGATGGCCACGCAGCACGCCTATAAGCATTTCGGCATCAGCCGCGAAGAGTAACCGGCGTCACGCCGCCGGTTTTTTTGCCATGCTGATAATGAACAGTACCGCAGCACACAGCACCACCGACGGACCGGCCGGAGTGTCGTAGCTGGCAGAGAAGGTCAGGCCACCGGTGACGGCAATGATGCCGATGAGCACCGCAAAGCCGGCCATCTGTTCTGGCGAACGCGAGAAGCGTCGCGCCGTGGCGGCCGGGATGATCAGCAGTGAAGTAATGATCAGCGCGCCAACAAATTTCATCGCCACACCAATGGTCAGCGCGGTTACCAGCATCAGCATCAGGCGGGTACGCTGTATGTTTACGCCGTCCACCTGCGCCAGCTCCGGACTGATGGTCATCGACAGTAGCGAACGCCATTGCCACGCCATCACCACCAGCACGATTGCCACGCCGCCCGCCATCAGCGACAAATCATCCGGGGTGATCGCCAGCAAATCGCCAAACAGATAGGCCATCAAATCAACGCGCACGCCCTGCATCAAACTGACCACCACCAGACCCAGCGACAGCGCGCTGTGCGCCATAATCCCTAACAGCGTGTCGATCGCCAGATGCGGGCGTCGCTCCAGCCACACCAGCCCGAGCGCCAGACAGATGGTGACCAGAATCACCGCATAATAGGGGTTCACATTCAGCAACAGACCAAACGCCACGCCGAGCAATGACGCGTGGGCGAGGGTATCGCCAAAATAGGACATGCGGCGCCAGACGACAAAAGAGCCGAGCGGACCGGCCGCCAGGGCCAGCAATACGCCGCCCAGCCAGCCGGGTAATAACAGTTCAATCATGACGGGCCGTTTCCTTTGCGCAGAACAATGCGTCCCTGTAAATCGTGACGGTGATTATGGTGATGGCGATAAATCGCCAGCTGCTGTGCGCCGCGCGGACCAAACATGGCGATAAATTCCGGATGCTGCGAGACGGCTTCCGGCGTGCCGGAACAGCAGATGTGATGGTTGAGGCACAGCACTTCGTCGGTCTTTGCCATCACCAGATGCAGGTCGTGCGACACCATCAGCACGCCGCAGTTGAGCTCGCGTCGCAGTTGATCGATCAGGTCGTAGAGCGCCACCTGGCCGTTCACATCCACGCCCTGCGTCGGTTCGTCCAGTACCAGCAGCTGCGGCTGGTTGAGCAGGGCGCGCGCCAGTAGCACGCGCTGCGTTTCGCCACCAGACAGTTTTTGCAGCGGTGACTGCAGCAGATGGCCGGCCTGCACCCGCTTCAGCGCCGGCAAAATATCATCACGGCGACTGCCGCGCGTCAGACGCATAAAGCGCTCAACGCTGATCGGCAGCGTCGGATCGATGTGCAGCTTTTGCGGCACATAGCCAATACGCAGCCCCGGCGCGCGGCGGACGCTGCCGCTGTCTGGCGTGAGCAGGCCGAGTACCGTGCGCACCAGCGTGGACTTGCCGGCTCCGTTGGGACCCAGCAGGGTGAGAATTTTGCCCGGCTGCAGCGACAGGCTGATGCCTGCCAGCACCGCGCGCTGGCCAAACTTCACCGAAATGTTTTCGAGTGTAACAAGTGACGACATGATATTTACGGGTTGCATTGAATTTCGAATGTTATAATATCACATTCCATCACCTGGTCACGATGGAATGACGCATTATGTTACACAATAAAAAGCGCCTGGCTTTTACCCTTTCTGCGGCGACGTTAAGCCTCGCCACCACGTTTTCCGCGCAGTCTGCGGTGGTGGCTTCAATCAAGCCTCTCGGATTTATCGCAGCCGCCATTGCCGATGGCATTACGCCGGTTGAAGTATTGCTGCCGGACGGTGCCTCAGAGCACGATTATGCCTTACGGCCATCAGATGTAAAACGTATTAAAAACGCTGACTTAGTAGTATGGACCGGTCCGGAGATGGAAGCCTTTCTGACGAAGTCCGCCGGGGAGTTACCGGCCAGTAAGAACCTCGAAATTGCCGCCTTGCCTGGCGTAAAACCGCTATTGATTAGCGGTGGTGAAGATGAGGACGAACATGAGCACGGTCACGATCACGACCATGACTCAGACAATTCTGAGAACCAGGACCCGTCTCATACTCATCATCACCACGGCGAGTTTAATATGCACCTGTGGATGTCGCCGGAGATTGCGAAACAATCTGCTGTTGCAATCCACGGAAAATTATTGGAACTTATGCCGCAAAGCAAAGCCAAACTTGACGCCAACCTGCAGCAGTTTGAGGCACAATTGGCGGACACAGACAAACGGATTGGCGCACAACTCGCGCCGGTACGGAACAAGGGTTATTTCGTTTTTCACGACGCTTACAGCTACTTTGAGAAACATTACGGTTTATCACCATTAGGTCATTTTACCGTCAATCCTGAGATCCAGCCGGGCGCCCAGCGTTTACATCAAATACGAACACAGTTGGTTGAGCAGAAAGCAGTCTGCGTTTTTGCTGAACCACAATTCAGGCCGGCGGTCATCGATGCCGTGTCTCGCGGAACCAGCGTGCGTAAAGGCACCCTCGACCCGTTAGGCATGGGAATCAGCTTAACCAAAGACAGCTACGTGAAATTCCTCTCACAGCTGTCAAGCCAGTATGCGAGCTGCCTGAATGGAGCATAGAGGAATAGGTAAAAGTGCAGCAGATAGCCCGCTCTGTCGCCCTCGCATTTAATAATTTGCCGCGCCCCCACCGCGTTATGCTGGGGTCACTCACCGTTGTTACACTGGCCGTCGCTGTCTGGCGGCCTTACGTCTATCATCCCCGCGATGTTGCGCCCATCGTGAAAGACATCACGCTGGACAAAAACGAGTTGCGCACGCTGCTGCCGGAAGCCAGTGAACCGATCGATCAAACCACGGCGGAACCGGAAGACGAGATCCCGTCGGATGACATCGACAAAGACGTGCCGGTCAATCCCGATCAGCATGATTACACCGTATCCTCAGGCGATACGCTGAGCAGCGCGCTTAATCAGTACGGTATCGATCTCGGTGACATCAACGCGCTGGTCAGCAGCGACAAGAGTTTGCGTAATCTGCGCGTGGGGCAGCAACTGAGCTGGACGCTGGATGCTGATGGCGCGCTGCAGGACTTCACCTGGGAGATTGATCGGCGTGAAACCCGCACCTATGCGCGTCAGCCGAACGGCAGCTTTAAGATGCAGCAGGAGATGCAGAAGGGTGAATGGCAGAACAGCGTTCTGAAAGGCGAAGTGCGCGGCAGTTTCGCCGCCAGCGCCCAGCGCGCCGGCCTGACCAGCGCCGAAACCAGCAGCGTGATTAAAGCCATGCAGTGGCAGATGGATTTCCGCAAACTGCGCGCCGGCGATGACTTTAGCGTACTGATGTCGCGCGAGATGCTGGACGGCAAGAGTGCGCAGAGCCAGCTGCTCGGCGTGCGCCTGCGCACCGGCGGTAAAGATTACTACGCGTTCCGCGCGGAAGACGGCAAGTTCTACGACCGCAACGGCTCCGGTCTTGCGCGGGGCTTCATGCGCTTCCCGACGGTCAAGCAGTACCGTGTCTCGTCAAACTTCAATCCGCGCCGCCTCAATCCGGTGACCGGGCGCATCGCGCCGCACAAAGGCGTCGATTTTGCGCTGCCGATTGGTACGCCTGTACTGGCCGTCGGCGATGGCGAAGTGGTGATCGCGAAAAACGGCGGAGCCGCCGGTAACTACGTCGCGATCCGTCACGGTCGCCAGTACATGACCCGCTACATGCATCTGAGCAAAGCGCTGGTGAAACCGGGACAGAAAGTGAAACGCGGCGATCGCATCGCGCTTTCCGGTAACACCGGTCGCTCTACCGGACCGCATCTGCATTATGAAGTGTGGATCAACAACCAGGCGGTCAACCCGCTGACGGCGAAATTGCCGCGCATGGAAGGGCTGACCGGTAAAGATCGCAGCACTTATCTGGCGCAGGTGAAGAGTTATCTGCCACAGCTGACGCTGAAATAACGTTAATTTCCGGGCAAACGCGCAAAAACCGACGGATTCTTCGTCGGTTTTTTGCTATCTGGCCTGTGAAGATTGCAAAATTACCTGCCGTCACTATTATTGAGCCGTCATTGTCAGAGGCGAGTGCATGGAAACCCGAAAAAAAAATAACAGTGAGTTTATTCCCGTTTTTCAACGTTCTTTTTTAAAGCCGAAATACTGGGGCAGCTGGCTGGCGATTGGTGCGCTGGCCGGTATGGCGATGCTGCCGGCCAGGGTGCGCGATCCGGTGCTGGGCGGGCTGGGTAAGTTTGCCGGCAAGCTGGCGAAAAGTGCGCGCCGCCGTGCGCTGATCAATCTCTATTATTGCCTGCCGGAGCTCAGCGAAGCGCAGCGCGAAGAGATTGCTGATCGTATGTTTGCCACCGCGCCGCAGGCGATGGTGATGATGGCCGAGCTGGGGATGCGTAATCCTGAACGCGTGCGCCAGCGCGTTGAGTGGCACGGCCGCGAGATCATTACGGCGCTGCAGGAGAATCATGAGAACGTGATTTTCCTCGTGCCGCACGGCTGGGGCGTGGATATTCCGGCGATGCTACTGGCCTCGGAAGGCCAGATGATGGCGGCGATGTTCCACAATCAAAGCGATCCGCTGATGGATTATATCTGGAACACCGTCCGTCGCCGTTTCGGCGGCCGCATGCACGCGCGCAACGACGGCATCAAACCGTTTATCGCCTCGGTGCGTCAGGGCTATTACGGCTACTATCTGCCGGACCAGGACCACGGTGCTGAGCACAGCGAGTTTGTCGATTTCTTTGCTACCTATAAAGCGACATTGCCGGCGGTCGGGCGTCTGATGAAAGTGTGCCGCGCGCGCGTAGTGCCGCTGTTCCCGGTGTATAACAGCGAGACGCACAAGCTGGAGATTTATGTGCGCCCGCCGATGGACGATTTGCTGGATGCCGATGACACCACGCTGGCGCGGCGCATGAACGAAGAGGTGGAAATCTTCGTGCGCCCGCATCCGGAGCAGTACACATGGATTCTCAAACTGCTGAAGACGCGTAAAGAAGGGGATATTGAGCCTTACGCGCGAAAGGATTTGTACCCGCGTAAATAGCTAACGCGCGCTGAACCGTGCCGCCCGGCACGGTTCGTCATCATTCATTCGACGCTTGTCAGGCGACTGCGCCGCTTGCGCTCGCGCAGGAATAGCGTCACCAGGCCAAACCACAACACGCCGGCGACGAAGTTGATCGCGCTGAACCACGGCGTACCGCCGCTGAAATAACCGCTTTTTGCCACTTCAATCCCTGCCGCCAGCGTCAGAATGCTGATCATCCCCAACATGGCGGCGATGCTGCCTTTACCTTCGCTGCTGGAATAGAGCGTCAGCCGGTACAGCCCGGCGTTGACCATCCCGGCACCAAACGCATACAGGCTAAGGCCGGCGGTGAGCAGCAGGTAACTGTGGCTGTTGAGCAGGTTCGCCACCAGCGCAATGCTCAGGCCTAGCAGAATCGGCCAGGCGGCAAATTTTACCGGTTGCTCGATGGCCACGCGTCCCGCCAGTTTACCCAGCGTCAGGTTACCGGCGATCATCGCCAGAAACACCGGTAATTGCAGCAATGCATACTGCAGGCGGGATAAGCCCTCTTCATGCATCAGAATCACCGGCGACAGCGCCACCCAGGTAAGAATCGGGATGAACACCAGGCCGATAGCGAAGGAGCCGTACATCACCTGCTTATCGCGCGCCAGCCGTCCGTAGCCGCGCGCCAGGTTCGGTAATGCAATGGAGTGGCTGCGATCGCCGGCGGTTTCCGGCATGATGCGCCACAGCACCACAAACGCCAGCAGGCTGCAAACCGCAAACAGCCAGAACATGCTGCGCCATTCGCCCACCGTTAGCCAGGCGGCACCGGCCAGCGGACCCGCCAGCGGTGCCAGCAGCGCCACATTAGCCATCAGCGCCATCATGCGCACAGCTAACGCCTCGTCAAACGCCTCCTGCACTGCGGCATAGCTTACTGCACCAATGAAGCACAGGCTGATGCCCTGGATAAAACGCAGCGTAACGAACTGCTCGATGTTGCTCACCCAGGTGGTGAGAACACAGGCGGCGGCAAAGAACAGAATGCCGAACAGCAACACCGGACGCCGGCCATATTTATCCGATAGCGGACCGAGCAGCCACTGCAGCACCACGCCGCCCATCAGATAGGCAGTGAGTGAGGTGGATACCCATTCCGGGCCGACGTTAAACTCGGCGGTGACCAGCAGCATGCCGGGCTGAATCATGTCATGGGCGATGTAAGTCGCGAACTCAAACAGCACCAGCGCGAGCGGAAACAGCAGCACGCGTCCGGTGAGTTGACTGATGGGTTGATAGCGGGCCATCTGGCCTCCTTGTCAGTGAAAAATAAAACGCGACTGCCAGGCAGTCGCGTTTGTCCATGTTGTTACAGCCGCTGTCAGGAGGTGCGTAAAACTCAGTCTACGCGCAGGACACGGCTGGTGTTGGTGGTGCCGGTGGTCGCCATCACGTCGCCCTGGGTGACAATCACCAGGTCGCCGGAGACGAGGAACCCTTTGTCGCGCAGCAGATTAACCGCATCGTGCGCGGCGGCGACACCATCGTTGTTGCTGTCAAAGAACACCGGCGTCACGCCACGGTACAGCGCGGTCAGGTTCAGGGTACGTTCATGACGTGACATTGCGAAGATCGGCAGACCGGAAGTGATGCGCGACGTCATCAGTGCGGTACGGCCAGATTCGGTCATGGTAATGATGGCCGACACGCCCTGCAAATGGTTAGCGGCGTACATCGCCGACATGGCAATCGCTTCTTCGATGTTGTCGAACTGCACGTCCAGGCGGTGTTTGGATACGTTCACGCTTGGAATTTTTTCCGCGCCGAGACACACTTTCGCCATCGCCGACACGGTTTCCGCCGGATACTGACCGGCCGCCGTTTCCGCCGACAGCATCACCGCATCGGTGCCGTCCAGCACGGCGTTTGCCACATCCATCACTTCCGCGCGGGTCGGCATCGGATTGGTGATCATCGACTCCATCATCTGGGTAGCAGTAATGATGGTGCGGTTCAGCTGACGCGCACGACGAATCAATGCTTTCTGAATGCCCACCAGCTCCGGATCGCCAATTTCCACGCCGAGATCGCCACGGGCCACCATCACCACGTCGGAGGCGAGGATGATGTCGTCCATCGCTTCCTGCGTTGCCACCGCTTCAGCACGCTCCACTTTCGCCACCAGTTTAGCGTCGCAGCCGGCATCGCGTGCCAGACGGCGCGCGTAGTTCATGTCTTCGCCGTTACGCGGGAACGAGACCGCCAGATAGTCGACGCCAATTTTCGCCGCGGTAATGATATCCAGCTTATCTTTTTCGGTTAGCGCTTCAGCCGACAGGCCGCCGCCGAGCTTGTTGATGCCTTTATTGTTGGAGAGCGGGCCGCCGACGGTCACTTCGGTGAAGACTTTCACCCCCTGAACTTCCAGCACCTTCAGCTGCACACGACCGTCGTCCAGCAGCAGGATATCGCCCGGCACCACATCTTCCGGCAGGCCTTTATAGTCGATACCGACTTTCTCTTTGTCGCCTTCGCCTTTGCTCAGATTGGCATCCAGCAGGAAGCGGTCACCGACATTGAGGAAAACTTTGCCTTCTTTGAAGGTTGATACGCGAATTTTAGGGCCTTGCAGATCGCCAAGAATGGCGACGTGGCGACCGAGTTTGGCCGCGATCTGCCGCACTTTATCGGCGCGCAGTTGATGATCTTCCGGGGTGCCGTGGGAGAAATTGAGTCGCACAACGTTAGCGCCTGCCGCGATGATTTTTTCGAGGTTGTTGTCGCGATCGGTGGCGGGGCCGAGGGTTGTAACGATCTTGGTTCTTCTGAGACGTCTGGACATGAAGGACTCCGTTGACAAAGTATCGTGTCGATCACAAGTGACACGCAATGGTCACTCATTCTATATGATCGAGGGGCTGTGATTCGACTCACATTGTGAATGTGATGTTAATTATTTTGCTGTGCACGTGATTCCGGTGCCGGCTTTTCGAGGCGCGATGCTTTTAGTGCCTCTTTTACCCGTTTGAGATTCTCGCGGAAAGCGGTACCGCGCTCCAGGGTAAAACCGGTTGCCAGCACGTCAACCACGGTGAGCTGCGCCAGGCGGGAAACCATCGGCAGATAGATGTCGGTATCTTCCGGTACATCCAGCGTCAGCGCCAGCGTGGCTTCATCTGCCAGCGGCGATCCGGGCGAGGTGATAGCCAGCACGGTGGAAGCGTTTACACGCGCCAGGCGAGCCAGTTCTATCATATTTTTGGTGCGGCCAGTATGCGATATCAGAACAAACACGTCATTTGGTCCACTATTTATGCAACTCATGCGCTGGATCACAATATCCTCGGACCAGATGACCGGCAGATTAAAACGCAGAAATTTATTGGTGGCATCATGCGCCACCACCGCCGAGGCGCCAAGACCAAAGAAGGCCACTTTATGCGCCTGTGACAATGCCTGCACCGCCTGAGCCACCACTTGCATATCCAGTTGCTGACGCACGCGGCTGAGTCCCGCCAGCGCGGAATCAAAAATCTTGTGGCTGTAGCGTTCTACGCTGTCATTTTCTTCGACATCGCGACTGACCCAGCTCGGTCCTTTGGCCAGACTCTGTGCCAGCTGCAGCTTGAAATCGGGAAAGCCGCGCGTGCCCATGCGGTGACAGAAGCGGTTCACCGTCGGTTCGCTGACCTGCGCCGCCTGTGCCAGCGTGGCAATGCTCGAGTGCATCGCCTGCTGCGGCGCGGCCAGAATCTGTTCTGCCACTTTGCGTTCTGATTTGCTCAGCGCGGCCAGCTGCGCCTGTATTTGATCCAGCATGTTGTTAACCCGATGACCATCAATCACTTTTTTGCGTTCACCCGTGCGTGAAATCGCTGCCAATTATGCGGAATATACCGTGTAATAGCCTGACGTACGCAGCGGCGGACAAATGTAACCGCGCTTTTTTTGTCATACTTTGATCGCTGCCGGGTTTTCGCCCGACAAACATCGAAACAGAAAAAGGCGCGTTAGCGCACTTCGCAACACGTTAAATGCGCCCCGGCGGTGCAGGATTATCACCTGTAACCGACCGCAGCCGGGTTGTCCTGGCGCGGTGAAAAAAGTACATTGTGCTGTAAGAAAATTACAATAAGGACCCGGCAGGATGAGGACGCTCAGGCCGGGTATATCCTGCAACGAGGAGAGGAAAATGGCGGTAACACAAACAGCCCAGGCATGCGATCTGGTGATTTTCGGTGCCAAAGGCGATCTTGCACGCCGGAAACTGTTGCCTTCACTGTATCAGCTGGAGAAAGCCGGTCAGATTCACGATACCACGCGTATTATTGGCGTGGGTCGCGCGGAGTGGGACAAAGAGGCCTACACCAAAGTGGTGCGTGAAGCGCTGGAAACCTTCATGAAGGAGAAGATTGACGAAGCGCTGTGGGACAAACTCAGCGGCCGTCTCGACTTCTGCAACCTCGACGTTAACGACACCTCGCACTTCTCGAAACTGGGCAAGATGCTGGATCAGAAAAACCGTGTCACCATTAACTACTTTGCCATGCCGCCGAGCACCTTTGGCGCCATCTGTGAAGGCCTGGGCGCCGCCAAACTCAACGCCAAACCGGCGCGCGTGGTGATGGAGAAGCCGCTCGGCACCTCGCTGGAGACCTCGCAGGAGATTAACGACAGCGTCGGTAAATTCTTCGATGAAAGCCAGGTATTCCGTATCGACCATTATCTCGGTAAAGAGACGGTGCTCAACCTGCTGGCGCTGCGTTTTGCCAACTCGATTTTCGTCAATAACTGGGACAACCGCACCATCGACCACGTGCAGATCACCGTGGCGGAAGAGGTAGGTATCGAAGGCCGCTGGGGTTACTTCGACAAAGCCGGCCAGATGCGTGACATGATCCAGAACCACCTGCTGCAGATCCTGACCATGATCGCCATGTCGCCGCCGTCCGATCTCAGCGCTGACGCGATTCGTGATGAGAAGGTGAAAGTGCTGCGCTCGCTGCGCCGCATCGACCAGACCAACGTGCGCGAGAAAACCGTACGCGGTCAGTACACTGCCGGTTTTGTGCAGGGCAAAAAAGTGCCGGGCTACCTGGAAGAAGAGGGGGCTAACAAGCAGAGCAGCACCGAAACCTTCGTCGCCATCCGCGTGGATATCGATAACTGGCGCTGGGCGGGCGTGCCTTTCTACCTGCGCACCGGTAAGCGTCTGCCGACCAAGTGCTCAGAAGTGGTGGTGTACTTCAAAAACCCGGAAATGAACCTGTTTAAGGACTCTTACGCCGAGCTGCCGCAGAACAAGCTGACGATTCGTCTGCAGCCGGATGAGGGCGTGGATATTGAGATCCTCAACAAGGTGCCGGGTCTCGATCACAAGCACAAGCTGCAGACCACCAAGCTGGATCTGAGCTACTCCGAAACCTTCAATCAGTCGCATCTGGCGGATGCCTACGAGCGTCTGCTGCTGGAAACCATGCGCGGCATTCAGGCACTGTTTGTGCGCCGCGATGAGGTCGAAGCGGCGTGGACTTATGTCGATTCGATTATTGAAGCGTGGAATGCGGATGGCGACGCCTCCAAACCGTATCAGGCCGGCACCTGGGGCCCGGTCGCCTCGGTGGCGATGATCACCCGCGACGGCCGCTCGTGGAACGAGTTTGAATAACCGCTCCTGCATCGCTGACTGAGATGTTAATTATCACGCCCCTGCGCTGTTCGCCAGGGGCGTTTTGTTTTCAGTCAGCAGGGTTTATCCTGGTCGCCATTAATGGCAACCCTACAGAATGGTGCGCAATGATGCGCAAATGATAATGCTAAGGAAACGTATGGAAACGCTATTGCGCAATAAATGGAGTTCTGTCGGTATGCTGCTGGGGGCCATAGCATTCATGCTGGTTGCAGTTCACTTTACTTTCGGCCCGTTCCAACATCGTCCCTCAATTGAGCAGGTGGTAGCAGAACAGGTTGCCGCAGTGAAGAAAGGTGTTCTTGCCGGACTAAAAGGGGAGAACGTGCAAAGTTCTACATCGAAAGCCAGCAAGATGGACATCGATGGGCTACTTACCATTACGGATGTCGTGTTGGCGGCTATTGCCCTGCTGCTGGCCGCGTTTGGTGGTATGCGCAAAGAGAGCCGCTGGAGTGTTTACGGCGCGCTGTTTTTCGCAGGTGCCACTCTGACGTTCCATGCCATCGTGGCTGGTATGGCTCTGGTCAGTGCACTGGTGTTTTTATTAATTGTTTTAGCGGTTGTCTCACTGGTGCTGGGTTAAAACTGCAGACGCAGGCATCAGGCTCAACTTGCGAGCGGATACAGGTCATCACAAAAATGAACCGCGGTTTCAAAAATTGATGATATCCAATAGACGTCCGTCCGGCCGATCTTGTATGGTAGGGCTCTCTTTCTAACAGCATGACCGCGTGTCGGGCTGTCTCTCCTGAGGAAACGTAATGAAGAACTGGAAAACGAGTGCGGAACAGATCCTGACTACCGGCCCGGTTGTGCCGGTGATTGTCGTCAACAAGCTGGAACATGCGGTGCCGATGGCCAAAGCGCTGGTCGCAGGTGGCGTGCGCGTGCTGGAAGTGACGCTGCGCACGCCGGTGGCGATGGATGCGCTGCGGGCGATGATCAAAGAAGTCCCGGAAGCGATCGTGGGTGCCGGCACGGTGATCAATACCCAGCAGCTGAAAGAAGTGACCGACGCCGGCGCGCAGTTTGTCATTAGCCCGGGGCTCACCGAACCACTGCTCAAGGCGGCGGTGGAAGGCCCGGTGCCGCTGATTCCAGGCATCAGCACCGTGTCGGAACTGATGGTCGGCATGGATTATGGTTTGCGCGAGTTCAAGTTCTTCCCGGCAGAGGCGAACGGTGGCGTCAAAGCGCTGGCGGCGATTGGTGGTCCATTCCCGCAGGTGCGTTTCTGCCCGACCGGCGGCATTTCACCGGCCAACTATCGTGACTATCTGGCGCTGAAAAGCGTGCTGTGTATTGGCGGCTCGTGGCTGGTGCCAAACGATGCGCTGGAGAGCGGCGACTGGGATCGCATTACGCAGCTGGCGCGTGAGGCTGTGGCAGGTGCGGCTTCACCCCGCTGATCGCGAATAGCGCTGCCGCGCAACTGCTACGCGGCAGCGGTCAATTTTTGCGGGTGGTGATGGCGCTGCGTCACCACCCGGGCAATCAGCCCTGAACCTGCACGGCTGCGGCGCTGGCAATGGCGCGGGCCACGGCATCATCGGTGCTGTCACCGGTCGCCAGCGCGACACCCAGACGGCGCTGCCCCGCAATTTCCGGCTTACCAAACAGACGCAGCTGCAAACCGGCGCCAAGTGCGGCTTCCACATTCACAAACTGCACGTTGTGGCTATCGAGCTGTGGCAGGATCACCGCCGAAGCAGCCGGTCCATACTGGCGAATGCCGCCAATCGGCAGGCCGAGGAAGGCGCGCACGTGCAGCGCGAACTCAGAGAGATCCTGCGAAATCAGTGTCACCATACCGGTATCGTGCGGACGCGGAGAGACTTCGCTGAACACCACCTCGTCGCCGCACACAAACAGCTCCACGCCAAACAGGCCGTAACCGCCGAGCGCTTTCACCACGTTAGCGGCGATATCCTGCGCGCGCTGCAGGGCCAGTTCGCTCATCTGCTGCGGCTGCCAGGATTCCCGATAATCACCGTCTTCCTGACGATGGCCAATTGGCGCGCAGAAATGGATGCCGTCCACCGCGCTGATGGTCAGCAGGGTGATTTCAAAATCGAACTTCACGACGCCCTCAACGATCACCCGGCCCGCGCCCGCGCGTCCACCTTGCTGCGCATAATCCCAGGCGTGATCCAGCTGGCTGGCTTCGCGAATGAAGCTCTGGCCTTTACCGGAGGAGCTCATTACCGGTTTCACGATGCAGGGAAAACCGATCTCGTGCGCGGCCGCGACGAAACGCGCTTTGCTATCCGCAAACTGATAGGTTGAAGTCGGTAACGCCAGCTCTTCAGCCGCCAGACGGCGAATGCCTTCGCGGTTCATGGTCAGACGTGCAGCACGGGCCGTCGGCACCACTTTTTGCCCCTGCGCTTCCAGCTCCAGCAGTTTTTCGGTGGCGATGGCTTCGATTTCCGGCACCACAAAGTGGGGCTGCTCCTGCGCAATCAGCGCCGCCAGTGCGTCACCGTCCAGCATGTTAATGACGTGGCTGCGATGCGCAACGTGCATCGCCGGGGCATCGGCATAGCTATCGACAGCGATCACTTCCACCCCGAGACGCTGACACTCCAGCGCTACCTCTTTGCCTAATTCACCTGAACCTAACAGCATGACACGCGTTGCGGCAGGACGCAGCGCGGTTCCGAGAGTCGTCATAATTTCACCTTAGCAGTCAAAATGCGCGCGCAGTATAAACGAAAACGTTTGCGTACTCACGCATTGTGCACGTCCGGCTTTGCCATACTTTGCCGGCTCTGACGTTAACTGACACAGCGTGCGGCAGCATAGTGAGCGGAAACTTAAACAGGAGTTAAACGATGAGTAACTGGCTGCAGCAAATTCAATCGGTTCTGGCAAAGAAGGGCGGTGACGGCAAATCAGGCGGCCTGAGCGATATGCTGGCACCCGGCGCGCTGGGTGGCCTGGCGGGTTTACTGGTTGCCAGCAAATCGTCACGCAAGCTGTTAACCAAATACGGCGGCACCGCGCTGCTGGTCGGCGGCGGGGCGGCGGCAGGCGCGGTGCTGTGGAATAAATACAAGCAGCGCGTGCGTGAAACCCATCAGGATGAGCCTGCGTTTGGCCAGCTGCAGACGCCGCTCGACCAGCGCGCGGAGCGACTGGTCACCGCGCTGGTGTTTGCTGCGAAAAGCGACGGGCACATTGACGATCGCGAGCGCACGGCCATCGGGCAGAATATCCATCAGGCCGGTTACGGGGCGCATGCGGAAGCGCTGATTCAGCAGGCAATGAACCGTCCGCTCGATCCGCAGTGGCTGGCCGCCGACGTGAAAAATGAAGAGGAAGCGCTGGAACTCTATTTCCTTAGCTGTGCGGCGATCGATGTCGATCATTTCATGGAACGCAGTTACCTCTCTGCGCTCGGCGATGCGCTAAAAATTCCGCAGGACGTGCGCGACGGTATTCAGCGCGACATCGCGGCGGAAAAAGCGGCCTGAGTCACGCCGGAGGCGGTTGCGGCGGCCTCCGGTTACACTTCGCGTGCGTTTCCGGCTTGGCTTCCTCTGCCAGAAGTGCCACGCTTGCAGGATGTCGTCTTTCAGGGAGAAACTCTGTAATGAATCAGCCGCAAGCGAAAAAAATCCCCCACCACATGACGTTACACGGCGAAACGCGTACCGATAACTATTTCTGGCTGCGTGATGATGACCGGCAAAACCCCGAGGTACTGGCTTATCTGGAGGCGGAAAACCGCTACGGTAAAGCGATGATGGCTTCTCAGGATGCGTTGCAGGATCGGGTATTGAAAGAGATCATCGATCGGCTGCCGGCGCAGGACCATTCGGTACCGTACGTTAAACGCGGCTATCGCTATCAAAGCCGTTACGAAGCCGGCAATGAGTACGCAGCCTATTTCCGCCAGCCGGTGGATGCGCCCACCGACCAGCCGTGGCAGCTGCTGTTAGATGGCAACCAGCGCGCCGCACACAGTGATTTTTACACCATGGGCACGCTGGATATCAGCCCGGATAACCAGGTGATGGCGCTGGCGGAGGATTTTTTATCGCGCCGCCAGTACGGCATCCGCTTTCGTAACCTCAATAGCGGCAGCTGGTATCCGGAGGTGCTGCGCGACGCGTCCTCCAGCGTGGCGTGGGCCAACGACTCACGCACCCTCTACTACGTACGCAAGCATCCGAAAACGCTGCTGGCTTATCAGGTGTGGCGTCACGAACTGGGGCATCCGCAGTCGGAAGATCAGCTGGTATATGAAGAGCAGGATGAGTCTTTCCACCTCAGCGTGCATAAAACCACTTCGGAACACTTCATTCTGATCGCGCTGTTCAGCACAACTACCAGTGAAATTCTGCTGATTGACGCGGAATATCCGGACGCACAGCCGCAGGTGTTTTGTCCGCGGCGGCGCGATCATGAATACAGCATCGATCACTATGATCACCAGTTCTTCATTCGCTCCAACCGCGACGGCAAAAATTTCGGCCTGTACCGCAGCGCGTGGCTGGCTGAAGATCGCTGGCAAACCCTGATTCCGCCGCGCGACCACGTAGTGATGGAAGATTTCCAGCTGTTTCGTAACTGGCTGGTGGTCGAAGAGCGTCAGCGCGGGGTAAACACGCTGCGCCAGATTAACTGGGCGAGCGGCGAGAGTTACGGTATTGCCTTTGACGATCCGGCCTATGTCACCTGGCTGGCCTACAACCCCACGCCGGAAAGTGACACGCTGCGCTACGGCTACTCGTCGATGACGACGCCGACCACGCTGTTCGAACTGAACATGGAGACCGGCGAGCGGCGCATTCTCAAGCAAACCCCGGTGCCGGGCTTTGACTCTGCCGACTACAAAAGTGAACACCTGTGGATCACGGTGCGCGACGGCACGGAAGTGCCTGTCTCGCTGGTTTATCACCGCAAACACTTTCAGCGCGGCGCCAATCCGCTGCTGGCGTACGGTTACGGCGCGTATGGCAGCAGCATGGAGGCCAGTTTTGGCACCAGCCGCATCAGTTTGCTGGAGCGCGGTTTCATCTACGCGATTATCCACGTGCGCGGCGGCGGCGAGCTGGGCCAGCAGTGGTATGACGATGGCCGGCTGCAACATAAAATGAACAGCTTCACCGATTTCATTGATGTTACCGAAGCGCTGGTGGCGAAAGGTTACGGTAACCCGCAGCAGCTGTATGCCATGGGCGGCAGTGCCGGTGGCTTGCTGATGGGCGGCGTGCTGAATATGGCGCCGCAGCTGTTTCACGGCGTGATCGCTCAGGTGCCGTTTGTCGATGTGGTCACGACCATGCTCGATCCGTCGATTCCGCTGACCACCGGTGAATATGATGAGTGGGGCAATCCGGAGCAGGCGGAATTCTATCGCTACATCCGCCAGTACAGCCCGTATGACAACGTGACGGCGCAGGCGTATCCGCACCTGCTGGTGACCACCGGGCTGCACGATTCGCAGGTACAGTACTGGGAGCCGGCGAAGTGGGTGGCAAAGCTGCGTGAGCTGCGCACCAACGATGCGCTGCTGTTACTCTGCACCGATATGGATTCCGGCCACGGCGGCAAATCAGGACGTTATAAATCCTATGAAGGCGTGGCGCAGGAGTTCACTTTCCTGATCGCCCTGGCGCAGGGTACGCTGCCGCCGCGCAGCGATTACTGAGAGTCCTTAACGTATTTGCGCAGCGTCTGCCGCAGCGGCGCGCGCAAATCACGTACATTTTCCAGTACCCAGCGCAGATAGCCCGGATCTTTACGCGCGATGCTGCCGATGCTCTGACCACGATATTTACCAAACGGGAACACTTCGTCGCTGACCGGCGCCGGCTGGCAGCGACTCACCATCTCGCTGGCGCTCCAGCCGGAGGTTTCCATAATGCGGATCAGCAGCGCGGCGGTGACGTAGCAATCGTACAGCGCGCGGTGCGCGTGCAGATCATCCGGCGGCGACACCTCAAGTTTCAGGCTGTGGCGCAGCGCCTGATTACCGTATTTAATGCCCGGCCACAGCTGGCGCGCCAGCGTCATGGTGCAGATCCATTCGCCCGGCATCGTCGGCAGCATGCGCCGGTCAAAGCTGGCGTTATGCGCCACATAGTGCGGGCTACCGTGATAGCGGCCAATCGCCTCTTCGATGGTCGGTTTGCCTACCACCATGGCTTCAGTGATGCGGTGCACCGCCATCGCCTGACGACTGATGGGCCGATCCGGGCAGATCAGATCGCTCATCGGATTGACGATCTGGCCGTCAATGACATCCACTGACGCCACTTCCACCACGCCGCCCTGCAGGCCACAGGTTTCCGTATCGATTACGCGTAACATAAATTATTTCTGCTTAGGTTCGTAGGGCAGGCGGGAAAGGCTGAGCGATGCCTGGCGATAGGCCATCAGGCGCTGACGGAACCAGTCGCGCAGCGCTTCCGGCTGCTCGCGCTCCACCATCTCGGCGATCACCGGCATGTTGTAGCGCTCTTTAAACGCCACGCCAGCGGCGGCGAGATCGACGTTTACTTTGTCTTTCTCTTCCTGCGACAGCAGGGCAAGGTTTTGGCTCATGCTTTTCTCCTGATAAACAGGGGCAAAAATAATGGTTTCGCCCTGCTGGATCAAGGGAATTGGATCGCACCGCAAGTCTCGACAGCCTAAAAGCAGCGGCGTATCCTGCTGCCACATTTGCGGCGCAGTGCCGCAGTTAAAAGGGAAGACGTGATGATGAAAACTGCATCCAGGCGCGTTATCGCGCTACTGCTGGCGGGCGCGACGCTGGGCTTCAGCCAGCTGGCTCTGGCACATGCCCACCTGAAAGCCCCGGTGCCGGCGGATAACGCCGTGGTGGAGCACGCGCCGCAGCAACTCACCCTGACATTTACCGAAGATATTGAACCGGCATTCAGCGGCGTGGAAATGACCAACGCGCAGCAGCAGCCGGTGGCGCTGGATAAAGCCCAGCTGAATCCGCAGCAGCACGATCAGCTGATTGTGCCGATCGCCCAGCCGCTGGCGTCGGGCCAGTATCAGGTCAACTGGCACGTGCTGTCAGTGGACGGCCACAAAACCAAAGGTAGCTACAGCTTCAGCGTGAAGTAATGAGTCTTAGCGCGTTCTGGATCGGCCTGCGGGCGCTGCATTTTCTGGCGCTGTTTCTGCTGACCGGCAGTGCATTTTATACCGCGCTGCTGGCGCCGGCGCGCTACCGACCGGTGCTGACACAGCGCTGGCGGCGGCTGATGGGATACAGCGCCGTGCTGAGTTTACTCAGTGCGCTGTTGATGCTGGCGGCGCAGACCGGGCTGATGAGCGGCGACTGGCGCAGTATCGCCAGCATTGACGTCTGGCTGGCGGTGCTGGGCACGCGCTTCGGCGCGGTGTGGCGCTGGGTTATCCTGTTTGCCCTGCTCAGCACGCTGGCGCTGCGCCTGCGCGGTAATCTGCGCCAGCAGGCGTTACTGACGACTGCGCTGTTGCAGCTGGTGGCACTGGCGGGCGTCGGCCATGCGGCGATGCGCGATGGCATGCCGGGACTGCTGCAGCAGGGGAATCATGCGCTGCACCTGATCGCGGCCGCCTTCTGGGCCGGTGGCCTACTGCCGCTGCTGCTATTAATGCGCGAGGCGCGTAACATTGCCTGGCGCACCGATGCCATTCGCAGCATGATGCGCTTTTCACGCTATGGTCATCTGGCCGTGGCGCTGGCGATTGTTACCGGCACGGTCAACAGCCTGCTGATTGCCGGCACGCCGCTCAACTGGACCGCCACGCTGTGGAGCGAGTTGCTGGTGAGCAAAGCGTTGCTGGTGGCACTGATGGTGCTGATTGCGCTGCTTAATCGCTATCTGCTGGTGCCGCGTTTTCGCCTGGCCGCCAGCCGGGCACCGAAACTTTTTATCCGCCTGACGCAGCTCGAGCTGCTGCTGGCGTTGATTGTTATCGGGCTGGTGAGCGTGTTTGCCACGCTTTCACCGGCCTGAATCTGTTAAAAGATGAGATGAGGTCGAGATTTTGCTGAAGAAACTGATTCCAGCTGGGTTACTGATGGCGTTGTGCAGCCAGGCGTTCGCCGGGCAAATTATCACCGTCAGCCGTTTTGAAATTGGCAAAGATAAATGGCCGTTCACCCGCGAAGAGGTGATGCTGACCTGCGAGAAAGATGGCGCGCTGTTTGCCATCAACCCCAGCACGCTGCTGCAGTATCCGCTTAATGATAAAGCGCTGGCGCGCGGCAATGCCGGGCAGGGCACATTGCAATCCATCGATACCATCCTTGCCGCCGATAAAGCGCATCCCGGACAAAAGATGAGCCTGCAGCCGATCGTCGATCGCGCCCAGCAGCTGTGCGGTAAATAATCCCTGCATTTTCAGGCGTAGCGCACATTTTTGCCGCTGCGCCTGCCAGCCGTTAGTGCCAGCCCGATCACAGAGTTGGCAGCTTTTGCCGGCGGCGAAGCCCGCTGGCTGGAAAATCACCGATGCTGGTCTACCTTTAAAAGGCAAGGCGTCCTCGCCTGCAAAAATGCCAACTTTTAGCGCACGGCTCTCAACGAGCCATTTCCCTGGACCCGATACAGGAATCGTATTGGGTCTTTTTTTGTCTCTTTTTCGGCTTACTCTTTACCCGGCGAAATGGCAGTTGTGGCCGCAGTAAAATAATTATTTTAAATGCCTGAGGCTTTCAGAGATTAAAATAGTGACTGATTCTATCCACTTAAAACTTTAAACGCGGAGCGTTCACCGTTTCGTTACGCCTTTAATTGGCCATTAAATTTTATTACCCCTTGTGTTAATCCGCCAGACGTGCGTTAATGCGTCTCCGGTCTGATAAGCAGACAGTCCCATAGTTAGTTCGTTTTGTATCTCTCATCTGTGTTAGTGCCTTTCCTGTGCCTTTCTCTTTGAGTTTTATCTCAGGTTCTGATGTGTCGCTGCGGTTCAGCCTCTAATGCCATATGGCTCATTATCAAGGTATAAACATGTCAAATAAAATGCTCGGTACAGTAAAATGGTTCAACGCTGAGAAAGGTTTCGGCTTCATTTCTCCGGAAGACGGCAGCAAAGACGTTTTCGTCCATTTCTCTGCCATTCAGGGAACTGACTTCCGTTCACTCGATGACGGTCAGAAAGTTGAATTCTCTGTGGAAAACGGCCCTAAAGGTCCGTCAGCTGTTAACGTTACAGGTCTCTGATTATTACAGTAATTAATGCTATGAGATGCCCACAATGTCAGGGCTCTCAATATCGCCAGTCCGTTTTTGACAGGAACAGGCAAAATCCACTCGGCGCAAAATGTATTTTTTGTAAGTCGATTATGATTGCCATTGCCTCGTCGTTGTATATGATGAAAGAAGCGAATTAATTCAGTTGTGTTATTCATGTGGCGAAATAAATTAATAACCACACCTGATGACTAACGCAGCGAGTACCCTATTATTGGTCACCTTCGGGTGGCCTTTTTTGTTTATCGCGTTAGCCGAGGGCAGGCGATAAGCAAAGCGTTAACCCATAACTAATTTACTTCTTACGCTTAATTCACAGATGCGTGATAAACCCGCTGGGCTGAAGGATAACGCAACTAAAATAGTTATTACCCAATGTGGGGTATGGAGGTGCTTATGTCAGAACGACCCGATGATGTCACTCCGCTGCCTGATGATGCGCAGGTGCCCGGCGAAGAGCCGCTTGATGACGATGATGATACCGGCACCGGATTGCCTGAAGACGATGGGCAAAAACCGATCTAATCGATAAACCTCCCGCGGGAGGTTTTTTTATCGTGTGGGTATTGGCTGTGGTGGAATCAATAGCTTCCCCAATCATCCACATTACCATTCAGCACGGTGGTTTATGCTGTTCACGTTGAGGCGTTTTTCTTCGCGCGCCGGGTACGCAGATATTCTTCCAGATAAGGCAGCAGTTCAAACACCACGATTGCGCACAGTACGCCAATAATATAACCCTGCGGCAGCGGATCGGCACGTAGCGTTAGAGTAAACCGGGGCGCTTCATTGCCGGCCCCAAATAGCGCGAGAAATTGCGGCCAGTGACGGGAGATCACCAGTAGCAGCGCCATCAGCGGCACCATTTCGAGAAAACTGTGGATGTGTTGTTCGACCGGCGTCACTTTTCTGCTTTTCACCGCATAGCTGACGTCCCACAACGCAGTGGCTTCATGACAAAAAAACAGCACGATCATTAACGCAATAATCAGCGCATTCACCTCAAGAAATAATGCCAGCAGCAGCGGAGTGCCCATCTCCAGAAACATTAAAATATGTATCCACGTTTCTTTAACGCCGGAGGTATGCTCTATTTCTGTTGCACGATGACAAAGCCAGTCGGCAAAGCCAGCAATAAGCCAAACCGGTAGGACAAAATAGAGTAACAGCAACATTTGTGGATCAAGACTGTGCATCAGCATATCCTTTATTTCAGCGTAATAACCAAGCATAGCCATGAAAATTTAATCAGGGTAATGGTGGTGGGCGTTAATTAAGCCAGACGTAAAAATGCCGCCGGTAATAATACCCGGCGGCAATAAGGACAATAAATTTTCAGGGCAGGGCGCGGTAAGTACTGATGCCGCTAACGGTCAGGCCTGCGGCTGACCTACCGGCCCTTTACTCATTGGACCGCCGGGCACCGGTTGTTCTGCAGGGACATTAGGGCGTCCGTCCGGGCCAATTGGCCGTTCAGGTTGCTGACAGCCAGCCAGCGCGGTCAGGGTGGAGAGGATTAACAGACTGGCAAACAGGCTCTTCATGCGATGATTTCCTGCGAATGGAAAGATAACGTCCGCCGCACACGCGACGGCGGACCGGACAATAATGCATTAAGGTTCTTCGATACGTGCAACATCGACGCGGGTATTTTCGCCCCGGCCATATACTTTGCCGCTCACCCGGACCTGATCCTCGGCGTTATAGGTTTTGCCTTTGAAGGTATCGGCTGCAGCCTTAATGGTCACGGTGCCGGTGCTGTCGCGGAATTGATAATTATCACCGCTTAACTTTTTAACGATATAGCCTTCCAGCGTGACATAGCCGCCCTGACGAAAATCCCGAATCTGTTCGATATGTGTCTGGCCGGTATCTTCAGAACCTTTATAACCGGCGTCCTGTTGTTTCTGCGGCGGCGGGGTTTTACCGCCCTCAAAGCCGCCCTGTTCAGCGATAGCGCCCAGACTAAACACCATCAGCAGTGACGCCAGTACCGTTTTTTTCATCATAATCATTCCCTCATGATTGCAACATTCCACAATGACTTAAGCCTGGCACAGGATCGCGCATCGCGGGAGCCGTTACGCTGAATCGTTATTTAACACGCTGGCCGGAATGTCGATGCGATCGCCCAGCGACCAGCGTTTCTGCCCCAGCACGCGCTGCGGCGTGGTGTCCGGTACGTTGAAATAGTAACCGGCGGCGCCGTTATCGTCGGGCTGCGCTTCGAACAGCGTGTCCGGACGGATGCCCATCTCATTGAGGTCGTCGTCGCTTAACGCAAGGTAGGTGGCTAATGCAGACTGGCTCATGGCTTTCCTCCTGTCTTATGGGTACGTATTCAGTTAAGCATCGATTGGTATTTATGCCATCGGCTGCGCTTATTGCAGGCGGTGATGATTTGACGAACGCCAGATGCTGTTCTTGACTGAGTCGTACAGGCATTAAATTGAGGTTGCTACCATGACTGAGCTATTCCATATTATTTCCGTCGGTACCCTTGTTGCCGGACTTTATTTGCTCAATTAGCGCAATTATTAAGCGCGATAACATTGCGTGAGATAATACACAAGTGACGTTGTCACATGTGATGCATTGTTATGCTGAGCGCAACACAGCGGATATTTGCAGCAGCCAGCCACAGCGAAAAATGGTATAACAGGGCGCATTGATTGATGGCCGCTTAACAGGATTTCGCATGGCAGCAAATACACAATATCTTCTCTGGGTGATGATTGGCACGCTCACCATTCTGAGCATTTTTATCGGCGCGATTGTCGGTCAGGCCAAAACGCCGCGCACCGGTTTGCTGACCTTTGCCGGTTTGTTTGTCGGTTTTATGCTGGCGATCTTTTTAATCACGCGTTAACCGGGGATTCGTCATAGCCAACCTATGATTCTCAGCTGCGCCGTTACCAACCGCTGCCGTTGCGAATATGGCCCCAGCGCGGGGTGATATTCTGCTCCAGCTGATATATCAGCGCCAGAATCAGGTTGAGGTTATAGCGGGTCACCTCATTATGTTGCGTGATACAGGGTGATGACGATTCTATCAGATTGAAATTACTGTATTTTTCCAGCAGCCCGAGGTGCGGTAACACTTCCTGCTCGCGCTGATGATCGGCCAGAGCAGTAAACAAATAAATATTTTTCTGCGTCTGGCGATCGCGTCGCAGGGCATTGGGCAGGTATTTATTTAGCAACGCGACCGCAGCCGGGCTTATCTCTCCCATCATCGCTTTACCCACACTGGGCCAAATCTGGCTTGCATAGTCACCGAGAAAAAACTGCGGCACTGCAGTAATAATGTTTCTGATGTTGTGGCGGATACCGAAGTAGAGCGCGGCACTGCCGCCTTTCGACGCGCCCAGAATGGTCACATCAGAAGGTTGGGTTAGCTCAATCACCGCCCGGATGAGCTGACTGACGCCGTGCTCGATGTTGAACTGGAGATTGTTACACAGGTAATACGCTGGCAAACCGTTGAAATCGTCTTTGATCCATAACACGGCTGCGCGGGTGTGCTCCAGCAAAGTAAAATCATACACGGTAGGATCGGGCAGGTTAAACCCGGACATGACAATCAACAGATGCTGATTATCCAGACTGGCCGGTTTATAGCGATAGTGCACATCCAGGCCATTCAGATAGTTAAAGGTGTAGTCAGTGATCATGCGGGCTCCTGTGGGATTCAGCAGACAGAAGCGACACAAACGCAACGGGCATTAACAGCGCGCCAGATCAATAGTTGAGAATGATAGTTAATATCATTTAACTTGTTCGGAATAATCTTAAGCGTTACAGTAGGTGCCGTCCCTTACAGAGCTAACACCTTGATTGAGTGCCGGAGATAAGCGCCGGGGGGAATTTTCACAGGGCTGCAGGATGCAGCCACTGCTGAAAACCTTACAGCGGCCTGCGCGCCGCCAGCAAAAACAGCATCGGACGCTCGCGCTCCTCATCCAGCGCCGGATTCTCCGCTACCTGCTGTACATCCGGACCCCACTCATCCAGCCGTTCAATCACCAGACCGGCGGCAATCAGCGCGTTAATCCAGGTTGCCAGCTTGCGGTGCTGCTTCTTCACGCCGGCGGCAAACCAGTTGCTGATCCGTTCCCCTTCCTGCTGATACTGATTGACTGGCCAGCTGCGCTGCCCGGCATCATCGATGAACCACTCCTGCTGACGCGGAGCGGTATAAATCGGATGCTCGCATGAAAACACCAGCGCGCCGCCGGGACGTAACGCATGAAAAATCGTGGCAAACAGGGCGTCGATATGGCTGAGATAGTGTAGCGCCAGCGAACTGTACACCACATCAAAAGTGCTGCTGAGCTGCAGGGTTTCGAGGTCAGCGCGCTGGTAAGTGATGCCTGGCCGATCGGTCATGGCAGCGGCCTGCGCCAGCATTTTTTCTGACACATCCAGCCCCAGCACTTCACGCGCGCCTTGCTGCTGCGCATAACGACAAAACCAGCCGTAGCCGCAGCCCAAATCCAGCACGCGCTGGTCACGCAGTTCAGGCAGCATTGCCCGCAGCGCGGGCCACTCGGGCGCGCCGTCCAGTCCGTTGACCGAACGCGGCAGGGTGGCGTAGCCAGCAAAAAAATCGGGGTTATCGTAGATATTCTGACTCATGGCGACTCCTTTCAATAAGACGCAAAGGAGTGTAAGCGTTTAGCGCGGTATGAAACACCGCTCAGCCAACAAAAAGCAGATGCACCAGGCGCGCGAGCGACTCCAGCAGCAGCAGGCTGCCAATAAAAATCATCACGAGGATGCCAACAAACTGTTTCCGACTGCTCACGCTGATGCCTCCGCGGCTACCCCTCACCGGACTATACTTTATGCCGGGTTTACTAAACTTCCAGTCAACCGGGGCAGATTACATGTTTTATCAGACGCTGCGTGCAAATAACTGGCGCAATATTTGGGTGGTCGGTGATTTGCACGGCTGCCGCGCGCAGCTTGATGCGCAGCTGCTGCGGCAGGGCTTTGATCGGCAACAGGATCTGCTGCTATCGGTCGGGGATTTAATCGACCGCGGGCCGGACAGCCTTGGCTGTCTGCAACTGCTGGAAGAGCCGTGGTTCCGCTGCGTGCGCGGTAATCACGAGCAGATGGCACTCGATGCGCTGCAGGGCGACGATCCGATGCTGTGGATGATGAACGGCGGGGACTGGTTCTGGCAGCTGAGCGGTGCGCGGCTGATTGCCGCGCGTCATGCGCTGAAGCGCTGTGCCGAACTGCCGCTGATTTTACATCTGCAATTCGAGGAGCACGTCATCGTCATTGCTCATGCTGACTATCCTGCCAGTGCCTATGCACTGGGACAGGATGTCGACTGGCATCAGGTCGTCTGGAGCCGCGACCGGCTCGCTCGCCATCAGCGCGGTCGTTCGCAGCCGATCGCCGGTGCCAGTGCGTTCTACTTTGGCCATACGCCGCTGGAGCAGCCGCTTAACGCCGCGAATCAGCATTACATTGATACCGGCGCGGTATTTGGCAACCGGCTGACGCTGGTGCAGTTGCAGTAATGCGTGTTAGCGGAACAGCCGCCCGTCGCGCACCAGTTCACGCGGATAGCTGTTTTTGATGCGGCTTCCAACGCGTTTCGCCAGGCCCAGCGGCTGCTGCTGGTAGGTGACAATCACTTCATCACGCGCGGGCGGCGTGTCGGGATGGATATCCTGTCCGCGATACCAGCTTTCCGCCTGCGCTTCGTCCAGTTCGAACGCCAGCGCGCTGTCCGGTTGCGCCAGCGCCACCACCGCTTCATGCTGCCAGCGAAAGCCTTTCGGGAAGGTTTCCGCCAGTTTGAGACCGATACGCGAGAAACGCACTTTGCTGAGCCAGCTCTCCAGCGCCGCCGGGAACAGCCACAGCTCTTTGTCGCGCTGCCACAGCGTCAGGCTCTCATCCCAGTGCAGTCCCACCTTGTGCGCGGCCTGCGCCACCTCCGCTACCAGCTTGCGGCTGGCGGGCGAGAAGGGCAGCTTGCCGAGTTTGTAGGTCGGCGCCGGTAATGGCGGCACGCTGGCAGTTTTGCGCAGCCGCGCGACGAAAAAGCCTTCGCTGTCGAAGATATGCGGAAACACGTGCAGGAAGCCTTCCGGCGTCAGCGCGCGTTCGGCGCCAGCGAACATATCGTTGAGCGGCACAATTTCCAGCGCCTGCGGATAGCGCTGCTGCAGCCAGGCAATCACCTGCTGGTTTTCGATAGTATTAAGCGTACAGGTCGAGTAAATCAGCGTGCCGCCCGGTTGCAGCGCGTGAAAAGCGCTGTCGAGTAAATCGCGCTGGGTGGCGGCGATGGCCTCGGTGCTGGCCAGCGTCCAGTTGCGCAGCGCGTCAGCATCTTTGCGCACCACGCCTTCGCCGGAGCAGGGCGCATCCAGCAGTACGGCATCGAACTGTTCCGGCAGCGCGGCACCAAAGACGCGCCCGTCAAAATGGGTCAGCGCCACATTGCTGACGCCGCAGCGGCTGATATTGGCATGCAGCACTTTCACCCGGCTGGCGGAGTATTCATTGGCGAGGATCGCGCCCTGATTGCGCATCAGCGCGGCCATTTGCGTGGTTTTTGAGCCCGGCGCAGCGGCCACGTCCATCACCTGGCGGGCATCCGGCGCGGCGTCAAACAGCGCGGTGACCGGCAGCATTGAGCTGGCTTCCTGAATATAGAACAGACCGCTGAGGTGTTCCGCGACGCTGCCGAGCGGCAGCGATTCGTCATCACGCGCAATCCAGAAGCCTTCCCGACACCACGGAATCGGCGTCAGCTGCCAGCCGTAGCCCGCCACGCGCGTGAGAAAATCCTCCACGCTGATTTTCAGCGTATTGACGCGCAGACTGCGGCGCAGCGGCTGCTGACTGATGGCGAGAAAGCGTTCGAGTTCGGCCTCGTCGGCCAGGCTGGCGCGCATCAGCGCGAGAAAATCTTCAGGAAAACGATCGGACACGGATATCTACCGGACTAACAAAGTGAGGGCGAAGTGTAACGCCGAGCCCGGCTCAGGTACAGCCGTGCGCAATATCCCCGGCGCAAATAAGTCGGGCAGCCCGCAGGCTGCCCGTCGTCTTAGTTTGGCGACGGAATCGCCGTGCCCCAGTTGCGCCACTCTTTTGGCGCTTCATCCTGCAGCAGGAAGTGCTTGTCGGCACCGGCCTGCGGCGCCAGCGGCACCGTTGGTGGTGTGGCAAACTGGATGCCGCCGCGAATGAACTGCTGGAAGGTGCCGGTTTTCACCACGCCGCCAATCAGACCAAAGTCGAGGTTATAACCGGAGGCCAGCCAGAACACCGAGTTGTTACGCACCAGATGCTGATACTTTTTGCTGATGCGCAGCGCGATTTGCACGCGGTCGGCCATGTTACCCAGCGAAGTGCCGGTGACCGTGCCGACTTCTACACCGCGGAACAGCACCGGCGTGCCAATCGACAGCGAACCGGCTTCGGTGGTATCCACATAGATGTTCAGCCCGTTAAGGTAACGCGAATCGGTAATGGTGCTCTCCTGCAGTTCAAAGCTGCGCGCCAGCGCGCCTTTGCCCGGGTCCACGTTCACATACGGCTGCAGCAGCGTTTCCAGGTGATTAACGCCGGCGGGCGAAATCTCCGGCGAGACAACAGAGAAGCGGCTGCCGATGCGCGCGAAGTCCTGCACATACTCCGGATAGAGCACCGCTTTCGCCACCACCTGGTTGTTATCCTGGCTCAGCGCCAGCGACTCCACCTGACCGACGTTGATGCCGAGGTAGCGGATTGGCATGCCTGCCGACAGTTTGCTGGCATCAAAGGTGTGCAGGGTAATCTGGCTGCCCACCGCACGCGCGGCGGTTTCAGACGGATAGAGCACGCGCTTAGCGCCTTTCGCCGCCTGCGCGCCCGTCAGGTTATCAAAGCTGATTGCGCCTTTCAGCGCGCGGTTCAGCGGTGAAGCCTGCACGGTCAGACCGCTGCCGTTAAGCTGGACTTTGGCACCGCCTTCGGCCCAGAACACGCTTTCGCTGGTCAGCAGCTTGCGATACTGCGGCTGGATATGGACCGAAATCTCAAACGCATCGGCGCGCGGCACCACATCCACCACTTCACCGACCTGAAACTTGCGGTACAGCACCACCGAGCCGGCCTGTACATCCGGCAGGCTGTTGGCGGTCAGTTTGAGCGTGGTCGGCGGCTGATCGCCGGTAATGCCTTCCGCCGCGCGCTCTGAGTCGGCGTACAGCGGATAGCGGCTGGACGGCTGACCTTTCGCACCCGGCACCAGCCGGATACCGCCGTCGACCCATTCGCGCGCGCTGGCACCCAGCACCTGCATGCCGTCGAGGCCAAATTTAACGTCGAGACGGCTGTTAACGATGAACTTACTGTCGGCGTGCACCAGCTGGCGATGCTCCGGATTGATGGCCGCCACAAAGCTGATGCCGTTTTCATCCAGCCGGCGCGAAATCACCTGGCCGATCTTCACGCCATACAGCATCACCGGCTGTCCGGCGTCGATACCGTAGGTTTCCGGCGCGCTGAGCTGAACGGTAAGCACATCCGGCTTCTGCAACAGCGTTTCGCTGGCTGGCAGCACGCTGAAGTGATCCTGCGGCTCACCTTCGCCCGGGACCAGTTCCAGCGTATTGCCGGTCAGCAGGCTGCTCAGGCTGGTGTCGGTCAGGCTGAGTTTCGGCGCGCGCATCTCAATCCGCGTGCCGCTGCGCATCAGGCCGGTGACGGAGGGATCGATCGTCAGCTCACCGGACACTTTGCCGCCCGGCAGCAGCGTCAGTCTGGTCAGGGTGCCCACTTCCAGCCCCTGATACATCAGCGGCGTGCTGTCGGCTTTCAGGTTGTCGCCGTTGGGCAGATCGAGCGAAATCAGCACGCCGCGCTGGCTATGTGCCAGATCCGAATAGAGCTGATAGTTTTGATCGCTGTTGGCCTGTTCGCCGCTGTCCGGTGAGTCAAAGGCAATTGCGCCATTCACCAGCGCGGCCAGGCTCTCCAGCTTCACTTTGGCGCCGCTCAGGCTGACATCGGCGTCAACGCCCGACACATTCCAGAAGCGGCTCTGTTTTTTTACCAGGTTGGTAAAGCGCCGCTCAATCAGCACATCGATGGTCACGCCATCGGTATTACCGTTAATGCTGTAGTCATAGACGCGGCCGACCGGAATTTTACGGTAATAGACCAGCGAACCGGTGTTGAGCGATCCGAGATCGGGCGCGTGCAGGTGAATCAGCAGTTCGCCGGTGTTTACCCGGTATTTCGGCTGGGTATCCAGCGCGGTGAAGTGATCGCGCTCTTTGCCGTCGCCGGGCATCATGCCGATGTAGTTACCGCCCACCAGCGCATCCAGCCCGGAGACGCCCGCCAGCGAGGCTTTTGGCGTCACCAGCCAGAACTGGGTGTTCTCCCGTAGCGCATCGCGCATGTCGCTCTTGATGCTGGCTTTGATCTGAATGCTGCGATAGTCATCGCTCAGCACAATGCCCTGCACGGTGCCCACTTCCACGCCCTGATAGCGAATCGGCGTGCGGCCCGGCACGATGCCGTCCGCGGTCTGGAAGTTGATGGTGATGGTGGTGCCGCGCTCCTGATAATTGGTCCATAACAGCCAGCCGGCAATCAGCAGGGCGATAATGGGCAAAAGCCAGAACGGCGAAATCTTGCGTTTATTACGCAGATTAGCGCTAGTCGGTGTAGTCGGCGTTTCCTGTTGCATGTGCATCCCAGATCAGGCGGCTATCGAGCCACTCAACGGCCATAATGGTCAGGATGACTGCCGCGCCAAAGTAGAAGGCGGCAGGTCCCATGGTAAAAGCCAGCAGCTGATCACGATTGACCAGCGACATGGTTAAAGCAATGACGAACAGATCCAGCATCGACCAGCGGCCCACCCAGGTGACGGCGCGCAGCAGACGGATGCGGGTTTTCAAACCCTGTTCACACTTAAAATGGATGCTGAGCAACAGCGTCAGCATCACCAACACCTTGGTAAACGGCACCAGAATACTGGCGATAAACACCACCGCGGCCACCGGCACGTTACCGGAGGCGAGGCCAAGAATACCGGAGAAAATGGTGTCTTCGCGCCGCGCACCGTTGACGTACACCACCGAAATCGGCAGCAGGTTAGCCGGGATCAGCAGCACAATCGAGGCGATCAGCGCCGCCCAGGATTTTTGCAGGCTGTGGCGGCGGCGAAAATCGAGCGGCGTATGGCAGCGCGTGCAGCGTCCGCGTTCATCGGGCATACCGGTATGGTGGCAGTTCAGGCAAACCTGCCACCGCTCGGGCGGTTCGTGCGGCACCGACTGCGGGTAATAATGTTCCCACAGCTCCTCCACGTTGAGATGAATCAGCGTCAGCAGGCTCATAATGGTTAGCGCGATATAGGCGACCAGCCCGTAGCCGACCTCCAGCGCGGCATAATCCTGCACCTTAATCGACGCCACCGCCACGCCGACCAGATAGATATCCAGCATGACCCACTCTTTGAGCTTCTCCAGCATCAGCAGGACCGGGCGCAGGTTCATGCCGAGCGCGTGGCCAATCCACAAATAGCAGATGCCGGCCACCAGCGTCACTGGCGCGCCAATCGTGCAAAACGCCACCATGGCGGCTGTCAGCACGTTGCCCTGTTGCGCCATCTGCAGCACGCCCTCCAGCAGGCTGGCGTTGATGCGCATGCCAAGCAGGCGGATATCCACCAGCGGCAGGCTGAAGGCGAACGGCATTAGTACGATCATCGTGACGGCCATGGCGGTGAGCCGCGTCATTGACCAGTCGCGACCGTTCTGAATACGGGCATGACAGCGCGGGCAATAAGCCGACTGATGCGATTTCACATCCGGTAAGGAAAAAAGGGTATCGCATTGCGGGCAACGCTGATAACGTGCGTGGGGCAACGTCTGGCTGATGGCGTGAATTTTCATAAATGACGCAAGGGGCCCATTGTTCGTTACAGTTACCGGCATGCGCAGCAGAGCACGTCTGTCTGCATCAATCTATGGTACGAGAATAGTCTCAAGCATAGCGTGCTAAGGGTATAGTAACTAACACAATGATTCACCTTGTGGGGTTGGATTATTAGTGCTTATTTTAACAACTGAGTGACAACAAGGTCACGCCAGTGATGAGTTATGGTTAAACAATGAACAAAAAAGCCTTTTACGAGGATTTAAATCGCGATGTCCGCGCACTGTTAGCGGGCGAAACTTCTTTCCTGGCGGCGCTGGGCAACTGCAGTGCGCTGCTGTTTGAACGCCTGGAAGGGGTTAACTGGGCAGGCTTCTATTTGCTGACCGAGCCGGAGACGCTGGTGCTGGGTCCGTTCCAGGGCAAAATCGCCTGCGTACGCATTCCGGTGGGTAAAGGCGTATGTGGCACCGCGGTTGCGGAGGATAGCGTGCAGCGGGTTGAAGACGTGCACGCTTTCCCGGGGCACATTGCCTGCGACGCCGCCAGTAACGCGGAAATCGTGATTCCTCTGAAAGTGAATGGCACGATGGTCGGTGTTCTCGACATCGACAGTACGGTTTATTCTCGCTTCGATAGCGAGGATGAAGCGGGGCTGGTAGCCCTTACCGACGGGCTTTGTGCAGTGCTGGCGAACAGCGACATCGAAAAATTTCTTCAGCTGACGCGCAGCTAATCGACTGGATCACATAGCATTTGGCGATGTTGTCATTATAATGTCGCCTGTTCATGCCTGCTCTGGTCGGCAAACCCGTTGTAATCAGGAAATTTCATGGAAAATCAACCTAAGTTGAACAGCAGTAAAGAAGTCATCGCCTTTCTGGCGCAGCGTTTTCCGCACTGCTTTAGCGCCGAAGGTGAAGCGCGTCCGCTCAAAATCGGTATCTTTCAGGATCTGGTGGAGCGCGTTCAGGGCGAAAACAGCCTGAGCAAGACGCAACTGCGTTCGGCCTTACGCCTTTATACCTCAAGCTGGCGTTATCTTTACGGCATTAAAGCCGGTGCCACCCGTGTCGATCTCGACGGCAACGCCTGTGGCGTGCTGGATGAGCAGCACGTAGAACATGCGCGCAAGCAGCTGGAAGAAGCCAAAGCGCGCGTGCAGGCGCAGCGCGAGCAGCAAAAAGCGAAAAAACGTGAAGCCGGTGAAGAGACCGCTGAGCGTCGTCCGCGCAAGCCTGCTGCCCGTAAAGCGGCGGAGGGTGACGCACCGCGTAAGCCACGTCCACAGGCACCGCGTGCTGCGGCCGGTGAGCGTCAGGCTGCTCCGCGTCCACCGCGGGCAAAACCCGTCACTGACACTTCAACGTTGCAAGCGGGTCAAAACATCAAAGTCAAAGCAGGCAAAAGTGCAATGGACGCTACCATCCTGGAAATTACCAAAGATGGCGTCCGGGTCCAGCTCGCTTCCGGCCTGGCAATGATTGTGCGCGCAGAACACTTGCAGTTCTGAAACGGAGGCCCGACCCTGGCATGAACAGCATTTTTAAGATCGGTATGATCGCGGGCCTGCTGCTGGCAGGCCCCACCTTTGGCGCGGACAACATTACCCGCGCCGACCAGATTCCCCAGTTACACGAAGAAGCACAGCATCCTACCGTCAGTGAACGCGTCACTTCGCGTTTCACCCGCTCTCACTATCGTCAGTTCGATCTGAATCAGGATTTTTCGGCGAAAATTTTTGACCGCTACCTGAATCTGCTCGATTACAGCCATAACGTGCTGCTGGCGTCGGACGTGGCACAATTCGCCGACAAGAAAACCACGCTCGGTGATGAGCTGCGCAGCGGCAAGCTGGATGTGTTTTACGATCTCTATAATCTGGCGCAGAAGCGCCGCTTCGAGCGCTATCAGTATGCGCTCAGCGTGCTGAACCGCCCGATGAACTTCACCGGCAATGACACCATCGATATCGATCGTGCCAAAGCACCGTGGCCGAAAAGCACAGATGAGCTAAACGCGCTGTGGGATGCCAAGGTGAAGTATGACGAGCTGAGCCTGAAGCTGGCCGGGAAAGATGACAAAGAGATTCGCGAGACGCTGACCAAGCGCTACAACTTTGCCATCCGTCGTCTGGCACAAAGCAACAGCGAAGATGTGTTCCAGCTGGCTATGACCGCGTTCGCGCATGAAATCGACCCGCATACTAACTATCTGTCACCGCGCAACACCGAGCAGTTCAATACCGAAATGAGCCTGTCGCTGGAAGGTATCGGTGCCGTGCTGCAGATGGATGATGACTACACGGTGATCAACTCGATGGTCGCCGGTGGTCCGGCGGCCAAGAGCAAATCCATCAGCGTGGGCGACCGCATTGTGGGCGTCGGCCAGCCGGGCAAGCCAATGGAAGATGTGATTGGCTGGCGTCTGGATGACGTGGTGTCCAAAATTAAAGGGCCGAAGGGCAGCAAAGTGCGCCTCGAGATCCTGCCAGCCGGCAAGGGCACCAAAACCCGTACCGTGACGCTGACGCGTGA
This sequence comes from Pantoea sp. ICBG 985, assembly GCF_002928365.1. Taxonomy (NCBI): domain Bacteria; kingdom Pseudomonadati; phylum Pseudomonadota; class Gammaproteobacteria; order Enterobacterales; family Erwiniaceae; genus Pantoea; species Pantoea sp. ICBG 985. The sequence goes on from NZ_POWM01000002.1 coordinate 657,148, forward strand.
GAAAATCCGTCTGGAAGATCGCGCGGTGAAGGGCACCGTGCACAACGTCGGCAAAGAGAAAGTCGGCGTGCTGGATATCCCGGGCTTCTACGTTGGCCTGACCGATGATGTGAAAGTGCAGCTGCAGAAACTGCAGAAGCAGAACGTCGACAGCATCGTCATCGATCTGCGTACCAACGGCGGCGGCGCGCTGACCGAAGCGGTATCGCTCTCCGGCCTGTTTATTCCGAGTGGTCCGGTGGTGCAGGTGCGTGACAATAATGGTCGCGTGCGTGAGGACAGCGACAACGACGGCATCGTTTACTACAAAGGTCCGCTGGTAGTGCTGGTCGATCGCTTCAGCGCCTCGGCGTCGGAAATCTTTGCCGCGGCGATGCAGGATTACGGCCGCGCCCTGATTGTCGGCGAACCGACCTTTGGTAAGGGCACGGTGCAGCAGTATCGCTCACTCAACCGCATCTACGATCAGATGCTGCGTCCGGAATGGCCGGCGCTGGGCTCAGTCCAGTACACCATTCAGAAGTTCTACCGCATCAACGGTGGCAGTACTCAGCGGAAAGGCGTCACGCCAGACCTGCTGATGCCGACCGGTGTGGAAGCGGCAGAGACCGGCGAGAAATTTGAGGATAACGCGCTGCCGTGGGACAGCATCAACGCAGCGACCTACACCAAAACCGGCGATATCACGCCGCTGGTGCCGCAGCTGACCAAAGATCACGCCGATCGCATCGCCAAAGATCGCGAGTTCCAGTACATCATGAAAGACATCGCGCGTTTCAACGCGATGAAGGACAAGCGTAACATCGTGTCGCTCAATCTGGCCCAGCGCGAGAAAGAGAACCACGAAGAAGATGCGCTGCGTCTGGAACGCATCAATGCGCGCTACCAGGCGGAAGGCAAAGCGCCGCTGAAGAGCCTGGACGATCTGCCGAAAGACTACAAAGAGCCGGATCCGTATCTGGATGAAACGGTGAAAATCGCTAACGATTTGGCCCAGCTGGAAAAAGATCAGCCAGCGCCGGCGGCAGCGAAGTAACCCTTCGGCCTGAAATCACAGCACCGCTGCGGCGGTGCTTTTTTTTGCCTGCAAATCGTCGCCCGGCAGGCTGTACCTGCTACCATTACCAAATGTAAAGTTATGTCTTTTTAGGCACTTAAAGATTAAGGTCGCTTGAAAAGCGCCACAATGGACATAGGATGTATATCCGCGCATGAGCGCGAGCACAACTGAGGAAGATTAACGTTTATGATGCGTATTGCGCTTTTCCTGGTCACCAACCTGGCGGTGATGTTGGTATTCGGACTGATTCTGAGTCTGACAGGAATCCAGTCAAGCAGTGTTCAGGGTCTGATGATTATGGCAGGTCTGTTTGGCTTTGGCGGTGCGTTTGTTTCACTGCTGATGTCCAAATGGATGGCGTTACGCTCGGTCGGCGGTGAAGTGATTGAACAACCCCGTAACGAGACGGAACGCTGGCTGATGGAAACCGTCGGCCGCCAGGCTCAGCAGGTCGGCATTGCGATGCCGCAGGTGGCGATTTACCACGCGCCCGATATCAACGCCTTTGCCACCGGCGCACGCCGTGACGCCTCGCTGGTGGCGGTCTCCACCGGTTTGCTGCAGAACATGAGCCGCGACGAAGCGGAGGCGGTGCTGGCGCACGAGATCGCCCACATCGCGAACGGTGACATGGTCACCATGACGCTGATTCAGGGTATCGTGAACACCTTCGTGATCTTCATTTCGCGTATCATTGCGCAGGTGGCGTCTGGCTTCCTGTCCGGCAACCGCGACGGTGAAGAGAGCAGCAACGGCAATCCGCTGGTCTATTTTGCCGTGGCGACAGTGCTGGAACTGGTGTTTGGTATTCTCGCCAGCATCATCACCATGTGGTTCTCGCGCCATCGCGAATTCCACGCCGACGCCGGCTCTGCGAAGCTGGTGGGGCGTGAAAAGATGATTGCCGCGCTGCAGCGCCTGAAAACCAGCTACGAACCGCAGGAACCCAGCAGCATGATGGCGTTCTGTATTAACGGTAAAGGTAAGTCGCTGAGCGAGCTGTTTATGTCGCACCCGCCGCTCGACAAGCGTATCGAAGCGCTGCGCAGCGGTGCCTACCTTAAGTAAGCCATATAGAAAATGAACAGGGCGCCTGCGGGCGCCCTTTTTTTTATGACTCTGCCGGCTGACGGCTTTGCGTCATGCGCAGCATACTGACGATCGCCGCCACGCTGGCAAAGGTCCCGGCCAGCAGCAGCGAGGCATGCGTGCCGCTGTCGTTGAACAGGTTAAACATCAGCGCCACCAGCGCGGCGCCGGTGCTTTGCCCGACCAGTCGCGCGGTGCCGAGCATGCCGCTGGCACCGCCACTGCGCTGGCGCGGAGCCGACGAGATGATGGTGTGATTGTTGGGTGACTGGAACAGCCCGAAGCCGGCACCGCACAGCATCATGCGCCAGATAATATCGGCATCCGTGGGCTGTGCAGGCAGCAGCGCCAGCAGAAACAGCCCGGCGGCAAACAGCGCCAGCCCCAGCCCACCCAGCAGCCCGGCATGAAACTTCTCGATCAGACGGCCGGCAATCGGTGCCATCACCATGGTAGCCAGCGGCCACGGCGTCAGCAGCAGACCGGTCGCGACTTCATCCCGGCCCAGTACGTTTTGCAGGAAAAACGGCAGCGACACCATCGCCAGCATTTGTGCACAGAACGAACAGATCGAGGTGCCGATCGACAACGAAAACACCGGAATGCGCAGCAAATCTACTGGCAGCAGCGGCACCGGCATCGCCAGCTGACGCCGCACAAACACCACGCCGATCAGCAGCAGCGCCAGCAGCATACCCGCAATCAGCCAGCCATTTTCTCCCTGCGCGAAGCCGGTCAGCGCTGAAATCAGCAGGCCGAAAAACAGCGCATTCATGATGGCGCTCGGCACATCAAATTTCTGCTGCTTCGCTTTCTGCGTGTTATCCGGCAGGAAGCGCAGCGCCAGCCACAGCGCCACCACACCGAGTGGCACGTTGATCAGGAACAGCCATTTCCAGCTGGCGATGGAGAGAATCGCGGCCGCCACCGTGGGACCGGCGGCGCTGGAAACGGCCACGATCAGCGAGTTGATGGCCATGCCGCGTCCCAGGAAGCGCTGCGGGTAAATAATACGGATTAGCGCAGTGTTGACGCTCATCAGCGCCGCACCGCCGAAGCCCTGCAGCACGCGCGCCACGGTGAGCATATTCAGCGAAGAGGAAAGGGCGCAGAACAGCGAGGTGAATACAAACAGCACCAGCCCGACCTGATAGACGCGCCGGTAGCCGAACATATCGCCAAGAAACGACAGCGACAGCAGCGAAATCACGATAGCGATTTGATAGGCGTTGACGATCCAGATCGATTCCGCCGGGCTGGCGTTCAGCTCACGCGCAATGGTCGGCAGCGCCACGTTGGCAATCGCGCCGTCCAGCACCGCCATCATGATGCCAAGCGCAATGGTAATTATCGCGCCGTAACGCTGTGGAACGGGTAATCCATCCTGAGACACGGTAGGAGACATAAACAGAGAGAAGTGAAGTAAGTGAATATCATCATGCTAATCAATTTTCTGCCTGAAATCACCGCATTAATGGACAAAAATTACAAGTGGATGTGTCGTTGCCGCCGTCCGGCTGTAACCTCTATACTGGCGTTTTTTGCAAAAGCGTTAAGGAAGTCCCGCATGGCGAGCCGCGATAACGATAAACAGCCGGATGCCGTTTCATCGGTGATGAAAGTGTTTGGCATTCTGCAGGCGCTGGGTGAAGAGCGCGATCACGGCATCACCGAGCTTTCGCAGCGGGTTATGATGTCGAAAAGCACGGTCTACCGCTTTCTGCAGACCATGAAATCACTCGGCTACGTGGCGCAGGAGGGCGAGAGCGAAAAATATTCGCTGACGCTCAAACTGTTTGAACTTGGCGCGCACGCGCTGCAGAACGTGGATTTGATTCGCAGCGCCGATGTGGAGATGCGCGAACTGTCGCGCCAGACCAAAGAGACCATTCATCTCGGCGCGCTGGAAGAAGACAGCATCGTCTATATCCATAAGATTGACTCGCTGTATAACCTGCGCATGTATTCGCGCATCGGCCGGCGTAATCCGCTGCATAGTACCGCCATCGGCAAAGTGCTGCTGGCGTGGCGTGAGCGCGCGGAGGTGAACGACATTCTGCGTGAAGTGGAATTCCGTCGCAGCACCGCTAACACTATCGTCAACGCGCAGGCGCTACTGCCGGTGCTGGATCAGGTCAGGCAACAGGGCTTTGGTGAGGATAATGAAGAGCAGGAAGCGGGGATTCGCTGTCTGGCGGTACCGGTGTTTGATCGCTTCGGCGTGGTGATTGCCGGCATGAGTCTCTCTTTTCCGACGGTGCGCTTCTCCGAACCGGCAAAAAAAGAGTATGTGGCGATGCTGCACCGTGCCGCGCGTAAGGTGTCGGAGCAAATGGGCTATTACGACTATCCGTTCTGAATCCTGCCGGGCTGACGTGCAGCCCGGCAGGCGGCTTAACTTAGTTGTCGACCACTTCGCCGCTTTTCTTCAGCAGTGGACAATCGGTAACGCCAACAATGCCGCTGTCGGTGTGCAGATACTGTGCGGTAATCATGCCGCGCGCGGTCAGGTAGCTGCACTGTAAGCCCAGCCCGGCTGCGTTTTTATTGCTGCCGGTTAACACGCCGTAGCCGGTAAACAGCATCGCCAGCCACAAGACAGCCAGCACCATCACCGCACGAATCAGTAGTTTCATTTTTATCTCCTTGTGTTACATAACGCAGCTGTTCCCGCATTGCTGCGAACTCTATAGTAGCAGCATGCCTCGCTTTTCTCGCCGGATCGATCAGAGATAACTGAAAGCGGCACGCAGGCGGGATAATCTGCTTTATCTCCGCCACCATATCTTTTCCGCACGCAACGAGTAGAATCAGCGGCGATGTACCTGAATGATGTTTGAGGATTGATGCAGTTATGAACGAATTAGCCGCCAGTACCGGTCCGCTGTTTAACTATGGCGTGCTGGCCATCATTGTGGTTGTGGCCTTTATTGCCTGGTTTTTTGTTAACCGGGCCAGCGTGCGCGCCAGTGAACAGCTTCAGCTGCTGGAAGCGCTGCTGGAAGAGCAAAAGAAACAGAACGCGCTACTGCGCCGTATCGCTGAGGCGCAGCCGGTGGCCGAAAAAGCGCAGGATGAGCAGGATACCGGGGACAAGCGCGACTTTATTCGCCTGATCCCGGAACGTTAAGCACACAACGGAGAGGCCATGGCCTGGCAAAATCCCTGGTATGACGCTTCGCTGGCCCATCATACGCCGCACGGCTTTCGTAACCCGGAAGAGGAGTTACGTCAGCCTGGCGATCTACAGCGCTGGCGGCGTGAGCGTAAGCAGCAGAATCTGCCGCTGCCACCGCAGTCCGGCTATGCGGCCTTTACCGCCAGCTGGTGCCAGCTGGCCGACCTGAGCGGTGAAGATGACCGTGTCTGGTGGCTGGGCCATGCCGCGCTCCTGCTGCGTCTCAATCAGCGTTATATTTTGATCGACCCGGCGCTGTCGGCACGCGCCTCGCCGTTGCCGTTTGCCGGGCCGCAGCGTAAAACCCCGGCGCCGCTCAGCGTGGCGCAGCTGCCGCATCTTGATTATGTGCTGATCTCGCATAACCATTACGACCACCTTGATCGGCCTACGGTAAAACGCATCGCCCGCCGCTTTCCTGCCGCGCACTTTCTGGTGCCGCTGGGGATGGCCGACTGGTGTCGCCGGCGTGGCGTGCGCACCGTCACCGAACTGGACTGGTGGCAGCAGGTGCACCTGGACGACATCAGCTTCACAGCCGTTCCCGCGCGCCACTGGAGCATGCGCACCTTCTGGGATCGCAACCGGTCGCTGTGGTGCGGCTGGGTAGTGCATAATGCGCCGCTCAATTTCTGGTTCTCCGGCGATAGCGGCTACAGCGATAATCTCTCTGCCATCGCGCAGCGTCTGGGGCCGTTTAATCTGGCTGCGTTACCGATAGGTGCCTATGCACCAAAATGGTTCATGCGCGGCCAGCACATGGACCCGGATCAGGCGGTACAGCTCTGGCAGCAGATAGGGCGACCGCTGGCGATTCCCATTCACTGGGGCGTATTTGAGCTGGCGGACGAATCGCTTGACGATCCGCCGACGGTGCTGGCGCAAGCCTTGCAGCAGGCGGGCGAGGTGGATGCGCCTTTTGCCCCATGGCGAATTGGCGAGAGCCGCAGCCTGATGAATTACGATTAAGATTTATCCTAAGCCATTTTTGTTAAATGCCAGCGGCTTCCGCGCTTTTTAACATTTAATTGTTGGGTGTTTAGAAAAAAATGAGATAAATGCCAGCGTGCAGTCTGCTTATATTTGGGGCAACGGCGATTATATTTTCCTGATTTTGGTGCAAAACTATTTTTAACTTGTACTGCCAGCAATTTATTGTACAAGATTTGAGCGCTACGCAGTTTATGTTGCTCATTGCACAACGGCCAGTGAAATAGCTTATCTGTGCCATATTAATGCAATATTTTTTGCCTAAACTTATTCGGTTTAAATGTGAAAAAGCAGCGTTTAGCGCTTCGCTTGACGAAACGCGAGTCTGGCGCTAACTATACTGACGCATAGACTTTTTTTGCACACGCTGAGGCGTTGCTGTCAATAACGTTATCCACCTTTCGCTGCCGGTTTCAGGCAATTATGTGCGGCATGTCGATCACTGTTTAAAAATGGCTTGCCATTAATTAGCGGATATGTGATAACGAATCGTGGGTCAAACGAGGTACAGTTCTGTTTATGTATGGCATCTTCAGTAAAGAAGTTACGAGTAAAGACGTTGACGTTGAATACCGCTTCCTTGCCGAACCTTAAATTAGTGCCTCATTCAGTAATGTCTCTGGTTTCTCTGTAAGACTGCCTGCGGGCAATATAAACACTCTAAGGAATTTGCAAAAATGGCAAAGATTAAAGGTCAGGTTAAGTGGTTCAACGAGTCTAAAGGTTTTGGTTTTATTACTCCTGCTGACGGCAGCAAAGACGTGTTCGTTCACTTCTCTGCTATCCAGGGCAACGGTTTTAAAACCCTGGCCGAAGGTCAACAAGTTGAGTTTGAAATTCAGGACGGCCAGAAAGGCCCGGCAGCAGTTAACGTTACTGCTATCTGATTTCGCTCTCAGGCTCGGTGTCATGCACCGCTGAATCGAATCTTAAAAGCCCTGCTCAATGAGCGGGGCTTTTCTTTATCCTTTCTGTTACCGGATGATCAGGGTAAACTGCGCCGCGAATCGCTAACCCGGAGTTATCTATGTCGTTGATTTGCCCACTTTGCCACCTCGCTTTGCACCTGCACGCCAGCAGTTATCGCTGTGCGTCCGGTCATCAGTTCGATCGGGCGAAAGAGGGGTACGTCAACCTGCTGCCGGTGCAGCACAAAGGTTCACGGGAACCGGGCGACAGCGCAGAGATGCTTCAGGCGCGCCGGGCCTTTCTGGATGCCGGACACTATCAGCCGCTGCGCGATCGGGTGGCGCAACGTCTGGCTCAGCCGCTCACGAACCGGCCCGCGCAGCTGCTGGATATCGGCTGTGGCGAAGGCTATTACACCGCCGCCCTGGCTGCCGCGTTGCCCGACAGCCATCTGTACGGTCTGGATGTGGCCAAAGCCGCGGTGCGCATGGCGGCAAAGCGCTATCGCGCGGTTAACTTTTGTGTCGCCTCCAGCCAGCGCCTGCCGTTTGCCGATGGTTCACTGGACGCCATCGTGCGCATTTACGCGCCCTGTAACGAGCAGGAGCTGAGCCGCGTTATCAGGCCCGGCGGCTATTTGCTGACGGTGACGCCGGGGCCGCACCATCTGCAGCAGTTTAAGGCGTTGATCTATCGTGAAGTGCAGCTGCATACGGCGGAAGAGAAAAACTATGCGGGATTTGAGCAGATCGATCAGCAAAACCTCCACTACACGATGACGCTGAACGGGGCGGAAGCGGTGAGCCTGCTGCAGATGACCCCCTTTGCCTGGCGTGCGCGTGAAGCGGTGTGGCAGCAGCTGGCCTCCAGCGCCACCTTTAGCTGTGACGCGGATTTCACCCTGACGCTGTGGCAGCGCGTTTAACGCGCCTCCACCAGCATATGATAGATTTTCTCCAGATCGTCGAGCTGTTTCACCGCAATCAGCAGGCGACGCTGCTCCAGCTGCATCACCAGAATGCCATCCTCTGACAGGTTCATACTCTGAATACGCCGGTAATCAATCCACACGCTGGCAAAAAACAGGCCGTCATTTTTCATCAGCAGCCGCGGGCTGCGGATCCAGAACAGCCAGATAGCCATAAAGCACAGCACCATCAGCAGGGTAGTGGTGAGCTGCGGGCCATGATGGCTGACGTTGTTCCACAGCAGAATCAGTAGCAGCACGATAAAGATGCCGCTGTCGATTTTATGGCGGCGACGCAGGGTGACGCGCAGTCGGGTCGGTCCATTGCGGCGGGGCAGGATGACATCGTCGTAAATCGCAAACAGGGCGAGAGCGGCGATCAGCAGGGCAATCAGGGCGTCAGTCAGTGACATACAGGCTTCTTCCTCAACCGAAGTGACCTCAGCGTTGGCGCTCAGGTCACGCCGTTTAAAAAACGCCGGGAGTCTGACTCCCGGCGGTGAGATTAGAGACCGAGCAGGCCGATCCAGTAACCAAAGATACCGATGGCAAAGAAGCCAACGATGATCCACAGCGCGTTAACTTTACGGCGCAGCAGCCACATACAGCCAAAGGTCAGCAGCAGTGGAATCAGGCCGGGCATCAGCTGGTCGAGAATCGACTGCACGGTGGTGACCGTGGTTTTGCCGGTCTGGTCGGTGATGCGGGATACCACCAGCGGCACGTTGACGTGTGTCCACTTGTTGACCAGCGCCCCCATGACAAACAGGCCGAGTATCGATGCCCCCTCGGTAAGTTTTTGCAGGAAGCCGCCGCCCATATCGCTGACGATATCCACCCCTTTGCGATAGCCATAGGCCACGCCGTAATAGCGGGTCAGCATACGCGCAATGTTAAACAGGAAGAAGAACAGCAGCGGACCAAGCAGGCTGCCGCTCATCGCGATACCGGCACCCAGTGCGGCGAACACCGGACGCACGGTCCCCCAGAAAATCGGGTCGCCCACGCCAGCCAGCGGACCCATCAGACCCACTTTGATCCCGTTAATAGCACCGTCATCGATCGCCGCACCGTTGGCGCGCTGCTCTTCCATGGCCATGGTCACGCCGAGCACTGGCGCTGCCACGTAAGGATGGGTGTTGAAGAACTCAAGGTGACGCTTAATCGCCTGCTTGCGCTCGTCGTTGTTTTCCGGATACAGGCGACGGATCACCGGCACCATTGAGAAGCAGAAGCCCAGCGCCTGCATGCGTTCAAAGTTCCACGACCCCTGAAACAGGTTGGAGCGCAGGAACACACCGCGCACGTCACCGGGGGTGAGTTTCTTTGGAGTATTGGTTGTATCTACCATGATGTCACCTGTTCCTAGTCGAGTTCGTTGTCGAGGTCGTTGTTAGCCGGGCCCGCCGAGGCGGCGCCTGCAACGCGGTTGTATTTTGGCGCCAGCTGGATGTACAGCACCGCCATTACCACGCCAATCACGCCCAGCGCCACCAGGTTAAAGTTGGTGAACGCGGCGGTGACAAAGCCAAGATAGAAGAACGGCATCAGGTAACCGGCACGCATCATGTTGATGACCATCGCGTAACCGACCACCACGATCATGCCGCCGGCGATATTCAGACCATTGGTGACCACTTCCGGAATCGAACTCAGCAGGCTGTGTACCGCGCTGGTACCGACCGAGACCGCCACAATCAGCGCCGGGATAGCGATACGCATCGCCTGCAGCAGCAGGGCAGAGACGTGGATCCACGAAATCGCCGTCAGGTTGCCTTTCTCCGCAGCTTTATCCGCAGCGTGCTGGAAGGCGACAGTGATGGTACGCACGATGATGGTCAGCACCTGACCAGCTGCGGCCAGCGGGATGGCCAGCGCAATACCGGCACCGACGCTTTGACCGCCGGCAATGACCAGAATGGTGGAGATGATGGAAGCCAGCGCCGCATCCGGTGCCACTGCCGCACCGATGTTCATCCAGCCCAGCGCGATCATCTCCAGCGTACCGCCGATGATGATGCCGGTTTTCATATCACCCAGTACTGCACCAATCAGGGTACAGGCCACCAGCGGCCGGTGGAACTGGAACTCATCGAGAATCGATCCCATCCCGGCAATACAGGCCACAATAAATATCAACACTATTTGTAGCGAGGTTATTTCCATTGCATTTTTCCTCAGCAAGATCAGAACTTTTTGCCCACGCGCGCAGGCACAGGCGAATCAGGCATTGACCTTCGCAATCAGGTCCATCATTTTCAGTTTCGGGTCGTTGGAGACTTTACGCACTTCCAGTTCGATACCGCGCTCATTCAGCTTGCGGAAGGCAGCGATGTCCTTCTCATCCACCGACACCGCGTTATTAACCTGCGTTTTCCCCTGACGGAAGGCCATGCCGCCGATATTCACTGACTTGATATCCACGCCTTGCTCCACCACGCGCTCAACATCGGTCGGATTGGTAAACAGCAGCATCACGCGATCGGAACCGTACTTCGGGTTGTTCCACACGCGGATCATCTTGGCGATATCCACCACGTGGGCGGTTACGCCCGGCGGCGCCACCTGAGTCAGCAGGGTTTTGCGTACGTGATCGTTGGCCACTTCATCACTGACGACGATGATGCGCGTCACGTTGGTCTCTTTGGTCCAGCGCGTGGCCACCTGGCCGTGGATCAGACGGTCATCGATACGGGCCAGGCCAATTTTCATGTGCTCGCCCGGCGCCAGCGGTTTCTGCGGCTGGGCAGGGGCTTTCGGGGCGAGCGCTGCCGCTGCCGGCGCGGCGGATTCGGTTTTGAGCGCTTTCACCCCCTCGCGGCCGGCCTCGACGGCAATATGGATCAGCTCTTCCAGCGATGGATCGTCATCGCGCCCCATCAGGGTTTCCACCAGCATGGGAATGTTGACCCCGGCAATAACGTCATAGCCCGGTTTATCCACCACGATGCGGCTGGCGGCGTTAAACGGGCTGCCGCCCCAGGTGTCCACCAGAAACAGCACGCCTTTCGACGTGTCGAGTCGGGCGAGCTGTGCCTGATATTTTTCGATTAGCGTTTCTGCATTTTCGCCGGGTACGAAATCAATCCATCCGACATTTTCCTGCTCGCCCAACAGCATTTCTGCTGTTTTAAGCAGCTGTTCTGCCGCCCAGCCATGTGTACCAATTACAAGCGCAATGGTCACTTGCTACCTCCGTTCGCATGAGAGTTCCCGACCATGGCCGGGAATCATTGAGAATTACCGTTGTTATTTTCTGTGGATCGCCCGGGACTAAATTGAAGAAAGTCATCAGGAAAAGGCCCAAAACATTCCGCGATACAGCAGTAAGGTCGCGATTTATTTTAGTGAGCGAAAAAATAAAATATGTGACGTTGCTCTGCTATTCGGAGCGTACCGGCGGCAACGGGCATTTTTATGGCAGTTTCTTGCGCTGGCGCAGTTATTTGTAAATGTAAGAAAATTTTTTGACGTTATTGATGTAACTGATACATTAGCTTTCTGTTTATTACTCAGGAGTACCGGGCTTTAGCTCACCTATATGGACCGTCACCGACGTCGCTTCACTTGTTCCCCGCGCTGCTCAGCGCGCACCCTGACACCTGCCGGTGTTGCCTCATCCGTTAACGCTCTCTCGTCTCGCCTTCCGGCGCAGGCTCAGTCGCGTTCGCCCTTACGTTTAGCAAGGAGTCATTGATGGAATTTCTCTTCGACCCCTCAATCTGGGCGGGTTTACTGACGCTGATCGTGCTGGAGATTGTGCTCGGCATCGACAACCTGGTGTTTATCGCCATTCTTGCCGACAAGCTGCCACCGAAACAGCGCGATAAAGCGCGCCTGATTGGTCTGTCGCTGGCGCTGGTGATGCGCCTCGGCCTGCTGTCGCTGATCTCCTGGATGGTGACGCTGACGCGACCCCTATTCAGCGTAGGCGATTTCAGCTTTTCCGGACGAGATTTAATTCTGTTGATTGGTGGTTTGTTCCTGTTGTTTAAGGCCACCATGGAACTGCACGAGCGGCTGGAAAACCGTGGCATGGAGCATCAGGGCAACAAAGCCTATGCCAGCTTCTGGGCGGTCGTGACGCAGATTGTGGTGCTGGACGCGGTGTTTTCCCTGGATGCGGTGATTACCGCCGTCGGTATGGTGAACCATCTGCCGGTGATGATGACGGCAGTGGTGATTGCCATGGGCGTGATGCTGCTGGCCTCAAAACCGCTGACCCGCTTCGTCAACGCGCACCCAACGGTGGTGGTGCTGTGTCTGAGCTTCCTGCTGATGATTGGTCTGTCGCTGGTGGCGGAAGGCTTTGGTTTCCATATTCCGAAAGGCTATCTGTACGCGGCAATTGGCTTCTCGATTCTGATCGAGCTGTTCAACCAGATTGCGCGCCGGAACTTTATCCGTCATCAGGCGCACCGCCCGATGCGTGAACGTACCGCCGAAGCGATTCTGCGTCTGATGGGCGGGCGTCAGCGTAACCAGCCGGCGCATACCGAAGAAGCGTCGCTGACCGAAGCGATGCCGCAGGAAGCGTTTAAAGACGAAGAGCGTTACATGATTAACGGCGTGCTGACGCTGTCACAGCGTTCGATTCGCAGCATCATGACGCCGCGCGGCGATATCTCTTGGGTTGACGTCTCGCGTCCGCTGGATGAGATCCGCATTCAGCTGCTGGATACGCCTCACAGTTTGTTCCCGGTGTGTCGCGGCGAGCTGGATGAGATCATCGGCGTGGTGCGCGCGAAAGAGCTGCTGGTGGCGCTGGAGCACGGTATGGATGTCGCGACCTTCGCGGCCAACACGCCGCCGATTGTGGTACCGGAAACGCTGGATCCGATCAACCTGCTGGGCGTATTGCGTCGCGCTAAAGGGAGCTTCGTCATCGTTACCAACGAATTTGGTGTGGTACAGGGCCTGATTACGCCGCTGGACGTGCTGGAAGCGATTGCCGGTGAGTTCCCGGACGAAGACGAAACGCCGGATGTGGTGGCGGATGGCGACGGCTGGCTGGTGAAGGGCGGTACCGATCTGCACTCGCTGCAGCAGCTGCTCGACCACCATGAGCTGGTCGATCCGGATGAAGATCACGCGTCGCTGGCCGGCCTGCTGATTGAGCAGAAGGGACAGCTGCCGCTGCCGGGCGAGATTATCGATTTGCCACCGCTGCACTTCCAGATTATCGAAGCCACGGATTACCGTATCGATCTGGTGCGCGTCACCAAAGACAAGCCGCACCATGACGAGGAAGAGGGCGACGCCTGATGTCGTCCGGCATCAGGCGCCCAGCTGCGCCTGATGCTGCGCCAGCCATTGCGGGAAGTCCTCAATCGGCATCGGGCGCGCATAGTAGTAACCCTGCAGATGATCCACGCCGCGCTCGCGCAGATAATGCGCCTGCTCGGCGGTTTCCACTCCCTCCGCGACCAGCGCGATATTCAGCCGCTGCGCCAGTGAAATCACCATATCCGTCACCGTGGCGTTGATCGCGTCAGTACCAATCGCGGCGGTAAAGATTTTATCGATTTTCAGCACGTCCGGCTTCAGGTCTTTCAGATAGGCCAGCGAACTGTGGCCGGTACCGAAATCGTCAATCGCCAGCCGCACGCCAATTTCGTGCAGCTGCGCCACGACCGTCTGGTCGATGACCGGCAGCGCATCGCGCTCGGTCAGCTCCACCACCAGTTTCGGCAGGGGATTGGCGGGCCACCAGTAGCGCTGTAAATCCTCAACAATCAGGCGATCGCGGAAGTGGCTGGCCGCGACGTTAATCGCGATATGGAAAGCCGGGCACTGTGGCAGATTAGGCAACTCCGCGACGACTCTGGCAATCACAAAGCGCGTCAGCGGTGCAATCAGATTCTGGCGTTCGGCCAGCGGAATAAATACGTCCGGTGCAATCCAGCCCTGGCGCGGATTGTGCCAGCGCAGCAGCAGCTCGATACCATCGCAGTCGCCGCTGCGGGCATTGATCAGCGGCTGGCAGTAGACCATAAATTCGTTAGCGGTGATGCCATAGCTGATTTGCCAGCTCAGGCTCATGCGATTGGCGGTGGCCAGCCAGACGATATAGCCCAGTAGCAGGCTCAGCAGTACCGCCAGCGGCAGCTGAGACGGCAGGGTATTGAGCGCCAGTCGCGCCGGGGACGGGCCGTACAGCGTAATGCTGTAGGGATAACGCAGCGAGGCCTGATCGTAGGCCACTTCGTCATCGGACGGCACGGTATGCTCGATCAGCGGATTACCGTACTCAAGGCTCTGTCCACCTACGTTAAAGATCGCGCGCTCCACCCACGGCAGCTGCGGCTCCAGCAGATAGTTGGTCATCAGTTCAATGTTGATGATCTGCAGCAGGCCGTCCTGGTTATCCAGCGACTTTGGCGTCCACAGCAGCAGCACCGGCGAACCTTTCAGCAGGTAGTCGTCGGTGGACAGCATCATGCGCTGGTTGTTGATCGCCAGCTCGGGATAGGTCTGGCTGAACGAGATGTGGCGCGGGCCATAAATACTCGAACAGTAGATGGTATCGTCCTGCACCAGCAGCACGGTACGCACGGTTTGCAGCGCCGCGATCTTCTCAATCAGCGGGTAGCGCACCTGCGTGCAGGGCACGCCCACCAGCCCCAGCGTGTTGTTGGCGGAGACGTCCAGCGGCGAAAACATGCGGTCAAAGCGCTCAATCGCGCGGGTGGCAAAGTTAAGGGACTGCTGCTCAATGCGTGACTTCTCTTCGATGTAGCGAAAAGTCAGCGTAAGAATGAGAACCAGCGACGCGATCACCAACGCAATAAGCAGGCGCTTACGGCGAAATTGACCCACAAATTGCTGGGGAAGGAGCATCAGTAACCACCTTGCTAAGACAAAGAATGAGGCCAAATTAACGTGAAGGTTATCGGCATGGCGGCGGCCAAATTTAGCGCGGCTGGAGAAAAAAAGCGGCACTAAAAAATCGCGCGACCATTAGAGGTCGCGCGCAAAAATAATGTATCTGGTTTGATAACGCGGAGGTAGAGGCCATTGCAGAAATAATGGCCGATCGCTGCAATTGTCAGCAGCGAAACGCGACGTTGTCGGTCAGTCGCACTGCACCTTGATCGCCAGACCGCCACGCGAGGTCTCACGATATTTAGCGTTCATATCTTTGCCGGTCTCGTACATCGTCTCGATCACCTTATCCAGCGATACGCGCGGCTCGCTGGTGCGGCGCAGCGCCATCCGCGCGGCGTTGATCGCTTTCACCGAAGCAATGGCGTTACGCTCAATGCACGGCACCTGTACCTGACCGGCGACCGGATCGCAGGTCAGTCCGAGGTTGTGTTCCATGCCGATTTCAGCGGCAACACACACCTGCTCCGGGCTGGCTCCCAGCAGTTCAGCGAGGCCAGCGGCGGCCATTGAGCAGGCCACGCCTACTTCGCCCTGGCAGCCGACTTCGGCACCGGAAATCGAAGCGTTCATTTTGTACAACACGCCAATCGCGCCCGAGGCGAGGAAGTAGCGGATAAAGATATCCGGCGTGACCGTTTCGATGAAGTGATCGTAATACGCCAGCACCGCCGGCACGATGCCGCAGGCACCGTTGGTCGGTGCGGTGACCACACGACCACCGGCCGCATTCTCTTCATTCACCGCCAGCGCAAACATATTGACCCAGTCGATGACGTTCATCGGATCGTTGGAGTGTTTGGTCGAGGAGACCAGCAGACGTCGCAGCGACGCCGCCCGACGCGGCACGCGCAGCGGGCCCGGCAAAACGCCTTCGGTATTCAGGCCACGATCGATACACGCCTGCATGGTTTGCCAGATGTTGCCAAAATAGGCGTAAATCTCGTCACGGCTGTGCAGCGCCAGTTCGTTTTTCATCACCAGCCCGGAAAGCGACATGCCGGTATCGCGGCAGTGGCTGAGCAACTCTTTGGCTGAATGGAACGGGTAGGGTACGGCGACCTCATCCAGTACTGACTGACCAAAGTGCGCTTCATCGACGATAAAGCCGCCGCCAATTGAGTAATAGGTTTTGCGCTCAAGCAGACGATCGCCGGCAAAAGCGTACAGAGTCATGCCGTTTTCATGCAGCGACAGGTTTTCGCTGCGGAATACCATGCCGCCGTCACGCGGGAAGTCGACCTCGCGCGCGCCCTGTGCCAGCAGCAGCCGCTCACGCGTTTCGACATCTTTGATAAACGCCGGAATGCTGTCGATGTCGACGCTGGCAGGCTCAAAGCCGGCCAGACCCATGATGATGGCAATGTCGGTGTGGTGTCCTTTCCCGGTGAGCGACAGTGAGCCGTAGACATCCACCGCCACGCGCGTCACGTCCTGCAGCTTGCCCTGTTCGATCAGCAGGTCAACAAACTGTTTGCCCGCTTTCATCGGGCCAACGGTATGCGAACTGGACGGGCCGATACCCACTTTGAACATGTCAAAAACACTTATCACCGGTGACGCTCCTCACAAATCTTCTTTTCTACGGCGCAGGCCGTTAATGCGGCTAATAGTAATCGCCAGCGGGCGGCAGCGAGCAGCTTTTCGCATGAAATAAACTAATTATAAACCACAGAAATAGTTATCCGTATTCCCGGATGTGAACGGGATCAATTTTTCGGCCAGGGTGAAACGGGACGGGGGATCAGGGCAGGGCGATCTGCTGGCCGAGCGCGCGCAGAATACCGGCGGTCATGCCCCAGATAAAATAATCTTCATACCACGACAGCCATACCTGGTGCTGGCGATGACCGCGGCGCAGCGTCAGTCCGCTGTAGCGCCCCAGCCGCAGCGCCTCTGCGAGCGGCATGGAAAAGGCGCTTTCAACTTCATCCGGGTTGAGCCGCAGCGGCAGGTGCGGCGGAATGATGCCGACCACGGGCGTAACGGCGAAACCGGTACTGCTGGTGACCGGCGGTAACACGCCGACCACCCGCACCTGCTGCGGCGCGATGCCCACTTCTTCCTGTGCTTCACGCAGCGCGGTGGCGATCAGCGAATCGTCAGTGGCATCCATCATGCCGCCGGGGAACGCCACCTGCCCGGCATGTTTGCGCAGCAGCGCGGAGCGGCGTGTCAGCAGCAGTTCGGGCTGGTCGCCATCAATCACCGGTACCAGCACCGCGGCACGGCGTCCGCTGATCACGCTGTGCGCGGTCGCCAGCGGCGGCTGCAGCACAAAGCGACTGAGAAACTGCGCCAGCGTCAGCTCCATATCACGCCTCATCACGCAGACAGGGCAGAATACGGTTGAGCTTGTGCAGCGTCTCCTGATATTCCGCCTCAGCATCGCTGTCAGCCACCAGGCCGCCGCCCGCCGCGCAGTACAGCTGCTGGTTTTCGGCAATCAGCGTGCGGATGGTAATGCTGCTGTCCATACGCCCGCACAGGCTGATGTAGCCGATACTGCCACACCACGCATTGCGCCGCTGCGGTTCGAGTTCCTCGATGATCTCCATGGCGCGGATCTTGGGCGCGCCGGTAATGGAGCCGCCGGGGAAACAGGCGCGCAGCAAATCGGTAGCGGAGAGCGCGTCTGGCAGTCTGGCCCGCACCGTGCTCACCAGGTGATGCACCGCCGGGAACGGCTCCACCACAAACAGTTCCGGCACGCTGACGCTGCCCGGCTCGGCGACGCGGCCAATATCATTACGCAGCAGGTCGACAATCATCAGGTTTTCCGCCCGATCTTTTTCGGCGCTGCCCAGTTTCTCCGCCTGCAATCGATCGGCCTGCGGATCGGCCAGGCGCGGCAGCGTGCCTTTAATCGGGCGGGTTTCAATCTGCTGTTGCTGCAGCGAGAGAAAACGCTCGGGCGACAGACTCAGCACGGCACTGTGCGGCAGACGAAGGAAGGCGCTGAACGGCGCGCGGTTGGCGCGGTTGAGACGTAAAAACGCCTGCCACTCATCGCCGCGATAGCTGGCCTGAAAACGCTGCGCCAGATTAACCTGGTAGCAGTCGCCCGCCTGAATGTAGGCCTGCACCGCCTGGAAACGCGCGGCGTACTGCGCATAGCTCATATTGGCCTGCCAGTCGCTGGTCAGGGCAAAGGGTTTGGGCTGCGGCACCGCCAGCGCCTGTAGCCACTGCCAGCGCTGCTCCGCGTCGTGCAGGGCAATCAGCGTCAGCGTCTGGCGATGATGATCGGCAATCAGCGCCCAGTCATAAATGCCCACCGCCATGTCCGGCGTGTGTAAATCCTGCTGCGCCCGCTGCGGCAGCGTTTCGAAACGGCGACCGAGGTCATAACCAAACAGACCGAGCGCGCCGCCCTGGAACGGCAGATTCGCATCAAACGCCGGCCGGATGCCCAGCGCGTCCAGCTGCTGCTGCACCAGCTGCAGCGGATCGGCGGTGGAGTGGCTGATGCCGGTGCCGTCGTCGATGGCGGTGCTGTCACCGCGCGTCGTCAGGGTGACCCGCGGGTCGGCGGTGAGAATATCGAAACGGTTATCCGCGTGCTCGGCATGACCAGAGGTCAGCAGCATCGCCCACGGGCGGTGCGCCAGCGTGGAAAAACGGTGTAAAAGTGTATCGGGCGTATACTGTAGCGAGAGGGTTTTCACGTTCGTTTGGCTAAATCAGTTCAGCAGGCAGGCGCGTAGCCTGGCATATTTTTTTGGTGCTGGCACCTGTTTGTTCAGCGTGGAATAATGCGTCCCCCCATTACAGGAGTGCATCATGTTTTCAGGTCTTCCGGCTTTATCGCACGAACAACAGCAGCAGGCAGTGGAACGTATTCAGGAACTGATGGCCGGCGGCATGTCCAGCGGGCAGGCGATTGCGCAGGTGGCGCAGGAAATTCGCCAGAGCCATCAGGGCGAAGCGATTCGGGCGCGCTTCGAAGAGGACGAAGACGACGAATAGCGCCCGGCGAGCGTTATAGCGCGGCGATGATTTTGATTTCCACTTTATAGCGCGGATTCATCAGGCCGGCCTGCACCGTGCAGCGTACCGGCGCATTACCCGGCGAGACCCACGCATCCCAGGCGCGGTTCATCGCGGCAAAGTCCTCTTTGTCTACCAGGAAAATGGTGGCGTCGAGAATTTTGCTTTTATCCGAACCCACGCGCGTCAGGATGCGGTCAATCACCGCCAGCGCGTTGGCGGTCTGCGCTTCCGCATCGTCATCCAGATTCTCCGGCACGCTGGTGTAATACACGGTCTGGTCATGTACAACCGCTTCGGACATGCGGTGTTCTACGGGTTCAACTCTGAGGATTTCCTTCGACATTACAGCACCTTAATCATTGTTGGCCCCATCCCTGAAATCGAGGTGGGACATATTTGTGACATTTTGCGAAAAAATATCATCAATCCGCTTCGCGTGCAGGGATAAATGCCCGGATGAAAAGTGAGCATATCGTCTTACCATATTAATATTTTGCCAGCCTCCCATCTCCTGCAAAACAGTTATTGGTACTCCAGCCACGATCAGCCATGTTGCCCATGTGTGTCTCAGGTCATTAAACATGAAATCCTCAATACCTGCTCTAAGTAATGCCGCTGGCCACCCTTTGTTAGCATTGCTGTTGACTGGGCACGTGACCTTTGACACATTGCCGGTATGAATTGCCACGGATAATCTAGACACTTTTGAGCCGTTGATAATATAGGTTTTCATATTCAGCCGGTGGCATCTGCTCGCTCGAACCATGCCGACGCTTACTGTTATAAAACATTTCGATATAATTAAAAGTATCGCTTCTGGCTTCGTCTCTCGTTCCGTAGATCCTTTTCTTAATTCGTTCGCGTTTCAGTAACTGGAAAAAGCTTTCCGCAACCGCGTTGTCATGGCAGTTAGCGCGACGACTCATGCTGCCTTTCAGACCGTGTGATTTCAGGATCGACTGCCACTCATGGCTCGTGTACTGACTGCCCTGATCAGAGTGAACCAGTACCTGCTTTTGAGGATTACGCCTCCACAGCGTCATAAGTAATGCGTTCAGGACAATTTTTTTTGTCATGCGGGGTTGCATTGACCAGCCGATAACTTTTCGTGAGAACAGGTAAACCACCAAGCCAGATACAGCCAGCCTCCGTGGGTTCGGGCTTAGGTTATGTCCGTCACCCAACGCTCATCCGGTGAGTCCGGATTGAATTGCCGCTGGAGCCTGTTGGGTGTCACGATGCAGGCTTCGCCTTTACGTGCCCGTGGGCAACGGTACACAACATGAGCTTTTATTCCGGCACGCTTCATCAGCCGCCAGACCCGATTCACTCCGCACTGCTGTCCGGTATCACGCAGATCGGGATGGATCTTGCGATAACCATAGACGCAGCCAGACTCATGCCAGAACTGTTTGATCTGCCCGGTCAGCATCTGGTCTGTCTGGTGACGCTGTGAATGTGGCTGCTGAAGCCAGAAATAAAATCCACTCGGATGGACATCCAGAACCCGACAGCGCAAACGAAAAGGCCAGCAACGGCGGTTGTCGCGGATAAAGGCGTACCTCAGTCGGACAGCTTTGCGAAGTACGCTGCGGCTTTTTTTAATATGTCCCGTTCGTCTGTAACCCGCTTCAACTCTTTCTGGAGACGGCGGATCTCGGCCTGAGCATCTGACTGTTCATTATTAGTGGAAGAATCCGGACCGTACTTCTTTATCCAGGCGTAAAGACTGTGAGTGGTGATATCAAGACGTGTTGCAACACTGGAAACAGAATGACCACGATCAACAACCTGTTTGACTGCTTCAATTTTAAACTCTTCAGGATAACGCTTACCGCTCATGGGCACCTCTCTTTAAGTCATCTTAAATGACTATGAGGTATCTGTTAAATCTGTGGCGATTCAGGTGGTGGTGGCGCTTGCATTACCATTAGTCAGAATGGCACTGTTAAAATGGTCGCGCAGGCGCACCACGATTATTAATCATTGATTGTAAATCATGCCAAGGTTCGCGATGATTAAAAACAAAGATACGGAAGTGTTCAACACCATTGTTGCAGATGACTCATTAGAAATGGACGGTTATTTTTTCATAAAGTAAAAAATGATGTCTATTGTCAGCCCGGAAAGCTCTAAAACAAGGCTGACAAGCAAATTTTACATGGATAAGAATTTTATGGAACTACCGTCTTAGGCCTGATTATGTTTCTGACTTTTTTTATCGGTCCATCAATTATTAAAACTGATAAAATTGACATTGCCAGTGTCACTGCATAACCATAAAAGAAAACCTCCCATCCTCTGTTTTGGATGGGGGATCCAAGCATGATCCATGCGATGTAGCCGCCTAAATATTGAGATATAAATATAGGGTAGGAAAGATCGCCAATGAACTTACAAATTTTATCGTAGAAACCTTTTGGCTGGGTTTTGTGGAAAATAATAACTGCTAAGCAAGCAATAAGATTATTTGTATAATATGCTATTGATGAAAACAGAGCCACTCCCCACTGCTTTGAAGCGAAATACCAATTCACAGTAAATAATGCCACTATAAAAATTAAAGTTACGAGTTGGTATCTATCTAATATTTCGAAAAGGTGCTTTCTATGATCGTTTGCCTTCACCAAAAAGTAAGAAAGAGCACCCAAGCTGAAAGGTAGCATTGCTGCAAAGAACGGTGAGTATCTATATAGTGGGTTAAGGTTGAAATGTCCTACTAAAGCATTTATGACAATTGCTGCAGCTAAGGTGATCAATGCTGAAAAAAAGTTCCTTGCTGTGAAAGCCCAAAGTATTACGTAGCATATAATTTCAACTGCCACTGACCAACTTGACGGTATCCACCTAAATCTGGCGGCTTCACTAGGCACATAGGGATTGCTAAAAAAAGAGAGTATTCCATAATCGTTTAGAATCTCCCAAGGAAATAAGAATATGTTCGCGATTAAATCAAATGGCTGGTAATGACCAGACCACGATGGGTGGAACGGCGAGCTCGTATGCCCCGATATGTAAGTTACAGAAAACACTATCGATATAGCTGAAAAAAAGAAATATGTAGGATATAAGCGCAAAAATCTATTCAAAGCGAAAGACTTAAAGTTAAACCTATAGGAATCGTTCAAGATCATAGTTATCAGATAACCACTAATAACGTAGAAAAAATTAACGGCAAGCAGTCCGATATGCGGCACTTGCAATGATAAATGAAAAACAATTACGCAGCTTGCCAAAAAAAATCTGATTATCCCTAACATTCAGTCAAGGCTCCATTATGATATCGTCTGCGGAAGATACCATCATCTGACAAGGTCTTACAATCTAAGATAATTCTCATGACAAAAAAGTTCCGGCGAGGGTTCAAGGGCATACTGCGCCGAACTGGGTTGATTGCGGAGTGGTGACGATAGCCTAGCTGACGCGCGCGTTTTTTTCATGTATTGCGATGAGACAGATTTAAGCCAGGCAAAGTTTTGTGATCGTAGCAAGCCTTTGCATGTTTTAACATCATGTCACTTGTGATCGCGGTAGAGAGGGGTTTAGTTACTGAATTAAATGTAAATTACTACTTTGGTCATGCTTCTCTGCATCAATACGCGTAATGGTCATGCTGTTCTCCTTTATTTTTGCTGCGTTAGCCTGCCATATCCCATGGCCGGCTGTCATCTGTTGTGGTCGCCTGCGGTGAATCCTGACATAATTACAGGTGTTTTAAGAGCAATCGGTGAGGATGTGTGGCAGACGATTTTGCAGCGGATGGCGCGTTAGCGCAGGCGATTCCCGGCTTTAAGCCGCGCGCGGCACAGCGCGAAATGGCGCAGGCAGTGAGCGAAGCGGTGCAGCAGGCAGGCGAGCTGGTGGTCGAGGCCGGCACCGGCACCGGTAAAACTTATGCGTATCTGGCTCCGGCGTTGCGGGCGAAGAAAAAAGTCATTGTATCGACCGGTTCCAAAGCGTTGCAGGATCAGCTCTACAACCGCGATCTGCCGACCATTGCCCGCGCCCTGGCGTTCAGCGGCAAAACCGCGCTGCTGAAAGGGCGCTCCAACTATCTGTGCCTGGAACGGCTGGAGCAGCAAAATCAGACTGGCGGCGATCTCAGCGTGCAGGCGCTCGGCGATCTGATTAACGTGCGCAGCTGGTCTTCGGAGACCGTTGATGGCGACGTCAGCAGCTGCGCCGGCGTCGCGGAAGACAGTCCGATCTGGCCTTACGTCACCAGCACCAACGATAACTGCCTCGGCAGCGATTGCCCGCTGTATAAAGATTGCTTCGTGGTGAAGGCGCGCAAAAAAGCGATGGATGCGGATGTGGTGGTGGTGAACCATCACCTGTTTCTCGCTGACCTGGTGGTCAAAGAGGGGGGATTTGGCGAGCTGATCCCGGAAGCCGACGTGATGATCTTCGATGAAGCGCACCAGCTGCCGGATATAGCCAGCCAGTATTTTGGCCAGCAGCTGTCGAGCCGGCAACTGCAGGATCTCGCCAAAGACATTATCCTTGCCTACCGCACCGAGGTGCGCGATGTGCAGCAGCTGCAGAAATCCGCCGACCGGCTGGCGCAGTGCGCACAGGATTTCCGCCTGACGCTGGGCGAGCCCGGTTTTCGCGGCAATCTGCGTGACCTGCTGAGCGACAACAACATCATGCGCATGTTTACGCTGCTGGATGATGCGCTCGAGCTGTGTTACGACGTGATTAAGCTGTCGCTGGGCCGTTCCGCGCTGCTGGACGCTGCCTTCGAGCGTGCCGCGCTGTATCGCACCCGGCTCAAGCGTTTACGTGCGATTGATGAACCGGGCTTTAGCTACTGGTACGAATGCAGCAGCCGGCACTTTACGCTGGCGCTAACGCCGCTGTCGGTCGCGGAGCGCTTCCGCGAAGTGATGGACGGACGCAAAGCGGCGTGGGTATTCACCTCGGCGACGCTGGCGGTCAACGAACAGATGAGCCACTTCGCCAGCCGGCTCGGCGTGGATAATGCCCGCACCCTGATCCTCGAAAGTCCGTTTGATTATGCGCAGCAGGCCTTGCTGTGCGTGCCGCGCAACATGCCGGAACCCAACTATCCCGGCGGTGCGCGTCAGCTGGCACGCATGATGAAACCGCTGATTGAAGCCAACAAAGGGCGCTGTTTCTTCCTGTGCACCTCGCACAAAATGATGCGTGAGCTGGCGGCGGAGTTCCGCGCCTCCATGACCTTACCGGTGCTGTTGCAGGGCGAAACCAGCAAAGGCCAGCTGCTCAAACAGTTTCTTGATGCCGGCAACGCACTGCTGGTGGCCACCAGCAGCTTCTGGGAAGGCGTTGACGTGCGCGGTGATGCGCTGTCGCTGGTGATCATCGACAAGCTGCCGTTTACCTCACCGGAAGATCCGCTGCTGAAGGCGCGCATGGAGGATTGCCGTCTGCGCGGCGGCGATCCGTTCAACGATGTGCAGCTGCCGGACGCGGTGATCACCCTCAAGCAGGGCGTGGGCCGTCTGATTCGCGATACCGACGATCGCGGCGTGCTGGTGATTTGTGACCAGCGGCTGGTGTCGCGTCCGTATGGCGGTCTGTTCCTTAATAGCCTGCCGCCGACACCGCGCACCCGCGATTTACAGCGTGCGATTGACTTTGTGCGTCCGCCAGAGCAGCACTAATTTGTGCCAGGCTGTGGTAAGATGCGCGCCATTTTGATTCTCTGAGGTTGTTATGTCCGCCCGAATTTTAGCCCTGGACACTGCGACAGAAGCCTGTTCTGCCGCGCTGCTGAATCAGCAGCAGATCGATGCCCGCTTCGAAATCGCGCCCCGCGATCATACTCAACGTATTCTGCCGCTGGTGCAGGAATTGCTGCAGGCGCAGTCGCTGGCGCTGAGCGCGCTGGACGCGCTGGCGTTTGGCCGCGGGCCCGGCAGTTTTACCGGCGTGCGCATCGGCATTGGCATCGCGCAGGGCCTGGCGCTGGGCGCAAATCTGCCGATGATTGGCGTATCCTCGCTGGCAACCATGGCGCAGGGCGCCTGGCGTTTGGCCGGGGCAACGCGCGTGCTGGCGGCGATTGATGCGCGCATGGGTGAAGTCTACTGGGCAGAGTATCAGCGTGATGAGCAGGGCGAGTGGCAGGGCGCTGAGAGCGAAGCCGTACTCAAGCCGGAAGCGGCACAGGCGCGCATCGCGCAGTTGAGCGGCGAGTGGGCCACTGTCGGCACCGGCTGGCAGGCATATCCGCAGCTGCTGGCTGGCACGACCGGGGCACAACTGCTGACCACCACGGTCACGCTGCCTGCCGCAGAAGATATGCTGCCGCTGGCGCTCAGCGCCTGGCAGCGCGACGATAGCGTGGCGGTGGAAAATGCTGAGCCGGTTTATCTGCGCAATGAAGTGGCATGGAAAAAATTGCCGGGGCGCTAGGCGCCTACGCAACTTATTTTTGCGCCTTCAGTCTAACGGAGAAATAACAGGAGAAGTGCTATGCCAATTAGTCGTAAAGGGATGTCTGGCGCTCTGTTAGCCTGTGCGCTGTTGCTCAGCGGCTGCGTGTCAGTGCCGGATGCCATTAAAGGGAGTTCTCAGCTTCCACAGCAGGATTTATTACGCGTGATGAATGCGCCGCAGCTGTATGTCGGCCAGGAGTCGCGCTTCGGCGGCAAAGTCGTGAAGGTGACCAACCTTAACGGCCTGACCCGGCTGGAAATTGCCACTCAGCCGCTGGATGACAGCGCACGACCGCGCCTCGGTGCTGCCTCAATTGGCCGCATTTATGCGGACATTCATGGTTTTGTTGATCCGATCGACGTCAATAATCAGTACGTCACGGTGCTGGGCAACATCAAAGGCACCGAGAAAGGAGAAATTGGCAAAGCCAGTTACAACTTTGTGGTGATTGATGTGCGCGGTTATCAGCGCTGGCATTTGACTCAGCAGGTGATGACGCCGCCGCAGCCGATCGATCCGTGGATTTGGTACGGGCCGACGCGTCGCCATCCCGGCTATTGGGGCCCTAACCCCTACTGGGGCATGAACACCGGCGGTCCGGCGCAGGTCGAGACCATTCTTACCGAATAGCGCTAAACAGTTTTTTTTACGGCCCGGTCGCGGTGCTCGCGAACGGGCCTTTTTATTGGGCGCGCAACCGATGCGCGAAATTTAGTGATGCGCCTCGCAACCTGAAAATGCCGGAACAGGCAAACTGGTACAATCAGTTAAAATATTGTTAACAACACTGATTGCAGAGGCGGCGATGGCTACGCAACAAGAATATCGGGGTGATTCTTTGAACAAGGTTTGGCTGAAACGCTATCCGCCAGATGTACCAGCGGAAATTAACGCAGACCGTTATCCCTCTTTGGTCGATCTTTTCGAACACGCAGCGCAACGTTATGCCGATCAGGTGGCTTTCATTAACATGGGCCAGCCAATGACTTACCGCCAGCTGGAGCAGCAGAGCCGCGCTTTTGCGGCCTGGCTGCAACAGGGATTAGGCTTGCAGCAGGGCGATCGCGTCGCGCTGATGATGCCGAATCTGCTGCAGTATCCGGTGGCGCTGTTTGGCGTCCTGCGTGCCGGTATGGTGGTGGTGAATGTTAACCCGTTGTACACGCCGCGCGAGCTGAAGCACCAGCTTAATGACAGCGGTGCCAGTGCGATTGTCATTGTCTCCAACTTCGCCCATACGCTGGAAAAAGTGGTCGCGGAAACCCCGGTTAAGCACGTGATGCTGACGCGCATGGGCGATCAGCTGGCGCCGGTGAAAGCCACGCTGGTGAACTTCGTCGTCAAATATGTGAAAAAGCTGGTACC
Source organism: Pantoea sp. ICBG 985 (assembly GCF_002928365.1). Taxonomy (NCBI): domain Bacteria; kingdom Pseudomonadati; phylum Pseudomonadota; class Gammaproteobacteria; order Enterobacterales; family Erwiniaceae; genus Pantoea; species Pantoea sp. ICBG 985. Next base: position 684,010 of record NZ_POWM01000002.1, read on the forward strand.
GAAATACCATCTGCCAGGGGCCGTACCGTTCCGTCATGCGCTACAGCAGGGCGAGCAGATGAGCTATCATCGTCCTGTGATTAATAATCAGGATCTGGCATTTCTGCAGTACACCGGTGGCACTACCGGCGTGGCGAAAGGCGCCATGCTGACCCACGGCAACATGCAGGCTAATCTGGAGCAGACCAAAGCCACCTACGGTAAACTGCTGCGCGCCGGTCAGGAGCAGGTGGTGACCGCGCTGCCGCTTTATCACATCTTTGCCCTGACGGTGAACTGTCTGCTGTTCCTCGACCTGGGCGGCACCAACCTGCTGATTACCAACCCGCGCGATATTCCCGGCTTCGTTAAAGAGCTGAGCAAATTTCCCTTTACCGCCATCACCGGTGTTAATACGTTGTTCAACGCCCTGCTGAACGATGCCAATTTTAACCAGCTGGACTTCTCCACGCTGCGTCTGTCAGCTGGTGGCGGCATGGCGGTGCAGAAAGCGGTGGCCGAGCGCTGGGAGAAACTCACCGGGCACTATCTGCTGGAGGGCTACGGACTCACCGAATGCTCACCGCTGGTGTCGGTTAATCCGTATGATATTACCTGCCACACCGGCAGCATCGGTTTGCCGGTTCCGTCCACCGACGTGCGTATTGTCGATGATGAAGACCGCGACGTACCGCCGGGCGAGCCGGGTGAACTGTGCATTCGCGGGCCGCAGGTCATGGTTGGCTACTGGCAGCGGCCGGATGCCAGCGAGGAAGTGCTGAAAAATGGCTGGCTGCACACCGGTGATATTGTTACCGTGGACGCTGAAGGGTTTATCCGCATCGTCGATCGTAAAAAAGACATGATTCTGGTGTCCGGCTTTAACGTGTATCCTAACGAAATCGAAGATGTGCTGATGCAGCACGCCAAGGTGCGCGAAGCGGCGGCGATTGGCGTGCCGAGCGATCTCTCCGGCGAAGCGGTAAAAGTGTGCATCGTAAAAAAAGATCCGTCGCTAACGAAAGAGGAAGTGCTGGATCATTGTCGCCGTCAGCTCACCGGCTATAAAGTGCCGAAGATTATCGAGTTTCGTGATGAGCTGCCGAAGACCAACGTCGGTAAAATTTTACGTCGCGAATTGCGCGACGAGGCGAAGCGCGAAGCGTAGTACTGGCTTCCGCTGAATGCTCAGGTTAACGCCGGCACCGTCCGGCGTTTTTATTGCTTTTAACATGGAGCGCTGTGCGAGGTTTGCCGCAGCGAGAAAGACAACGTGAATTACACCCTGATCGACCATAATGACCAGCTGGCCGCCGTATGCCAGCAGGCCCGTCAGCATCGCGCCGTGGCGCTGGATACCGAATTCGTGCGCACCCGCACGTACTATCCGCAGCTTGGCCTGATCCAGCTCTTCGATGGCGAGCAACTGGTTCTGATCGATCCGTTAACCATCAGCGACTGGGCACCGTTTATTGCGCTGCTGCAGGATCGTCAGCTGACCAAGTTCCTGCACGCCGGCGGGGAAGACCTCGAAGTCTTCCTGCATCGTTTCGGCTGTCTGCCGGAGCCGATGATCGATACGCAGATTCTGGCCGCTTTCGCCGGGCAGCCGCTGTCGTGGGGCTTTGCCGCGATGGTCAATCATTTCAACCAGATTGAGCTGGATAAGAGCGAAGCGCGCACCGACTGGCTGGCGCGTCCGCTTACTGAGCGGCAGTGCCAGTACGCTGCGGCCGATGTGGCTTATCTGTTGCCGATCGCCCATCAGCTGGTGGCGCAAACCGAAGCGGCAGGCAACATGGCGGCGGCGCTGAGTGAATGCGCCACGCTGTGTCAGCGCCGTCTTGACGTGCTGCAGCCGGAAGAGGCGTGGCGCGATATCACCAACGCGTGGCAGCTGCGTCCGCGCCAGCTGGCGGTGCTGCAGCGTCTGGCCGCGTGGCGTCTCAACCTCGCCCGGCAGAAAGACATGGCGGTGAATTTTGTGGTGCGCGAAGAGAACCTGTGGAAAGTCGCGCGCTTTATGCCTGGTAGCCTTGGCGAGCTGGATCATCTCGGCCTGAACGGTCACGAAATCCGCTTCCACGGTAAGGCGCTGGTGGCAATGGTGGCAGAGGCGCAGGCGCTGGATGAGGCCACGTTACCGCCGCCGTTGCCTAATCTGATTGACCACGCGCATTACAAGCAGGCGTTCAAGGCGATTAAAGCGCTGGTACAGCAGGTGAGTGAGCAGACCGGTTACAGTCAGGAGCTGTTAGCATCACGGCGCCAAATTAACCAGGTGCTGAGCGTGCACTGGGGACTGAAGAGCGCCACGCGTCCGCCGGAACTGCTGGCAGGCTGGCGGGGTGAGGTGTTGAAAGCCGGTATCGACGAGATTTTACACACGCTGTAAGCGGAACGTTTTCCCCTGCGCAACCACGCAGGGGAAAATCAGGAACCCGCTACAATCATTTAGGAACGTCTTCCGTCTCCGGCAGCGTCACGTTGAGCTCGAGGATAGAGATGTCATCCCCTTTCTGATCCAGCTGCACCGTGACCATGTCCGGGTCAATTTTCACGTATTTACAGATCACTTCCAGGATATCGCGCTTCAGCTGCGGCAGATAGTGGGGCTCACTGTCGCCCCTTCTGCGTTCGGCCACGATAATCTGCAGCCTCTCCTTGGCTATGTTGGCTGTGTTCTTCTTACGGGATAAAAAGAAATCAAGTAATGCCATTGGTTATCCCCCGAACAGGCGTTTCAGGAAACCCTTCTTCTCTTCTTCAATAAAGCGGAAGGGGCGTTCTTCGCCAAGCAGGCGATCTACGGTATCAGCGTAAGCTTTACCGGCGTCAGAGTTTGCATCGAGGATCACGGGCTCACCCTGGTTAGACGCGCGCAGCACCGACTGATCTTCCGGAATCACGCCGACCAGAGGAATGCGCAGGATTTCCAGCACGTCTTCCATGCTCAGCATGTCGCCACGCGTTACGCGTCCCGGGTTATAGCGGGTCAGTAACAGGTGCTCTTTTACCGGCTCTTCGCTGTTTTCAGCGCGACGTGATTTCGACGAGATGATGCCGAGAATACGGTCTGAGTCACGCACGGAAGAGACTTCCGGGTTGGTGGTAATGATCGCTTCATCCGCGAAGTACAGCGCCATCAGCGCACCGGTTTCGATACCGGCCGGCGAGTCGCAGACGATAAAATCGAAGTCCATTGCCGCCAGGTCGTTCAGCACTTTTTCCACGCCTTCGCGGGTCAGGGCATCTTTATCACGGGTTTGTGACGCGGGCAGAATATAAAGCTGCTCGGTGCGCTTGTCGCGAATCAGTGCCTGATTCAGCGTCGCATCGCCCTGAATAACGTTGACAAAGTCATACACCACGCGGCGTTCACAGCCCATGATCAGATCGAGGTTACGCAGACCGATATCGAAATCGATCACCACGGTTTTTTTGCCTTTCTGCGCTAACCCTGTGGCGATGGCCGCGCTTGACGTGGTCTTGCCAACGCCCCCTTTACCCGATGTAACTACAATGATGCGTGCCATAAATGTTGATTTCCTTAACGAAAGAAAAGGGGCCTAATTAAGTGTCTGGATGGTGAGCGCGCCCTCTTTAAGGCACAGGCGCGCAGCTTTACCAAAGAATTCCGCCGGGATCTGGTCCATGATCCAGTATTCGCCGGCAATGGAGACCAACTCTGCTGACAGGTTGGTGCAAAAAATCTGGCAGTCGCGATCGCCGCTGGCACCGGCCAGCGCGCGGCCGCGCATCATGCCGTAAATATGAATGTTGCCGTCTGCCACCAGTTCGGCACCGGCGCTGACGCTGCTGGTGACGATCAAATCGGCGTTGCGCGCGTAAATCTGCTGACCGGAACGCACTGGCGTATTGATGATACGCGTTTTGCTGGCCGGTTCGCTGACCGGCGGCGCGACCGCTTCCGGCTCCGGCGCGGGCGCATCAGCGCGTTTGCGGTTCTCTTTACCCTCTGACAGCACCGGCAGGCCAGCGCGGGCAATCATCTTTTTCAGGGCTTCATCTTTACAGCCGCTCACGCCCACAATGCGTAAGCCGGTGGCACTGACGGCCTGCTGCATCTGCTTCCAGTTGATGTCACCGTTCAGGGCTGACACGTTCAGCACCACCGGCGCGTTGTGCAGAAAAGCCGGGGCCTGGTCGATCTTGTCCTGCAGCGCCTGACGAATCACCTCGGGTTGCGAATGGTGCAGATGAACAACTGACAGGGTAAAACTGCTGCCCTTGAATTCGATTGGCGATTGCGACATCTGTCCTGACTCAGTCCTGTTTTACGACCCTGAAGTAAACGCCGATAAAATCGTCATTAACACCCGCGGGTCAATATTCGAAGTTCTGCAAGCATGTTATAGTTACTGCTATATTCAGGCAAGTGACGCCCTTAGTTAATTCGAGTAAAAAATATGTTTTGTGTGATCTATAGAAGCCCGCAACGCGACCAGACTTATCTGTATGTAGAAAAAAAAGACGATTTTTCGCGCGTCCCGGAAGAACTGCTGCGCGGCTTTGGTAAACCGCAGCTGGCGATGGTGCTGTCCCTCGACCAGCGCGACAGGCTGGCCAACGCTGACATCAATAAAGTGAAGCAGGGTTTAAGCGAACAAGGTTATTATTTGCAGATCCCACCACCGGTAGAAAGTCTGCTCAACATTCATCTTGAACAGGGTAAAAAAGTTTAATTCAGATTCATCTGTAAAAATATATCCTGTAAATATAATCAGTGCTTCGGCATTAATTTAATTGCTCACCTTAACCCATTATTGTGGGCAATAATCGTTGTCTTAAGCGGCGGACCTGATGAACAGGGGAACGGCTTTTGCCGCTTTCCGTCACGTGCGCCGCGATAAACCCGCTAATATAGTGCTCAGCAGCCTGCCACGTTCCGGCGGCTGATGAGACATCTTCGCCAGCGCGGCTGGCACCTAACACAACTCAAGCAGGGGATTAGCATGTATCAGCATCGTAACTGGCAGGGCGCGCTGTTGGATTATCCGGTCAGCAAAGTGGTGTGCGTCGGCAGCAACTATGCAAAGCATATTAAAGAGATGGGCAGCGCCACCCCGAGTGAGCCGGTGGTGTTTATCAAACCGGAAACCGCAGTGTGCGATTTGCGGCAGCCACTGTCGATCCCGGCCAGCTTTGGTGAGGTGCATCATGAAGTGGAGCTGGCGGTGCTGATTGGTGCCACCCTGAAGCAGGCCAGTGAAGAGCACGTGGCAAAAGCGATTGCCGGTTATGGCGTCGCGCTGGATTTAACGCTGCGCGATTTGCAGGCCGGGTTTAAGAAAGCCGGTCAGCCATGGGAGCGCGCCAAGAGTTTCGATAACTCCTGTCCGCTGTCCGGGTTTATCCCGGCGGCTGAATTCAGCGTCGATCCGCAGGATGCCGAACTCAAGCTGGTTATTAATGGCGAGGTGCGCCAGCACGGCACCACGGCAGATATGATCCACAAAATTCTGCCGCTGATTGCTTACATGAGCCAGTACTTCACGCTGCGCGCCGGTGACGTGGTGCTGACCGGTACGCCTGAAGGCGTGGGCCCGCTGCGCTCCGGCGATAAGCTGGAAGTGTCGCTGGCCGGTCACGGTATCAGCACCCGCGTACTGTAATACTTGCATCACCGCACCTGAAGCTTTATAAGGTGCGGTCTTGTTGCTCAACCCGGACCGCTATCATGACCGACCAACCTTTCTGGCAGACCAAACGCCTGGACCAAATGAACGACGCAGAGTGGGAATCGCTGTGCGACGGCTGTGGACAGTGCTGTCTGAATAAGTTGCAGGATGCGGATACCGATGAGATTTACTTCACCAATGTCGCCTGCAATCAGCTCAACATCAAGACCTGTCAGTGCCGCAATTATGAGCGTCGCTTCGAGTACGAAGAAGATTGCATCAAGCTGACGCGCGAGAATCTCACCACCTTTAACTGGCTGCCGCGCACCTGCGCTTACCGGCTGTTAGGGGAGGGCAAAACGCTGCCGGCGTGGCACCCGCTGATTGCCGGGTCGAAGAAGGCGATGCATGCTCAGCGTATTTCGGTGCGATACATCGCGGTGCGCGAGAGTGAAGTGCGCGACTGGGAAGAACACATTATAGACCGGCCGGATCGTAACGGCTGATAATGCAACAGGCAGCCGCGGCTGCCTGTTTTGTCTGAGACTTAGTTTGACTGGGACTCAGCGACCAAACAGATCGCGACGTTTTGCTTTGAACGGTTGCGCAATCAATACCAGAATGCCCACCAGCAGATAAGCGGCAAAAATCACGATCATCCACTGCGGCATGCTCCAGGTCAGGAAAGTCCATCCGCGTTCGGCGCAGTCACCGCTGGCGACAAATACCGCCGGCAGCCATTTATCCAGCGGCAGCCAGCTCGGGAAGCGAGCAGCAAAATCGCAGGTCACAAACGGATTGGGATGCAGCTGAATCATGGTGTGCTCATAAGAGAGGCGTACCCCTTCATAAGCGCTGTAGAGCCAGATGGCGATGGCTGCCCAGCGCAGCGGCGTTTTAGGCGCAATTGCACCCACCAGGCCGGCGCCCATGACGCCAAACAGCACACAACGCTCATAGATACACATTACGCAGGGTTGCAGTCCCATCACGTGCTGAAAGAACAGCGCAACCAGTTCAAAAACCAGGGCGGTCAGGGCCATTAATAACCAGGCACCGCGTCCGCGTGAGCATTGATTCAAGTATCGCAACATATTGCTTTTCCCGTAGCCGTTAATGCATCGCAGTGTAAACCAAAAGCGTACCCGTGCCAGCCAGGCAGGGGGAAAAAATCATGTATAAAAATGACTTATCCCTGATCCACGCCAAAAAATCGTGGCTTTTAGCACACGTCATCAAAAGCGCCCACGCAAGCGCAGCGTAACCCACGGCTTATTTCGCTGCGCAGCTGCTGAATTTTGCGCCAGCGCGCGCTTTTAATCCGCTGGCAGGCTATTTCCGCTATGACCCCTCTGGTATGATGAGTGCCATTACGACAAAGAAAGCAACGAGAAATAAATGCTATGGTGATTAAGGCACAGAGCCCTGCAGGATTCGCTGAAGAGTACATAATTGAAAGCATCTGGAACAGCCGTTTTCCGCCGGGATCGATTCTTCCTGCTGAACGTGAGCTTTCTGAACTGATCGGCGTGACCCGCACCACTCTGCGTGAAGTGCTGCAGCGGCTGGCTCGTGATGGCTGGCTGACCATTCAGCATGGTAAACCCACCCGCGTCAATGATTTCTGGGAAACGTCTGGTCTTAATATCCTCGAAACGCTCGCCCGTCTTGACCACGACAGTGTGCCGCAGTTAATTGATAACCTGCTGTCAGTGCGCACCAATATCGCGTCGATATTTATCAGTCGCGCGCTGCGCCATCATCCGGATAAGGCGCGTGAAGTGCTGGAGAGTGCGCTGAGCGAGGAAGATCAGGCTGAAGCCTATACCGAGCTGGATTACCGCGTGTTTCGCGGCCTGGCCTTTGCTTCCGGCAACCCGATTTACGGCCTGATTCTCAACGGTCTGAAAGGACTGTACACCCGCGTTGGCCGCCATTACTTCTCGAATCCGGAAGCGCGTGAACTGGCGCGTAACTTCTATCGTCAGCTGGCGGATCTGTGTGGCAAACAGCCGACGCAGGATCAGATCGTCGACAGCGTGCGTAACTACGGCCGCCGCAGCGGTGAAATCTGGCACAGTATGCAGAAAAGCATGCCGGATGATTTGAGCAGTAAGCGTTAAGTTTGCCCTGCCAGGTACGGTTTTAGCCGGGCACAATTTTGACTGACCTGACGCGTCGGCTGATGCAAGGGCAATCCGCAGCGCTGAGGCTTTTACGTTGCGCCAGGAGATTCCCGTGGGAAGCGGGAATCAGGCCGGGCCGGTCAGGATGACCGATACCGGCCGGTCCGTAAGGCGTAACGTAAACGCCGCAGGTACCGCGTAGCGGCGCGAGGACCTGGCCCGGCAGCAGCCGATGCGGCAGGTCCAGCGCAACCCTGCGCGTTTTATCTTCCTCTCAAAGCGCCGGTCCGCGCGCCGGACAGCGATCCAGCAGCTCCACGCTGCCATCTTCGTTCTGCTGTTCCAGATTGACATCAAAACCCCACAGCCGATGCACATGCTTCAGCACATCGCGACGGCTCTTATCGAGCGGGGCGCGCTGCTGCGGCACATAGCGTAGCGTCAGCGAACGGTCACCGCGCAGGTCAACGTTGTACACCTGAATATTCGGCTCCAGATTGCTCAGATTATACTGCGCTGACAGCTGCTGACGAATCGCGCGATATCCCGCCTCATCATGAATGGCGGCAATCTCAAGATAATTATTGCGATCGTCGTCCATCACCGTAAACAGACGGAAATCCCGCATCACTTTCGGCGACAGGAACTGGCTGATGAAACTCTCGTCTTTAAATTCGCGCATGGCGAAATGCAGCGTCTTCAGCCAGTCGGAGCCGGCGATGTCCGGGAACCAGTAGCGATCTTCTTCGGTTGGCGACTGACAGATGCGCTTGATGTCCTGGAACATGGCAAAGCCCAGCGCATACGGGTTGATACCGTTATACCACTGGCTGTTATACGGCGGCTGATACACCACGTTGGTATGGCTGTGCAGGAACTCCATCATAAAGCGTTCCGACACTTTGCCCTCATCGTACAGGTGATTCAGGATGGTGTAGTGCCAGAAGGTCGCCCAGCCTTCATTCATCACCTGGGTCTGTTTCTGCGGGTAAAAATACTGGCTGACTTTACGCACAATGCGCAGCACTTCACGCTGCCACGACTCCAGCAGTGGCGCGTTCTTTTCCATAAAGTACAGCAGGTTTTCCTGCGGCTCAGAGGGATAGCGCGCCGCCTCGACCTGAGTAAACTCTTTCTCTTTGCGTGGCAGGGTGCGCCACAGCGTATTGACCTGGCTCTGCAGATACTCTTCCCGGCTTTTCTGCCGCGCTTTCTCTTCCTGCAGCGAAATCTTTTGCGGGCGTTTGTAGCGATCGACGCCATAGTTCATCAGCGCATGACAGGAGTCCAGCAGCCGCTCGACCTCTTCCACGCCATAACGCTCTTCGCAATCAGAGATGTAGTTACGCGCGAACAGCAGGTAATCAACAATCGAGCTGGCATCGGTCCAGCTGCGGAACAGATAGTTATTTTTGAAGAAAGAGTTGTGGCCATAGCAGGCGTGCGCCATCACCAGCGCCTGCATGGTCATGGTGTTCTCTTCCATCAGATAAGCGATACAGGGATTCGAGTTAATGACGATCTCGTACGCCAGTCCCTGCTGGCCATGTTTATAGCGCTGCTCGGTTTCGATGAACTTCTTGCCGAACGACCAGTGGGCATAATTGATGGGCATCCCCACGCTGGAATACGCATCCATCATCTGCTCGGAGGTGATCACTTCGATTTGGTGCGGGTAGGTATCGAGCCCATAGCTTTTGGCCACGCGGTCGATCTCCGCCAGGTAGACATCAAGCAGCTCAAAGGTCCAGTCGGGACCGTCACTGAGTCGTTTGCTGTTGCGGGTTGGCTCGTCAAACATTGTCGTCATAGCGCACCTCTGTTTTGCAAGCGGCAGGCAACAGAGTGTCACCTGTCACGATCGTTTAAGGCTTCATCCTGAGAAAGACAGCCCAAAAAAACTGAGCGAACACTTCAATGATAGTCCACTGTCGCTTATCCGATGCGGGAACTCAATCGAATTCTTTTGGTACAAAATCATCATAATAGGCGTGCTTTGGTAGCTAATAAGGTGATGTGTTATCTGAGTGATAAATTGCAGCATTAAATCCTGTTTATAAGCGCGCGATATGACTGCGGCGCTTTCTCCTGAAAAAAGTGAGATGCTCTGTCTTTCGCATAATAATTCGCTGGTTAACGCTTTTAAGGCACAAAAAACTCTGATTTTGGCGCGACCGCATGATTTCAGTGTGCAGTTAAGTGAAAAACATGTGAAATGAAAGGGTCGAATGTAATATCAGTTCAGCCATCGGGTTATGCTAAACCCGATGGTGATACCAGTTAATTATGCTTTTCGCGATGAGGGGCTTATGCGCGTAGTCATTCTGGGTAGTGGTGTCGTAGGGGTAGCCAGTGCGTGGTATCTGGCGCAGGCGGGGCATGACGTCACCGTAATCGATCGCCAGCCCGGCGCGGCGCTGGAAACCAGTGCCGGCAATGCCGGGCAGATTTCGCCCGGCTATGCGGCACCCTGGGCGGCGCCCGGTGTGCCGCTCAAGGCGGTAAAGTGGATGTTTCAGAAACACGCGCCGCTGGCGGTGCGACTCGACGGCAGCAAATTCCAGCTGGAGTGGATGTGGAACATGCTGCGCAACTGCGACATGCGTCACTACCAGGAAAACAAAGGCCGTATGGTGCGCATCGCCGAATACAGCCGCGACTGCCTGAAGGCACTGCGCAGCAGCACCGGCATCGCCTATGAAGGGCGCCAGGGCGGCACATTGCAGCTGTTCCGCACGCAGCAACAGTTTGACAGCGCCAGCAAAGACATCGCGGTGCTGCGTGAAGCGGGTGTGCCTTATGAGCTGCTGGAAGCGCATCAGCTGCACAGTGTGGAGCCGGCGCTGGCGGGTACCGCGCACAAGCTGACCGGCGGCCTGCGCCTGCCGAATGACGAAACCGGTGACTGCCAGCTGTTTACCCAGCGTCTGGCGGCGATGGCAGCCGCCGCCGGTGTCACTTTCCGTTATGACACGTCGGTGGATCAGCTGTTGCGCGAAGGCAATCGCATCTATGGCGTGAAGTGCGGCGATGAGGTCATCAAAGCCGATGCTTACGTCGTGGCGTTTGGCTCCTACTCCACGGCGCTGCTGAAAGACATCGTGTCGATTCCGGTCTATCCGCTGAAAGGCTATTCCCTTACTATCCCGATCAAAGATCCGCAGGGCGCGCCGGTTTCCACCATTCTGGATGAGACCTATAAAGTGGCGGTGACACGCTTCGATGACCGCATTCGCGTCGGTGGCATGGCCGAAATCGTTGGTTTTAACACCAAACTGTTGCCGGCACGACGTGAAACACTGGAGATGGTGGTCCGCGATCTCTATCCTGAAGGCGGGTATGTTGAACAGGCTACGTTCTGGACCGGACTGCGCCCGATGACGCCGGATGGCACGCCAATTGTCGGGCGCACGCCGCTGACCAATCTCTGGCTGAACACCGGGCACGGTACGCTGGGCTGGACGATGGCCTGTGGTTCCGGCCAGTTGCTGGCCGATCTGATTTCGGGACGTAAACCGGCCATCGCCGCCGACGACTTGTCGGTGCTGCGTTATCTGCCGGGCTTTGTGGCCCCGGCATCGCCGCTGCGTAATGCCAGCGCGACGCGCTGATACTTCAGGGAGAGTAAAAACATGTCACGTCCTACGGGTGCCACCATTAATCAACAGGCGCTGCGCCACAATCTGGCGATTGTGCGTCAGGCGGCACCGCACGCGCGCGTCTGGTCGGTGGTGAAGGCCAATGCCTACGGCCACGGCATTGCCCGCGTATGGCAGAGTCTGGCGGAGACCGACGGTTTCGCGCTGCTGAATATGGAAGAGGCGATCCTGCTGCGCGAGCAGGGCTGGAAAAAGCCAATTCTGCTGCTGGAAGGCTTCTTTCACGCCGATGACCTGACGCTGATCGATCGCTATCGCCTGACCACCAGCGTACATAGTAACTGGCAGATTCAGGCGCTGGCGAAGGCGCAGCTGTCGGCGCCAGTCGATGTTTATCTGAAGATCAACAGCGGCATGAACCGTCTCGGTTTTCGTCCGGAACAGGCGCAGGCGGCCTGGCACAAGCTGCGTGCGTTGCCCAACGTGGGGGAAATGACGCTGATGGCGCACTTTGCCGATGCGGAAAACCCGCAGGGGCTGGTGGAACCGATGCAGCGCGTGGAACAGGCGGCGGAAGGGCTGAACTGTCCGCGTTCGCTTGCCAACTCAGCGACCACGCTGTGGCATCCGCAGGCGCATTTTGACTGGGTGCGGCCCGGCATTATTCTCTACGGCGCGTCACCGAGCGGCGACTGGCAGGATATCGCCAGTACCGGTCTGCAGCCGGTAATGACGCTCAGCAGTGAAATTATTGGCATACAGCAGATCGGTGCCGGCGAGGGCGTTGGCTACGGTTATCGCTACTACGCGGCCGCGCCACAGCGTATCGGTATTGTGGCCTGTGGCTATGCTGACGGCTATCCGCGCCATGCGCCGACCGGTACGCCGGTCAGCGTTGACGGCATCCGCACGCAAACGCTTGGGGCGATCTCGATGGATATGATGATGATTGACCTCGAACCCTGCCCGCAGGCGGGTATCGGTTCGCGCGTGGAGCTGTGGGGCAACGAGGTGAAAATTGATGAGGTAGCGAAAGCCGCCGGAACGGTAGGCTACGAGCTGATGTGTGCACTCGCGCCGCGCGTCCCGGTCACGCTTAGTTAAGCGCCGTCACTGAACCACGCATGTTCTTACTGCAGCGCCAGGCGATCAGCGCCAGCGCTGCACCCACCAGCATCATCAGCGCTAACGCTGATTTCTCCGCCACCGGCAGCGCCACCATCGCCAGGCTGCCACCCGCACCGCCCGCCATCTGAATAAATCCCTGCAGTGCCGCCGCCACACCCGCCTGCTGCTGATACGGCTCCAGCGCATAACTGGTGGCCGGACCGACGGTGAAGGCCAGGCCGGCCACCGAGATCGCCACCGGAATCATGTACAGCGACCAGTGGGTTTGCCAGGCCGCAGGTAACAGCGCCATCCCCGCCACCAGCAGCAGCGCACCGAGCAGCATGGTGACAAACCCCATGGCGAGACAAAACGGGCGGCCCGCTTTACGAATGGTTTTATTGACGAAGGCACTCACCAGCATGATCCAGAAACCGTTGGCGCCAAAGGCAAAGGAGAATTGCAGCGGCGTCAGGCCACCTTCGGTCATCAACACGTGCGGTGCCAGCGAAACGTAGGTCAGCACCATGCCGAGCGCGCCCGCGTTGGCAAAGGCGAAAGCGAGAAAGCGCGGCTGCCGGGCGATGGCAGCATACTGCGCCAGCGGCAGCCCTTTAACGCGCAGCGTGTCCGCCGGACGCGTTTCCGGCAGTGCGACCACCACAATAACGGAAATCACCAGCGCATAGCCGCACAGGAACCAGAAGGGCGCACGCCAGCCATAGGCTTCCGCCAGAATACCGCCGAGCAGCGGTGCCAGCGCTGGCACGATGTTCAGCGCGCCATTGAGGAAACCATAAGCCCGCGCCGCGGCATCGCCGCTCAGCCGATCGCGCACGCCGCTAAATGCCACCACCGCACTACAGCATACCGCACAGCCCTGAATCAGGCGCGCCAGGAAGAACACCGGCCAGACGGTGGCGGTTGCGGCCACTGCGCTGCCGATGATGTAGAGCGCGAGGCCGATCAGCGCGATCGGCTTACGGCCAAAATTATCCACCAGCGGACCAGTAACCAGCTGACCGATACCCATCACCAGCAAAAACAGCGGAATGGTGGTCTGGATCAGACTGACCGGGCTGTTAAGACCGTCGGCAATCTGCGGCAGCGTGGGGAGGTAGAGATCGATGCCCAGCGGTGCCAGCAGCACCAGGCTCAAAAGGAGTAGGGTAAACTTTTGCATTACGAACCAGTAACGTCCTGTTAAACAGGCGAGAAGGGTAATGAGTCTGCGGCCAAAAAGAAAGGGCTAAAACGAAAAGGCGATGTCTGCCGGCACAGCGCAGACATCGCGTCGAGGGTATCAGTAAGCACCGTCGCGGCGCAACACCACGCCAGCGGTTTTGAACAGGATGGCGATGTCAGTCCACAGCGCCCAGTTCTTCACGTACCAGGAGTCAAAATAGACGCGCGTGTCGTAGTCGATATCGTTACGCCCGCTGACCTGCCACAGACCGGTCATGCCCGGTTTGGCCATCAGATAGTAGTCAACATCGCCCGCGTAGCGTTCCAGCTCGGCTTCAATCACCGGACGCGGTCCCACCAGACTCATTTCGCCACGAATCACGTTCCACAGCTGGGGCAGTTCATCCAGGCTGGTTTTGCGCAGGAAGCCACCGATTTTGGTGATGCGCGGATCATTCTTCAGTTTGAAATCACGATCCCACTCAGCGCGCGCTTCGGCACTGGTGGCCAGCAGATTCTGCAGCACTTCCTGTGAGTTGGTCACCATTGAACGGAACTTCAGGCACTTAAACTTCACGCCATCCTGACCGACGCGTTCGTGGCCGTAAATGGCATTCCCGCCATCGCGCTTCACCATCCAGCACAGCAGACCGAACACCGGGGCAAGAAACAGCAGCAGCAATGAGGCAACCACCACGTCGAATGTGCGCTTGAGGAAACGCGAGGAGCGTTTCGCCAGGTTGTTACTGACGCGCAGGATCATCACTTCATGGCTGAAGATAAACGACATATCGGTGCCATACAGCGGCACACCGCGCAGCGTAGGGATAACCGAAATTGAGCGGCATTTCATCTTGGACAGAAACTTCAGCCATTTATCGCGCACCACCTGCTGTTCAAATTCGGTGGCGACGATAAATTGCGTGTTGTCACGGTCCATGGTTTGCCAGTTGATGTCTTTCCAGGTAATAACCGGCACGCCGTTAACACTTTCCTGGTGAGGCTCATCATCCAGCGAGATAAACGCCTGCACGTTATAGCCCAGAATCTCCTCGCTCTGCAGCGCTGCGTAGGCTTCCATGGCGTTTTTACCGGAGCCGATGATAATGGTCTCTTTCTGCCACTGGCCAGCGCGATTGATGGCACGCTTCACGCCGGCGCGCATCAGCGGCAGCAGCAGCAGGGCATAGGTCCAGCTAAACACCCACACCATGCGCGAGAAGTCCCATTTGGAAAAGGCAATCAGCGCCAGATCCAGCAGCGAAAACACAAACAGCGTTTTGACAATTTCTTTCAGCTCAAACCAGAACGGTTTGCGGTAGGTATAGTGGCGCATACGCACCCAGAACCAGGCTGTGCACAGCACTGACAGACCTAACTGTGCGACAAAGCGGTATTCAATTTGCTGCGGCGGAATAAAACTGTCCAGTTCTCCCCAAATACCCTGGACGGTGGCCGCGGATAAAAATAATGCCAGGTTCAGTGCAATTAAATCCGAAAAGCTGAGTGCCACTTTCGCGATGAGATTTTTGCGCAGTCCGCTCCACGAGCGGGTTGCATCGTTCATTACCAATGTACTTGCCATAAAACCTGCTCTCTTTTCTTAAGTAAAAGATGGCCTGACCAGAATCAAGTACGCGCTCAGGAGTCGTCCGCTGAAAGCAGAAATAAAATAATATTCAGCGAGATATGAGTCAGTGCTGCCATAAGCGCTGCATGGAAAGGGCCGTTTGAGACGTGATTTACGTCACGAAAAGCTGCAGCAACGTTTAAGAGTATGCAGGAGTTATTTGACAGAGTTAATATGGAAAGAGTCTGAAAAAACAATATTTGATTAAAGTACAGGTCAGCTAATTTATTGAAAAATAATAATAAAAGTAAAAGGTGCCATGAAATAACAGACTATTTTAAGACTACTTTTCGGAATGACCGCCAGTCAAAGTGAATGGCGGTGAGGAAAATATCAGGCCGGTTTTTTCAATACCCAGCGGTCTTGCTGCTTGTCATAGTGGCCGATTTGCAGATCAACCGGTTCGCCATCAATCCACGCCGGTACGCTGGTTTCATGATCCCAGCCGTCGAGCTGATAACTCAGGCCGGGGTTGGTATGGCAGGGGATGCCGACGGTATCCAGCTTCTCCGCATCCATTACTGCATCGACGATCTCGTAACGACCAATCTTCACCACGTGTCCCATCATCTTCTCCCGTTTGCTGGGTGGAATAGTGATCATAGACGCTGACACGCAGTTTACGAGCGATACGGCCTCAGATTATTCCTTCTCTTCCCGCACGCGCACCCCGATTTTGACGATTTGGTTATCCTCTTTTTCCGCCACCGTCCACGTCAGCTGGTTCCACTCGACCTGATCTCCCACCACTGGCGTGCTGCCGAGCAGACCCATAATCAACTGGCCGAGCGACTGCTGATCGTTGGTCTCTTCATCGAGCTCCAGGCCGTAGATCTGCGCGACATCGCGCAGGCGCGCCTCGGCATCAAGGATAAAGTCACCAAAGAAGCGCTGATCCAGCGCCACCGGCGGCGTCTGGCTGAACATTTTGCCCAGCGCCGGCAAATCGCGCTCGCGGCCAATAACGCACAGCACGTCACCCTCTTTCAGACGCGTATTGCCGTTGGGGTGCATCAGCGCGTTATCGCGGAACAGGGCGGCAATGCGCGTTTCGCGCGGCATTTGCAAATCGCGCAGCGCGGCGCCAACGCACCATTTGTCGGCGCTGAGCTGATAAACAAACTGCTCCCACGGATTTTCCGGATGGATATCCAGCCCGACGCGGCTGATGGGCGATGCGGTCGGCGGTACCACCACCTTAGCCCGTTTAGCGGCATAGCCCAGCGACGTGCCCTGCAGCATCAGAGATACCAGAACCACGAAGAAGGCGATATTGAAGTAGAGTTTTGAATTCTCCAGCCCGGCCATCATCGGGAACACCGCGAGGATAATCGGCACCGC
Organism: Pantoea sp. ICBG 985; assembly: GCF_002928365.1. Taxonomy (NCBI): domain Bacteria; kingdom Pseudomonadati; phylum Pseudomonadota; class Gammaproteobacteria; order Enterobacterales; family Erwiniaceae; genus Pantoea; species Pantoea sp. ICBG 985. Next base: position 700,619 of record NZ_POWM01000002.1, read on the forward strand.
ACCGCGCAGGCCTACCCAGCTGATAAAGATGCGTTCACGTCCGGTAAAGCCTTTAAACGGCAGCAGCCCGACCAGAATCGACAGCGGACGCGCCACCAGAATCAGCCACAGTGAGAGAATCATCGCCGGCAGCGCGATATGCCACAGGTCAGACGGCGTCACCAGCAGGCCAAGCACGATAAACATACCAATCTGGCTCAGCCAGGCCATACCGTCGAAAGTTTGCAGAATGCCGTGGCGGTTACGAATCGGGCTGTTGCCCAGCAGGAAACCACACAGGTAGACCGCCAGAATGCCGCTGCCTTCCATCACTGTGGTCAGGGCAAACACAATGATGCCGCCGCTCAGCGCCAGCAGCGGATAGAGCCCTTGTGCCAGGCTGATGCGGTTGATCAGTTGCTGCAGCGCCCAGCCGCCGCCCAGTCCGAGCACAATGCCCAGGCCGAACTGCTGCACCAGATGCACCACAAACATCCAGCTCAGGCCGCTCTGCCCCTGCTGGATCATGTCGATTAGCGTAATGGTAAGAAACACCGCCATTGGATCGTTGCTGCCTGATTCAATCTCCAGCGTGGAACTGACGCGCTCGTTAAGCCCTTTGTCGCCCAGCAGTGAAAACACCGCTGCGGCGTCGGTTGAGCCGATAATGGCGCCAATCAGGAAGCCCTGCATCAGATCGAGCTTAAACAGCCAGGCGGCAGCCAGACCGGTGAGGCCGGCGGTAATCATCACGCCAACGGTGGCCAGCGACAGCGCCGGACCAAGCGCCACCTTGAACGAGCTGGCCTTGGTGCGCATGCCGCCGTCGAGCAGAATAATCGCCAGCGCCAGGTTGGACACCAGATAGGCCACCGGATAGTTATCAAAGGCAATACCGCCGATGCCGTCCACGCCGGTCAGCATCCCCAGCGCCAGGAAGATCACCAGAATCGGGATACCGAGACGCGACGAGAAGGAACTCAGCAGAATACTTGCTGCGACCAGCACGGAACCAATAATGAACAAACTGTAAATCATGCTGGCATTCAACGGCGTTCTCCTGCGGCGGGGCATAAAAAAGCAAATTGCGGGCAATTCACACAGACAAGGTGAAAAGATAATGCCTTATCAATAGCTTGTCAGCGGTTAATTGCACATTTTTTCATTCTGTGGCGCGCTATCCCATAGAAGGTTAAATCCGCACAGAAAAACAGCAGGGTTTTCAGAGGGGTTAAGCCGGGCGGGGGAAAGAAAAAGCCGGTCGGTGACCGGCTGGTAAACTCAGGCTTCAGCGACCTGTTTATGGAAAAGCTCACGAAATACCGGGTAGATGTCTTCCGGCTCACGGATGTGCTGAATGGCAAAGTTATCAAACATCGCCTGCAGATGCTCATACTCGCGCCACAGGGTTTGGTGCGCCCGTCGGGTAATCTCAATGTAGCTGTAGTAGCGCACCACCGGCAGAATATGCTTCGCCAGAATTTCATGACACAACGGTGAGTCATCCGCCCAGTTATCGCCGTCCGAGGCCTGCGCCGCATAGATATTCCACTGCGACGGGTCATAACGCTCTTTCACCACTTCGTCCATTAGCTTAAGCGCGCTGGAGACGATAGTGCCGCCGGTCTCCTGCGAGTAGAAGAACTCCTGTTCATCGACTTCTTTTGCCTGAGTATGGTGGCGGATATACACCACATCGACGTTTTTGTAAGTCCGGCTAAGGAACAGATAGAGCAGGATATAGAAGCGTTTCGCCATATCCTTGGTCGCCTGGTCCATCGAACCGGAAACGTCCATCAGACAGAACATGACCGCCTGGCTGGACGGTTCAGGCCGCTTCTCGAAATTCTTGTAACGCAGGTCAAAGGTGTCGATAAACGGCACGCGCTCAATGCGCGCCCGCAGTTCAGCAATCTCTTTACGCAGCCGCTCCTCTTCCAGCAGTTGCGCCGGCTCGCTGTTTTCGACTTCGCTCAGTGTGGCTTCAAGTTCGTGCAGCATACGACGCTTGCCTGCGGTCATGGCGGTTCTTCGCGCCAGCGAGTTTTGCAGCGAGCGCACCACGCTGATATTGGCCGGCACGCCATTCGAGGTGAAGCCCGCGCGGTGAGTTTTGTACTCATTGAGCTGGCGATGCTGATTTTTGCGCAGGTTAGGCAGCGCTAAGTCTTCAAACAGCAGATCGAGGTACTCATCCTTCGATATCTGAAACACGAACTCGTCCTGACCTTCTCCGTCCTGGCTGGCATTGCCCTGACCGCTGCCGCCACCACCGCCGCCCTGCGGCCGCTCAATGCGGTCGTTTTGCACAAAGTGGTCGTTCCCCGGATGCACGCGATGACGACTGCCGCCGCGCCCCTGATGGAAAATCGGCTCGTTGATGTCGTCGATAGGAATCGACACCGATTCGCCACTTTCCACGTCGGTGACCGAACGCTTGTTGATGGCCTCGGAGATCGACTGTTTGATTTGCGACTTATAACGGCGCAAAAAGCGCTGCCGGTTGACCGCACTTTTATTCTTGCCGTTAAGACGCCGATCGATGAAATAGGCCATAAATTCCCCCAAACTACGCTGTAAGCCAGGCCGGAACGGGTCCGGCCTCCTCAGGCGGCATGTGGATGCCGCGCAGCTTACCGCTGTCGATTATGACGATTTGCGCACGCGCAGATACCATTCACACAGCAGACGCACCTGCTTGCGGGTATAGCCTTTTTCCATCATGCGATCGACAAAATCGTCGTGTTTTTTCTGTTCGTCCGTGGATGTTTTGGTGTTGAACGAAATCACCGGCAACAACTCCTCGGTGTTGGAGAACATTTTCTTCTCGATCACCGTGCGCAGTTTTTCGTAGCTGGTCCAGTTTGGATTGCGTCCGTTATTCTGCGCTCGTGCGCGCAGCACAAAGTTGACAATCTCGTTACGGAAATCTTTCGGGTTACTGATCCCGGCAGGTTTCTCGATCTTTTCCAGCTCGGCATTGAGTGATTCACGATCAAACAGCTGGCCGGTATCCGGATCGCGGTACTCCTGATCCTGAATCCAGAAATCCGCGTAAGTGACGTAGCGGTCGAAGATGTTCTGACCATACTCCGAATAGGATTCGAGGTAAGCGGTCTGAATCTCTTTGCCAATGAACTCCGCATATTTCGGAATCAGATAGCCTTTCAGGTGTTCCAGATACTTCTCCGCCTGATCCTGCGGGAACTGCTCGCGCTCGATCTGCTGCTCCAGCACGTAAAACAGGTGTACCGGGTTAGCCGCTACTTCGGCATGGTCGAAGTTAAACACGCGTGACAGAATCTTAAATGCGAAGCGGGTCGACAGGCCGTTCATGCCTTCATCCACCCCGGCGTAATCGTGATACTCCTGCCACGATTTCGCTTTCGGATCGGTGTCTTTAAGGCTTTCACCGTCATAGACGCGCATCTTCGAGTAGATGCTGGAGTTTTCTGGCTCTTTCAGGCGCGACAGAATCGAGAAACGTGCCAGCGTTTCCAGCGTGCCGGGTGCGCAAGGCGCGGTGGTTAGCTCACTGTGGTTGAGCAGTTTTTCATAAATTTTGATCTCCTCGGACACGCGCAGGCAGTATGGCACCTTCACGATGTATACGCGGTCAAGGAAAGCTTCGTTGTTTTTGTTGTTACGGAATGTCACCCACTCTGATTCGTTGGAGTGCGCCAGAATGATGCCGTTAAACGGCAGGGCGGAAATCCCTTCGGTACCGTTATAGTTACCTTCCTGAGTGGCGGTCAGCAGCGGATGCAGCACTTTAATGGGTGCTTTGAACATCTCCACGAATTCCATGATGCCCTGGTTGGCGCGGCACAGCGCACCTGAATAGCCGTAGGCATCCGGATCGTTCTGCGCGTGGTTTTCCAGCTTACGGATATCCACTTTACCCACCAGCGCTGAAATATCCTGGTTGTTCTCATCACCCGGTTCGGTTTTGGCGATAGCCAGCTGTTCCAGAATCGACGGCCACACTTTCACCACTTTGAAGCGGGTGATGTCGCCGCCAAAGTCATGCAACCGTTTTGCCGCCCACGGCGACATGATGGTGCCGAGGTAACGCCGCGGTACGCCGTACTCTTTTTCCAGAATATTGGCGTCTTCCTGCGGATTAAACAGGCACAGCGGATGGTCATTGACCGGGCTGCGTTCACCGTCGGCACTCAGCACATAGATTGGCACGCGCTGCATCAGCGCTTTAAGTCGTTCGGCCAGCGAGGATTTACCGCCGCCCACCGGGCCGAGCAGGTACAGAATCTGTTTCTTCTCCTCCAGCCCCTGTGCGGCGTGTTTCAGGTAGGAGACGATCTGCTCAATCGCTTCCTCCATACCGTAAAACTCTTCAAAGGCCGGGTAGCGTCCGATGACGCGGTTCGAGAAGATACGGGAAAGGCGAGGCTCCTGGGCAGTATCGACCATCACAGGCTCACCGATGGCCATCAATAGTCGTTCTGCCGCGTTGGCGTATGCACTGCGATCCTGCTTACAGATGGTGAGGAATTCCTGCAGTGTGAACTCTTCGTCCTTGGCAGCTTCATAACGCTGACGATAGTGATCGAATATATTCATAGCGATGCCCGTCCTTTCGTTTTTAGCACAGGTAAAGGAGCGTAATAAGATGCTCTTGCAGCTCCCGGAAGATATTCTTTATTGAGTACAGCAACCCTTATGCCAACCTGACGATTTTTTATCGGGATTCACAATTCTTATGGTTACTCTGCTCGTACAAAAAATTCTCGTCTTACTTTTACTGTAGAAGGCAATCAGAAAAATTGCTCCGTCTTTTCTCCTTATTTAGCGATATATCAATAACAAAGTCTCATAAGCGCTAAGGCCGTCACGCCCTTGCGGCAACAGGTGCGCTGCGTCTCAGACACTTCTGACAGGATAAAAAGGAAATCAACATTAAAAGTTAAACCAGTGGCAAAATTTGGTTAGACTCTGCGTGTGATTGTTATATTAATGGAATGAATAAATTGTGAACCATTTCAAACTTAAGGCGCTTGCTCTGATGTGTCCTTGCTATTTTGCGGCGTTCAGCACTTACGCTGAACCCGTGTCACTTGGGGCTTCGGTTATTTATGCCCAGTCGCCGTACCGCGGCGGCCAGGACCGTTATCTGCCGATCCCGGTCATCAATTATGAGGGGGAAAACTTTTGGTTCCGCAGCCTGCAGGGCGGTTATTACCTGTGGAAAGACCCGCAGAATCAGCTGTCGTTAACGCTGCTGGGCTCGCCGCAGCAGTATGACCCGAAAGATAACGATCTGGGCGATATGAAAGGGCTGGACAAGCGTCGCATGACGCTGATGGCCGGCGCGACTTATCGTCACGTTGCTGACTGGGGAATTGTGCGTACCGCGCTGCTGGGCGATGTGCTGAATAACAGCAACGGCATGATCTGGGACCTGACCTACCTGTACCGCTTTGATTTCGGCGCGTTCAGCCTGACACCGGGCATTGGCGCAATGTGGAACAGTGCCAACCAAAACCGCTATTACTACGGCGTTTCCGGCCACGAAAGCGCGCGTACCGGCATCGATCGCTATCACCCGGACGACAGCTGGTCGCCTTACGTCGAGATGAACGCCAGCTACCAGATCAGTGAGAGCTGGAACGCCAGCCTGTCAGGCCGTTACACCCGTTTCGCCAGCGAAATTAAAGACAGTCCAATGGTAGATAAAGACGGTCAGTTTACGCTGTGGACCGGCGTCAGCTACAGCTTCTGATGACCGCACGAACGCCTCATAATGAGGCGTTTTTGTTACCCTGCACCAATATTGCGCCCCGTAATGGCGCAACGGGAGGTGAGATGAAGACAATTCAGTTCAATGAGGATACGCCGTTACCGGCTATCGGCCAGGGCACCTGGTATATGGGCGAGAATCCGGCACAGCGGGCGCAGGAAATCGCTGCGCTGCAGGCTGGACTGGACGCCGGACTGAAACTGATCGATACCGCTGAGATGTATGCCGAAGGCGGCGCGGAAGAGGTGGTCGGCGCTGCGCTGCGCGGACGGCGCGATCAAGCCTGGCTGGTATCAAAAGTTTACCCGTGGAACGCCGGTGAGGTCGATGCGATTGACGCCTGTGAGCGCAGTCTGCGCCGTCTGCAGACGGACTATCTCGATCTTTATCTGCTGCACTGGCGCGGTAATGTGCCGCTGGAGGAGACCGTGCGCGCCATGCAAACGCTGCAGCAGCAGGGCAAAATCCGCCACTGGGGCGTCTCCAATTTTGATAGCGACGATCTGCAGGAGCTGTGGAGTGAAGCCGGAGGGATGGGCTGCGCGACTAATCAGGTGCTGTACCATCTGGCTTCACGCGGTATTGAATTCGATTTACTGCCGCTCTGTCAGCAGCACCATACGCCCGTCATGGCTTACTGTCCGCTGGCGCAGGCCGGACGGCTGCGTCAGGCGCTGTTTGACGATGCGACTTTGCAGCAGATTGCACAACAGAAGGGCATCAGCATCGCTCAGTTGCTGTTGAGCTGGGTGATTCGCCAGCCGGGCGTAATGGCCATTCCCAAGGCGGGCAGCGTGGCGCACGTGCAGGAGAATGCGGCGGCCCTGAATATCATCCTGACCAGCGATGAGCTGGCGCTGCTGGATCGCGCCTTTCCGCCGCCGCAGCATAAACTGGCGCTGGATGTGGTGTAAACGGCGCGTGCGCGCCGTTCAGCATTACTTATTGCGGATTCTCAGCGTGACGCCAAGGCGGGCAGGGGTTTCTCCGGCACTTTTCATCGGTTTGCTAATCCGCGCCGTCTCCACGCATACCATGGTTTTATAACCATCATTAGGCATATCGGCCATGCTGCAGGACAGTGCCGGGCCAGGATTCCAGGTGACAACGTCACTTTGATAATGGTGATAGACTTCAATCTGGCGTTTACCGGCGCGATCGTGGATCACGCTGCAGTCTTCCGCTGCGGTATGAATGCGATCAACCCGATCGGGATAAGTTTGTTTCCCGTCCGCTGCGCTGCCGATGGCACTGTCCTGCACCTTATCGATGTAGCTGTTGCCGAGCCCGCTGACTTCAACCTGCGCAATGTCCGCCACCTGAAAATAGCTGTGCAGCGCGGCAGTGGCTTCATAATCGCCCCAGGCTTCCAGCTCAATCTCACAGTGTTCAGCAATGCGGAAGCGCGCCAGCAGTGTGAAGTCGTGCGGCCACAGTTTTTTCGTTTGTGCATTACTTTCCAGCGTGAACGTCAGCATGACCGCATCTTCGTTCTCATCATGCGCCGTCAGCGTCCACGGCTGATTGCGGGCAAAGCCATGCGCAGGTTCACCTGCCGGACCAAACCACGGCCAGCAGACCGGCACGCCGCCGCGAATGGCTTTTCCGCTGACGAATGGCGTCTTGTCGCTGAGCCAGATGGCGGGCTGCTGACCGGCCGGTTGCCATGCCAGTAGGTGCGCACCCTGCAGGGCAATGGCGGCGCGCACTTTCGGATGGCTGATCACCAGAATCGATAATTCACCCATCTGACGCTGCGACAGGTAAGGGGTGATCTGCGTCACCACGGGCAAGTTAAAGAGCGAATTGTGCATTGTCAGACCTTCTCTCATCCAATCGAAAAAAAAGGGGCGACCGAAGTCACCCCTTGTCTGTTTAGCCGGTTAGCTTACTTAGCAGCAACCAGTGCAATCAGATCCAGAACCTTGTTGGAGTAACCGGTTTCGTTATCGTACCAGGAAACCAGTTTCACAAAGTTGTCGTTCAGAGCGATACCGGCTTTCGCGTCGAACACGGAAGTCAGGGTTTCGCCGTTGAAGTCGGTAGAAACCACGTCGTCTTCGATGTAGCCCAGCACGTCTTTCATGTCACCTTCAGCAGCGGCTTTGATGGCTGCACAGATGTCTTTGTAAGACGCTGGTTTTTCCAGACGGACGGTCAGGTCAACCACAGACACGTTTGGCGTCGGTACGCGGAACGCCATACCGGTCAGTTTACCGTTCAGCTCTGGCAGAACTTTACCTACTGCTTTCGCTGCGCCAGTTGAAGATGGGATAATGTTCTGTGCTGCACCGCGGCCGCCGCGCCAGTCTTTGTGAGACGGGCCATCAACGGTTTTCTGGGTGGCGGTGGTGGCGTGAACAGTGGTCATCAGACCTTCAACGATACCGAACTTGTCGTTGATCACTTTAGCCAGCGGTGCCAGGCAGTTGGTGGTGCAGGAAGCGTTAGACACGATGTCCTGGCCGGCATATTTGTCGAAGTTGGCACCACGAACGAACATTGGGGTGTCATCTTTAGACGGGCCAGTCAGAACCACTTTCTTCGCGCCGGCAGTGATGTGTTTACGTGCGGTTTCGTCGGTCAGGAAGATACCGGTTGCTTCAGCAACAACGTCAACGCCCACTTCGTCCCATTTCAGGTTAGCCGGGTCTTTCTCAGCGGTAACACGGATTTTTTTACCGTTAACGATCAGCGCGCCATCTTTCACTTCTACGGTGCCGTCGAAACGACCGTGTGTAGAGTCATACTTCAGCATGTAAGCCATGTAATCGGCGTCGAGCAGGTCGTTGATCGCGACGATTTCGATGTCAGAACGCTGCTGAGCAGCACGGAAAACGATGCGACCGATACGGCCAAAACCGTTGATACCTACTTTGATAGTCATATATTCCACCAGCTATTTGTTAGTGAATAAAAGGTTGGCTGTAAAATTACAAAAACCTTACCAGGCGTCAAGCGGAATCGTGTCAATTGTTGCGACAGGTCAATTCCAGCGCCAGGAATAATTGGGTGCGCAAACGCTTGCGCAGCGCCCTTATTGCGCACCTATCTTACGCCGAATGCAGACTAAAAAGGGATGACTGTTGCAAAGAGTGATCGTCATCACAAAATTGCGCAGTGCTGGTCGGGGCAAAAGCATCCGCACGAAAAAAGACCCGGAAGATGTTGTTCGTTTGTTAGAATACTAGACGATTTTTACAGAATGACACTCCGGAACTCAAAATGGCTAAAGACACCGCACCCGAGGCAAAAATTGCCCAGCTGTCGGAAATGCAGCGCTACGTCACTCAGCATCGTGGAACCGAACCGCCTTTCACCGGCGCGCTGTTGCACAACAAGCAGGAGGGTATCTATCACTGCCTGGTCTGCAACGCACCGCTGTTTCTCTCCGAAACCAAGTATGACTCCGGCTGCGGCTGGCCGAGCTTTTACCAGCCGTATAACGATGAAGCTATCCGCTATCTGGAAGATGACTCGCACGGTATGCACCGCGTCGAAATCCGCTGCGGTAACTGCGACGCCCATCTGGGCCACGTCTTCCCGGATGGCCCGCAGCCAACCGGTGAGCGCTATTGTGTCAACTCAGCGTCGCTGAACTTTACCGACGAGCAGGGCAATCAGCACGAGGGCTGAGCATGAAGCAGGAACTGGAAGCAATGCTGGCGGCGATGACGCCGGAAGTCTACGATCGCCTCGCCAGCGCGGTGGAAACCGGCAAGTGGCCAGACGGCGTGGCGCTGACGCAGGATCAGAAAGATAACTGCCTGCAGCTGGTGATGCTGTGGCAGGCGCGCCATAACGACGAACCGCAGCACATGACCATTGGTAAAGGCGGCGAGATGGTGATGAAGTCGAAAAAACAGCTGAAGGAAGAGTGGGGAATCGAGTCCGACGTGACGCGCATCAACCTGCATTAACCGGCTGCAGGGCTGGAGAGTTCCAGCCCTGATTTTCAGATAATGACCGCACCCTGCGCCTGCATCTGCGCGATCGCGATCTCGCTGTCGTCCGGATTGAGATTGACGCCACGGCAGCCTTCCTGCACCACCTCAACGTGATATCCCAGTTCCAGCGCATCCAGCACGCTGTACTTGACGCAGTAATCGGTCGCCAGGCCGAGCATCACCAGGTGAGTAATGCCGCGCTCGCGCAGCCAGCTGTCGAGCTCGGTTTTGCGGCGGTGCCCGTTATCGAAAAAGGCGCTGTAGCTATCCACATCCACATCGCCGCCTTTATGGAACACCGCATCAATCAGACTGCGATCGAGATCCGGATGGAAATCCGCGCCCTGTGAGTGCTGCACGCCGTGATCCGGCCACCAGATCTGCGCCAGGCCATTCAGTTCACCGAGGGTATACACCGGCTCGCCAGAGACCGAGGCAAAGCTGCCGTGATTGGCCGGATGCCAGTCCTGCAACGCCACCACGCATTCACCGCGCGCGCGGAATTCGCGTGCATAGCGATTAGCAACGGCAACCGTCTGGTCACCTTCACGCACGGCCATCGGGCCGCCGGGGCAAAAATCGTTCTGAATATCGATGATTATCAATGCCCGCTTCATGGGATTTTGCTCCGTATCAGTCTTCGGTCAGTTCGCCACGTAAATTCTGCTGCATTTTGGCACGAATTTCAGCGCTGGTGAGGTTCTGGCTTAACAAAAAGTGCAGTTTAGTCAGGGTGGCCTCGACGGTGAGATCAAAACCACTGATCACGCCGGCGTGTTCCAGTGCGTTGCCGGTGGCATAACCGCCCATGTTGACCTTGCCGGACATGCACTGCGTCAGGTTCACCACCACAATGCCGCGCTCGCTGGCCTGCTGCAGTTCGGCAAGAAACTCGGCGTTTTGTGGCGCGTTGCCCACACCGTAAGAGCGCAGAATCAGCGCTTTGACCGGCTGACGCAGGAAATTGCGCACCACGTCGGCAGAGATGCCCGGATAAATCGTCACCACGCCAATCGGCTGAGGCGTGATCGGATGGACGATCAGCTCACCGCTGCCGCGCGGTGCCGGCGGCGTATTGAGACGGCGAATATGGATGCCCGCTTCCAGCAGCGGCGACAGGTTAGGTGACGCAAACGCATTAAAGCCGTCGGCGTGGGCTTTGGTGGTGCGGTTACCGCGGAACAGCGTGTTGTTGAAGAACAGCGCCACTTCATTAATCGGATAGTTGGCCGCGACGTACAGCGAGTTCAGCAGGTTCTGCTGACCGTCTGAGCGCAGCTCGGCCAGCGGGATCTGCGACCCGGTGACGATCACCGGCTTGGCCAGGTTCTCCAGCATGAACGACAGCGCCGACGCGGTGAACGCCATGGTATCGGTGCCATGCAGAATGACGAAACCGTCATAGCGATCGTAGTTCAGCTGGATGTCGTCAGCGATTGACTGCCAGTCCTGCGGCGTCATATCCGAGGAGTCAATCAGCGGGTGGTATTCGTGGATGGTAAAATCCGGCATTTCCGGACGGTGAAACTCTGGCATCATCGCCAGCTGCTGCTGCAGATGGCCAGAGACCGGAATGTAACCCTGCGCGGAGCGTTGCATACCGATGGTCCCGCCCGTGTAGGCTACATAGATATTTTTCTTTTGCATGAATGGACTCAGACTTGCCGTAAAACGCGCAGTATAAGGGGATTAGCGGGGAAAAGCAGCCCGACCAGCGGCCGGGCTGTAAAGATTAGCGTACGTTGCCGCAGGTCAGGCAGAACGCGTAACGGTTTTGCGGATCGTTGAGATTATTCATCAGGCCCGGCTGCGCCTGCAGCGCGCCCATCACTTCGCTGACCGGTGCCGGCAGCCACACTTTCAGCGCGGCCGGCAGCACGGCCTGCGCCGACGCATTCATCTGGTTAAGCAGCAGGTCGATCATCCCCGGATCGTCCTGATACCAGCTCAGTTCAGGTTTCGCGACCTTCGCCAGCTCGGCGGCTTTGGCTACCGCATCGTCGAAGTCGCCCAGCGCATCCACCAGCCCGTTGGCTTTGGCATCGCTACCGGTCCAGACGTGACCCTGCGCAATGGCATCAATCTGCTGTGGCGTTTTATGGCGTGACGCCGCCACCAGACCGACAAAGTTGCGATAACCATTTTCAATGGTCAGCTGCATCAGCTGCTGCACTTCAGTCGGCAGCGCTTTGGTGGTAGACACATCCGCCAGCGGCGAGGTGGCAACGCCATCGCTGTGCACGCCGATGCTGCTCAGGCTGTTCTCCACCGTATTGATCACGCCGAAGATGCCGATCGACCCGGTCAGGGTGCTCGGCGCAGCAACGATGTAGTCGGCCGGCGTGGAGATCCAGTAGCCGCCCGATGCCGCCATGCCGCCCATCGACACCACCACCGGCTTGCCGGCATCGTGCGCCGCCGCCAGCTCTTCGCGGATGGCCTCAGAGGCCGTTACGCTGCCGCCCGGGCTGTTGACGCGCAACACGATGGCTTTGATTTTGTCGTCGAGGCGGGCGTCACGGATTTGCGCAGCGGTGGTGTCGCCACCGACGTTGCCGGCGCTCTCTTCGCCGTCCATGATGGCGCCGCTGGCGAGAATCACCGCAATGTTGCCATCCTGCTGCGTCGGTTGTTTGACGTTGTAGTCATAGATGCTGACGTTGCGGTAGTCATTGCTGGCTTTATCCCAGCCAAAGGTTTTCACCAGCTCGCGATCGGCGGCAGCGCGCGAATCCAGCACATCCACCAGTTTGTTATCCAGGGCATATTTAGCGGTATCGCCCTGAACGGCCTGCAGGCCGCTGATGATGCCCGCCGCCCCCGGGAACAGCTGCTGCGGCGTGATTTGCCGGTTGGCGGACACCGTGTTGAGGTAGTTCTGCCACAGCTGGCCGACCCAGCGGCCATCAGCATCGCGCGCTTCCGGCGACATATCATCGCGCAGGAAAGGTTCAACCGCGGACTTATAGGTGCCGACACGGAACACGTGTGAGCTGACTTTCAGCTTATCCAGCAGGGATTTGTAATACAGGCCGTTGGTGGCGAAACCGTGCAGATCTACCGTGCCCTGCGGCGACAGATAGACCTTCGTGGCGTAGCTGGCGAGATAGTATTGCGCCTGGCTATAGCTGTCGCCGAGGGCAAAAATGGGTTTGCCCGCGTCGCGGAATTCGCGCAGCGCCTTACCCACGTACTGCAGCGAAGGCTGATCGCCGCCGGCAAAATCGCGCAGATCCAGCACCATGCCGGTGATATTTTTATCGCTCTTTGCCTGACGAATGGCATCGACCACATCAAACAACGAATTTTCCTGCAAACGATCGCTGCTGGCACCCAGCAGCTGGCGGCTGATACGGCTCAGACGATTGCTGACCGACGGTTTGTCCACCAGCACGCCGCTCAGATCGACTTTCAGCGCACCCTGCTGCACTGGTTCACTGCTGCTGGCGCTGGATAACTGCAGCCAGATGCCGACGCCGGCCAGAATTAACACAATCAGGAACAGATTCAGGATAAATTCCCGGATAAAATTCAGCACCCGCCAGCTCCAGCGGAACAGGCCAGCAATAATTCGCCACAATGTGCGCATAAACTCTCCATATTCACGTAGCCAGGGCAGCCGGTATGCGGTCTGCCCCGATGTCGGGTTCATCCTAAAGAGCAGCGTGCGAAAAGTCAGCAGGAAATCGCGCCAGACTGTTACAAAAGATCGCGCTGTGCCAGGATTAGCCCACGCTTTGTTAATCACGGGAGAATCAAGATGGATGCACTCGAATTACTGGTAAACCGTCGTTCGGCGTCGCGCCTGACCGAGCCGGCACCGGCCGGTGAGGTGCTGCAGAATATTCTGCACGCGGGTATGCGCGCACCGGATCACGGCACGCTGCAGCCGTGGCGCTTCATCATTATTGAAAATGAGGGGCGCGAACGCTTCAGCCATCTGCTGGAGCAGGCCGCACGCGACAGCCAGCTGGATGACAAAGCCATTGAGAAGGCCCGGACGTCGCCGTTCCGCGCGCCGATGATCATTACCGTTGTCGCGCACTGCGAAGCCTCCGCCAAAGTGCCGCGCTGGGAGCAGGTCGTGTCCGCTGGCTGCGCGGTGATGGCGATGCAAATGGCGGCCGTCGCGCAGGGCTTTAACGGCATCTGGCGCAGCGGGCCATGGACCGATCATCCGCAGGTACGCGCCGCCTTTGGCTGCCGCGAACAGGATGCGATTGTGGGTTTCCTCTACCTCGGTACGCCGCAGCTGAAAGCCAATACCACCGTGGTTGCGCCCGACAGCGAGGCGTTTGTCAGTTATTTCTGACAGACAGCAGCGGGTTTCTGCGGCAAGGTGCATGCAACGACACTGATTGCACAGTCGCTGTGCGAAAGATCGCGCTTAGCGGCGACAGCGCTTACCAGCAGCGGGCAGCCAGGCTAACATAGCCCTCTCTGTTCAGCGCACAAGGAACCCGCCATGAGCGAACCACTTCGTTTGACGCAATACAGCCACGGCGCTGGCTGCGGCTGTAAAATTTCACCTCAGGTGCTTGAGACCATTCTGCACAGCGAACTGGCTGCCTTTCACGATCCGCGACTGCTGGTCGGCAATGAAACCCGTGACGATGCTGCCGTGTACGATCTTGGCAACGGCACGGCGGTGGTCAGCACCACTGACTTCTTTATGCCCATCGTTGACGATCCGCACACCTTTGGCCGTATCGCGGCCACTAACGCCATCAGTGATATTTACGCCATGGGCGGCAAACCGATCATGGCTATCGCTATTCTCGGCTGGCCGGTTAATGTGCTGGACGCGAAAGTGGCACAGCAGGTGATTGAAGGCGGTCGCGCGGCCTGCCAGGCGGCCGGCATCACGCTGGCGGGTGGCCACTCAATCGATGCACCGGAGCCGATTTTTGGCCTTGCCGTTACCGGCATCGTTGACGTGGCGCGCGTAAAAAAGAACAGCGCCGCGCAGGCGGGCTGCGAGCTGTTTCTCACCAAACCGCTCGGCATCGGTATTCTGACTACCGCAGAGAAAAAAGGGCTGCTGCGTGCGGAGCATCAGACGCTGGCGGCGCAGGTGATGTGCCAGCTCAATAGCGCAGGGGCGGAATTTGCTAAACTGCCCGGCGTCAGCGCCATGACCGATGTCACCGGCTTTGGTCTGCTGGGGCATCTGAGTGAAATCTGTCTGGGCTCCGGCCTGCGCGCGCACGTGCAGGCCGCACAGGTACCGCGTCTGCCCGGCGTGGACCAGTACATTGCGGCCGGCGCGGTGCCGGGCGGCACCAGCCGCAACTTCGCCAGCTACGGCGAGCACATTTCTGCCATGGATGGGGCCACGCGCGCACTGCTGTGCGATCCGCAAACTTCCGGCGGACTGCTGGTGGCGGTACAGCCTGACGCTATTGCGGCGTTTCGCGCGTGCGCCGCGCAGGCTGGCGTTGAGGCCACGGCAATTGGCTCGCTACTGCCGGCCGACCACGCCCATCCACTGATTACTGTAGTCACCTGACGTAAAGGAACGACGCCATTCATGCGTTTGTTTATTGCTGAAAAACCCAGTCTGGCACGCGCCATCGCCGATGTGCTACCCAAACCGCATCGACGTGGCGACGGCTATATTGCCTGTGGTAATGACCAGGTTGTGACCTGGTGTGTCGGGCATCTGCTGGAGCAGGCGCAGCCTGACAGCTATGACAGCCGCTATGCGCGCTGGAATCTGGCGGATTTACCCATCATCCCGGACAAATGGCGCCTGCAGCCGCGCCCGTCGGTGGCGAAGCAGCTCAAAGTGATCGAGGGTTTACTGCAGCAGGCCAGCGTGGTGGTGCACGCCGGTGACCCGGATCGCGAAGGACAACTGCTGGTCGACGAAGTGCTCGATTATCTGCAGCTGCCGGCTGAAAAGCGCCAGCAGGTGCAGCGCTGCCTGATTAATGACCTCAACCCTGCGGCGGTCGAGCGCGCGGTGAGCCGTCTGCGCGAGAACCGTGAATTCATTCCGCTGTGCGTCTCGGCGCTGGCCCGGGCGCGCGCTGACTGGCTGTATGGCATCAACATGACGCGCGCCTGGACGCTGCTGGGCCGCAACGCCGGTTACGACGGCGTGCTCTCGGTGGGACGCGTACAGACGCCGGTGCTGGGACTGGTGGTGAGGCGCGATGAAGAGATCGAAAACTTTGTGCCGAAGGATTACTTCGAAGTTAAAGCGCACATTGTCACCCCGAAAGAGGAGCGCTTCGTTGCCAGCTGGATCCCCAGCGATGCCTGTGAACCGTGGCAGGATGACGAGGGCCGTTTGTTGCATCGTCCTCTCGCTGACCACGTGCTTGAACGTATCAACGGCAAACCGGCGTGGGTTACCGGCTACAACGATAAGCGGGAGTCAGAAACGGCGCCGCTGCCGTTTTCCCTCTCCAGCCTGCAAATCGAGGCGGCGAAGCGTTTTGGCCTGAGTGCCCAGACGGTCCTGGACTGCTGTCAGCGTTTGTATGAAACCCATAAGCTGATCACGTATCCGCGTTCGGACAGCCGCTATCTGCCGGACGAACATTTTGCCGGACGTCATGCGGTGCTGAACGCCATTCAGGCGCATCAGCCGGACGTATCGCTGCCGGCGGATTTCAATGCGGATCAGAAAAATCGCTGCTGGGACGATAAAAAAGTGGATGCGCACCATGCCATCGTTCCTACGGCGCGCGCCAGCAAGGTGAACCTGAGCGACAATGAAGCCAATATTTACGGTCTGATTGCGCGCCAGTATCTGATGCAGTTTTGTCCCGACGCGGTATTTCGCAAATGCGTCATCGACCTCGATATCGGCGGTGGCAGGTTCGTTGCCAAAGCGCGTTTTCTCGCTGAAGCCGGCTGGCGTGCGCTGCTGGGCAGCAAAGAGTGCGATGAAGAGAATGACGGCACGCCGCTGCCGGTGGTGAGTAAAGGCGATGAGCTGCTGTGTGAGCGTGGTGAGGTGCTGGCGAAGCAGACTCAGCCGCCGCGGCCGTTCACCGACGCCACGCTGCTGTCGGCCATGACCGGTATTGCCCGCTTTGTGCAGGATAAAGAATTAAAGAAAGTGCTGCGTGCGACCGATGGTTTAGGAACGGAAGCGACGCGTGCCGGCATCATAGAATTGCTGTTCCGCCGTACATTTCTGGTGAAAAAAGGTCGCTATATTCACTCAACCGAGGCGGGCAGGGCGCTGATTCATGCGTTACCTGAGATGGCCGCGCGGCCGGATATGACGGCGCACTGGGAGTCAACGCTTACCCGCATCAGTGAAAAAGCCTGTCGCTATGATGAGTTTATGCAGCCGCTGGTCAGTACCTTGATCGGACTGATCGGTGAGGCGCGCCAGAGGCCGTCGCTGCAGGCTTTTCGTGGATTAGCCGCGACCGGAGCGAAGACGCGCAGTAAAGGCAAAACGCCCCGGCGCAAAACGAAGGAGACGGAATAATGCGTTACGCAACGCTGTTGCTGAGTGGGCTGCTGCTGTGCAGCCATGCCGCGCTGGCTAATCGCCAGCCGGAGCCCGCGCGAATGGGCAATACCGATGTGGTGGTGGATATGCCGCCGGAAGTGTGGACCCAGGGGCAGAATCGCCAGCAGAACAACTGCCTGCAGTGCTGTATCTATGAAAACCGCAGCTACTCCGAAGGCGCAGTGGTGAAAGCGGAAGGCGTACTGCTGCAGTGTGCGCGTGACGAAAAAGTGCTGGGCACCAATCCGCTGATTTGGAAAATCATTAAGTAAGCGGGCGTGGCGCGCAGGCGCCACGCTGTTCAGTTACAGCTTGAAGCTGGACCACACCGGCGCGTGATCGGACGGTTTGTCCATACTGCGAATGTTGTAGTCGATGCCGCTGTCGATGCAGCGTGATGCCAGCGGTGGGCTGGCCAGCAGCAGATCGATGCGCAGACCGCGGTTGTCATCAAATCCTTTTGAGCGATAGTCGAACCACGAGAAGCGATCGGCGGTTTCCGGGTTTTTCTCACGCCACGTATCGACCAGTCCCCACTGCAGCAACCGGTCCATCCACTCGCGCTCTTCCGGCAGGAAAGAGCATTTGCCGGTGCGCAGCCAGCGCTTGCGGTTCTCTTCACCAATACCAATGTCCAGGTCGGTACTGCTGATGTTCATATCGCCCATGATCAGCACCGGCTTGTCGGCCGCCAGTTGCTGCTCAAGATAGCTTTGCAGGTCGCGATAAAACTTCTCTTTGGCCGGGAACTTGATGGGATGGTCACGGCTTTCCCCCTGCGGGAAGTAACCGTTGATGACGGTGATATCGCCAATCGGGCTGGGAATTTCTGCCATGATCAGACGTCGCTGGGAATCTTCGCCGTCATCAGGAAAACCGCGTCGAACTGCCACCGGCTGCGTCTTGGTCAACAGCGCCACGCCGTAATGGCCTTTCTGGCCGTGATAAAACACGTTGTAACCCAGCTTGCTGACCTCTTCCAGCGGGAACATATCATCGTGCACTTTAGTTTCCTGCAGGCCGATGACATCCGGTTGATGCTGTTCAACCAGCGCCGCCAGCTGATGAGGGCGTGCGCGCAAACCGTTGATGTTAAAAGAGACAAATTTCATTTCGCTGCCATTTTTCGTCGCAAAAGGTTGCGGCGATGGTAACCAGGTTTGCGGCAAAAGTCATGGCTTGCGTCATAAGAGCGTGCCGATAAGAGCGAGAGGCCGCACGCAGGTGATTTGTGGTGGGAGACGCTGGAGAGCGGGCTGAGGCAGGCGGTGGCGTTCAGCTGGGGGCGTTTGCGTGAACCTCCAGGTGCGCATTAATGCGCACCCTACAATCCGGGCGACAACTGGGACGATGAGAATATAAACCGGCCACATGGGTAACACTTGAGTCCGTATCACTGTAGATACCGTCTTGCCGGTTACCTGGCAAGACATATTTCGGCATCGAACGGACGACCCGATTTCAGCACGCCATAAGCCAGCTGCAGCAGCTTCTTCATCGCCGCGCACACCACGACTTTTCCCGT
>NZ_POWM01000030.1:0-255 GCF_002928365.1 Pantoea sp. ICBG 985
TGCGGATAACCCCATCAATTAACCTTCCGGCACCGGGCAGGCGTCACACCGTATACGTCCACTTTCGTGTTTGCACAGTGCTGTGTTTTTAATAAACAGTTGCAGCCAGCTGGTATCTTCGACTGGCTTCGGCTCCGGGAGCAAGTCCCTTCACCTACGCGCCAGCGTGCCTTCTCCCGAAGTTACGGCACCATTTTGCCTAGTTCCTTCACCCGAGTTCTCTCAAGCGCCTTGGTATTCTCTACCTGACCACCT
>NZ_POWM01000031.1:0-255 GCF_002928365.1 Pantoea sp. ICBG 985
AAATCGTACCCCAAACCGACACAGGTGGTCAGGTAGAGAATACCAAGGCGCTTGAGAGAACTCGGGTGAAGGAACTAGGCAAAATGGTGCCGTAACTTCGGGAGAAGGCACGCTGGCGCGTAGGTGAGGGGACTTGCTCCCGGAGCCGAGGCCAGTCGAAGATACCAGCTGGCTGCAACTGTTTATTAAAAACACAGCACTGTGCAAACACGAAAGTGGACGTATACGGTGTGACGCCTGCCCGGTGCCGGAAGG
>NZ_POWM01000032.1:0-248 GCF_002928365.1 Pantoea sp. ICBG 985
TCAGTCACATACTTCTGTATGCTCCCTCGTACCGTCTCGTCCGGCGCCTTGCCTCAGCGCAAAATCTTTCGTTTCCGCTAATTTTTCCGTCACAAGCTGAAAATTCTTTCTGTCTCTCGGCCCAAAACGCCTCTGGCGTTGTAAGGTTAAGCCTCACGGGTCATTAGTACCGGTTAGCTCAACGCATCGCTGCGCTTACACACCCGGCCTATCAACGTCGTCGTCTTCAACGTCCCTTCAGGACCCTT
>NZ_POWM01000033.1:0-215 GCF_002928365.1 Pantoea sp. ICBG 985
CAGCCAGCGGAGCGTACTGAAGTACGTGAGCATGGCGAGCACCGCGCAACGACGCATTCTTTACGCGCAGCCGTTACGGCAGACAGATAAACGCCTGTGGGTTGTGAGGTTAAGCGACTAAGCGTACACGGTGGATGCCCTGGCAGTCAGAGGCGATGAAGGACGTGCTAATCTGCGAAAAGCGACGGTAAGGTGATATGAACCGCTACAGCCGT